>CALXPQ010000003.1 GCA_944390485.1 Veillonellales bacterium
CGAAAGTACTTGGCTGGAAGCGGCCCGGGAGGATAGGAAGCTGCTGATAAAGGAGAGAAGGGACTCACAGGGATGTGAGTCCTTTTTCGTTGTGTGTGAGGAGAGGAAAGGAAGAGACAGGAGAGGGGTTGTCTCTTTCTTTTTTATGTGTGCACAGGAAACTCATTTGAAATGAAGCGGCGGGGATGTATAAAGCTGTGAAAACCATAGTGGAGGAGTAAACGGACTTGCGGAGAACAGAACTTTTTCTGGGCAGATGAGACGGATGCTCGCCTGTGCCGCCGGCCCTGCGGATAGGCTCTTGAAGGAACGCCGGAAAATTCTTACAATAGGGGCAGACGGGTCGGAAGGACCCGCAGGGAGGTGCATCGTATGGATGAAAAAGTGATACAGCTGCTGAAGGACCAGCTCTGGAGCGTGGCGACCTGCGCGGACGGCGTGCCGAACGTGGTGCCCGTGGGGCTGCGCATGGTGACGGACGACGGGAAGCTCGCCATCGGCGACGTCTTCCTCGAGACGACGAAGCAGAACGTCGCGGCCTGCGGCAGGGCGGCGGTCTCCGCTTACGATCCGAAGACCAGCGAGGGCTATCAGGTGAAAGGCCCGGCGGAGTACGTGACGGAAGGCCCCGTGGTGGACAAGTTCCGTGCCATGGCGGCGGAACTCTTCCACGGCGCGCTGGCCGTGCGGGGCGCGGTGGTCCTCACGCCGGAGACGGTCATCGTGACCACGCCCGGTCCGGACAACAAGAAGATCCTCTGAGAGAAAGAAGCACAGCAGGGCTTCGGCCCCTGTGCTTTTTTCGTGCGCCCGGGCAGCGGCCCGGCGGGAGATGATATAATGTAAAAAACAGGTAAAATAAGGAGGCCCATGATGAGCAGAACGGAATATCATATCGAAAATGGGACGGGGATCATCCTCATGAACGATCCGGAGCGGCTGAACCCGCTGGACATCGCCATGGACGATGAACTGCTGGCGCGGTTCCAGGCCTGCGAGGCGGACCCGGCGGTGAAAGTAGTCGTCCTCGGCGGGAAAGGCCGCGCCTTCTCTGCCGGGGGAGACATGCGCTTCTTCCGGGAGCAGCTCGACGGCGGGCATTATGAGAAACTTGACGAGATCCTCACCCACGTGAACCGCCTCATCCTGTACATCAAGAAAATGCGGAAGCTCGTCATCGCGGCCGTGCAGGGCCACGCGGCGGGCGGCGGCGCGAACCTGGCTCTCGCGGCGGATTTCCTCGTGGCGGATGAGACGATGAAATTCTCCGAACCCTTCACCAAAATCGGTCTCGCGCCGGATGCGGGCGGCATGTATCTCCTCTCCCGGGCCGTCGGCGCGCGGAAAGCCCTCGAGCTCTGCGTGGAGCACCGCGTGATCGACGCGGCGGAAGCCGACCGCATGGGCCTCCTCACCGGGCTGGTCCCGGCAGGGCGCGTGCTGGAGGAAGCGCAGCATTATGCGGAGGAACTGGCCGCCGGGCCGCTCCGCGCATACGAGCTGGCCAAGTACCAGAATTTCGCCGTGAATTATGCAGATTTCGAAGAGTACCTCGCCGTGACCGAGCGGGACACTATGCACGAAGCCTTCCGCTCCGAAGACTTCGCCGAGGCCGTGCATGCCTTCTGGGAGAAGCGGCCGCCCGTCTATCGGGGCCGGTAAATACATAGGCAAACAAACACACCGCGGAGACGCCAGCCTGTTTCCGCGGTGTGTTTACTTTATACGCGCCGGTTTCCCCTGCGCCTCGCTTATGCGCCCGTTTCCCGCGGGCTCTTTTATATAAATGGTATATATAGCCGATTCGCGCTCCCCGGAGTCCCCGGCGGTTTGCCTTGGTATCCGATATGCGTTTCCCGTATCTTTTCTACCGGATTTTGCAACGGTTATGCTTAATATTTTTTTGTTAATTTATTTACGCTTTATAAAGACAAAAACTTTTTGACATATGTTATAATCGAGAAAACATGGAAAGGGGGAAGTGCATTTTGGAGAATATAGAAAGAAGACGTCTCATCCTCCAGAAGCTGAAATCCACCAATACCTCAGTGACCGGCCGTGAATTGGCGGAGCTCTGCGGAGTGAGCCGCCAGATCATCGTCAGTGATATAGCGATGCTGCGCGCGGAAGGCGCGCGGATCCTTGCGACGTCGCAGGGCTATCTGATCGAACGGGAAAGAGACAGCGAGGCGCGGGAGATCCCGCTGTTCTGTGCGGACAGGGAGGCCCTGCGCCGCGAGCTGGAGCTGATCGTAGACAATGGCGGCATGATCCGCGGCGTCAGCGTGGAATACGGCATGTACGGGAAGCTGTCCTGCCCGCTGAATCTCTGCTCCCGCAGGGATATCCGCAAATGGGGGGAGAAGCTCGAGGAAATGAAGATGAAGCCCCTGTCTCTCGTGGCGGGCGGCGCTCACTGCCTGTATGTGGAGATGGAAAACGCGGAAGCCGGCGAAGAGATCTGGCGTCTGCTCGGCGAAGCGGGGTACCTCCGCGAACCGAAACCGGAACAGTAACAAAGAAAAAGGGCTGTGCGTGAGCACAGCTCTTTTTGTGTGGAAAAAATCAGAGGGATTTGAAATCGCTGTAGGCCGGGGCGGCGGTGAAGGCACCCGCGGGGTCGATGATGCCCCATTTCCCGCCGATGCGGACGCCTGCATAGCCGCGGGTGAAGGGACGGGCCTCCTGCACTTTGTCCGCGAAGACGAGCGCTTCCCGGCCGGCCGTGTCGAGGTAGACCCAGCTGCTGCGGGTGCGCGCCGGGAAGAGGCCGCTCCCTTCGGCGCCGATTTCCCTGTAGAGCGGGGCGGTGAGTTCGGTGCCGTCTCCCGCGACGAGCGCCCAGCCGCCGTCCCGCTTCCCGGCGAAGAAGCCGCCGCCGAGGGGCTGCAGCTCATCGTAGAGGAAGGGGATGAGCGGCGCGCCTGTGAAGGAGAGCGTGCCCCAGTCCTTGTCCTCGTTCCGCGCGAGGAGGCAGCCGTCCGCTTCGTCGGGCACGAGAGCGCGGTATTCCGTGTGGATCACGTACTGACCCGTGCGGTCCACCATGCCGAAGCGGTTCCGGTTGAAGACGATGATGCCTTCCTTCATGGCGGGATAGACGCGGGCGAGGTCCGCGGAGGCCACGATCCGGCCGGTGCGGTCCAGATAGCCGCGCTTCACTTCCGTCACGCGGGACGGGCCGTCGTACCAGTCGTCATACCACCAGGGGCCCCACATGGGCCAGCCGATGCCCACGCCCCACGGATGGTGATGGCGGTAGTGTCCCCAGCCGATGCCGATCCCGATGGAGATGGGGAAGCCGCTCCGGCCGCCGCCACGGTAGGTCTCGCCCTCGAGATATTCCGCGAGGCCGTCCCGGAACGCGTAGATGCGGTCGAAGTCCGCATGGAACGCGATGGTGCCGTCCGGCCGGGCGTAGGCCTTGCCGTCCCGGGTGACCACGCCCGCCAGCCCTTCGCTGAAAGGCGTCACCACCGCGGAGAAAGCCGGCTCTGCGGTGACGCGGCCCGTATTGTCCACGAAGCCCCAGAGCTTGTCGTCGTTTTCCACGGCAGTGAGGCGCTCCGCGAAGACCGGGTGCACTTCTTTATACACGAAGGGCACGACCTCCCGGCCGGTCATGTCGATGAAGCCCCAGCGGTCGTCTTTCTCCGCCGCGAGGAGGCCGTCGCTCACGTAAGGTCCGGCGTCGTCATACTGGCAGGGGACGGCGAAGTGCCCCGTCTCGTCGATGACGCCCCATTTCCCGTCCTGCTTCACCGGCGCATAGCCGTCCTGGAAATAGCGGGCCTCTTCGTAGACCGGCGGGAGGATCGTTCCGTCCCGGCTGACGTAGCCGTACTTCCCGTCCTGCTTCAGCACGGCCCAGCCGTCTTTCATGTCGGACACGGCCTCGTACACGGGCGGGGCGAGTTCCCGGCCGTCCGCCCGGTAGAAGCCGAGCTCGCCTTTTCGGATCTGCACGGCGAGCGCGCCGTCCTGCCAGGCGGAGCGGGCCTCATAGGAGACCGGCACGACGACCGCGCCGCTCCGGTCGAAGAAGCCGTACTTCCCGTCCAGCTCCGCTTCGATGAGCCGGTCCCGGCCGGGCATGGCGAGATCGGCCGCGCGGTTCTCCTTGTCCGCGAGCGAGATGTCCACCGCGTCGTACGCCATGGGGATGAGCACGGCGCCCGTTTCATCGACGGCGCCCCACCGGCCGTCCTGCTTCACCGCCGCGGCGAAGGGTGTCTCCGCAGGCGGCGCGGCCGCCGGTCCCTCCGCGCAGGCCGCCCACGGCGCGCCGAGCAGCGCCGCCATCATGAGTGCATGGATTCGTTTCATAGTCCCGCCTCCCCTGTTGCTTTTTCTTTTATTATATCATCCGGCGGCATGCCGGACCGCGGCGCGGAGAGGGGAAAGGCACGGCCCCGCACGGGCAGCGGGTCGGTGCAGGCGGCCTCTGTTTTCCGACCATGTCATAAAAAACAGCCCGTTTTTCTGCCTGATGATGATAGAAAATCATGAAGATATACAGGTTTCAGAACTTTGCAAGATATCTCTTGACTGCATGAATAAGCAGTATTATGATTTAGATAAATAAGAAAATAAATGCATTTCTCAAAAGGAGGAGATCCATCATGATGACTGCCAAGAAAGCGACGAAAGATTTCTGCTCCGCTCTGTTTCAGAGCTGGCTCCGCGTAGACACCGCGTATCTCCAGGACAAGAAAGCATCGGCACATAAAGCGGACGGCAAGAAGGCGTAAGCCGGAAGAGCTCATGCGCGGGCATGGGCTTTTTTCATGCTGCCTTGCAATTTCCCGCGGCCCCTGATACAATGGGGAAAATCACAGCGAGGAAGAAAAGGAGTACGCGCGGGAAAGCGAGTCCGGGACGGTGCGAGCCGGGCGGGCGCGGAAGGCGTTTCGGAGCTGCTGCCTGAAGCAGTCGTGGGTAGGGCAGCCATCAAAGAAGCGGGTGCAGAGGTCTCTGCGCCAATGAGGGTGGAACCGCGGGTCTATCTCGTCCCTGTAACAGTCGTTACGGGGGATTTTTTATTTTCAGGAGGCAATCATGACATTTCAGCAGATCATTCTGACGCTCCAGAAATTCTGGTCGGAGCGCGGCTGTATCCTGCAGCAGCCTTACGATGTGGAAAAAGGCGCGGGCACGATGAACCCGGCCACGTTCCTCCGCGTGCTCGGACCGGAGCCGTGGTGCGTGGCCTATGTGGAGCCGTCCCGCCGCCCGGATGACGGCCGCTACGGGGACAACCCGAACCGCCTCTACCAGCATCACCAGTTCCAGGTCATCATGAAGCCGTCCCCGGACAATATCCAGGAGACGTATCTGGAGAGCCTGAAGGAGCTTGGCATCGACCCGGAGGAGCACGACATCCGCTTCGTCGAGGACAACTGGGAATCCCCGACGCTCGGCGCATGGGGCATCGGCTGGGAAGTCTGGCTCGACGGCATGGAAATCACCCAGTTCACCTATTTCCAGCAGGTGGGCGGCATCGACGAGCATCCCGTCTCCGTGGAGATCACCTACGGGCTGGAGCGCATCGCCATGTACATCCAGGAAAAAGACAATGTGTACGACCTCGTCTGGACGGATGGCGTGACCTACGGCGACATCTGGCATGAGAACGAATACGAGCAGTCCGTGTACAGCTACGACCTGTCCGACCACGACATGCTCTTCAAGCTCTTCGACATGTACGAGGCGGAAGCGTCCCGCGTCATCAAGGCCGGTTACGTGCTGCCCGCCTATGACTACGTGCTGAAATGCTCCCACACGTTCAACCTGCTCGACGCGGGCGGCGCGATCTCCCTCTCCGAGCGGACCGAGTACATCGGCCGCGTGCGGAACCTCGCCCGCATGTGCGCGAAAGCCTATCTCAAAAAACGCAAGGAACTGGGATTCCCCATGCTGAAAGGAAGTGCTGCGAAATGACGAAGGATCTCCTCCTCGAAATCGGAACGGAAGAAATGCCGGCGAACATCCTCCCCGGCACCATCGCCCAGCTGCAGGAGCTGGCGGAAACGAAACTGAAAGAAGCGCGCCTTTCTTTCGGGAAAGTCACCATCTACGCGACGCCCCGCCGTCTGGCCGTGCTCGTGGCAGACGCGGCGGAGAAGCAGGCCGACGAAGCGGTGAAGAAGAGAGGCCCCTCCATCCAGGCGGCCTACGATGCGGACGGCCAGCCCACCCGCGCGGCACAGGGATTCGCCCGGGGCGCGCACATCGACCCGGCGGACCTCGTGAAAGAAGGCAATTACGTCTGGGCGGAGATCGTGAATGAAGGGAAGCCCGTGGCGGAGATCCTGCCGCAGGTCTTCACGGACATCATCACGGGGCTCTCCTTCCCGAAGAGCATGCACTGGGGCAGCGAAGAGCTGCGCTTCATCCGGCCGATCCGCTGGCTCGTCGCCCTCTGCGGCGAAGACGTGGTGCCCATGGAGCTCGCCCATGTGGTGAGCGGGCGGAAGAGCCGCGGCCACCGCTTCCTCTGCAAGGAAGACGTGGAGATCGCCTCCCCGACAGACTATAAGGAAACCATGCGGCGCGCCTTCGTCATCGTCGATCAGGACGAACGCCGCGAGATGATCCGGCAGGGTCTCCTCGACACGGCGGCGAAGCTCGGCGGCGAAATCTGGCCGAATCCGGGCCTCCTCGAAGAGATCAACTTCATCGTCGAATACCCGACCCCTCTCTACGGCCGCATCGACGAAGGATTCATGCAGCTCCCCGCGCCGGCCATCGTCACCCCCATGCGCGACCACCAGCGCTACTATCCGGTGCACGCGAAGGACGGCAGCCTCATGCCCTACTTCCTCACCGTGCGGAACGGCGGCACGAAAGCACTCGAAAACGTGCAGATCGGCAATGAGCGCGTGCTTCGCGCCCGTCTGGACGACGCGAAATTCTTCTTTGACAACGACCGGAAGAAATCCCTCGAAGGGCACCGCGAAGATCTGGCGCGCATCAACTATCAGGAAGGCATGGGCAGCCTCCTCGACAAGGCGGGCCGCCTCCAGACCCTCACCGCCGCCATCGGCGCGGACTGGGGCTTCACCGAAGAAGAAAAAGCCGACGCGGACCGCGCGGCGTACCTCTCCAAGTCCGACCTCGCCACCGGCATGGTGACCGAATTCACCGAGCTCCAGGGCGAGATGGGCAAGGAATACGCCCTCCTCGACGGCGAGAAGCCGAACGTGGCGCAGGCCATCTTCGAACAGTACATGCCGCGCTTTGCCGGAGACATCCTGCCGAAAGAATCCATCGGCCGCGCGCTGTCGCTGGCGGATAAGCTGGACAACCTCGCGGCGACCTTCCTCCGCGGCCTCATCCCCACGGGCTCGCAGGACCCCTTCGCGCTCCGCCGCCAGACCATCGGCGCGGTGAGCATCCTCGTAGACGGCAAGATCCACTGGGACGTGCGCCGGGGCATCGCGAAAGCGCTGGAACTCCTGCCCGGCACGGACGAAGCGAAACAGACCGCCGCCGGTCAGATCGAAGAATTCTTCCGCCAGCGCATCCGCGCCATCCTGCTCTCGCAGGGCGTGGACTATGACATCATCGACGCCGTCCTCTCCGGACCGGTGGACGACGTGTACGCCCTCTTCCTCCGCGCGCAGAGCATGAAGGACAGCGCCGTGAAAGACGAAGCGGACCTCCGTCAGGCCGTGACCCGCCTCGCGAACATCACGAAAGGCAAGGACGCCGTGTCCGTCCTGCCGGCCCTCTTCGCGGACGAAGCGGAGAAGAATCTCTGGGCCGCCTACGTCGCCGCCGGCCTCAAGGCGAACGAAGCCTACCAGGCGTACGACTATGCGGCGGCGCTCCCGGCGCTCCGCACCCTCACGCAGCCCATCAACGACTATCTCGATAAAGTCATGGTCATGGTGGACGACGAAGCGGTCCGCACGAACCGCATCTCCACGCTGAAGAAAGTCCTCGACCTCTTCAATCTCTGGGGCGATTTCAGCAAGCTCGCATAACACAATACAAAGACAGGCATCC
This sequence comes from Veillonellales bacterium, assembly GCA_944390485.1. Taxonomy (GTDB): domain Bacteria; phylum Bacillota; class Negativicutes; order Veillonellales; family Dialisteraceae; genus UBA1822. The sequence goes on from CALXPQ010000003.1 coordinate 8,011, forward strand.
CGCTGCGGCGGGGTGCCTTTTCTTTTGGGAAAGTTTGGGGCGCGGGAGGGGCCGTACGTATCGGATCGTGAAGGGGCAGGCTCATATGAGGTGACTTCTTTTCTGCGCAGGCGGAGCGGGCCCACATAGAGAGGCCGTACGTGTCCGGTCATTTACGGATGGTCCTATTTTAGGAGCACGAGCTCCATGGTCGTGTCACTTTCCTTCTTCCCCCGGGAAGAATGGAAAGTAACCAAAGGGAGAAGCGGCCGGCCAGGCGAAAAAGGACCTGTCGGCGGGGCGTCCTGCCGCTCAGTTTGTAATTCCCTTTCAGCACAAATGCGGCTTGTACGAAAGGAGACAATTATGCCGGGACAGTACAAACTGCAAGCCGCGGCAGGCCGCCCCGCCTGCTGCGGCTCTGAGGAGCCGCACCGGCCCTTTTTCTTAATGGCCGGGCGCAATCCCGGCGCTCTGGTGAGGAGCGCCTGAGCAGAAGGGCGGCACAGATTAGGAAGCCGCCCCGCTGGAACTGCCCGGCTTCGGGGCCGGGCTCAGGCGAGAGGGGAAAGCCGTATTCCCGTCCGCAGGGAAAGGAGTGTCCGCAAGCGGACTGTTCCGCCGTGCTGCGCACGTGCGTAAAGGGAAAGAGGAGTTCGGCTGCGCCGGAATTTTACGCGGCGCTTTGCGCCTGCGTAGGGGAGGGAAAAGGAAAGCCCGGCAGAGCTGGGCCCTATCCGCCGCGCTTCGCGCGTGCGTATGAGAAGCAACATTCGCAGGATTAACCTTGTCGTGTGATTTAGGAAGTTTTTCATCGTATGTGGGTCCGCTCCTGCATGAGGCTGTACGTCAGTACAAGGGAGCGCGCTTGCACGCGACACCAAACTTCCCCGGGCATGAGGAGTAAGGACTCCTTCTCTATGTGGGTCCGCACTGGTGTATGAGAAACGTTCACGTCGAAAATGAAGCCCACACCCCATGCACGATACAAGTCCAGTACTGGTGCAGCTTCCCCGCCCCTTTGAACGGAGGCCGGTGCCCGAAGGGAGAAAATTTCGCCGGTGGCGTCAGCGGTCGGCCTGTCTGAGCGACCGCAGGGAGCGAGCTCTCCGGAGGGTAGTGACCGACGAAATTTTCAGGCCGGAGTGACGGGGCGGCTGCCCTTTCTTTTGCTTCGTTTTCTTTCCGCCAGGCATGGAAAGAAAATAAAGGGACTATGGAATCGCATTCCAAAAATGAAAACAGTCGTGTGTTTCGGACACGTACGGTCATTCTATGTGGGCCCGCTCCTGCATGAGAACGTACAGAACCATAAGGGAGCCGCGAAGCGGCGACACAAACTTTTTCTGGGCATGAAGGGAGAGGCGGTCGTCTCTATGTGAGCCTGCACCTGTGTATGAGAAACGTTCACGTCGAAAATGAAGCTCGCACTCCATGCATGATACAAGTTCAGCATTGGTCCAGCTTCCCCGCCCGTTCCGTTGGAGGCCGACTCCGCAGGGGGGAAGCTGGGCACCGTCTCAGCGTGAAGACGGGACGCCGTGTTTGAGCGAGCAAAGCGAGCGAGTTGCGGCCCGTTAGCTGAGACGGTGCCCAGCTTAGGCCGGAAACGCGCGGCGGCGCCCCCTTTCTTGGCCGACACTCTTTCCCGGCGGCGGGAAAGAATGTCGGGGACCATGGAATCTCATTCCTAAAATGGAAACAGTCGTAGATGAACGGACACGTACGGACTCGTTATGTGGTCCCGCATCGCCTGTGAAAAAAGACTTTTGTCCTATGTGGGGCCGCACCGATGTCTGCAAAACGTGCGTGTCGAAAATGAACCTCTCTTCGGATGCGGTAAAAAGTTTTTATCCGTATTCGTATCCAATCAGCGTGCTGGGATTGCAGAGAAACAGATCGTCCGGGAAGGAAATGGCTGAATTTTCCCTCCCGGAGCCGTTTTTTCCTTGCAGGCCGCAGGGAAAAATGGTAAAATACTTGCGTATGTCTGGACAGTCCACTGCCAAAGACGATCGGCAAGAATGTCCTGTGAATAAGGAGGAAAAGATCGTGAACATTATCGAAACGCTCGAAAGAGAACAGCTGAGAGACGACATTCCTGAATTCCGTCCCGGCGACACCGTACGCGTACACACCAAGGTCGTCGAAGGCAAAAACGAAAGAATCCAGGTATTTGAAGGTGTTGTTATCGCGAGAAAACATGCTGGCCTTCGCGAAACCTTCACCGTTCGCCGCATTTCCTACGGCGTCGGCGTCGAAAGAACATTCTTCGTCCATTCTCCGCGTCTCGCCAAGATCGAAGTGAAGCGCCGCGGCATCGTACGCCGTGCAAAGCTTTTCTATCTGCGCGGACTGTCCGGCAAAGCGGCAAGAATCAAAGAAAGAAAATAAGGCGCGAAAGAGGCTTCCCGGCGGGAGGCCTTTTTTGTTTGCCTTGACAGGCCCTGCGGCGGCCGGTATAGTAAGGAAAAATCAGGGAGGGGAGGCGCAGCATGAAGAGAGAGATCGTCATGGCGCTCGCGGCGGCGCTGGCACTGGTGCCGGCCGCGTGGGCGAATCAGATCGAGTCGGTCATCGCGGTGGACTATCTCACGGTGGAGGTGGTCATGGAGGACCCGCTCCCGCCGGAGGAGACGGACCCGCTGCGGTTCGACCCGGCGCACCCGGCCTTCACGTTCAGCGACGGCATCGAGATGACCGGCGCGCCCGCGGAGCAGGACGTGCGGGGGTACCCGAATACGTACCGCATCCCTGTGAACGGGCTCGACACGGACATCATCTATAAGATCTCCTACAAAGGGCAGAAGGCCTTCACGTTCAAGGCCTACGACGAGACGGAGATGACCGAGCGGTACAAGGACCGGTACGGCAGCTATTTCTGAGAGGCGGCGTCTGCGGACGCCGTTTCCGCGCGGCAGGGTACAGTTTGCCTGCGTTGTATGCTATAATAACCGTGGTTATACAGGGAAATGTGGAGGCGTGTCCATGCATATCGTACTGGTTGAGCCGGAAATTCCGGGAAATACGGGAAATATTTCCCGCCTCTGCGCGGCGGAGCATCTGACGCTCCATCTGGTGAAGCCGCTCGGCTTTTCGCTCGACGACAGGCACCTGAAGCGGGCGGGGCTCGATTACTGGGACCTGCTGGACGTGCATGTCCATGAGAATTTCGAGGAAGTGCAGCGGATGCTGGCGGGGCACCATTTCTATTACAATACGACGAAAGCGGTGCGCGCCTACAGCGATGTGTCCTTCACGCCGGGGGATGTGCTCGTCTTCGGCAAGGAGACGAAGGGCCTGCCGGAGGAGCTGCTCCTCGCACACGAGGAGGACTGCATCCGCATCCCCATGATCGAGGAGGCGCGGTCGCTCAATCTGTCGAACGCGGTGGCCATCGTGGCGATGGAAGCGCTACGCCAGCAGGGATTTCCCCATCTGCTGCAGAAGAGCGGACGGTTGTTCAGAGAAGGGACGGAAAGCCATGAATATATATGATAAGGCGTACGAACTCGCCGGCGGCATCAAAGAGTGCGACGAAATGAAGCGTCTCGCCGCGGCGGGCGAAAAGATCAAGGGCAATGAAGACGCCCGGAAGCTGGTCAAGGAGTACCTGATAGCCCAGATGCAGGCGGACTATGCGAAGCTGGCGGGGCAGAAGCAGGACGACAAGGCCTACGAGCATCTCCAGGAGCTGGCGGTCATGGTCAGCAACAACGGCGATGCGCAGGAATATCTGCAGGCATTTATCCGCTGGCAGCAGGTTGCAGCCGATCTGCAGAAGATCATCAGCGATGCCATGATGCAGGGTATGGATGTATTGGAGCTGGATAAGAAATGACAGACTGGACTTCGTTTTTTGAGGGCATCCTCACGGAAAAGCAGTTTCGCGTGGACGAGCCGATGAGCCGTCACACCACGTACGGCATCGGCGGCCCGGCGGACGTATTCGTCGCGCCCGACTCGGAAGAGACGCTGAAGAAGGTGCTGAAGCGCGCCTATGAAGGGGGCGTGCCGGTCACGATCATCGGCGGCGGGTCGAACTGCCTCGTGAGCGACAAGGGCATCCGCGGCATCACCATCTGCACGCAGCGGCTGAAGCCGTACATGGAGTGCGAGGGCGACTGGATCATCGCTTCCGGCGGCACGGCCACCGGCGCGGTATCCCGCCTCGCCTGGAAGAATCAGCTGAAAGGCATGGAATGGGCGGTCGGTCTGCCGGGCACCATCTGCGGCGCAGCCTTCATGAACGCGAACGGCTACGGCAGCCAGATGAAGAACGTGGTGGAAAGCGTGCGCGTGATCACCCGCGACGGCCAGCGGGAGAAGACTTACGGCTGGGACGATCTCCACTACGGCGAGAGCGACAGCATCTTCATGCACAACGGGGACGTCATCCTCGGCGTGCGCCTCCATCTCTCCCACGGCAACGTGAACGAGATCAAGCGCGCCATGGACGAGCACCAGCTCTCCCGCCGCACGAAGCAGCCTCTCGACAAGAGAAGCGCAGGCACGATGTACCTCCGTCCGCCGGGATACCACGTGGGCCCGATGATCAAGGCCTGCGGCCTCGTGGGCTACTCCGTGGGCGACGCGCAGGTCTCCACGAAGCATCCGGACTTCGTCGTGAATAACGGCCAGGCCACCTGCGCGGACGTGCTCGCCGTGCTTCACGAAGTGCAGCGTCAGGTGATGGACAAATTCAACGTCCACATCCCGCTCGACGTGCGCATCATCGGCGACGGCGTTCATCAGGAAAGATAAAATCACGGAAACGGTGTTCCTTTATGGGACGCCGTTTTTTCGTGCGCGGAAATGGGAGATATCCATATAGCAAAATCAATGGGAGGATTATTTTTTTATATAGGAATGATTATTGTATTTATCGCTTTGCGGTGATAAAGTAAAACTATTATGGATTTTAAGGAGGGACAATCAATGAATCAGACGTTGCAGGAACTGTTTGCAAAAGTCGATGCGGCCAAACCGGCCATGATGGAGACCTGGCGGTCTCTGGTGGACCGCGACTGCGGCTCGGACAACAAAGCCGGCGTGGACGCCGTGGGACAGGACATCAAGGCATTCCTCGAAGCGGCGGGATGCCGGGTGCGTTTCCATGAATATGAAAAGGCGGGCAATATGCTCGTCGCGGAGTACGGCGACATGTCGAAGCCGTTCGTCGTGCTGACCGGCCACATGGACACGGTCTTCGCGGACGGCACGGCGGCGGCCCGCCCCTTCACCGTGAAGGACGGCCGCGTCACCGGCCCGGGCGCGCTCGATATGAAGGGCGGCGACACCATCCTGATGTACGCGGTGAAATTCCTCATCGAAGCGGGCTATGACCGGTATCCGATCAAAGTCATCCTCGCAGGCGACGAGGAAGTGGGCCACGGCAAGTCCGAAGCCGGGAAGGATTACCTCGCGGAAGTGAAGGGCGCGGTGATGGGCTTCAACATGGAGACGGGCTTCATCGACAACGGCATCGTCATCGAGCGGAAAGGCTGCTGCCGCTACCGCTGGGACATCGACGGCGTGGGCGCGCACGCGGGCAACAACCCCGAGGCCGGCCGGAGCGCCGTGAAGGAACTGGCGCACAAGCTCCTCGATATGGAAGCGCTCACCGATTTCGCGGAAGGCACCACGGTGAACGTGGGCGTCATCGGCGGCGGCACCGTGGCGAACGCCGTGCCGGAACACGCATGGTGCATCGTGGACGTGCGGTTCCGCACCATGGCGGGGCTGGCGCGCGTGGAGAAGGGCTTCGAAGAGATTGCGAAGAAGACCTACATCGACCACACGGCGACGAAGTATGAGCGGACGGTGCTTGTGCCGGCCATGGAACGCATCGAAGGCTCGGAAAAACTGTTCGAGCGGGCCAATGAAGAGGCGCAGAAAGCGGGCCTTCCCGCGATGAAAGCCATCGCCGTGGGCGGCGGCAGCGACTCCGCGTACCTCACCATGGCAGGCATCCCCACGCTCTGCGCGATGGGCGTGAAAGGCGAATTCAATCACACCGTGCGGGAATGGGCAGAGGAAAGCTCTCTCACAGAACGGGAGAAGCTGCTCCTCACCTGCCTCGTTACGCTGTGAGACAGACCGGACGGAGGGAGTGACCAAGTATGGAAGAGAAACAGGCAAAGAAAGAAAAGGTGACGTGGAAAGGCTGGATTTCCCTGCTGTTCCTGATCGTCTCCTTCTCCGGCCTCTGCGCGGGGCAGGAGAATTTCCTGAAAGCGTTTGATCTGAATTCGCTCATCGGGCAGTTTGGCCACGCGGAAGGGGCGAAAGTGGCGCTCCAGGGCGCCGGCGGCGCAGGCGCGCGGGAAGGCTTCGTGGTGGCGCTCACGCTGATCCCGACGATCATGCTGGCGCAGGGGCTCATCGAAGTGTGCGAGAACATGGGCGCGCTCCATGCGGCGGAAAAACTGTTCCATCCGCTGCTGCATCCGCTCATGGGCATCCCCGGCGTGACGGGGCTCGCCTTCGTGTCGAGCTTCACCAGCTCCGACGTGGGCGCCTTCATGACGAAGGACATGTATGAAGCCGGCATGATCAACGATGACGAGCGGACGATCTTCGCGGCGTACCAGTATGCGGGCTCCGCCGTGGTGAGCAATACCATCGCGGCGGGCGCGCCGCTCGTGCCGATCGCGGTGGTGCCCGTGGGGGCGGTCATCGGCATGATCTTCGTCGTGAAGGTCATGGGCGCGAACATTATCCGGTTCTATCTGAAGTATTATCACAGGAAGCATGGCGCAGAAGGGGAGGCGGCATAATGGCAGAGGAAAAGAAAGAGGAGAAGAAGCTGTCCGTCCCTGAATATTTCATGCGCGGCGCGAAGAAAGGCTTCTACATCGGCGTGGAACTGATCGCGCCGGCGATGGTCATGGCGTACGCGCTCATCGCGTTCCTGCAGTATGCCGGCGTCATGCCGCTCATCGGCAAGGCGCTCGGCCCGATCATGGGGCTCTTCAGCCTGCCCGGCGAGGCGTCCGTCGTGCTGCTGGCGGCGTTCTTCGCCAAGGCGGCGGGCGCGGCGGCCGCGGCTTCGCTGTATACCGCCGGGACCATCACGGCCGCCCAGGCGACGATCCTCTTCCCGGCGTGCATCACCATGGGTACGCTCATCGGACATTTCGCGCGCGTCGTCCTCGTGTGCAAGGTGCGCGCGCTGTATTATCCGATCCTGCTCGTGACGCCGCTCATCGACGCGGTGGTAGTCATGCTGATGATGCGCTTCGCCCTGATGGCGATGGGCATCGAATAAGACAGCCGGAAGAAAAGAAACGGTGTTCCTTTACGGGACGCCGTTTTTTCGTGCGCCGGAAGGCGGGCGGGCTGTGCTACAATACAGGAAAGGACAAAGGAGGACGGACCGATGGAAGGAAAGCGCTGGCTCGGACGGCACCGCAGGGGACTGGCCCGCGGGCTGGCGGCATTCCTTGCGGCGGCCGTCCTTTTTTACGGCCTGTGCTGGTATCTCTCCTTCCGCGCGGCGGAGATCTTCAACCGCGCCGCAGAGGAGCGGGACCTCTTCCCGGGGACGGTGACGGCGGAGCGCATCAGCGCGGATTTCCTCGGCCGCGTGGAGGCGGAGGGCATCCGGTGGACGGCGGACGACGGCACGCTCCTCGCAGATATCCCGCAGGTGCGCTTCCGCGTGAAGCCCTGGGACGTGGTGACCGGGCACATCGGGACGATGAGCGTCACGGAGATCGCCATGGAGAAGGCGTACGTCCATCTCTTTTTCGATGAGACCATGCGGCCGCTCTACATCAAGCCGGACGGGGATGCCTGGCGCGCGGCGGGGCATGCACCCATCCGCCTCACCGGCGCGGACGGGAACCGCCTCTTCGACTGCCGCGTGGATTTCCGGGACGGCACCATCGAGGCGGAGTCGCCGGACCGCCATTTCCGCATGGAGCACGTGGACCTGCGCTTCCACGCGGACACGGACCGGGAGCTGCGCCTCGGCCTTCTGGCGGGGCCTTTTGGCGGGACGGTCGCGGCGGACCAGCTCGCGCTCCACGGGACGGTGGATTTCCGCGAACAGGAGCCGGCGTGCGACATGGCGCTCTCCATCAAGGGATGCCGCCCGTCCTCGCTTGGCGCGGGCCTCGACATCGACGACCCGGTCTCGCTGGGGGCGCGCGTCACGGGGCCGCTCTCCCGGCCGGTCATCGAAGGGACGCTGGACATCCCGAAGCTCCGGATCCCCGCGCTCCGCTTCACCGGCATGACTGGGGATTTCCACTATGAAGACGGGCAGATCGGCATCACCGGCGTGAAAGGGGAAGTCTTCGGCGGCACCGTGGAGGGCAGCGGCCATTTCGATCTGGACCGCCGGTCCTACGAGGCGGACATCCGGGGCCACGCGCTCCAGGGCAGCATCGCGGCGCGCGACCTGGGCCTGCGGTGCGAAGTGGAGCTGGACCTGCATCTCCGGGACCAGGGCGGCGGCGCGGAGCCCGAGGCGTACGGCTCCTTCGTATCCGGCGCGGGGAAGTACCACCTCATCCCCTTCGAGAAGATCGCCGGCACCTTCGGCCGGGAGGGCAGCACCATCACCTTCCGGGACGTGGTGATCTCGCTCGCCATGGGGGACGTCACGACGGACGCGTTCGAGATCCGCCGGGGACGGCTCCACCTCGGCCCCATCTACCTGCAGGACGCCGTCTCCGGCCAGTCGGAGCGGGTCTACTGAAGCGGCTCTCCGGGGCCGCTTTTTCCGTGCGCGCCATGGGCGGCGGCCGTGGCGGGGAATCTGAAAATTTTTCTGTGCGGCCCTTGCATTTTTGCAGGAAGTTATGTATGATAGGAACGTAAAAGTTAGCACTCGATTTGAGTGAGTGCTAATAACCAGAAGGAGGAGTCGAAATGTTAAAACCATTAGCAGATCGTGTTCTGATTGAAGTCAAAGAAGAAGAAACCAAGACCAAAGGCGGCATCCTGCTGCCGGATACAGCGCAGAAGAAATCCCAGAAAGGCACCGTCGTAGCCGTAGGCGAAGGCAAGTACAACGACAACGGCCAGCGCATCCCCATGGAAGTGAAAGTCGGCGACGAAGTGCTCTTCGCGAAATATTCCGGCACGGACATCGATGAAGACGGCAAGCATTACCTGCTCATCACCGAACGCGATATTCTCTGCGTATTCTGATTTCTGACAAACAAGGAGTGACATAAATGGCAAAGAAAGTTCTGTATAATGAAGAAGCCCGCGCGGCTCTGCTCCGCGGCGTGGATCAGCTCGCAAACGCGGTGAAGATCACCCTCGGCCCGAAAGGCCGCAACGTCGTGCTGGACAAGAAGTTCGGCGCTCCGAACATCGTCAACGACGGCGTGTCCATCGCCCGCGAGATCGAGCTGAAAGATCCCTTTGAAAACATGGGCGCTCAGCTGGTGAAAGAAGTCGCCACGAAGACGAACGACGTGGCCGGCGACGGCACCACCACCGCGACGCTCCTCGCACAGTCCATGATCCATGAAGGCATGCGCAACGTCGCAGCCGGCGCGAACCCGATGGTCCTGAAGAAGGGCATCGAAAAAGCGGTGGCCTGCCTCGTGGAAGAAATCAAGAAGAACGCCATCCCGGTCAGCACCCGCGACGCCATCGCGCAGGTCGCTTCCATCTCCGCGGCGGACGCCACCATCGGCGGCCTCATCGCTGACGCCATGGAAAAGGTCGGCAAGGACGGCATCATCAACGTAGAAGAATCCAAGACCATGGAAACGAAGCTGAAATTCACGGAAGGCATGCAGTTCGACCGCGGCTATCTCAGCCCGTACATGGTATCCGATCCGGACAAGATGGAATGCGTCATGACCGATCCCTTCATCCTCATCACGGATAAGAAGATCAACGTCCTGCAGGACATCCTGCCGCTCCTCGAAAAAGTCGTACAGTCCGGCAAGGAACTCCTCATCATCGCAGAAGACGTGGAAGGCGAAGCGCTCGCTACCCTCGTCGTGAACCGTCTGCGCGGCACCTTCAAGTGCGCAGCCGTCAAGGCTCCGGGCTTCGGCGACCGCCGCAAAGCGATGCTCCAGGATATCGCCATCCTCACCGGCGGCCAGGTCATCAGCCAGGATATGGGCCGCAAGCTCGAATCCGCAGGCATCGAAGATCTCGGCACGGCGCATCAGATCCGCATCACCAAGGACAACACCACCATCATTGTCAGCGACCAGCAGGCAGCGGAACGCAAAGAAGCCATCGCGGCCCGCGTCAATGAGATCCGCACCCAGCTCGCAGAGACCACCTCTCAGTTCGATAAAGACAAACTCCAGGAACGTCTGGCGAAACTCGGCGGCGGCGTAGCCGTCATCGAAGTCGGCGCAGCGACCGAAGTCGAAATGAAAGACAAGAGACTCCGCATCGAAGACGCGCTGAACGCAACCCGCGCGGCCGTAGAAGAAGGCATCGTCGCAGGCGGCGGCACCACCTTCATCGACATCCAGGAAAAACTGAACGATCTCCATGAAGAAGGCGACGTCCAGACCGGCATCAACCTCGTCCGTCACGCCATCGAAGCTCCGATCCGTCAGATCGCCGACAACGCCGGCGTGGAAGGTTCCATCGTGGCCAACAAAGTCAGAGAAGCGGCGAAGGGCGTAGGCTACAACGCAGCGGAAGACAAGTACGAAGACATGATCGCAGCCGGCATCGTCGATCCGGCCAAGGTCACCCGCACCGCTCTGCAGAACGCAGCCAGCATCGCGGCCCTCGTCCTCACCACCGAAGCGGTCGTAGGCGAACTGCCGGAAGAAAAACCGGCTATGCCTCCGATGCCCGCAGGCGGCATGGGCGGCATGATGTAATCTCCCCGAGAGACGCATCATAACTGAATCAACAAACAAAAGCACCGGATTTCAGGTCCGGTGCTTTTTGCGTGGGCAGATTTGGGGAGACGGGCTGCGGCAGCGGCGGGCAGTCTTTATGAGGGCAGCAAAAAACTCCCGCATCCTAGAAACGCAGGGCTTCTCAGGAAGCAGGAGTTTTTTGGGCGTGTTGAACTGTTCACAGCCCAGCCACACCAAGTGGAACTATACACAGTATATCACAGGTGTGTCCGTATGGCAGACAAAGATTTTTGTGAGCGGAAACGATGGGACGTCGGGCAGGCTGAGAAATGCCGTGCCGGTGAAGGACGGAAGGCGGCATGACAAATGGTTTGTGGGATGAAACGCATTTGTGCGCGTTTCATCCGTCACTGCACCAGCGCGTCGAAGTCCGCGTCGCCGTGGAGCCACTGGAAATGATCCTGCGACGCCGCCTCGGGTTTCACTGTATCCGGCGAGAGGCGGACGGCCTCGCGGAGGTAGCGGAGCGCGTGGTCCCGATCCCGCAGGTCCGCGTAATTCGTGGCGATGCCGTAGAGAGACCACACATTCTGCGGGTCCGCATCGAGCACCCGCTGGAAATACGAGATGGACTCTTCGTAACGGCCGCCCAGCTTCAGCGCCATGGCCATGTCGTACGCGCCCTGCACATAGTCCGGGTACAGGTCAAGCGCGCGCCCGATGAGCGCCGCCCCTTCCTCCGGAGATGATTCGAAGGCGGTGAGGAGCCCTTTCAGCGCGAGCGCTTCGTAATTGGCCTCCGACGCGGCGAGCGCCTTCTCGCAGAGCGCGAGGGCCTGCGCATTGTCGCCCGTGCCGTACGCGGCGAGCGCCTCGCGGGACAGCTCCGCCGACGCTTCCGGGATGACGGGCGGCACGGCTTTCGTGGGGACGGGAGCCGGCGCGGGCGACTCCGCCGCGGGCTGCGGAGCGGCCGGCGGAGCGGACGGCTCTTCCGGCGCGCAGCCGCCGAGGACAAGCGCCGAAGCAAGGATAAAGGCAGCGTATTTCATGGGAACCTCCTGATGCGTTTTCCTGTATTGTACGGGGACGGGCGGCGGGGCGCAAGATTTCCCCGCCGCTGTAGTATAATGAAAGAAAAACAAAAGGAGGCATGACAATGAGTCAGCTTGCATTCATCACCGGCGCGACCAGCGGCATCGGCCGCGCCACCGCGGAAGCCCTCGCGGCGAAAGGATACCGCCTCGCGCTCGCCGCGCGGAACGGAGAAAAACTGGAAGATACGGCAGAAGACCTGCGCATGAAGTACAACGCGGACGTCACCGTATGGCCGCTCGATGTGCGCGACAGAGAGGCCATACAGGAGACCGCCGGGAAAGTCATGGCGGACTGCGGCGTGCCGGACGTGCTCGTGAACGACGCGGGCCTCGCGCGGGGCCTCGAACCGTACGGCGAGACCAGCCCGGACGACATCGAGCAGATGATCGACACCAATATCCGCGGCCTCTTCCTCGTGACGTGGGCCTTCCTCCCCGCCATGCTCGAACGGAACAGCGGCCACATCATCAATCTCGGCTCCACCGCCGGGCTCTATGCCTACGCCGGGGCAGCGGTCTACTGCGCCACGAAGGCGGCGGTGAAGACCTTCAGCGACGGCATCCGCATCGACGTCATCGACAGCGACATCAAAGTCACCACCATCCAGCCGGGCATCGTGCAGACGAACTTCAGCGAAGTGCGCTTCCACGGCGACAAAGCCCGCGCCGATGCAGTCTACGAAGGCGTGGACGCCCTCCAGGCCGAAGACATCGCGAACGTCATCGACTTCGTCCTCTCTCAGCCGAAGCGCGTGCAGATCAGCGACGTGGTCATCATGGCGAACCAGCAGGCCACGGGCTTCATGGTGAGCAAGAAAAAGAAATCCTGAGCCCGCTTGACAGAATGAAAAACATCCGGTAAAATAATCTACGTTGATGCCGGTATAGCTCAGCTGGTAGAGCGGCGCATTCGTAATGCGTAGGTCGTAGGTTCAAATCCTATTGCCGGCTCCATTGCAAAAGAACCCGAAAGGAGAAATCCTTTCGGGTTTTCTGTTTTGCTTGGAAAAATACAAAAGGCGGAGAGGCTTCACTTTTTTCGTTTTGAAGCGGTGGCATAGAGTCATTTCCTGAAAATAGTAATAGGCTGCCCGTCTTTTGTTTCCCAGTACGTCCATCCATTGCATGCAGCTCCGGTGATAAATTCGCCGCAGGCGGAAGGGGAATTCAAAGTAATATTTTCCATGAGTTTTCCATTTCCAATTGACGCGCGGTTGCGCAGTTCATCTACATTGGGAGCAAGGCCGATACCGGCTTCCGGTGCGACGTCGCTTCCTTCCAGAAGAATGAACGTGTGATTCTGGACCTGCATGCGGCCTTTCAATAGGACACCGCCAAGGCGTTTGATCTTTCTGGAAAAATAATAGATGCCATCTGGAATTTTTTCGCGGTTGCTCACGTCTGAGGGGGCATCGTCCATGTCTTCGTCGGCTTTGGCTTCTTCCGAATTGGTGATGAGATCAAGTCCGAGAATATTCAACATTTTATAGGCTTCTGCAAGATAATCGTCACAATATTCTTCATCGTCTTTATTGGCAGTTCCAGAGGTGGTGTTGATCGTCGTATTGCAATACATATCAATTTCATTAATGCGGTGATTTAACGTGTCTTCCAAATATTGTATGGTGCCGTCATTAAAAAATGTCCGCTCCTTGAACTGTGTCAATACATAGCATGTCGTCCAGTGGTCGTATTTGTCCGCGTGAGCGGCAGACCGGTAGGTGATGCCGTTCTTGGATTTACCTACGTAAATTTTATCTTTTCCGTGGGGATTTTTTCCGAATAGAATATAAACGATAAAGGGATTGGGGATAAGAAAACCAAGTTTTCTGGCCTCGATATCTTTATAGGGGATTTTATAAATCAGCATGGTGCTGTTAGGTTTGGTCATTTCTACAGCGTTATTATTGCATTTGATAATATAATTATTTATCATGATTTGAACACATCCCTTTGTTTTGTTTTTGTTCTGATTATACACGATTACGTTCTGAAATGAACGAATGATCCACGCATTACGAATACGTAGGTCACGCAGGGCGGTGTGTGGGGGGAAGACAGAGGAAAGTTTTTGGCTTTTATCGAAAATTTTCCTTGCGCGGGCGGGCGGGGTTGTGTATAATATTTAGGTCTAATGTTTTAGACACTTCCAGCCCCCGGGAAGCGGGGGACACAGGTCCAAGAAGGAGGCGACAGTATGAAAAAGTATGAAGTCATGTTTATCGTGAACGTGGCAGATGAGGAAGTAATCAAATCTGCTGTGGAACTTGTCAGAAACACCATCGCAAAGATTGGCGGCACCATCGACAAGGAAGATGAATGGGGCAAGCGTCAGCTGGCTTACGAAGTGAAGCATCAGACCGAAGGCTACTATGTAGTCATCGATTTCCAGGCTGATCCTGCACAGATCAAAGAACTTGACCGTGTCATCAAGATTCACGAAGAAATTATCCGTCATATCATTATCAAATTGGATGACTAATCAGGAGACGAGACGATGAATTCAGTACAGATTATGGGAAATCTGACGAGAGACCCGCAGATGCGCGCCACGAAGACCGGAAGGGCGGTGGCCTCGTTCAGCGTCGCCGTCAACAGAACTTACACCGCTCCCACGGGCGAGCAGAGAGAACTCACTGATTTCGTGAACGTGGTGGCGTGGGGTTCGCTGGCGGAAGCCGTCGGCAATCAGCTGAAGAAGGGGACCCGCGTTTTCGTAGAGGGACGCTATTCTTCCCGCTCCTATGAGACTCAGGATGGTCAGAAGCGCTATGTCACGGAGGTGACGGCGAATCTGATCGCGCTGCCCATCGGCATGCAGCACAGCGCGCAGCCGGCGCAGGATATGGGAGGGTTTGCTCAGCCCAGTGGATTCAGTCAGTCCAGAGGTAATTTCAATCAGTTCGGTACGTCCAGGACGGATGAAGATATTCCGTTCTGACGGGTAAGACACGGAGGATAAATCATGAATAAGAGAGATAGAATCAGAAGACCGAGAAGAAAGGTCTGCCAGTGCTGCGTGGATCACGTGGACACGCTGGACTACAAGGATGTAGCGACGCTCCGTCACTTCATCTCCGAGAGAGGCAAGATCCTGCCCCGCCGCATCACGGGCACCTGCGCGAAGCATCAGCGCAAGATCAATCTCGCCATCAAGAGAGCCAGAGCAATCGCTCTGCTTCCCTTCAGCGCAGACTGAGACAGAAAAAAAGAAAACCGGTATGGCATCGCGCCGTGCCGGTTTTTTGCTTGCCCGGTTTCCGGAAATCTTTAGAAAGATTTGTCCCCGCGGGGGAAGCGTTCCTGTATAATACAGAGTATGAAACCATAGGAGGCATGAAGGATGACACAGCTGGACAGACTGGCGATGGCGATGATCGCCTATGACGAAGGGGACCCGAAGCGGATCCATCATTTCCTGAAGGTGCACGATTTCGCGCGGCTCATCGGTCTCGCGGAGGGGCTGGACGAGCGGACGCTTTTCCGCCTGGAGGCGGCGGCTTATGTGCACGATATCGGCATCCACGAAGGGGAGCGCCGCTTCGGCCGGAACGACGGGAAGATCCAGGAGGATCTGGGCCCGGCGGAGACGGAGAAGCTGCTCGGGACGCTGGGCTTTGACGGGGAGGACATCGCGCGCATTTCCTGGCTGGTGGGGCACCATCATTCGTACGGCTCGATCGACGGCCCGGACGCGCAGATCCTCGCGGAGGCGGACATGCTGGTGAATCAGTATGAGGACGGCGTGACGGACCGGAAGCGGAACGAGGCGCTGTACCGCCGGCTGTACCGGACGGAGACGGGGAAGCGGCTCTTCGAGGCGCTGTATTTCGCGGAGTATCCCGCCCATGCGTGACACGTCGCTGGTGTATCCCGTGCGTGCGGACGGAGCGGTGCTGCTCGGCCGGAAGCGCCGGGGCATGGGCTATGGGAAATGGAACGGCTTCGGCGGGAAGATCGAGGCGGGGGAGACGATGCGCCAGTGCGCGGCGCGGGAGCTCTTCGAGGAGTGCGGGCTCCGGGCGGACCCGGCGTCGCTCGAGCCGGCGGCAGACCTGTATTTCTGTCAGCTTTCGGATATGTCCTGGTCGCACGCGGGGGTGGTGTATTTCGTGCGCTCGTGGGAGGGCGAGCCCCGCGTGTCGGACGAGATGGAGCCGCGGTGGTTCCGCCTGCCGGAGCTGCCCTATGAGGAGATGTGGGAGGCGGACCGGATCTGGCTGCCCATGCTCCTCGCGGGGAAGCGGCTCCGCGGGACGGTGTATTTCGCCGAGGACGGAGACCATGTGACGGGGACGGAGTTCCGGGAGGTGCCGATTGGAGAAGACTGACTGGCCGCGGACGCTCCTCGCGTGGTTCGACGGGCACCGGCGGGACCTGCCGTGGCGGGAGACGAAGCCGCGGGACCCGTACCATGTGTGGATCTCGGAGATCATGCTGCAGCAGACGCGCACGGAGGCGGTGAAGCCGTATTTCGCGGCGTGGATGGAGCGGTTTCCCACCATTTCTTCCGTGGCGGCGGCGGACGAGGCGGAGGTGCTCCACGCGTGGCAGGGCCTCGGCTACTACAGCCGCGCGCGGAATATCCGCCGGGCGGCGCAGGTGATCGTTTCGGAGTACGGCGGCGTCATGCCCCGGGATCCGGCGGCCATCCGGGCGCTCCCGGGCATCGGGGACTACACGGCGGGGGCGGTGGCGTCCATCGCGTACGGGGAGAAGACGCCCGCCGTGGACGGGAACGTGCTCCGCGTGTACGCCCGCCTGTACGCGGTGCGGGACGATATCCTGAAGAGCGCCGGCCGGAAGCGCATCGCGCAGCTCGCGGCGGAGACGATTCCCGCGGACCGGCCGGGAGATTTCAATGAGGCGCTCATGGACCTGGGGGCGGAGGTGTGCATCCCGAAGCGGCCCCGGTGCGCGGCGTGCCCTCTGCGGGACGCGTGCGAGGCGGCGAGGCTCGGCATCGAGGCGGAGCTTCCCGTGCGGACGAAGAAGAAGCCCCAGACGGAGTGGCAGGCTGCGTGCGGCATCGTGGAGCGGGAGGGGCGGTTCCTCCTGCACCGCCGCCCGGCGAAGGGGATGCTGGCGAATATGTGGGAATTTCCCATGGCGCTCGCCGCGGAGGAAGCGGAGAGCCGCCGCGAGCTGGAGGCGCTCCTCGGCGGCCGCGCCGGGACGAAGCGGTGGGAGCTGACGCACGTCTTCACGCACCGCATCTGGCACATGCGCGCCTACGAGATGGAGAGCGCCGCCGCGCCCGCAGGCGAAGACTGGCGGTGGTTCACGCGGGAGGAGCTGCGGCAGATCCCGCTGGCGGGGCCGCACGCGCGGCTCGCCGCTTCTGTATGATGTTGTGAGAGGCTCCGGAGGTATGGCATGAATCACGGACCGACCTTTTCTTTTTCCACGCTGATCCTCGCGTTGACGTTCATGGGCTGCCTGAACGGCGCGTTCGCCGGGCTGCTCTTCCGGCGGAAGCGGTGGTACGTGTGGGCCGCGGCCGGCGCGGTGCTGGCGTACGGCGCGCAGGAAGCGTACTCTTGGTACCGCTGGGCGTACATCGGGGCGGGGAGCTTCGAGCACGGCCTCGGCTACGGGGCGTGCGCGTACATTGTGGCGAACTGTGCGGCGCTGCTGCCTCTTCTCGTGCTGCTCATCGTTTCGTGCATCCGGCCCTGCCGGCGGCCGGCGCAGTGGCTCGGCGCGGCGGTGCTGTGCATCGCGCTCAGCGCAGGGGCATACGGCGTGACCCGGGGCAACGCGCCGGAGGAGATCCACACGGTGCGCGTGACGGTGCCGGGGCTGCCCGCCTCGTTCGAAGGGTACCGCATCGCGCAGATCACGGATACGCACATCGGGCCGTACTACAGCTGCGACGATCTGGACGCGGCGCTCGGCGCGGCGGGCGTGGCAGGGGCGTCGCTCGCGGTGGTCACGGGCGATCTCATCGACGACACGCGCTATATGGACGCGGCGGCGCGCATCCTGCACTCGCGGCAGCGGGATTTCCGGGACGGCATGCTCTACGTCTGGGGCAATCACGAGTATTACCGCGGGCGGAGCACCGTGCGGGAGGCTCTCGAGGCGGCGGGCATCCCCATCCTCGAGAACGATCACACCGCGGTCCGCCGCGGCGGGGATGCGCTCTACGTGGCGGGCGCGGATTACCCCTGGGCGAAGGGGCCGGCCCATGCGGCGGAGATGAAGGAGATGGCGGACGAGGCCTTCGCGGGCATCCCCGCGGGGAGCCGGACCATTTTCCTGGCGCACCATTCGGATTTCATCGACGAGGGCTTCGCTCACGGGGCGGCGCTGACGCTCACCGGCCACACTCATGCCATGCAGTTCGGCATCGGCGGGCAGCCGGTCTTCACACCTTTCAAGTACACCCGCGGGATGTATTCCGACGGGACGCATCTGGGGTACGTCTCCCGCGGCGACGGGGGCTGGTTCCCCTTCCGGCTGGGATGCCGCCGGGAGCTGGTGCTCTTCGAGCTGCACGGAGAATGAGACAATAAAAAACAGGGAAGAACGGAATCTTCCCTGTTTCTTTTTTTATGTTCAGCCGAGGATCTTCTTCACGGCGCCTTTGTGGAGCTTCACGCCGTTCGGCAGGCAGTCGTGATTGAAATGCATGTCCGGGGCGTGGAGGCCGGGCTCCGCGTCTGCGCCGAGGCCGATGAAGCCGGTCTTCAGGTCCGGGCGCTTGCGGGGATACCAGAAGAAATCTTCGCCGCCCGCGGTGGTGATCGGCGGGACGAGGGCGTCTTCGCCGAGTTCTTCGCGGATGACATCGGCGATGAGGTCCGTCACTTCCGGCGTGATGATGGACGCCGGGGTGATGTTGTTCACCGTCCATTTGATGGACGCGCCCACGGAGGCGGCGGCGTTTTCCGCCGCGCGGCGGAGCTGCTCCATCATGGTGTCCATGAGGTCGTTGTCCTGGCTGCGCAGGTCAAAGACGAGGGTCGCCTTGTCCGGGATGGCGTTCATCGCGCCGGCGTCGCAGAGGAAGCGGGTGGCCTTCAGGTTGTGCACGATGTTCGAATCGAAGCGGAGGGCGTTCGCCGCCTGGACGATGAGGCAACCCGCGTCGAGGGCGCTGATGCCGAGATAGGGGCGCGCGCCGTGGCTCTGGCGGCCCGTCACTTCGATGACCACGTGCGCCGCCGAGGAGTAGAAGAGCGCCGGGGCGGCCTGCCCGAGGCGGCATTCCTGGATGGGACGGATGTGCATGCCGATGAGGATGTCGATGTCGTCGACAGCGCCGCCTTCGATCATGGAGATTGCGCCGCCGCTCGTCTCTTCCGCCGGCTGGAAGAGGACTTTCAGCTTGCCTTTCTTCACGAGGCCTTCGTCCATGATTTCCTCCGCCGCGGCGAGGAGCATGGACATGTGCGCGTCATGGCCGCAGAGATGGGCCGCGTGCTCCGGCGTGCCGAGCGCGTCCATATCCGCGCGGAGCCCGAGCACCGGGCCGGGGACGCCGCTGTCCAGCACACCCACCACACCCGTGGCGCCGCCCACCCGGGTCTCCACCCGGTAGCCCGCCTTGTCGAGCACGGCCGCCACGTAGGCGGACGTCTTGAATTCCTGCATGCCCACTTCGGGGATGGTATGTAAATAGTTGAAATGCTTGAATACGGTAGATTCCATAGGGATGCCTCCTTTTCAGACAGCCCCGGTCTCCCGGGGGAACATGCTTTTATTGTAGGGGACCGGAAAGAAATTACAAGGGATGACGCGGCCTTTGCGGAAATCTTGCGGAAACCGTTAGAAAATCGTGCGGAGCCTTTTACCCCGCGGCGCGTTCCGACAGAAGAACTACGGGGGCATAACCATTCGATAAAATGATAATAAAGCCGTGTCATGCCTCTTTCTCATTCTACGGCCGGGTGCTATAATGAATCCAATTTATTTCATCGTGAAAGCGAAGACGCCGCTTCCCGCCTCCGGACGGGACGGCGTTTTTGTTTTCCGCCCGGCAGAGCCGGGATCGTTCCGCACAGCGGGGGAGGGATATGTATGGACAAAAGAGAAGAGGAGCGCCTCACGCGCCTGCCGAAGGTCGGTTGGAAGGGCTATGCGGCGCTCATTTTCGCCATCCTGTTTTTCGCGGGGATCTTCGCGTCGATCCAGCAGGCCGAGTGGCTCCGCGCTTTCGATTTCAGCACGCTCATCGGGAAGTTCGGCAATATGGCCAGTGAGAAGGCCACGTTCGTCGGCATGGGCGGCGTGAGTGCCCGGGGCGGCTTCCTCTTCGCGCTGTCCCTCGTGCCGTCGGTCATGCTCGCCGTGGGCGCGGTGGAGGTGCTGTCCCACTTCGGCGCGCTCACCGCGGCGCAGAAGCTCATGACGCCGCTCCTCCGGCCGATCATGGACGTGCCCGGCTTCGTGGGGCTCACGCTCATCACGGACATGCAGAGCACGGACGCCGGCGCGGCGCTCACGAAGGAGCTCTACGACGAGAAGCTCATCGACAAGCGCGAGCAGACCATCATCGCCGCGTGGCAGTACTCCGGCGCAGGGATGATCAACAACTATTTCGCCATCGTGGGGGCGCTCTTCAGCTACGCGCTGGTGCCCATCGTCATCCCGCTGCTCATCATCTTCGTCCTGAAATTCTTCGGCGCGGTGGTCTGCCGCATCGTTCTCGACACGGTCTATAAGGGGGACTTCGCTCATGACGACAAATGAACCGGATCTGACGATCAAGAAAGAAGAGCTGAAGGAAGCGCTCGCTCCTTCGGGCAATGTGTTCGACATCTTCGTCCGCGGCGCGCGGAAGGGCTGGAACATCGGGGTGAACAACCTCATCCCGAATATCCTCATGGCGTACGTCATCGCCTACATCCTGAATATCCTCGGCGTGATGGATTTCATCGGCCACTGGTGCGGCCCGCTGATGGCGCTCCTGGGCCTGCCCGGCGAAGCGCTCATCGTGCTCCTCACGGTGTGGCTCTCGTGCTCCGCCGGCGTGGGCGTGGCGGCGGCATTCTTCACGCAGGGCGTGCTGGAGCCGGTGCACATCACCATCCTCATGCCGGCCTTCATCCTCATGGGGTCTCAGCTCCAGTACATGGGCCGGCTCCTGGGGACGGCGGACGTGCCGAAGAAATACTGGCCGCTCCTCATGGTGATCAGCATCGTGAATGCGGTCATCGGCATGATCCTCATGCGCGTGGTCCTGCTGTTCTTCTGACGGACGGAAAGCCCCTTCGCGGGGCTTTTTTCGTGAAATCTAAAATATTTCTAAAATCCCGGCGCCGCAGGAGACGGTGACAGGGCATGTCATGGCGCATCCGTATAATGAAGACAACACCGCAGGGAATGCGGCAGAGTTTGGGAATGTAAAGAAGAAAGGATGAGTGCCATGGACATTCGGGATGAACAGGTACGGGCGCTGCGCGCGCTGATCTGGCGGTTCTCCGACGCGGAATTCACGGACGAGGAGCTGCGGACGATCATCGCGGCGTGTGTCGCCGGCGCGGGAAAATGAACGCGTAAAAAAAGAGGAGGGACTTCGGTCCTTCCTCTTTTCGTTTGTCTTATTTCTTTTCCATGCGGATGAGGCTCTCGTCGCGCTTGAACGGCCGGGTCATGTCGAAATGGCCGCCCAGCGAGGCGATGGGCTGGCCTTCCATCTGGAAGACCACCTGTTTCACATTCGGAAATTCCGTGGCGGTGTTCACGAACATGGCCAGGAACAGGGTCTGCGCGGTGGTGCCGCCGGAGAGGTGTTTCAGCTCGTCCGACAGGTCGATCACGGCGGTGCCGTCCTTCACGTTCACATCCTTCACGGTGAGGCCCGTGGGGAGGATGGGCCAGGCGGATTTCCGGTCCAGCTGGATCATCTGGAAGAGCGCGTTTTTCAGAGTCTTCTCTTTCGCCGTGACTTTCAGGCTGCGCGGGGAGACGTGCATGCCGTCGTCATCGGGGAGGTAGACGACGAGCGTCGCTTCCCGGTCCGCCGGCACGGTCTCCGCGGCGGCGGGGACGGTGGAGACGGCCGGCTCGGCGGGGAGCTCTCCGCAGCCGGGCAGGACGGCCGCCGCGAGGAGACACGCCGCAAGGATCAGTGATTTTTTCATGGGGATGCCTCCTTAGTCAATCTGTTTGAAATATTCCACGATGCCCTGGTACATGGTCTCGGCGATGCGCTTCGGCCCCCACGAGGAGGTGAGCATGGACAGGCGATGGGTATTGCTGATGAATCCCATCTCCATGAGGCATGCGGGCATATCCGTGTGCATATTCACATAGAGATCATTCGAGCGGACGCCCCGGTCGGGGATGGCCATGTTGGTCATCATGGACTGGTGGAGGGCCCGGGCGAGGAGGAGATCGCGCCCCGTCTTCGGATAGTAGTAGGCGGTGGTGCCGTCCACGCTCGCATTGGAGAAGGAGTCGATGTGGATGGAGACGAAGATGTCCGCTTTCGCCTTATTGGCTACGTCGCACCGCGCCTGGAGCTCTTCCGCGTCGCCGGCGTAGGCGCGGGCCACGTCCTTATCGGTGCTGCGGGTCATGACGACCTTCGCGCCCGCGTCGCGGAGCATGTCCCGGAGCGGCCCGGCGATGGAGAGGGTGATGTCCTTCTCATAGATGGACTTCCCTTTCAGCGTGCCGATGGCCCCCACATCCGAGCCGCCGTGGCCGGGGTCGATGCAGATGACTTTGCCTTTCAGGATCTTTTTATCGCTCGCGGGCGCGGAGGAGGAGCCTTTCACGCCGCCGGAGGACGGGCTCTTCGCATCACTGGAAGAGCTGCCCGACGAGACGGAGGGGATGTCCACCACGAGGCGCTGGGGCAGGTTCCCGTTTGCCTTCAGGGCGAAGACCTTGATGTCGCTCATGGCGGTCTCGTGTTTCATGTCCACGGTGAGGCGGGCATCGCCGTCGTCGTTCTTGAGGGTCACGTCGTCCACGTTCTGCGCGTCCACGGAGTACGTCTTCGCCGCGGAGGAGGCGGCCTCGGTGTCTTTCAGCGTCACCGTGAGGGTGTCGCCGGATTTGTCCAGCGAAGCCACGGCTTTCACGCTGGCGGAGAGGTCGAGCACGATCCGCACGAAGGGCGGGTTCCCGTCCGTGCGGGCGGCGGTGCGCAGGGCGGTCACTTCCGCCGCGCCGGCTTCCGCGGCGAGGAGCGGCAGGAAGAGGAGCGCGGCCAGCGCTGTGAGAAATCGTAAGAATTTTTTCATGGGTGCCTCTATAGTAAGAAGAAAAAACAAAATAAAGACGTGTCACTAATATAGCATGCTATGGATTTGTTGTCAAAATTTTCCGGGCAGGGCGGCCGGCGGGTCCGCGCGGGGCGCGAGAATTGCAGGAGCGGGCCCCGGTGTAGTACAATAAAAAACATCTACAGCGCGCGGAAAGCGCGCACAGGGAGACAGCAGATGAAACGATTTTTCTACGCGGGAAGCCTCGCGGCGGCGCTCGCCGCAGGGGCATGCCTGCTCGGAGGCTGCGGCGGAGAGGAGCCGGCCGGGGCGCCGCCCGCGCCGGCCGCGGAAGCGGCGGCGGAAACGCCGGCAAAGGACCCGTCCGTGCCGCGCGGCCAGGCGGCGGTCCATCGCGGACCGGACGTGAAGTACAGCGTGCCCGAGGGCGTGTCCGTGCTGATGTACCACATGATCGGCAGCGAGACGGACAATTCCGCCATCATGTCCGCGGAGAACCTGCGCTGGCAGATGGAGTATCTCCGGGACCACGGCTACCATCCCATCACGATGCAGGAACTCGCGGACTACGTGACGAAAGAGGCCCCGCTCCCGTCGAAGCCGGTGTGCATTACTTTCGACGACGGCTATGAGGACAATTACACCATCGTGTATCCGCTCATGAAGGAATTCGGATTCCCCTGGACGGTCTTCGTCATCACGGGCAGCGTAGGCCAGCCGAACCGTATGACCTGGGACCAGCTCGCCGAGATGGCGGACAGCCAGACGGTGACCATCGCCAGCCACACGGTGACCCATCCGCGGCTGCACAACCTGCCCCCGGACGAGGTGAAGCGGGAGATTGTGGGCGCGCAGCAGGCGCTGAAGGAGCACCTCGGCATCGACAATCCGTGGATCGCCTATCCCTACGGCGACTACGACGAGACGGTGGACGCCATTGCGAAGGCCGCGGGCATCCGCCTCGCGGTGACCACCGACGCGGGCCGCGTCCACGCGGGGAGCTACCCCTACGAGCTCAAGCGCGTGTGGATCGGCAACGAGGTGACCGAGTCGCACTACGCGGAGCGGCTCACACAGGACGACTACGCGATCATCTGACGATTTTTCGGAATGACAGGAGACAGCATGAGACGTCTTTGGCAGAATCGGCTTTTCAAATTCGCGGTGATCACGATGATCTTCTTCATCGTGACATCGCCTTTCATCGTGCTCTTCGGCCCCTTCGGCAACCTGAAGCGCGCCGTGGTGGGGGCGATCATGCGCTCCCGCCACCCGCAGTACATCACGTGGCTCTTCGATCAGGACCAGCTGAACCAGATCCTGGGCGGCGTGTCGCAGGTGCCGGAGCAGAAGCTCCTGAAATTCACCGCCCGCACGGATTCGACCATCCGCATGCAGAAGATCGAGTCGAACCGCTTCGTAGGCTACCTCCTCGAGATCCCGAACCCGAAGCGCATCCAGGTGGCGACGGCGGAGGACATCAATGAGAAGGGCGACACCACCAGCAACATCGCCCGCCGGGTGGACGCGGTGGCGGCCATCAACGGGGGCGGCTTCTACGACCCGAACGGCACGGGCACGGGGCGTCTCCCGTACGGCTTCATCCTCCACGAGGGCAAGTACCTCCTGGGCGAGCAGGTGGGCGACGAGGAGCAGGTGGACTTCATCGGCATGACGAAGAACGGCAGCCTCATCGCCGGCAAATACAATAAAAGAGAACTCCGCGAGCTCGGCGCGGTGGAGGGCCTCACCTTCGGGCCGCCCATCATTGTGAACGGCGAGAAGATGATCAAGAGCGGCGACGGCGGCTGGGGCATCAGCCCGCGTTCGGCCATCGGCCAGAAGCGCGACGGCACCATCCTCTTCCTCGCCATCGACGGGCGCCAGCCGGGCTACAGCATCGGCGCGACGCTGGCGGACATGCAGAATATCCTCTACGAACAGGGCGCCTACACGGCGGCCAATCTGGACGGCGGCTCCAGCACGACGCTCTATTACAACGGCAAGGTCGTGAACAAGCCGGCGGACCTGCTGGGCGAGCGCATGATTCCTACGGCATTTGTGGTCAAGTAAGGGACGGACATGAAGAAACAACTCAAAGAGGTCTTACTCTTTTTCGCGGCGGGCATCGCGGTGCAGGCGGGGGCGTACCTCTATCTGGACCAGGTGCTCTTCTCCACCACGGCGGAATACAACGTGTCCGAAGTGCAGAAGCCCGCGGCGGCGGGAGACCGGTCGGCCTACGAAGGAGTCCGGCTCCGGGGAAAGGCCTACTATTCCTATGACAATGCCTACATGGCAGACGTGTCGGACGACGCGGTCACCATCTACCGGGCGGACGATCTGGACAATCCCCAGCGGGTGGATCTCAAGGATCAGGGCGTGTCCTTCTTCGAATGGATGCCCGACCGCAATCTGGCGCTCATGGCGCTCTATCCCATCCACTGGCGGGGCGGGCAGTGGGACGTGACGCTCGCCCGGTACAATCCGGAGGGCACTGTCCACGAGTCGGACGCGCCCATCGAGGACCTTCCGCGAAACAGCAAGATCGTGGACGTGGCGTACTCCACGGCGACGAACGCGGTGTACATGAAGATGCAGGTGGGCAGCGGGCTCTACCGCATCTACCGCACCGACGCGAACTACGACACGCGGCGCATCTACGTGCAGACCGCCAGCATTGGCAAGATCGCCGTCTTCTACGATGAGGACCGCTTCTTTTACGACGACACGGAGCGCGGCCTCATGTATACCTTCAACGGCGACACCAGTAGCTGGCGCATCATCTCGCCGCCGGGCATGTTCCGCCTCGTGGGCGTCGGGCAGGACAAGACCATCTACGCGGCCCGCGTGAACGGCCGCGGCGAAGCGGTGGAATTCTACACGGGCAAACTCGGCGTGGGCTTCGACAAAGTGGGCGAACCCTCCGCGCCGGTCGACTTCGACACGGTCACCGTGCACACCATCCAGGAAGCGGCACGGCACGGCGCTTCCGGCAAAAAAGAATAGCGGACGAGCCGGCATCCCGGGAAGGGACGCCGGTTTTCTTTTGTAAAGATTTCATTGCCCCGCGGCTGTATTTACGCTATAATGAGTTAGCCTGAAAAATCATAAAGGATTCAAGACACAGAGGAGTGCAGAGAGTTTGAAACGGAGATTCCAGATTCTTTGCATTTTTGCTGTCACGAAGAAGGAGGTCGGGATATGGAGGAAATGCAGATCAAAGCCGACGACCGGCTGATCGTCGCGCTGGACGTGGACACGTTCGATAAAATGACCGCGCTGGTGGAGTCGCTGGATGACAGCATCTCCTTTTACAAGGTCGGCATGGAACTGTACTACGGAGCCGGGCGGAAGACCGTCCGCTATCTCCGGGAGAACGGGAAGAAGATCTTCCTCGACCTGAAGCTGCACGACATCCCCAATACGGTGGGCCACAGCGTGGCGTCCGTGACGCGGCTCGGCGTGAATCTCCTCACCGTGCACGCCCAGGGCGGCCGCGCGATGATGGAAGCGGCGGCGCGCTCCGCCTGGATCACCGCGGAAGAACTCGGCGTGGAGCGCCCGAAGATCCTCGCCGTGACCGTCCTCACCAGCTTCGATGATAAAGGGTGGGAAGAGATCGGCGGCCAGCTCCCCATCCAGGAGCACGTGCTGAAACTGGCGAAGCTCGCGAAAGATTCCGGCGTGGACGGCGTCGTCGCCTCCCCGCGGGAAGCGTCCGCCATCCGCGAGCTCTGCGGCGACGATTTCCTGATCGTCACGCCGGGCATCCGTCCCGCTTTCGCGCAGACGGACGACCAGCGCCGCATCGCCACCCCGGCCCAGGCGCTCGCCGACGGCTCCTCGCAGCTCGTCATCGGCCGCCCGATCACCCGCGCAGTCAATCCGAAGGCGGCCGTCCGCCTGATTTTAGAGGAAATGAGGGAAAACATCCATGAATGAAAAAGAAGTCGAATCCTTACTGAAAGAAACGAAAGCCATCCTCGAAGGCCATTTCCTGCTCACGTCCGGCCTGCACAGCCCGCTGTACGTGGAAAAATTCAACGTGCTCCAGCATCCGGAATACACGGAAAAACTCTGCGCGGAATTTGCGGAACACTTCAAGGGCATGGGCATCCAGACCGTCATCGGACCGGCTACGGGCGGCATCATCCTCTCCCAGGTGACGGCGCGTCTCCTGGGCGTGCGCTCCATCTTCACTGAACGGGAGAAGGGCGTTATGACTCTCCGCCGGGGCTTCCACATCGACCCGGGAGAGAAGGTCCTCATCGTAGAGGACATCGTCACCACCGGCGGCTCCATCAAGGAAGTGGTGGACGTGGTCAATAAGGCGCAGGGCGATATCGTGGGCATCGGCCTCTTCGTGGACCGCTCCGGCGGCACCGCGGACTTCGGCGTGCCGAAGGAAAAGGTCTATCCGCTGCTCCACCTCTCCGTGCCGACCTACAAGCCGGAAGAATGCCCGCTCTGCAAGGCAGGCGTGCCGATCACAGAACGCGGCAGCCATCACCTGAAATAAGACGGACAACAAAAAAGACAGCTTCGCGGAAGGGGCTGTCTTTTTTCTATGCGCTTTTCCCGGCGGGCCGGCCTGTCGTCCGCGCAGGGAGGCCTGCGAAGGGGAAAGAAGCGGGCGGCGTCCGCAAAAAAGCACACAAAAAAAGACTCCCTATACGGGGAGTCTTTTCTGGTTCTTATTCCGGATCGGCGGTGAGTTCCATCATCAGATCGTGCACGGACTGGATCTTGTCCACGCGCCAGGCGTTCGCGCCGCAGAAGATGAGCGCGTGGTCCACGTCGCCGCGGGCGGCGCGGATGAGGGCCATGCTGATGCAGTACTGCGTGGTGCGGGGATCGCAGGTCTTCAGGCAGTGGAAGCAGGTCTCCGGCGGGAGACGGTCCTTCGAGATGTGCTTCACGAAGGGATTCAGCAGGGCGCGGCCCACCATGTGGACCGGGCTGTTCACGAGGGTGATGTCCTCTTTCTTCGCGTTCACGTACATCTGCTTGAATTCCGGCGCGGCGTCGCATTCATAGGTGGCGACGAAGCGGGTGGCCATCTGCACGCCCGACAGGCCGAGGGAGAGGTAGTGGTCGATGTCTTTCCGGTCGAAGACGCCGCCGCCGAAGACGACGGGGATCTTCCGGTCGAATTTTTCTTCGAAGGTGCGGATCACGGCGAGAATCTCCGTGATTTCCTTTTCGTAGCCGTCATTGGCGTGCTCGGCCACCTGCTCGCGCGTGTAGCCCAGATGGCCGCCGGCCTTCGGACCTTCGATGACGACCAGGTCCGCGGTGCGCTTGTGATGGCGCGCCCACACATTGAGGAGCACCCGCGCCGCTTTCGCCGAAGAGACGATCGGGGCGATCTTCACGTTCGTGCCTTCCACGAGGCCGGGCAGGTCCATCGGGAGGCCCGCGCCGGAGACGATGAGGTCCGCGCCGCCTTCGACCGCGCATTTCACATAGTCGTCGTAGTAGTAGCCGCGGGACATGATGTTCACGCCGATGATGCCCTCCGGCGCGATCTCGCGGGCTTTTTTCAGTTCCTTTGTGAGGGCGCGGCAGTTGGCCCCGAAGCTGTTGTTGAAGAAATCCGGTTCATTGAAGCCGGGCTGCGCGGCGGAGATGATGCCGACGCCGCCTTCTTTCGCCACGGCGCCCGCCAGTCCGGAAAGGCTGATGCCGATGCCCATGCCGCCCTGGACGATGGGGAAGCGTGCTGTGAGGTCGCCGATTTTGAGTTCTGGAAGGTTCATTACAAGTCTCCTTTATGACAGGGGGTCCTGCCGTATATTTTCTCTCTATCTGTGAGGGTGTGTCTGTCTTGCAGAAAGCAAAAGCTTCATCTCATAGTCTACTCTAAAATCAGGCATATATCAATACTCCCCGGCGGCCTTTGGAGAGAGGCGGCGCGGGACGGGGGTCCGCCGGCCGATAGGGAAAAAGAATACCGGAGGGGATCCCGTGCGCCGCAGGGCATAGCGGACGGCGGATTTTCCCGCGGGAGGGAGGCTATATGTAATGTATAAGAAATAAAAAGGCGGAAGAGGGGCCGGCCCATGTGCCGGAGGCGGGAGGTAGGCAGGGGGAAAAGATTGTGATATAGTATTAGCAGCAGGTGATAATTCATGAAGACGAAAAGCCGTCTGGATAAGGACACGAGAAGAGAACGCATGGCAGCGATGCTGCATCACGATCCCGGCAGGACCGACCGCGATCTGGCCGAGGCTTTTGGCGTGTCCGTGGCGACGATCCGTCTGGACCGGAAGATGCTCGGCATCCCGCAGATGCGGAGCCGCCTCGAAGCGGCGGTGCAGAATACGCCGGGCGATCATCTCCGGGACGTGGACATCATCTCGCTGGAGAAGGGGAAAGACGGCCTTGCGCTCGTCCGCACGACGGACGAGATGACGGACGCGGCCGGCATCGTCCCCGCGTCGAAGCTGTACGGCATCGCGGCGGACATGGCGCAGACGGTGGTGGACCTGCCTTTTGCGCCGACGCAGGTGGGCAATATCAAGTACAAGACGCCCTGCGGCAGCGGCGTGCAGCTGGTGGTGAAGGCCCGGGTTGCTCACATGCACGGGAACAAGCAGTATATTTACGTGCAGATCACCACGAAAGAGACGGAAATCTTCCGTGCGAAATTTATCATGAATGTCCTCGGGGAGGACAAAGGAGATACTGATGGAAAAAATAGCGGTTGATGCCATGGGCGGGGATTTTGCCCCGCTGGAAATCGTGCTCGGCGCCATCCAGGCCGTGAGAGATTTCCACATCCCGGTGGTTCTCGTCGGGGACGAGAGCCAGATCCGCGATATCCTGAAGAAAAACGGAGCGGAGAACGATCCGCTCATTACGGTGCACCACGCCTCGCAGGTGATCGCCATGGACGAGCATCCGGGCATGGCGTACCGCAAGAAACGGGACGCCTCCGTATCGGTGGGGGCGCGCATGGTGCGGAGCGGCGAATGCGGCGCGCTCGTCGCCCCCGGTTCGACCGGGGCGGCGGTCACGGCAGGGCTTTTCGGCATCGGGCGCATCCGCGGCATCGAGCGGCCGGCAATCCTCACGCCGATCCCGAATAAGAAGGGCGGCTACACGTACCTCATCGACTCCGGCGCGAGCGCCCAGGCCAAGCCGATCAACCTCGTGCAGAACGCGGTGCTCGGCTACTGGTACGCGAAGCGCGTGCAGCACATCGAGGACCCGAAGATCGGCCTCCTCAATATCGGCACGGAGAGCACGAAGGGCAGCCCCCTCGTGGCGGAGGTCTATGAGCTCCTGGAGAAGCAGCACCTCTTCACGTTCGCCGGGAACTGCGAAGGCCGGGACATCCCCACGGGCGACTTCGACGTGGTCGTCACAGACGGCTTCACCGGCAACGTGGTGCTGAAATTCGGCGAAGGGGTCGGTGGGCTCTTCTTCGAGCTCCTGAAAGACGCGGTGTACAAGGGCGGCCTCCGGGCGAAGCTCGGGGCGCTCCTCCTGAAGCCGGCGCTCAAGCAGTACATGATGAAGCGCATCGACTACTCCGAGTACGGCGGCGCGCCGCTCCTCGGCCTGCGCGGCGGGCTCGTGATCTGCCACGGCGCGTCGAAGGCCTGGGCCATCCGGAACGCCATCCGCGCGGCGGAGCAGATCGCCAGCGAGCACATCCCGGAGCTGGTGGCGGACGCTCTGAAGGGCGAATCCCTCGCCGTGGCCGATCTGGAAGAGATGAAAGACGAAAACTGACCTGTGGGAAGAGATACAGAGATTTTACCGATTGTACAGAGAAAGGACTGACACTATGGCAGAAATGGTATCCGCCGGGATCCTGGCGACCGGCCACTACGCGCCGAAAAAGATTCTGACCAACGAAGATCTGGAACGGATGGTGGAGACCTCCGACGAATGGATCCGCACCCGCACGGGCATCGAGACCCGTCACATCGCATCGGACAGCGAAGACACGTCCGATCTGTGCGTCCACGCGGCGAAGGCTGCGATGGAGAAAGCGGGCCTCACCCCCGACGACATCGACTTCATCATGGTGGGCACGGCGTCCCCGGACTACGTGGTGCCGTCCACGGCCTGCCTCGTCCAGTCGAAGCTCGGCTGCACCCACGCGGGGGCGATGGACTTCTCCGCGGGCTGCTCCGGCTACATCTACGGCGTGACGCTGGCGGCTCAGTTCATCCGGAGCGGCCTCTATAAGCACGTCCTCGT
Organism: Veillonellales bacterium; assembly: GCA_944390485.1. Lineage (GTDB taxonomy): Bacteria > Bacillota > Negativicutes > Veillonellales > Dialisteraceae > UBA1822. The sequence goes on from CALXPQ010000003.1 coordinate 39,292, forward strand.
CATCGGCGCGGAAGTGCTCTCCCGCCTCGTGAACTGGGCGGACCGCTCCACGTGCATCCTCTTCGGCGACGGCGCGGGCGCGGCCATCATGGGGCCTGTGGAAGACGGCTACGGCTACATCGCCTCCGAGCTCGGCTCGGACGGCAGCCTCGGCGGCATCCTGAACATTCCTGCCAGCGGCATCGCGGAACCGGTGACCCACCGCGCCATCGACTCCGGCCGCATCTACATCCACATGGAAGGCTCGGAAGTCTTCAAGCACGCCGTGCGCCACATGGAAGCGACCACGCAGGCGGTGATGGAGAAGGCGGGCATCGGCATCGACGACGTGGCCCTCTTCATCGCCCATCAGGCGAACTACCGCATCATCCATTCCACCGCCAAGAAACTGGGCGTGCCGGAAGACAAAGTCTATGTGAATGTCAATAAATACGGCAACACCTCCGCCGCCTCCGTGGGCATCGCCCTCGACGAGGCCGTGGCGGAAGGCCGTCTGAAGAAAGGGGACTATCTCGTCCTCACCGGCTTCGGCGCGGGCCTCACCTGGGGCTCCGTCGTGCTGAAGTGGTGCTGAGAGCCCCGGTGTCCGCCGCAGGCGGCAAAGTCAACAAATGAGGTGATCCATTTGAAGAAAGTATTTCTTTTCCCGGGCCAGGGCTCGCAGAAAGTGGGCATGGTGAAGGACCTGTATGAAACCTACGACGCCGTGAAGGCGCTCATCCATGAAGCGGACGATGCGCTGGGCTTCTCCATCTCGCAGATGATGTTCGAAGGCCCCGACACGGAGCTCATGAAGACCGAATTCACCCAGCCGGCGATCCTCACCGCGAGCGTGGCCTGCTGGAAAGTCCTCGCCGAACACGGGGTGTGCCCGGACGCGGCGGCCGGCCACAGCCTGGGCGAATATTCCGCCCTCGTCGCCGCAGGCGCGCTCTCCTTCGCCGACGCGGTGACCACGGTGCACCTCCGCGGCCAGTTCATGCAGGAAGCGGTGCCGCTGGGCGAAGGCGGCATGGCGGCCATCATCGGCCTCGACCCGCAGAAGATCGTGGACATCTGTCAGGAAGTCTCCGAGACGGCGGGCCCGGTGCAGGGCGTGAATTTCAACTGCCCCGGCCAGACCGTCATCGCCGGCGCGACGAAAGCCGTGGAAGCGGCCTGCGCGGCGCTCAAGGAAGCCGGCGCGAAGCGCGCTCTCATGCTGAAAGTCTCCGCTCCCTTCCACTCTACGCTGATGGAGCCGGCGGCGGCCCGCCTGAAGGAAGTGCTCGACCGGATCGACATCCGCGACGCGGCGATCCCGGTCATCGCGAACGTGAACGCGAAGGAAGAAATGAAAGCGGACGAAATCCGCGGGAACCTCATCATGCAGGCGGCGCACCCCGTGCACTGGGAAGAGTCCGTCCGCCACATGATTGCCGAAGGGTACGACACCTACGTGGAAGCCGGCCCGGGGACGGTGCTCTCCGGCTTCATGCGGAAGATCGACCGGACGCAGACCGCGATGCACGCGGAAGACTGCGCCACCATTGAAGAAGTCGTGAAGAAGATCAAGGGGGAAAACTGATGGAAAACGTGGAAAAGGCAGCTCTCGTCACCGGCGCGTCCCGGGGCATCGGCCGCGCCATCGCGCTCGCGCTGGCAAAGAAAGGCTACGTGGTGGCCGTGAACTACGCCGGGAGCCAGGCGGCGGCGGAAAGCGTGAAGGAAGAGATCGAAGCGGCTGGTGGCCGGGCGATCGTCATCCAGGGCGACGTATCCAGATCGGAAGACGTGGACAAAGTCTTCGCCGAGATCAAGAAAGAATTCGGCCGGCTCGACGTGCTCGTCAATAACGCGGGCATCACGCGGGACAGCCTCATGCTCCGCCTGAAGGAAGAGAACTGGGACGCCGTCATCGACACCGACCTGAAGAGCGGCTTCCTCACCATGAAGGCGGCGGCTCCGCTCATGATGAAGCAGAGAAAAGGCGCCATCGTCAATATCGCTTCTGTCGTGGGCATCATGGGCAATGTGGGCCAGATCAACTACTCCGCGGCCAAGGCGGGCGTGATCGGCATGACAAAGACGGCGGCGAGAGAGCTCGCGGCGCGGGGCGTCCGCGTGAACGCCGTCGCTCCGGGATTCATCGCCACCTCCATGACGGACGTCATCCCGGAGAAGATCAAAGAGGGCATGATCCATTCCATTCCGCTCGGACGCATGGGCCAGGCGGAAGACGTGGCGAACGCCGTATGCTTCCTGGCATCGGACGAAGCCTCCTACATCACCGGACAGGTTTTGAAGGTAGACGGTGGAATGGTAATGTAATATAATCTGTATGTATGATTATCCATGGAAAGGTGGTGAATACGGATGAGCACTTTCGACAGAGTCAAGAAAATCGTCGTCGATCAGCTGGGCGTGAGCGAAGCTGACGTACAGATCGATTCGACTTTCATCGACGATCTCGGAGCAGATTCTTTGGATATTGTTGAACTGATCATGGCATTTGAAGAAGAATTTGAAATTGAAATTCCTGATGATGCGGCAGAAAAAATCAAAACTGTACGCGATGCCGTCGACTACATCGACACGCAGCTTCAGAAATAAGATCCGGAATGGCAGGGGGGAATGCACGGGTATTCCCCTCAGGCCATTACTGCATGAGAGGATGCTTCAAAAAAGCGGACGTCCTGAGACTGCCCGCTTTTTTGAGGTATTGTCGCACAGCGTCCTCACAGGAATTTCGAATTTCATGTCATATCAGGTCAGGGAAGCGCAGCGGCGGCGGGGCCGCCCGGAGCGGGGCTTCCGGAGCATTGCAGAAAGGTGTTGCATCATATGAAGAGAAGAGTCGTTATCACAGGGATCGGGGTCGTATCCCCCGTAGGCATCGGAGTGGAAGCATTCTGGAACAATCTGCTCGCCGGCAAGTCCGGCATCGGGCCCATCACGCAGTTCGATGCGGAAAATTTCCCCGTCAAGATCGCAGGGGAAGTGAAGGATTTCGACGCCGTGCAGTATGTGGGCGATAAGAAGATGGTCCGCCACATGGATCGGAACGCGCAGTTCGCGGTGGCGGCGGCGCGCATGGCGGCGGAAGACGCGAAGCTCGACATGGCGGCGGAAGATGCCGGCCGCGCGGGGACGATCATCGGCACGGGCATCGGCGGCATCTCCATGATGGAAGAGACCGTCCGCAAGATCGAGAGCCGCGGTCCGGGCAAGGTGAGCCCCTTCGCCGTCCCGATGATGATCGCGAACATGGCCTCCGCCCACGTGTCCATCCATTTCGGCCTGCAGGGCCCGGTGCTGACGGACGTTACCGCCTGCGCTTCCGGTACGAACGCCATCGGCCAGGCGGCCCGCATGATCCAGTACGGCGACGCGGACATCATGTTTGCCGGCGGCACGGAAGCGGCGGTCTGCCCCAGCCCGATGGCGGGATTCGCGGCCATGAAGGCGCTCTCCTCCCGGGACTGCCCGCCGGAAGAGGCGTCCTGCCCCTTCGACGCGCGGCGCGACGGCTTCGTCCTCGGCGAGGGCAGCGGCGTGCTCATCCTTGAAGAACTGGAACACGCGAAAGCGCGCGGCGCGCACATCTATGCGGAATTTGCGGGCTACGGCACGAACGGCGACGCCTATCACATCACGGCGCCCCGTCCGGACGGCACGACCCAGCTCCAGTGCATGCGGAACGCGCTGGCCGACGCGGGCATCGCGCCGGAAGACGTGGACTACATCAATGCGCACGGCACGTCCACCCATCTGAACGACATGAGCGAGACCGCCGCGGTGAAGGAACTCCTGGGCAAACACGCCTACGAGATCCCCATGAATTCCATCAAGTCCATGACGGGCCATCTCCTCGGCGCGGCCGGCGCGGTGGAAGCGGTGGACTGCGTGCTCTCCATGACTCATCATAAAGTGCATCCCACCATCAATCTGCAGGAAAAGGACCCGGCGTGCGACCTGGACTACGTGACGGAAGGGGCGCGCGACGTGGACATCGACGTGGCCATGTCCAATTCCTTCGGATTCGGCGGCCACAATGCGGTCATCGTACTGAAAAGCTATAAAGAATGAGCGCATCGGAAAGCAGGCGGAAAGCCCGTCTGGCCCGGCTGTGCCAATTCGCGGAAGAAAACAACATCCCCGTGCAGAATATCCAGCTCCTGAATACGGCGCTCACTCATACGTCGTATGCGAATGAGCACCGGAATGAAGTCATCCACGACAACGAGCGGCTGGAATTCCTCGGAGACGCCGTGCTGGATCTGGTGGTGGGGGAATACCTCTTCCTCCGCTTCCCGAACTGGCCGGAAGGGGAGCTGACCCGCGCGAAGGCCAGCGCCGTATGCAAGCCGGCCTGCGCGGAATGCGCGGCGAAATTCCACATCGGGGACTACATGCTCCTCGGCAAGGGCGAAGAGATGTCCGGCGGCCGGACGCGCATCTCCATCCTCGGGGACGCGTTCGAAGCGGTCATCGGCGCGATCTATCTGGACAACGATTACCAGACCGCGTCCCGCTTCATCCTGGGGCATATGAAGAAATTTCTCGACGCCATCGACCGCGGCGACTATGACCGGGACTACAAGTCCGATCTGCAGGAGCTCGTGCAGCGCCACGGCGATGTGGACATCCATTATGAAGTCGTGCGGGACGAAGGGCCGGACCACGACAAGACCATCTGGATGGAGCTGTCCATCAATGGCCGCCACATGGGGCGCGGCACAGGAAAAAGCAAGAAAGAGGCGGCGCAGCTGGCGGCGAAAGAAGCCATCGCGCGCATCCGCGGCGGGGAGACCTGGCCCCAGACGCCGAAGGAATGAGCGCAGCTGCGGAAGGAGGCAGTATGGCAGAAGTACTTTCTTCTCCGGAAGACATCGTCGCGCGGATCCGCGAGATCTACGCGCCGAACCATTTCATGATGGATTATTTCCATATTTCCATCGATGAGATCCGCTGCGGCAGCGTCACGGTGAGCCTCCGCACGGATCCGGCGAAGCACTGCAACCACCGCGGCGTCATCCACGGCGGCGTCATGGCGGCGCTGGCGGATTCCGTCACGGGCGTGACCGGCGCGAGCATGGGCTGCATGGTCGTCACGGTGAGCATGACCCTCGACTACATCCGGAACATCCAGCCGGGGAAAAAGATGACCGTCACGAGCCACGTGCGGCACTGCGGGCGCACCACCATGTCCATCGCGGCGGAAATGCGCGACGAGGACGGCAAGCTCATGTCGAACATCCTCGCGTCCATGATGATCATCGACCACTTCCCGGAGATCCCGAAACACTGGTGATCCGGCGGGACGATAAAAAAGCACGGACCTGCAAAAGCAGGAACCGTGCTTTTTCTGTGCCCGTCAGTCTTCGATGCCTTTCCGCGCCTCCACGCCGCGGTCGTAATAGTGGCGGATCTTTTTCATCTCCGTGATGAGGTCCGCCGCGTCGAGGAGCTGCTGCGGTGCGTTGCGCCCGGTCACGACGAGCTCCGTCTCCGGCCGGCGCGCGGCGAGGATGCGGGCCGTGTCCTCCTCCGTGGCGAGGTCGTACCAGCAGGCCATGTTGTACTCGTCCAGGATGACCATATCGTAGCCGCCGGAGACCGCCTCCACGGCTTTGTCCACGCCGGCTTCGATCATGGCGCGGTACTCCGCCGGGGGATGGCCCGCGGGGTACACCGTGATCTGGTCGCCCCACGCGGCGAGCTGCTCCGCCGTGAGCATCCCTTCCTTCGCGATGAAGTAGGGCTTGCCCACCGTGAGGAGCGTGATGCCCGGGAGGGTCTGGAGCACCTTCTGCTCCGAATAGGCCAGCGATTTCATGAACTGGATGATGCACACCTTCTTGCCCGCGCCGGCGGCGCGCACCGCGAGGCCGATGGCCGCCGTGGTCTTGCCCTTGCCGTCGCCCGTGTAGACCTGGATATATCCTTTCTGTGTCATGGGGTCCTCCTTTGTCCTGTGTGATGTCTCCATTATACAATGATTTCCCCGCATGAGCGGCAGGGGCGATGATATAATAAAAGTATTCTTTCTGAGGAGGACGGATTATGACGAAGGCAAAGACGCAGGCGGCCTGGATGCGGGCGCTGTTTCGGCTGATCGGCGCGTACTGGAAGAGCGAGGAGCGGCGCGCGGCGTGGCTCTATCTCGCGGGCATGGTGGGGCTCACGCTGGCGGCGGTGTACATGACGCTGCTCCTGAACGACTGGTACAATTCGTTCTACAGCGCGCTCCAGAACTACGACGCGGACGCGGTATACCATGCGTTCTTCACGTTCACGGGCCTCGCCTTCGCGCACATCGCCTTCTCCGTCTACGCGTACTACCTGCAGCAGAAGCTGTCGCTCCGGTGGCGGGACTGGATGACCCGGACCTATCTCGCGAAATGGACGGCCCATCAGATGTACTACCGCATGGAAATGTTCTCCGCCGGTGCGGCGGACAATCCTGATCAAAGGATCTCCGAGGACATCCGGCTTTTCACCAGCCAGACACCCGCCTTTTTCCTGGGCCTCCTCCGGGCGGCGGTGACCATCTTCTGCTTCATCTTCATCCTGTGGGACCTGTCGGAGCCGCTCTCCTTCACCGTGGGCGGGACGGAGTACCACGTGTACGGCTACCTCGTGTGGGCGGCGCTCCTGTATTCGGCGGCGGGCACCTGGGTGACGCACCGTGTGGGGCACCGCCTGATGGGACTGAATTTCGTCCAGCAGCGCTATGAGGCGGATTTCCGCTTCGGCATGGTGCGCCTCCGCGATACTGCGGAAAGCGTGGCCTTTTACGACGGGGCGAAAGAAGAGGAAGGCTACCTCCTGCGGCGCTTCCGCCTCGTCCTCGGGAATATGGCGGAGATCATCCGCAAGCAGAAGCAGCTCTCGTGGCTCACGAACTGCTACGGGCAGGTGGCCATCATCTTCCCCTTCGCCGTAGCGGCGCCCCGGTACCTGGGGAAGGACATCTCTCTCGGCGGGCTCATGCAGATCGCGAACTGCTTCGGCAAGGTGCAGGAGTCCCTGTCCTACTTCGTGGACGTGTACGCCAGCCTCGCGGAATGGCAGTCCTGCGCGGCCCGTCTGCTTTCCTTCGACCATCATCTCCGGGAGATCCGCGAAGCCACCGACGAAGCGGCGGCCCGGCTCCATACGGAGGAGCGGACGGACGAAGCGGCGCTCCGCGGGGCGGACATCGCCCTGCCCGGCGGGCGGCTCCTCCTGCGCGGGGTAGACTGCCTCATCCGGGCGGGGGAGAAAGTGCTCATCAAAGGGCCGTCCGGCGCGGGGAAATCGACGCTCCTCCGCGTGCTCGCCGGATTCTGGCCCTATGCCTCGGGCTGGATGGCGCGGCCGCCGGCGTCGGTGTCCCTATTCGTCCCTCAGCGGCCGTACATGCCCATGGGGACGCTCCGGGAAGCGGCGTCCTATCCGGGGCGGCCCGCCTCCGACAAAGCGCTCCGGCCGCTCCTCGCGGAATGCGGCCTGTCTCATCTGGCGGCGCAGCTCGATGAGGAGCGGGACTGGAGCCACGTGCTGTCCCTCGGCGAGCAGCAGCGGCTCGCTTTCGTGCGGATCTTCCTGCGGAAGCCCCGGTGGGTCTTCCTCGACGAGGCGACCTCCGCCATGGATGAGGACATGGAAATGAAACTATACGGGAAGCTTGCCTCGCGGCCCGACGTCACTGTGGTGAGCATCGGCCACCGGTCCACGCTCGACGTATGGCACACCCGCCGGCTGGAAATCCGGCGCGATACATTGACACTGGAAGGATGATCTATGGAAGACTGGTCCCGATTTCTCATCGTATTTGCGGATATCCTCGCGCCGCTCCTCCTGGGCCGCGTCCTCCGCGCGTGGGGGCTCTCCCGGGAATGGCTGCGGCGCCTCATCCGGCTCAACGTGGTGGGGGCGTTCTCCTGCCTGTCAGTCATTTCTTTCTGGTCCCTTCATCCGTCGCCGGAGCTCCTGTGGCTGCCCCTGTCTATCGTGCCCATCTGCTTCCTGCCGCTCCCGCTGTTTTACCTGTGGGAGAAGCGCCGCTTCACCGATCCGCGCGATCAGGGGAGCTACCTCATCGCCATGATGCTCGGCAACATCGGCACGCTCGCCGGGCTCTGCTCGTACGTCCTCTACGGAGAGACCGGCTTCGCGTACATCCAGCTCATCGCCGTGCCGCAGATCCTCGTGATCGTCCTGTTCTGCTTCCCGCTGGCGCAGCGCTGCCACGACCGGTGGGCCCGGGCAGGCGAGGCCGTGCGGCAGAAGGCAAGTCTCCGGAACATGCTTCTCACGTGGAACCAGCTCCCCGCGGCGGGCGTCCTCGCAGGCCTTGCGCTCGGCGCGGCGGACGTGCCCCGGCCGGACGCGGTGTCGGCGGTCTTCACCGTCCTCATCCATGTCAGCGCCTGGATGGGCATGATCCCTGTGGGGTACGACCTCGATATGGCGGGCGTCCGCCGGTACGCATGGAAGCTCTGGCCGATCTTTCCGGTGAAATTCCTGTACCTTCCCGTGTGCATCAGCCTGATGACGCGGTGCATCACCGGCGACCCGGTCATTCTGTGGTGCGCCGTGCTCGCCGCCGCCGCGCCCACCGCCATCTTCGCCGTGGCGGCCTCCCAGCTCTACCGGCTGAACGTGGACATGGCCGAGTCCTCTTTCTTCACCACGACCGTCGCGTTCCTCTTCGTGGTCTATCCGGTCATCTGTTATCTTTCCTCCCTGTGAGCGCAGTGCGCCGCTCTTTTTGATAGAATAAAGAAAAGGAGAGGAGGAGCCTCGATGAGAGATCTGCTGGAAATTCCCGGCGTGGGGAAGAAAATGAAAACGTATCTGGAGGCCATGGGCATCCGCTGTGTGGAAGACCTCGCAGGACGGGACCCGGAAGAACTGTACCGGCGGGACTGCGCCCTCCGCGGACAGCCCGTGGACCGGTGCGCCCTCTACGTATACCGCCTCGCCGTCTATTTTGCGGAGACCGCCCCGACCCGGCAAAATGCAAATGGTGGGCGTGGAAAGACAAATGAGCATAAAAAAACAGGGTACCCGAAGGTATCCTGTTTTTGTTTTGGGGTTCCAATTACTTGGAGTACAGTTCGACGATGTACGTTTCGTTGACTTCGTCCTTGTACGGGAGTTCCTCACGGAGCGGCATGCGGGTGAGGGTCGCGGTCCAGTTGTCGAAGCTCTTTTCGATGTACGGGAGGTCGAAGGTCTTCAGTTCCTGGAAGGACTGCTTGAACATGTCGTTCGTGCGGTATTCTTCGCGGAGGGAGATGACCTGGCCCGGGCGGACCGGATAGGACGGGATGTCTACGCGCTTGCCGTCCACATTGATCAGGCCGTGGTTGACCATCTGGCGGGCCTGACGGATGGAGCGGGCGAAACCTGCGCGGTAAACGAGATTGTCGAGACGGGTCTCGAGCAGGAACAGCAGGTTCGCGCCGGTGACGCCTTCCATGCGGTTCGCTTTATCGTAATAGCGATAGAACTGTCTTTCCAGGACGTTGTACATCGCTTTGACTTTCTGTTTCTCTGCGAGCTGAGCGCCGTATTCGGACTGTTTCTTCTGACGGGCGTCAGCGGGCTGCCGTTTTAACGCTTTCGAATGGCCGTAAATGTTTACGCCGAAACGTCTGCATGCCTTAAAACGGGGATTTCTGTTTGTTGCCATTTAGATATCACCTCTCTGAAAATTACGCTGCCGGTATGGATTTTTGAATAGACAGCTTATATATTATACCGGCTGGCCCCCGGTTTGTCAATTTTCAGAAAAGTTCCAGCACGGCGAGGAAGATCGTGCCCGGCACGCCGAAAAGGGCCACCACCACGGCGTCGAAGAAGCTCCAGTCCATGTGCACGATGTGGAACGCGTCGAGGAAGAAGTAGAGCATGCCCCCGGCCACGATGTTGCCCAGGAAGGGCGCGACAGCGCAGCCGATGAACTTCACGAGGAGCAGCACGAGCCCCGCCGCGAAGAGGAAAAGAAAAACGATGAGCGCCAGGCTGAATCCGGCCACAGCTGCCATGAGAGACACCCCTTTCTGCAAATTCCGCGGTCTCTTTCTATTTCTATTATATAAAATATTTCTAAACGCTCCAAGGCAGTCCGGGAAAATGAGCAAGCAAAAAACGCAGGGGACGCGCCTCTGCGTTTTTTATTATTTTACGTAGTAGTACAGGATCGCCGCGCCGATGGCGACGGCGAGGCCCAACCGGAGCAGGAAGGTGAAAAGGCCGATGAGCTTGAAGATGAAGTATACGGCGATGATCGCCACGGCTCCTGCGATGACGGGATTGCCTGTGATGAGTGCCTCCATGACAGCCTCCTTATAATTCTCTCCGATTTTCTACCGCGCCGGCGAGCGTCTGGCTGTCGGCGTAGCCGATGTCGCCTCCGGCGGGGAGCCCCCGGGCGATGCGGGTGACGCGGATGCCTGTCGGCTTGATGAGCCGGGACAGGTAGAACGCGGTGGCTTCGCCTTCCGTGTCGGGGTCGGTCGCAAGGATGACCTCTTTCACTTCGTCGCTCTCGAGGCGGGCGAGGAGCTCGCGGATGCGGAGCTGGTCGGGGCCGATGCCGTCCAGCGGGGAGAGCGCCCCGTGGAGGACGTGGTAAAGGCCGCGGTATTCGCCGCTCGCTTCGAGGGCCTGTACATCCGGGGGCTGCTCCACCACGCAGATGACGGAGCGGTCGCGCCGGTCGTCCGCGCAGATGCTGCACGGGTCGGATACGGCGAGGTTGCAGCAGATGGAGCAGTAGCAGCTCTCTTTCCGGGCGGTCTCGATGGCGGAAATGAATTCGGCCACTTCGCTTTCCGGGCGTTCCAGCATGAAGTAGGCCAGCCGGCGGGCGGTTTTGACGCCGATGCCGGGCAGGCGGCGGAACTGAGCGGCTACGTTTTCGAGGGCGTCGTTCATCAGAACATGCCGCCGGGGAGGCCGAGGCCGCTCGTCACGGCCTGCATGCGCTTCTGCGCCATTTCCGCGGATTTGCGGGTCGCTTCATTCACCGCGGTGGTGATGAGGTCTTCCAGCATTTCCGGGTCTTCCGGGTCGATGGCGTCTTTGGAGATCTTGAGCGCGGTGATCTGGTTTTCGCCGTTCATGGTGAGGGAGACCGCGCCGCCGCCGACGGTGACGTCCACGGTCATCTTCTTTACTTCTTCCTGGGCTTTCTGCATATCTTCCTGCATCTTGCGCGCTTTTTTCAGCATGCTCTGCATTTGTGCCTTATTTCCAAACATTCAGTTTCCTCCTGATCCTACGGGGCTTTCGGCCCTTTTTATTTCTTTTCATATATATCACAGTCAGGTGCGATTTTCAAGGCGGCCGCCAGCAGTGGGTCCTGCAGGTCTTCCGGCGGGATCTGGTCTTTCCGGACGGGCACGTAGCCGTCTCCCGCGGGGGCCTGCGGGGCTTCGGCAGGGGCGGCCGGCGCGGGGGAGCGGACCGGCGGCGCGGCGGCTTCCGCCCTGGCCTGCGCTTCGTCGGGACTGCCTTTCAGCACGGTGTGGGGGATGAGTTCTTTGCCCGTGCATTTGCGGAAGGCTTCCGCGGTGATCTTCTGGAAAGCCTCCGTGTTGCACGCCTGCACGATGAAGGGCTGCGGCGCGGCGATGACGGCCCGCGCTCCGCCCGCATAGATGAGGGCGCTCTTTGAGAAGCAGGTGTAGATGTCGATGCGGTGGATGGACATGAAATAGGCGAGGATCTTTTTCCACAGCGCGGGGTACTCCGCCGGAGGGATGAGGTCCGCCGGGGCGTCCGCCGCATCCGGTGCGGGCGCAGGAACGGGCGACGGGGCCGCTCTCGCGGGAGCCTGCGGGGCGGCGGCCGGTTTCTCTGACGCCGCGGGCCGGGCCGGCGGTTCTTCCCGCGCGGGCGGAGCCGGCTGCGGAGCCGTCTGCACGGGTGCGGGAGCCGGCGGCACCGGGGCCGGAGCAGGTGCAGACACAGGCGCAGGGGCCGGAGACGGAGACGGCGTCCGGACGGCTTTCGGGGCTGTGGGAGCGGCTGGCGTCATGGCCGCGGGACGCGGACGGGGCGCGGGCGTCGGAGCCGGCATCGGCGCGGGGGCTGCGGGCTGCGCGGCGGGGATGCCCGCCTGCACCTGCCGCTCCAGCGCTTCGATGCGGTCGAGGAGCCCTTCGAGGGTGCGGCTCCCCCGGAGGCGGCACAGGCGCAGCAGGCCCATTTCCGCATGCATCCGCGGGGCGGCGCTCCGCTTCATGTCGGCAAGCGACCCGTGAAGCGATTCGAAGAGCGCGTCCAGGAAAGGTTCGGTGAGCGTCTCCGCTTCGGCGAGGAGCTGGGGCTTCTGCGCGCCGTAGATGGAGAGCTCCGGCGCGTCGGGATGGATTTTCGCGATCATCACGTCCCGGAAGTGGGCGAGGAGCTCCGTCAGGACCGCCGACGGCTCTTTCCCGTCCTGAAGGATGTCGGAAAATTCCGTGAGCGCCGCGCCGCTCTCCCGGCGGAGGATGTGACCCGCCAGAGAGAGGATGCGGTCTTTGCCGGTGAGGCCGAGGAGTTCGTACACCATGGCGGCGGTGAGCGGTTTGTCTCCCGCTGCGCCGGAGCACTGGTCAAGCAGGGAGAGCGCGTCTCGCAGGCCCCCTTCGGCGCGGACGGCGATGAGGTCCGCCGCTTCTTCCGTGAGGCCGAATCCGCTCTGCTGGGCGATGTAGAGCAGGTGGTCCCGGATGTCCTCCGTGGAGATGCGGCGGAATTCGTAGCGCTGGCACCGGGAGAGGATAGTGAGAGGGATCTTTTCCGGCTCAGTCGTGGCGAGGATGAAGAGCACGTGGGACGGTGGCTCTTCGAGCGTCTTCAGCAGCGCGTTGAACGCTTCCTTCGTGAGCATGTGCACTTCGTCGATGATGTACACTTTCTTCCGGCACACCGTGGGGAGCGAGCGTACCGATTCTTTCAGCGCGCGGATCTCCTCGATGCCGCGGTTCGAGGCGGCGTCGATCTCGTACACGTCGAGCGACGCGCCGCTGGTGATCTCCCGGCAGGTGCGGCATTCGTTGCACGGGTCCGCGCCGCGGAGATGTTCGCAGTTCACCGCCTTGGCGAGGATTTTCGCCATGCTCGTCTTCCCCGTGCCCCGCGGGCCGGAGAAGAGATACGCATGGGCGAGGCGGTCCTCCGCCACCGCCCGGCGGAGCGGCTCGGAGATGTGCTTCTGCCCCACCACTTCCGAGAATGTCTGAGGCCGCCATTTGCGGTACAGTGCGAGATACGCCATAAGACCTTCCTCATTTCCGACAATCAAAAAATCTGCAGTCCTCATTTATGACAGCCCCCAGGATGCACCGTGGCACATGAAAAGGTCCACTTACTGCTGCTTCCTCTCGGACCTGACAGGGTTCATGGGATTTCATTGCACGGGGCCCGGAGACTGCCATAAATCAGAACTGCAGAGCCATGTGTGAATATTATACAATACAATCCGCCGTTTTCCAAATGCGCGGCCCGGTCCCGCCGATGCGCGCATCATTTTTTCGGCGGGCGGATGGAAAGGGACGGGAAGCTGTGACCATTCTTTTTTGTTTTCCCTTATATATTCCCAGAGGCAGGCGCCGCGCAGTATTGAAAAGTATATGCTGCCTTTCAGAAAAGATACGCTGTACGATGCCGAAATGAGATTCGGATAGACGCTAAAAGAAAGGGTGTGATACAATACAGGAAATTGCATTGCCGCGCAGGCGGAAGAAAAGGAGTCAACTATGGAATACCGCATCGAACACGACACTATGGGCGAAGTGAAAGTCCCGGCGAGCCGGAAGTGGGGCGCGCAGACGCAGCGCTCGCACGACAATTTCCGCATCGGGCACCGCATGCCCATGGAGATCATCTACTCTTTCGCGGTGATGAAGAAATGCGCCGCCCTGGCGAACCGCGAGCTGTCCGGCCTCGATGAGGACAAGGCCGCGGCCATCTGCGAAGCCTGCGACGAGATCACCGCGGGGCTGTGGGACGAAGAATTCCCGCTCGTGGTCTACCAGACCGGCTCGGGGACGCAGAGCAACATGAACCTGAACGAGGTCATCGCTCATCTTGCGAATGAGAAGCTCGCCGCGAAAGGGCTCGAGAAGCGGGTCCACCCGAATGACGACGTGAACAAGTCCCAGTCCTCGAACGACACCTTCCCTGCCGCGATGCACATCGCCGCTGTGGAAGTGCTGCACCGCGACCTCTACGCGCCACTGGACGCGCTCATCGACGTGTTCGACCGGAAAGCGGCAGAATATATGGACATCGTGAAGATCGGCCGCACCCACGTGCAGGACGCGGTGCCGCTCACGTTCGGCCAGGAGATCTCCGGCTGGGCGGAAATGCTGAAGAAATGCCGCGACATGATCCATGACGGCGAGAAATATCTCCTGCCGCTCGCCCTCGGCGGGACGGCGGTCGGCACGGGGCTCAACGCGCCGAAGGATTTCGGCCGCCGTGCGGCGGAGCTCATCGCCGGCGAGACGGGACTTCCCTTCACAGAAGAGGCGAATAAATTCTACGCGCTCACCGGCCGGGACAATTTCGTCTTCCTCCACGGGGCGCTCCAGGCGCTCGCCGACGACTGCATGAAGATCGCCGACGACATCCGCCTCCTGGCGAGCGGGCCGCGCTCCGGCCTCGGCGAGATCACCATCCCGGCCAATGAACCGGGTTCGTCCATCATGCCGGGCAAGGTGAATCCTACCCAGTGCGAGGCGCTCACCATGGTGAGCTGCCGCGTCCACGGCAACCAGACGGTCATCTCCCTCGGTGCCTCGCAGGGCCGCTTCGAGCTGAACGTGTACGCGCCGGTCATCGCGGACGCCTTCATCGAGTCGGTGAAGCTCCTCGGCGAAGCAATCTACTCCTTCACCATCCACTGCGCCGAAGGGATGGAGCCGAACCGGGACCGCATGGCGGAGCTGGTGGAAAATTCCCTCATGCTCGTGACGGCGCTCTCTCCGCACATCGGATATGAAAAGGCCGCCGCCATTTCGAAAAAAGCGTTCGCAGAAGGCACCTGCCTCCGGGCAGCGGCCGTCTCTCTGGGCTATGTGACGGAAGAAGAGTACAACCGTTACGTCGTGCCGGAAGCCATGACCAATAAAGACCGCTGAGCTATATCAATTTCGCATACAGAGTACTTCTTCTATGAGAAAAATGCCGAAAAGGGCCCCATTTCGGGGCTTTTTTTGTGTATTTTCGGGCCGGTGCCGGCGGGTGCAGCCTGTGCTGGCGGAAAATGTCCCGTCCGCGGTGCAGCGTCCCGGACGGACGGATGCGGGAGGCCAGGGCGCGGCGGACAGAGAAAAGCGCCTGTTTCCCGCGGCCCGGGCCGGATGAAGCAAACCGGAAGCATGCCCGGCGCGGGCGAAGCGCGGCGGGACATAAAATGATGGGGAAAACCATGCGGGACGAAAAACGTCCATGTGGACGCAGATTCTTCTGTAAAGGTTTTGTTTGTGTTAAAATAACTAAGTTAGTACAGAGTGCATCAAAGGCAGGGATAAGAGAGCCGCCCCGCGGGGAAGGGTTTCTTATTTCTGCATGCGTGAATGTAAGGAGGACCGTATGAGTCGGATCGCCGTTATCGGAAGCTGCAATGTCGATCTCACCGTAGAGGCGGACCGCCGGCCCGGCGCGGGCGAAACCGTCATGGGCCGCCGCCTCGTGATCTCGCCCGGCGGCAAGGGCGCCAATCAGGCTGTGGCCGCCGCCCGCCTGGGCGCGGACGTATGGATGGTGGGCTGCGTCGGGGACGATGCGAACGGCCGGATGATGCTGGACACGCTCGCCCGCGAAGGCGTGCACACGGACTATGTGAAAGTCCTGTCCGGCGTGACCACCGGCACGGCGCACATCACCCTCGCCGAGGGCGACAACAGCATCATCGTGGTGAAAGGCGCGAACGACCGGGTGGACGAAGCCTGCGTCGACGCGGCGTGGGAGACTATCCGGAGCTGCGACATGATCCTGCTCCAGCACGAGATCCCGCTCGCCACGAACGGCTACATCGTCCGCCGCGCCGCCGAGGAAAGGCTGTCCGTCCTCCTGAATCCGGCGCCTTTCGAGGAAGTCCCGGCGGAGATCCTCGAAAAGATCACCTATGTCACGCCCAATGAACACGAAGCGGCGCTCATGTTCCCCGGCCTCTCCCGGGAAGAGATCCTGTCCCGCCCGGCGTGCACCGTCCTCATGACGGTCGGCGCGGACGGCGTCCTCTTCGGCGGAGAAGAAGGACCGGAGACGGTGCCCGGCTTCACCGTGCCCGTGGTCGACACCACCGGCGCGGGCGATACATTCAACGGCGCGTTCGCCGCCGCGGTGAGCGAGGGCATGGCCGTACGCGATGCCGTGCGCTTCGCCAATGCGGCCGCGGCGCTGTCCATCGGAAAAATCGGCGCGCAGGGCGGCATGCCCCGCCGTGCGGAAGTGGAGGAAATGCTCACATGCAGAAAACAGGAATCCTGAACAGCTCCATCGCCAAAGTGCTGGCGGATATGGGGCATACCGATCAGATCGTCATCGGGGACTGCGGTCTTCCCGTACCGCAGGGCACGCCGAAGATCGACCTTGCTCTCCGGCTGGGCCAGCCGAAATTCATCGACGTGGTCCGCGAAGTGGCCAAATACATGATCATCCAGAAAATCTACGTCGCTCCGGAGACGGAGAAAGAAAATCCCGCCCAGTGGGCGGCGCTCCACGAAGTCTTCCCGGAAGACCAGGTGGAGTGGGCCGTCCTGGACAGCCACGAAGCGCTGAAAAAAATGGAAGGGCAGGCGAAAGCCGTCATCCGCACTGGCGAGGACACGCCGTTCTCGAACGTGGTGCTGGAATCCGGCTGCATCATCTGACCGTCGCCCCGAAAGGGATATCTTGAAGGAAGGAAGAGTATTGAGATGGAAATCGACATGAAAGGGATCTGCAAATCCTTCGGCACGAACCAGGTGCTGCGCGGCGTCAATCTGCATCTCCGCTCCGGTGAAGTACAGGCCCTCATGGGAGAGAACGGCGCGGGCAAATCCACGCTGATGAATATCCTCACGGGCATCCACAAGGCCGATGCCGGCACGATCGAAGTGGACGGCAAGCCCATGGTCTTCCGCAACAACAAGGACGCGGAGGATCACGGCATCGCCTTCATCCATCAGGAGCTGAACATCTGGCCGAATCTGTCCGTGCTGGAAAACCTGTTCCCGCTGAAGCGGCCGCGGACCCGGTTCGGATTCATTGATTTCAAGAAGATGCGGGAGATCGCCGAAGCGAAATGCAAGGAGATCGGCATCGAGCTGCCGCTGGACGAGATCGCGGGGAACTGCTCCGTGGGCCAGCAGCAGATGGTGGAAATCACGAGGAGCCTCCTCCTCGACGCGAAAGTCGTCATCATGGACGAACCCACCGCCGCCCTCACCGAGCGCGAGACCGACCGCCTCTTTGACGTGATGCGCCAGCTCAAAGCACAGGGCGTGGCCATCATCTATATTTCCCACCGCATGGAAGAAGTCTTCGGCAACTGCGACACCATCACCGTCATGCGCGACGGCCAGACCATCAGCAGCAAGCCTGTGGGCGAGACCACCATGAGCCAGATTGTCAAGGACATGGTGGGCCGCGAGATCTCCGAGTACTACCCGATCCGCACCGTCACGCCGGGCGAGGAAGTCTTCCGCGTGGAGCACCTCACCCAGCCGGGCGTCTTCCAGGACGTGTCCTTCTCAGTGAAGAAGGGCGAGATCTTCGGCGTGGCCGGTCTCATGGGCGCAGGACGCACGGAGATCATGCGTGCCCTCTTCGGCGTGGACCCGCACAAATCCGGCAAGGTCTTCCTCCACGGCAAGGAAATCAATATCAAGAATCCGCTCGACGCCATCAAGGAAGGCTTCGGATTCATCACGGAGAACCGGAAGACCGAAGGGCTCATCCTCGATTTCTCCATCCTGAAAAACATCGCCCTCCCGAGCGAGAAACACTTCGCCAACTACAGCTGCATCAATTCGGAAAAAGAATACGAATTCTGCAAAGTCCTCGCGGACAAGCTCGGCGTCAAGACCACCGATATCTATCAGGAAGCGAAGAACCTGTCCGGCGGCAACCAGCAGAAAGTGGTCATCGCCAAATGGATCGGCATGCATCCGTCGCTCCTCATCCTCGATGAACCGACACGGGGCATCGACGTGGGCGCGAAAAAAGACATCTACGATCTCATGAACGAACTGACGGCGCAGGGCGTCTCCCTCATCATGGTCTCGTCCGACCTGCCGGAGATCCTCGGCATGAGCGACCGCATCATGGTCATTCACGAAGGCCGCGTCGCCGGCATCCTCTCCCGCAAGGAAGCGTCGCAGGAGAAAATCATTACACTCGCAACTGGAGGGAAATAACCCATGAATTCTGCAAAAGCCAAAAATCTCCTGAGAGAGATGGGCCCGCTCATCGGCCTCATCGCCCTCTTTGCCGTCATCGCTCTCCTGAACGACCGGTTCATCTCCCCGTCGAACCTGAGCAACCTGCTCCGTCAGGTCTCCATCAATGCGCTCATCTCCTTCGGCATGACTTTCGTCATCCTCACGGGCGGCATCGACCTCTCCGTCGGCAGCATCCTCGCGCTCTCCAGCGCGCTCCTCGCCAGCATGATGACCTCCGGCATGAATCCGGAACTGGCCGTCATCGTGGCCGCCTTCATCGGCCTCTGCCTCGGCGCGGTGAACGGCATCATCGTGGCCTACGGCAAAGTCGCCCCCTTCATCGCGACGCTCGCCACCATGACCATCTACCGCGGCGCGACCCTCGTCTACACGAACGGCAACCCCATCAGCGGCCTCACGGAAGACCCGATCTTCCACGCCCTCGGCCAGGGCGACATCGCGGGCATCCCCGTGCCGGCGATCCTCATGTTCATCGCGTTCTTCATCCTGCTCTTCATCCTGAACAAGACGCCCCTCGGCCGTCAGACCTACGCCGTGGGCGGCAATGAAAAAGTGTCCTACATCGCAGGCATCAAGATCGACCGCGTGAAGATCGTGGCCTACGCCATCACCGGCCTGCTCTGCGCGCTCGCCGGCGCGGTCCTCACCGCCCGCCTGAACTCCGCGCAGCCCACCGCCGGCACCGGCTACGAACTCGACGCCATCGCGGCGGTCGTCCTCGGCGGCACCAGCCTCGCCGGCGGCAAAGGCCGCATCTCCGGCACCCTCATCGGCGCCCTCATCATCGGCACGCTCAACAACGGGCTGAATATCCTCAATGTGTCCAGCTTCTACCAGCAAGTTGTCAAAGGGATCGTTATTTTGCTCGCAGTTCTCATGGATCGTAAGAAATCGTAAGGAGGTCGTTTCTCTTGCTGAAAAAATTAGTTATCGCCTGCCTGCTCGGCGCGGCGCTCGTCTCCGTTTCCGGCTGCGGCTCTTCCGATAAGAAAGAAGAAGCCGCCGCTTCCGGCGAAAAGACCATGACCATCGGCTTCGCCGTCTCCACCCAGAACAATCCGTTCTTCGTCACCATGGCCAAGAGCGTCGAAGACGCTGCGGCTAAAGCCAATATCGACGTGAAGATCGTCGATGCGCAGAACGATCCGGCCAAGCAGTCCAATGACGTCACCGACCTGATCGAATCCAAGGTCGACGTGCTCATCATCAATCCGGTCGACTCCGCGGCCATCTCCAACTCCGTCATCGCCGCGAACGAAGCGAAAATCCCTGTCATCACCATCGACCGCTCCGCTGACAGCGGCGACGTGGTCACCCACATCGCGTCCAACAATGTGAAAGGCGGCGAGATGGCGGCGGAATACATCGTGAAGAAACTGGGCGAACAGGCTCCCGTAGCGGAACTGGAAGGCATCCCCGGCGCGTCCGCTACCCGTGAACGCGGCGAAGGCTTCCACAAAGTGGCCGACCAGAAGCTGAAAGTCCTGGCGAAACAGTCCGCGGACTTCGACCGCACCAAAGGCCTCACCGTCGCGGAGAACATCCTCCAGGCGAATCCTGACGTGAAAGCCATCTTCGCGCAGAATGATGAAATGGCTCTCGGCGCCATCGGCGCAGCGAAGAGCGCCTCCAAAGATATCCTCGTCATCGGTTTCGACGGCACCGAAGACGGCCTGAAATCCATCCAGGATGGCGAGATGGCGGCGACCATTGCGCAGCAGCCTGACAAGATGGGCGAAGTCGCCGTAGAGACCGCGCAGAAGATCGCCAAAGGCGAAAAAGTCGAAAAGAGCATCGCCGTCGATCTGAAACTCGTCGAAAAACAGTGACATCCCGCCGGTCCCCCGGCACCCGCAGACAACTTGAATCGCCGCGCAAGCGGAAAAGCCCCGGTCATCCCTCCGGGGCTTTTTGTGTGCCCGGGAAAAGCAGGGCGCGGCGGGGAGAAATTTGTCCGGCGGCGCGGATTTCCTCCGGCGGAGAATTGACACGTCGCGGGGACGCGTCTTACAATAATAGCATTAAGGAAATTCCGGGGCATTGATCGGCTTTGGGAAGCTGCGAGCAGGCGCAGCCTGCACAGGTTTCCGGAGAATGGAAGGTGTTTCAGGTTTCCAAACTTGAAATAAAGGAGAGATGTGTTATGGCAATTCGTTTTTCCAGCACACTGGAAGCAATCAAAGGCTCTGATCTGGGACCGCTGCTCGCGCTCACCGCGAAGCCGGAAGTCATTTCTTTCGCAGGCGGCCTGCCGGCTCCGCAGACGTTCCCGCTGAAGGAACTCACGGAATGCGCTGTGAAGGTCAGAGAGCAGGACGGCGCGGGCGCGATGCAGTACGGCCCGTCCATGGGCTTCATGCAGCTCCGTCAGGACATCGCGGACCGCATGAACCGCATGTACGGCCCGATGGGCATGGATAAGGTGGAACCGAAGAACATCATCATCACCACCGGTTCGCAGCAGGGCCTCGACATCCTCGGCCGCGTATTCCTCGATAAGGACGATGTGGTCCTCATCGAAAGCCCGTCCTACCTGGGCGCAATCAATGCGTTCGAGCTGAATCAGCCGAAGTTCGTGGAAGTCCCCACAGACGGCGAAGGCATGATCCCGGAAGAACTGGAAAAGATCCTCGAAACGACGGAACGCGTGAAGTTCATCTACGTCATCCCGAACTACCAGAACCCGACCGGCATCTGCTGGTCTCTGGAACGCCGTCAGGCTCTCATGGCGCTCGCTGCGAAGTATGAGATCCCGGTGGTGGAAGACAATCCGTACGGCGACCTCCGCTTCGAAGGCGAAGAGATCAATCCGCTCATCTCCATGGATCCGAAGCATCTCGTCATCTATTCCGGCACGTTCTCCAAGACGCTCGCTCCGGGCATGCGCCTCGCATGGCTCGTGGCGAACGACAAGATCATGGCGAAGCTCGACCTCGTGAAGGGCGCGACGGATCTGTCCACGCCGGGCACCACCCAGCGTGAATGCGCGATGTACATGGAAAACTATGACTTCGAAGGCCACATCAAGGAAAACTGCGCGCTCTACGCGAAGCGCCGCGACGCGATGTGCGAAGCCATCAAGAAATATTTCCCGGAAAACGTGAAGTGCACCTATCCGCACGGCGGCCTCTTCCTGTGGGTCGAACTGCCGGAAGGCATCGACGCCCGCAAGATGCTCATGGCATGCATCGAGAACAACGTGGCGTACGTCCCGGGCGACAGCTTCTTCCCGGCTTCCAAGAAGAAGAACTACTTCCGCCTGAACTTCTCCTACAATGACGAATCCGTCATCGAAGAAGGCATCAAGCGTCTGGGCGAAGCGCTGAAGAATTACAAAGACTGACCGGTCTCTGCAGGTCCCTTTCCTTCGGGAGAGGGATTTTTTTACGCACGAACAAAAAAAGGCAGGACGGGAAAGTCCTGCCCTGCGGCTCATCAGTAGCCTTTTTTCTTGTCGATCACGTTCATCATGGGCTGGCCGAGGCTCCAGGCGATGAAGTTTTCCCGGAGGAGCTCGAGGAGGCGGTCCCAGAAGTCGGGCGTCATGGACGCGGTGTGGGGCGTCATGATGACGTTCTTCATGTCCCAGAAAGGATGGTCCGCCGGGAGCGGCTCTTGGCTGAAGACGTCCAGCGCCGCGCCGGCGAGGTGCCCGCTCCGGAGGGCGGCGATGAGCGCGGCTTCGTCCACCACGGAAGCGCGGGCGATATTGATGAAGAGCGCTCCTTCCTTCATAGCGGCGAATTTGTCCGCGTCGAAGAAGTTGTCCGTCTCGGGCGTGGCGGGGAGCGCGGCGACGACCACGTCCGCCGAGGGGAGCGCGGTCATGATGTCTTCGGTGCTGTACACTTCGTCGGCGAAGAGCTCGTCCGTGCGGCTCCGCTTCACGGCGATGACGTGCATGCCGAAGACGCGCGCCTTTTCGGCCACGGCGCGGCCGATGCCGCCGAAGCCGGCGAGGAGGAGCTTCTTTTTCTGGAGGATGTCGCCCTTCGGGCGCTTCCACGCGTGGGCGTCCTGATTGCGCACCGCTTCGGGGAGGCGGTGGAACCATCCGAGGAGGAGGGCCATGGTGTGCTCGGAGACGGATTTGTCGTGCACGCCGTGAGAATTCGTGAGGACGACCGGGCGCTCCATCATGGACGGCGTGAGGAGCTTCTCCACGCCATCCGAGAGGGAGTGCACCCAGCGCAGGCGCGGCGCGGCGGCGAGCACGGGCTCCGCATCCTGGAAGCCCCACATGGCGACGGCATCTGCATCGGCGAGATGGGGCAGGGCCTCGGCCACGGAGGGATACGCTTCCACGACGGCGCCGGGGACGGCGCTCTCCAGCGCGGCGATGCGGGCGGGAGACAGTTTATTGATGACCACGAGTTTGACAGACATGAGATTCACCCCTTTGGGAAAAATACGGAGATTTTTCTTCATTATAGCACAGGCGGCAGGCCCTCCGCGGGGAGGACAATCTCTGCTATAATAGGGAGAAATGCGAGCCGCGGGACGCGGCAGGAGGACAGACGGATGGCAGAGAGAAGACGGAAGCCGGCGGGCAGGAGACCGGCGCGCCGCCCGCGGAAAAAGAAAAGCGGCGGCGGGCGGTTCCTGTTTTCGCTGCTCTTTTTTATTGCGGCGGCCGCGGCGGCGATCTATTTCACGTCGCAGGCGCCGGCAGAGCCGGAAGGTCCGGGGAGGCCGGCCCCGCGGAGCGCGGTGGAGCGCGTCATCGACACGGTGCGGGAGACCGCAGAGGAAGTGACGGCCCCGGCGGAGGAGAAAACGGAGCGGACGGAAGAAGCCCCGGCCCGGACGGAACGCGGCGAAAGCGGGCCAGCGGAGCGGCCCCGCCGGGAGACGGCGGCCCCTGCGCCGGAGCGGAAGGCGGAGCCCGCGAGGCCCGCGCCGCAGGAGCGGCTCTCCGGCGTGCTCGCGGTGGTCATCGACGACGGCGGGCGGGATCTCGCTTCGCAGCGAGTGTATGAGCAGCTGGGCATCCCGCTCACCCTCGCGGTGATGCCGAACCAGCCCCACACGGGCGAGGCCGCGGCGGAGTGGGCGGCCGCGGGCCTGCCGGTCATCATCCACCAACCCATGGAGTCCGTGTCGGGCGCGGCGGCGGAGCCGGTCTATATTTCCACGGCGATGACGGCGGACGAGCAGGCGCGGGTCCTCGCCGATTCGTTCTCGCAGATCCCGCAGGCGGTGGGGATGAATAATCATCAGGGCTCGAAGGCGACCATCCACCGCACCACCATGAACAACGTGATGAAGGCGCTCTCCGCGCGGGGGATGTTCTTCCTGGACAGCGCGACGAACAGCACCACCGCGGCGGATGCGGCGGCCGCGGCGTACGGCGTGCCCTACGTGCGGAACGAGCTCTTCGTGGATAACTCCACAGATGTGGAAGAAATCAAGGCGATGATCCGCAAGGGGGCGCGCATGGCGGCGGCGAACGGCAGCGCGGTCATCATCGGCCACTGCCGGCCCCACACGGCGGAAGCGTTCCGGCAGATCGTGCCGGAGCTCGAGGCGGCGGGCATCACCTTTGTGTATGTGTCGTCGCTGACGCACTGAGAGGAGGAGCCATGGAAGGAAAACTCGCGGTGATTTCCGGCGGGACGAGCGGCATCGGCCTCGCGGCGGCGCAGTGCCTGGCCCGGGACGGCTGGCGCACGGCGCTCCTCGGCCGGGACGCGGAGAAAGGCCGCGCGGCGGAAGCGGCCGTGCCGGGGAGCCGCTTCTTCCCGTGCGACGTGGGCGACCCGGCGCAGGTGCGGGCCGCGGCGGCGCAGGCGGCGGAAGGCGGGCCCGTCGGCGCGGCGGTGACGGCGGCGGGCATGTACACGGAAGGCCTGCTGGAGAATGCGTCCGACGAAGAGATCGCGGCGTGTTTGCGGACGAACGTATGCGGCACGCTGTACGTCCTGCGGGCGCTCATCCCGTACATGAAATCCCGCGGCGGGAGCATCGTCACCGTGGCGTCCGATGCGGCGGTGCAGGGCAACGTACAGGGAAGCGTGTACGGCGCGTCGAAAGGCGCGGTGCTGGCGCTCTCCCGCTCGCTCGCGCTGGAGCTGGCCGTGTACGGCATCCGCGTGAACTGCGTCTGCCCCGGCGACATCCGCACGCCGCTCCTGGCGGCGCAGCTCGCGAAGTACGGCGGGAGCGAAGCGGACATGGCCGCGCAGTACCCGCTGGGACGCATCGGCCGGCCGGAGGAAGTGGGCGAGGCCATCGCCTTCCTGATCTCGAAGCGGGCCTCCTTCATCACGGGGAGCGTCCTGCCCGTGGACGGAGGCCTCACGGACTGGTAAAAGCGGTGTACAGGGCCTGAAATTTCAGTATAATAAAAAGAGAAGAGGCGGTCCGCCTCAAGTTTGGATGGAAACTGGCGCAAGTCTGGAGGGATAGACATGAGCGATGAAAAGATCTTGGAAAACGGCGCGTCTCTGCCCGCGGAAAAACCGGTGGCAGATCTCGCGGAGAAGCCGTCGGCCGCGGTAGCGGAGAAACCGGCCGCCGCTGTGGCGGAACGGCCGGCAGCCCCCGTCATGGAGCGGCCGGAGGCGGCGGTGGCGGAAACGGCTCCGGAGGAAACCGCCGCGGAACCGACCCCGGCGGAGGCGGCCGAAGCGGAAGCGGCGGCGAGCCGCGCGGAGATGGACGAGCCCTACGACATGCCCGAAGCGGAGATGGAAGTGGACATCCGCGACGACCGGGACGACGAGGCGGAGAGCCTCATCCGCTGGGCGGCGGCCCGGGCGGGGATTATTGTCGTGGCCCCGGTGCTCGGCACGGCGGCGCTCATGGCGAACGAAGTATACATGATTGTCCGGCTCGGCGAGACCTACGGCGTGAAGCTTTCCGACAAAGTGGTGCTCTCCTTCATCGGTTCCCTCGGCGGGACCGTAGCGGGGAGTCTCGCGGCGACGCTCATCCCGATCGCTTTCATGCAGGTGCCCATCGCGGTGGGCGTGACGTACGGCATCGGCCGGGCGGCGCAGAAGTGGATCAAGGACGGCATGCCCGACGATGTGAAGCCCTACCGTGAAGTCTTTGAAGAAGAAAAGAAAGAGGGCGAAGCGCACGCGGACGAGCTGAAGGACAATCCCCTGAAAGATCAGCCGCTGGGCGACGAGAGCGCCCGCTTCGAAGAACCGGAGGCGAAGAAGCTTTACCCCGACGGCGCGCATGAAGCGTTCGGGAAACTGTCGGACAAGCTCACCGAGGCGGCGGGTCTCGCATCCGCGCGGTTCCTGGACGCGCTGAAGAAGGCGGGCGTCACGGACGAGCAGATCGAGCAGGCGAAATACACCGCCATCGGCGTGTCCGAAGTGGCGAAGGAGACCGCCGAAGAAGCGGCGAAGGATTTCTCCGCGCAGGCGAAAGTGAAATCGAAGGAACTGGCGGCGCAGGCAAAGGAACGCTCCCGGGAGCTGTCGGCCCAGGCGAAGGCGAAATCGAAAGAACTCTCCGCCCAGGCGAAGGAACAGATGGAAGCGATGAAGGAAAAGAGCCGGAAGCTCCGCCGCGAAGCGGACATCCGCGCCGCCGAAGCCCGCGTCCGCGCGGAGCAGGCGAAGGCGGAGGCGCGCATCCGCATGGCGCAGGCCCGTGTGAAGGCGGCCTATGTGCGGGCGCAGGCGGAGGAACAGGCCGAAGAGACGAAGGCCCGCGCCGCGGAAGTCACGGAAAAGGTGCAGGACAAGGTCAAAGAATATAAAGAGACCGCGCGGAAGACCGCCGGCGAGGCGAAGGACAGCCTCCGCACCGCCGCGGAAGATTTCCGGGCGAAGGCCATGGAGCGCGCCGATCAGCGCCGCGCGGAAGACTGTGCCAGGCGCGAAAGCGAAAGCGCCGGAGAGACGGCTCCGGCATCGTCCGATCCGGTGGAACAGCCGCCGGTGGAACCGAAGGAATAAAAGCCGCCGCTGCCGCATTGCCGCGGTGTGACGGCATGGAAAAACGCCCGCTCCCCCTGAGGGGAGACGGGCGTTTTTGCGTGCTCATTTCCGGAAGAGCCGCAGGAAGAACGAGCGGAGCCGGGAGAGGACGCCGGGGTTCCGGATGGGCCGGGCTGCGGCAGGCCGCGCGGCGCGCACCGCGTCCCGCGTGACGGCGGGCTTCGGGGCCGGCCGCCTGCGGGCGGAACGGCGGGACTCCGGCGGGAGCTTCGGCACGTTCTTCGGCGGCGCTTCCGGCGGAGCGGGACGGACGGGCTTCGGGACCGGCGCGCGGGAGAGAGGCGCCGCTTCGTCCAGCACCCGGCCGGTCTTCAGGTCGAACGCTTTGAACGGGGACTGCGACCGGTCGAAGGCGGGCGGCACGCGGGAGGCGCTGCCCCGGAGGCCAGAGAGCTCCGTCTCGGCGAGGCGGCCCTCGGAGAGCGGCTTCAGCTGGAAATCGGGATGTTGCTGGTGCGCCTTCGCGAGGGAGAGGAATTTCTTCTGCGCGCCCGGCTTGAAGGGCACTTCCGTCTCCGGCCAGAAGCCGGTGCGCACGGGCCGCGGCTGGGACAGGTCGTAGGGGATGCGGCAGCCGCAGCGGGTGCACCGCAGCGTCCCTTTCCGCCGCTTCACCTGGCTGTCGAAGAGATGGAGCTTCGCGCCGCAGTTCGGGCAGAGTACAGTGAAATCCATAAAAGCCTCCTTGTTTTCCTTGCTGATCAAAGTATAGCGCGCCGGCGGCGGCGCGGGCAAGGCGGGGCCGTTTGTTTTTGACATTTCTGCCCCGTGTAGTACAATGAATGGGTAAGCGAGGTGGCACCCATGTATGAACTGAAACGGAGAGTGCGCTTCTACGAGACGGACGGCATGCGCGTGGTCTATCACGGCAATTACCTGAACTGGCTCGAAGAGGCGCGCGTGGAATATCTGCGCACGGCGCACATCGTGCTCGACGACTGGATGGATATGGGCATCGTCTTTCCCATCGTGGAAGTCCATGTGAAATATCTCCAGTCCGCCCGCTACGACGATGATGTGACGGTCCGCACGTGGCTCACCCATGCGGACCGGGCGAAGCTCGTCTTCCAGTACGAGATCGTGCGGGACGCGACGGGCGAAGTGCTCGTGAAGGCGGAGACGACGGGGACCTTCACCCGGATGGACAACGGGCGCATCGCCCGCGTGCCGAAGGAGCAGATCGCAGAGCTCCTCCGCATGTCGGCGGAAGATCAGGCGAATTATCATGGATAACCGTCCGGTGGGCATCATGGATTCCGGCGTGGGCGGGCTCACCGTGGCATCGGTCCTGCGCCGGCGCTGGCCGGAAGAGACAATCTGCTATATCGGGGACTCCCTCCGGAATCCCTACGGGGAGCGCACGCCGGAAGAGATCGCCCGGTTCGCCGGGGAGATGAAGGACTTCCTCCTCGGCCGCGGCGTGAAGGCCATCGTCGTGGGGTGCAATACGATCACCTTCAATACGCCGGCGTCTTTCTATGAAGGGCCGGTGCCGGTCATCGGCATGAGCGCGGATTTCTCGTCTCTGCCGAAAACGGCGAAGGCGGCGGTCTTCGCGACGCCCGCGTCCATCGCGAGCCATTCGCACCGCCGGGGCCTCGAGCGGACCCTGCCGGGCGCGGAGATCGCGGAAGTGCCCTGCGACGGGCTGGCGAACGCCATCGAGACGGGCGCGCCGGAAGAGACGATCCGCGGGATCATCGCCCGGTGCATCCGGACGTACCATGCGGAAGGGGCCGGCGCGGCGGTGCTGGGGTGCACCCACTATCCGCTGGTGCGGCGGCTCTTCGAGGAGCTCATGCCGGGGACGGTCTTCTTCGACCCGGCGGAACGGACCGTGGAGGACGCCATGGAGCGGCTCGCCGCGGCGGACGCGCTGGCGGACGCCCGCGGGGACGACGCGTTCTACTTCACGGCGGGGACGGACGAAGCGGCCGCCCTCATGGCGAAAGTCTTCGGAAAACAGATGCCGGCAGCCCCGGCAGTATTATAAGGAGTACAGGGTATGTTTCTTTTACTGATGCAAATCATCGCCGGCCTCATCCTGCTGGCGTGCCTCGGCTTCCTGGCCTACTGGTTCATCGCGTGGAAGCAGGGGAACTGTGCGTTCGTCCTGCTGAAGGGGACGCGCTCGCCCTGGACGGTGGAGCGCATGGACCGGACGCACGCGGTGCTCACCTGCACCGTGCCGGTGAAGAACGCCGGGAAGCAGAACGGCACGCTCATGGACGCTTTCGTCCGGCCGTACCTGCCGGAGGAGCAGTATGACCGCGCCGGCGTGCGGGCGATCCTCATGGACACGGCGCGCCCGCGGGAGGACGATTACTGGGAGGCACTCATCGTGGAGCCCGGGAAGACCGTGGAGCTCCGGGTGAAGCTCACGCTCACCGCGAAGACCGGCAGCATCCTGCAGGATCTGGAGCATTTCCCGGACCTGCCCATGGACATCATCTGGCAGGCTGTGGGCCGCAGCGACTGGGCGTACGAGAAGGCGCGCATCCGTCTCGAACAGGACGACCTGCGCGACGCGCTGTATAACTACACGGCAGGAGGGATGGAACATGGCAGAGCTTGAACTGGTGCCGGTGCATACGCGGATCCTCACCCACAAGGACAATATCGTGGACGCGATCCGGGAGTATGCGGGAAAGACCATCACGGACCGGGACATCGTGTGCGCCGCCGAATCGGTGGTGGCCATCACGCAGGGCCGCTATGTCCGCCCGGAGGAACTGTCTCCGTGCTGGCAGGCCCGCCTGATGAACCGCTTCGTCCCCGCGGAGGGCTCCATGTCGTCCATCTACGGCATGCAGGCGGCCATGGAGGAAGAGGGGAGCTGGCGCATGCTCTTCTGGTTCGTCGCAGCGGCCTTCGCGAAGATCGCCGGAAAGAACGGCCTCTTCTATGCGAAATGCCGGCAGGCTTCGCTCTGCGACGACGTGACGGGCACGATGCCGCCTTTTGATAAATGCATCGTCTACGGCCCGGCCGACACGGACCATGTGTGCGAGGAGATCGTCAGGGCCACCGGCGCGTACGGCGCGGTCATCGCCGATGTGAACGACCTGAAGCGCGCCGCCGTCCTCGGAAAGAGCAAAGGCCTCGACCCGAAGCGCATCGCAAAGATCCTCATCGACAATCCCTTCGGCAACGCGAGCCAGAAGACGCCCATCGTCATCATCAAAAATTTCGCAGACCTTCTGGACTGATGAACATAAAAAAGAGCAGGAGCCCCAATGGGTTCCTGCTTTTTGTGTGCGCCGGAGACGGAAACACAGGCAGCAAAAAAGCCGGCGGCGGCCGGCCTCTGATTGGCGTTCTCTATCAGGCACGAGTGACCTTGCCGGAACGAAGGCAGCGGGTGCAGACATTCATTCTCTTGACCTCGCCGTCGACGACCACGCGGACTCTCTGAACGTTCGGCTTCCAGGTTCTCTTCGTCTTCAGGTGGGAGTGGGATACGTTCATGCCGGTGGCGGTCTTCTTTCCGCATACTTCGCAATAATTCGCCATGTGCTACACCTCCTTGCGCTTCCGTGATTGCAACATTCATAATATATCATAAAATAATTTTCGAGGCAAGCGTTTTATGGGGTAAAATAGAAGAAACCCCGCGCGGGAACGGGCGGGCGGAAGACGGCCGGGACGGTCCCGGCGGCGGAGGGAAAGGAGGACGATCATGAAGCTCACGGACGCGGTGACCCGCCTGAAAGGGGTCGGGCCGAAGATGGCGGAGAAGCTCGCGCGGCTCGGCATCGCCACGATGGAGGACCTGCTGAATTTCTATCCCCGGCGCTATCAGGACTGGACGAAGATCACGCCCATGGAGGAGCTCACGTTTGACGAGGAGGCGGCGGTGTACGGCGAGGTGGTGGACGTGAAGGAAGCGCGCCCGCGGCCGCGCATGTCCATCCTCACGGCGGTGCTCACCGACGGGACCGGCGCGGTGAATCTGGTGTATTTCAATCAGCCCTGGAAGCGGGACGAATTCGCCCGGGGCCAGCACATCCTCGCCTACGGGCGCGCGGAGTACCAGTACCGCAAGATCCAGATGAGCAACGCGGACACGGAGGCGGTGGAGCCGGCGGAGCTCGCGGACTTTCAGAAGCTGGTGCCGGTGTATCCGCTCACGGAGGGGCTGAAGCTCTCCCGCATGCAGGAGCTCATCCGGCAGGCGCTCGCCCAGGCGGAGGACCTCGCGGAGAATCTGCCCGCGCGGGTGCTCCGCAAGGAGCGGCTCATGGGGCGGCGGGAGGCGCTCGCGGCCATCCATTTCCCGAAGTCCTGGGCGGAGCAGAAGGCGGCGCGGCGGCGGCTTGCCTTCGAGGAGCTCTTCTTCATGCAGGCGGGGATCGCGCTCCTCCGGAAGAAGCGGCAGCAGGGCATGGCGGGCATCAAGTGCGCGCCTTCGGGACAGCTCGTGGCGGATGCGCTGCAGCGCCTGCCCTTCACGCTCACCGAAGACCAGCGGCGGGCTTTCGCGGACATCGAGGACGACATGGAGGGGCTCGTGCCGATGCAGCGCCTCGTGCAGGGCGACGTGGGGAGCGGCAAGACGGCCGTGGCGGCGCTCGCCGTCGCGAAGATGACGGAGAACGGCTACCAGAGCGCGCTCATGGTGCCCACGGAGGTGCTGGCGCAGCAGCATTTCCGGACGCTTACCGGATTTTATGGAGGGCTGCCCATCCGCACGGCGCTCCTTACGGGGACGACGAAGGCGGCGGAGCGGCGGCAGATCCTCGAAGACCTCGCCGCGGGGGCGATCGATCTCCTCATCGGCACGCACGCCCTCCTCGAAGACGACGTGGTCTTTGCCCGGCTGGGGCTGGTCATCACGGACGAGCAGCACCGCTTCGGCGTGAAGCAGCGGGAGGCTCTCGAGACGAAGGGCGAGGCCCCGCACACGCTCATCATGACCGCTACGCCCATCCCGCGGACGATGGCGCTCTCGGTCTACGGGGACCTGGACGTGTCCGCCATCCGCGGGATGCCCCCGGGCCGTCATCCGGTGAAGACCTACGCCGTGGGGCGGGACTTGCTGCAGCGGGTGTACCGCTTCATGGAGCGGGAGATGGACGCGGGCCATCAGGTGTACGTGGTGTGTCCCCTCGTGGCGGAGAGCGAGAAGCAGGACCTCGCCGCGGCGGAGAAGGTGTACCGCGAGCTCAGCGAGAAGGAATTTCCCCGCCATCGCTGCGGCATGGTGCACGGCCGCATGAAGGAGAAGGACAAGGAGCAGGTGATGGAGGACTTCTGCACCGGCCGGGTGCAGCTCCTCGTGGCGACGAGCGTCATCGAAGTGGGGGTGAATGTGCCCAATGCGACCATCATGTTCGTGTACGGCGCGGACCGCTTCGGCCTGTCCCAGCTCCACCAGCTCCGGGGCCGCGTGGGCCGCGGGAGCGCCCAGTCTTACTGCATCCTCTATACGGACAGCACGAGCGACACGGCTCGGGTCCGCATGGAGCTCATGACGCAGATCCAGGACGGCTTCCTCCTCGCGGAGAAGGACCTGCTCCTGCGGGGCTCGGGGGAATTCTTCGGCTACCACCAGCACGGCATGCCGGACCTGCGGGCGGCAGACATCCTGCGGGACCTGCCGCTCCTCGAGGAAGCGCGCCGCGCGGCGCGGCGGGAAGTGGCGGCGGGGCTGGACTGCCGGGAAGAGCTCGCCCGGCGCTTCGGCGGGAAGTTCTTCGAGCGCATCTATCATTAATAATAGAGAAAAATATTATATAGAGAAAGCCGGGACGCAGGGGCCCGGCTTTTCCCTTATCCCGGCCTGCGGAAAGCGGTCCGGCCCGAGGGAAGACGGACAGGTGCATGGACAGAAAAAGGACTGGAAAAAAGTCAGGGGAGAAGATATAATATGGTAATTATCAGAGCCGCGGCGGCATCCGGCAGGAGAGGGGCACAGACCGGACGCGGGCGGTCCGGATTTCCCCGGGTCCTTGCTTGCGGCGGAGTTTTTTTTGCATTACAATAAAATAAATAAGTATGGTTGTGTTGTCCTGTTTTTTACTGAGTTAGAGATGGAGGTAAATGATGAGAGAAGACAAATTTGGCAAACAGGGACTGACATTTGATGATGTGCTGCTGATTCCCGCACATTCTGACGTCCTGCCCCGTGAAGTCGACGTGACCACCTGGCTGACGAAAGACATCAAGCTGAATATCCCGATCATGAGCGCCGGCATGGACACCGTCACCGAGTCCGACATGGCCATCGCCATGGCCCGCGAAGGCGGCATCGGCGTCATCCACAAGAACATGAGCATCGACGAGCAGTGCAAGGAAGTCGACAAAGTCAAGCGGTCCGAACACGGCGTCATCGTCGATCCGATCTTCCTCAGCCCGGACAACACCCTCTCCGACGCGGACGACCTGATGAACAAGTACCGCATCTCCGGCGTGCCGATCACCGTAGACGGCAAGCTGGTGGGCATCATCACGAACCGCGACATGCGCTTCGAGACCGACCTCTCCAAGCCGATCAGCGAAGTGATGACGAAGGAAGGCCTCATCACCGCTCCGGAAAATACGTCTCTGGACGACGCGAAAAAGATCCTGCAGGCGCACCGCATCGAAAAACTCCCGCTGGTGGACGCGGCAGGCAACCTGAAAGGCCTCATCACGATCAAAGATATCGAAAAGATGAGAAAATACCCGAACTCTGCGAAAGACAATGACGGACGTCTCCTCGCGGCGGCGGCCATCGGCGTCACCTCCGACGTGTGCGACCGCGTGGACGCGCTCCTGGCGGCGAAAGTGGACGTCTTCGTCATCGACACGGCGCACGGCCACAGCGAAGGCGTGCTCCGCACCATCCGCATGCTCCGGAAGACCTACCCGTCCATCCAGCTCATCGCAGGCAACGTGGCGACGGGCGCGGCGACGGAAGCCCTCATCGAAGCGGGCGCGAGCGCCGTCAAGGTCGGCATCGGCCCGGGCTCCATCTGCACCACCCGCATCATCGCCGGCATCGGCGTGCCGCAGATCACCGCCATCTATGACTGCGCGCAGGCAGCGCAGAAGTACGGCGTGCCGATCATCGCAGACGGCGGCATCCAGTACTCCGGCGACATCGCGAAAGCCATCGGCGCGGGCGCGTCCTGCGTCATGCTGGGCAACCTCCTCGCAGGCACGGAGGAGAGCCCCGGCGAAACCATCATCTATCAGGGCAAGAATTACAAGTCCTACCGCGGCATGGGCTCTCTCGGCGCCATGCAGGCGGGCAGCAAGGACCGCTATTTCCAGGAAGGGGCCAAGAAGCTCGTGCCGGAAGGCATCGAAGGCCAGATCCCCTACCGCGGCCATGTGTCCGACGTCATCTTCCAGCTCATCGGCGGCCTGAGAGCCAGCATGGGCTACTGCGGCGCACCGGACATCAAAGCCATGATCGAAAATACGCAGTTCATCCAGATCACCAATGCAGGACTCCGCGAAAGCCATCCGCATGATGTGAGCATCACGAAAGAAGCACCGAACTACAGCGCGAAATGATAGACGCAGTCAAGTCTTCCCATGAAGTGCTGGATGTAGAGATTGCCGCGGTCACTATGGAAGAGGCCGTGGCTCTCTGCGCATCCATGGCCGAAAGCGGCGGGCCTCATCTCATCGCCACCGCCAATGCGGAGATGCTCATGATGGCGCG
Organism: Veillonellales bacterium; assembly: GCA_944390485.1. Classification (GTDB taxonomy): domain Bacteria; phylum Bacillota; class Negativicutes; order Veillonellales; family Dialisteraceae; genus UBA1822. The sequence continues at coordinate 73,326 of CALXPQ010000003.1, forward strand.
GCACGATGCCGAGCTGAAGCAGATCCTCCAGACATGCGACCTCGTCCTTCCCGACGGGGCGGGCATCCTCTGGGCGGGCGAGCAGCTGGGCACGACGTTTCCCGAGCGGGTGACCGGGGCGGACCTGACGGTCCGGCTCCTCCGCCTCGCGCAGGAGAAGCGCTGGCCGGTCTATTTCCTCGGCGGCGCTCCGGGCGTGGCCCGGGAAGCGGCGGACCGCTACATGGAGAAGCACGGGAAATTCCCTCTCGCGGGCATCCACGACGGCTACTTCGACGAAGAGGAAGAACAGAAGATCATCCGGGAGATCCGGGAGCACGGCACCCGCCTCCTCCTGGTCGGCATGGGCGTCCCCAAGCAGGAGAAATGGCTCCGCCGGCACAGGGAGGAACTGGGGCCGGTCCTCGGCATGGGCATCGGCGGGGTGCTCGACATCATGGCGGGCCGCCTCACGCGGGCGCCCCTCTGGATGCAGCGCCACCGGCTGGAATGGGCGTACCGCCTTTTCCTCCAGCCGAGCCGCATCGGACGCATGATGGCGCTGCCGAAATACATGCTCGCCGTCAGACAGTGGAAACAATCACGGAAGGCCCGCTGACCGCGGAAGCCCGAGAAAGGAGAAGGCCTGGTGGACAAAATGACTGAAAAGCCGTTCATTCTGCGGGAAGGCTATCCCTTCATCGGCACGGCGGCCGCGCTGACGGCGCTTTTCGCGTGGCTCGGCTGGCTCCATGCCGCCGTGGTGCCGCTGGCGCTCACCCTGTATTTCGCCTATTTCTTCCGCTGCCCGAAGCGCGTCATCCCCGAGGGGGACGACATCCTCGTCTCGCCGGCGGACGGCACCGTCATGGCGGTGGAGGACGACGTGCAGGAAGACCTTTTCCTCGGCGAGAAGTGCCACAAAATCACCATATTCCTTTCCGTATTCAACGTACATACGAACCGCGCGCCCATGGCGGGGCGGATCTCGCTCATGTCCTACACGCAGGGACGGTTCCGTCCGGCCTACACGGACGGGGTCGGCTATGAGAACGAACGCGGCGCCATCGGCATCACCGGAGAGAAGCGGTCCATCCTCGTGGTGCAGATCGCGGGGATCCTCGCGCGACGCGTCGTCCTGTGGAGCGAGCTGGGCCGGACCATCCGGAAGGGCGAGCTCTACGGCATGATCAAGTTCGGCTCCTGCACGGAGCTCTACGTGCCGGGCGACGTGGACATTCTGGTCAAAAAAGGCGATAAGGTCTGCGGGGGCAGCACCATCGTAGGGAGGCTGAAATAATTGAATAAATCATGGATTGCCAACGCCGTCACGGCGACGAACGGATTCTGCGGCGCCCTGTCCATTTTCATGTCCATCGAAGGCTGGTTCGACATCGCGGCCATGCTGATCCTCGTGTCCATGGTGGCGGATTTCTTTGACGGGAAGACCGCCCGCGCGCTCCACACGACGGGGCCGCTCGGCGTCGAACTCGACTCCATGTGCGACGACATCTCTTTCGGTATCGCACCGGCGACGCTCCTCTACGCGTCCCAGCTCCGGGAATACGGCGCGTTCGCGCTCGTCCCCTGCGCGCTGCTCGCGGTGTCCTGCGCGTTCCGCCTGGCCCGCTTCAATGTGCGGAGCGACGAAGTGCACGGCTATTTCCAGGGGCTGCCCTGCCCGATGACGGGCATGATCACCGCAGGGTACATCCTCTCCGGCGTCGTGCTCTGGCAGCCGGTGACGATCGCGCTCATCCTGCTCGTGGCATACCTCATGGTGAGCGAGATCCACTACCCGGACAATAAGGGAGCCAGCGCCGATCAGCTCCACTGGCAGGCGCTCGTCTTCTGCCTCGCGCTCATGGGCGTGCTCACCTTCCTCGCGCCGTCCGCCTGGTTCGCGGCACTGTGCCTCGCCTTCATCATCTTCGGCATCCTGAATACGTGGCAGAACCGCCGCAAGGCCAGAAGAAAGCGCAGAAGAATCAGAAGAAGAAAAGCGGGAGATCAGACGGGCTTATGAATTACGCACTGGATATCATCATGCTTCCAGTACAGTGGATCGTCGTATTCTTTACGATGTATTACATCTTGCTGGCCATTTTCGGGACGTGGCATCCGAAGGAGAAGAAGATCCTCACTCCGAAGAACCGCTTTGCCATGGTCATCCCGGCTCACAATGAGGAAATGGTGCTTGGTGATCTTCTGGACAATCTGAAAATGCTGAAATACCCGAAGGAGCTCTACGACGTGTACGTCATCGCGGACAACTGCACGGACGGCACGGCGGAGCTCGCCCGGCAGCACGGGGCCTACGTGTTCGAACGGTTCAACAAGGAACTGGTGGGCAAAGGCTATGCCATGGACTGGGTATTTCCGAAGATATTCGCCCTGAACAAGGGGTATGACGCGTTCTGCGTCTTCGATGCGGACAATCTGGTGCATCTGGATTTCCTGCTGGAGATGAACAGCCGCCTCATGAAAGGGCAGAAGGTCCTGCAGGGGTATCTCTCCGCCAAGAATCCCACCGATTCGTGGGTGGCGGGAACCTTTGCCATCGCGTTCTGGACGGTGAACCACCTGTGGCACCTGGGGAAGTACAACATCGGTCTCTCCACGGCGCTGGGCGGCACGGGCATGTGCATCGCCGCCGACGTGATCAAAAAATACGGCTGGGGCTGCGAATGCCTCACCGAAGACATGGAATTTTCCATGAAATGCCTCTCCCACGGCATCCGCACCTGCTGGGTGCACGACGCCATCATCTACGACGAGAAGCCCATCAGTTTCATGGCGTCGTGGCGGCAGCGCAAGCGCTGGGCGCAGGGGCAGTTCGACTGCGCGGAGCGGTATATCCCCATCCTGCTGAAGGAGGGGCTCCGCCGGCACAGCATCCGCATCCTGGACGGCATCATGCAGCTCCTGCAGAACTATTTCCTGCTGCTGTCCACGTTCTACGCCGTCATGACGTACATCAATATTTTCCATCCCTGCTTCACGGTGATCCTCTATAACGACAAGCTCCTGCCGTCGCAGTTCTGGACCGTCGTGACCGTGCTCCAGTACATCCTGCCTTTCATCGTGCTCATGCAGATCAAGGTGCCGAGGAAGATCTGGTTCTACTGGCTGCTCTATCCGGTCTTCATGTATTCGTGGATCCCCGTGACGTTCCTCGGATTCCTCGACCGGCACAAAAAGGGATGGGTGCATACGATCCATACCAGAAGCATCCACTTCGAGGATGCCTCTCTTACACGGAAGAAAGAGATCGACCAGTAATGCATATATTTCTCACCAATGACGATGGGGTGGAAGCACCGGGTATCCGAGCGATGGCCCGGGCGCTTTCATCTCTGGGGCGCGTGACGGTGCTCGCGCCGCATCACGGGCGGAGCTCCTGCTCCAGCTCGCTCACGCTGCACCAGTACCTGCGCGTGTGGCCGAAGCCGTCGTACGGCGAAGGGACCGACGTCTTCGCCTGCAACGGCACCACGGCGGACTGCTGCAAGGTGGCGCTGGAATACTGGCTCCGGGAAGACAAGCCGGATCTGATCGTCTCCGGCATCAACAACGGCTACAACACGGGGAGCGACTGCCTCTACAGCGGCACCGTGGCCGGCGCGATGGAAGGGACCTTCTTCGGCATCCCGTCCATCGCCGTATCGGCGGAGACCGCGAAGAAGCCGGACTTCCTCGCGCGGGCGGCGGAGTTCGCCTGCCGCGTCATCGGCCGGTACTTCGTGAAGAAACAGTACCGGGGCATCCTGAATCTCAATATCCCCGAAGCGTCCGCCATGGACTGGGCGTCTCTCCACGTGACGAAGCTCGGCTTCCAGCGCTACGACAACGCCATCCGGGCGCTCGAAGACCCCTCGGGCCGCGTTGGCTACTGGCTCGCCGGCACGCCCGTGGGCGGCCATGCGCCGGACGAAGACGTGTACTGGGTCCACCGCGGCGAAGCGACGCTCACGCCCATCTGGTGGGACCAGACCGATACGTCCCGCCTCCTCGAAGTCCAGCACATCGCGCAGGAAAAAATTGACTGATTTCCCGCGCCTGTGATACAATAAGTTCCGTCAGCACCCGGGCCGGAGTGGCGGAATGGCAGACGCATCAGACTCAAAATCTGACGGGGGCAACTTCGTGCGGGTTCAAGTCCCGCCTCCGGCACCAATGAAAAAAGACACCATCAGGAAATCTCCTGGCGGTGTCTTTTTTGTGTGATTGTAGGCCTTGCGTTTTACGGACTGCCGGTGCCTGTACGGAATCGGCAGATGTATGAGCGCGGCGTTTCTTCGTCGCGGGGCTCGAACGGGACCCGGGCAGGGGGATTGCGGGAGATCCTGCATCGGCTGCCTGGGCGTCCGGCGGGAAGCGAGTACCTTGACCTCCGGCTGAGAATCTTTTCCTGCACCGGACAATTTATGCAGATCACAGGCGGTCAGGGGGCAGTGCGCAGGAAAAGGTGTAGAAAAAAAGCGGATAGGAAAAGGCCCCATCCGATCAATGGACCGGACGGGGCCTTTGGGGTTGAACGATTACTGGCGGCGCGGACGGAGGTCGGCGGAGGTGAGGGTGCCGGCTCGGGCGCGCTGCGCAAATTCCGCGGTCGCGGTGAAGAGCACGTCGCTGGAGCTGTTCAGCGCGGTCTCGCAGGCGTCTTCGAGGACGCTGATGACGAAGCCGACGCCGACCACCTGCATGGCGATGTCATTGCCGATGCCGAAGGAGGCGCAGGCCACCGGGATGAGGAGGAGCGAGCCGCCCGCTACGCCGGAGGCGCCGCACGCGCCGATGGTGGAGACGATGCACAGGAGGAGCGCCGTGGGGAGGTCCACTACGATGCCCAGCGTATGTGCCGCAGCGAGGGCGAGCACGGAGATGGTGATGGATGCGCCGGCCATGTTGATGGTCGCGCCGAGCGGGATCGAGATGGTGTACGTATCCGGGTTCAGGCCGAGGCGCTTGCACAGGTTCAGGTTCACCGGGATGTTCGCCGCGGAGCTACGAGTGAAGAAGGCGTACACGCCGGATTCACGGATGGTGGCCCACACGAGCGGATAGGGATTCTTGCGGATATTCAGGAAAACGATGAAAGGATTCATGACGAGCGCCACGAAGAAGTACGATGTGATGAGCACGCCCAGCAGCTGGATGTAGCCGACGAGAGCGGAGAGGCCGCTCGTGCCGACGGACTGGGCGACGAGGCCCATGATGCCGATGGGAGCGCAGCGGATGACCCACTGCACGACCGTGGTGATGCACTTGGCGATGTCATCGAGGAAGGCTTTCGTAGCCGGCGTGCCTGCGCTGCGGAAGGCGATGCCCATGATGATGGCCCATGCGAGGATGCCGATGTAGTTCGCATTGAGCAGGGCGGAGACCGGATTGTCCACCACGGAGAGGATCAGGTTGTGCAGGACTTCCACGATGCCGCTCGGCGGATTCACTTCCGCATTGGCCACCTGCAGGTGCAGCGTGGACGGGAAGAGGAAGGACATGGTGACGCCCACGAGGGACGCGCAGAAAGTGCCGATGAGGTACAGGATGATGACCGGTTTCATATTGGCGTCGCCGCCGTCTTTTTTCTGTGCCATGGCGTTCATGACGAGGAAAAAGACGAGCACCGGGGCCACGCCCTTCAGAGCGCGCACGAAGAGGTCGCCGAAAATGGTGAGCACCGGCACGAGCGACGGCACGAACGTCGCGATGAGGATGCCGATGACGAGGCCGACGGCGATCTGCTTGATGAGAGCGACGCGGGCGAGGTAATTCTTGATGGCTGTGAACAAAATCAGATTCCTCCTTTATCTTGGTTCTGCTGAGATAATTACCATCAGTATACCCCATCTTCTTACTTTAATCAAACATAGAATGAGATTATGGAATGATCAGATGATTTGAATGGATAAATGGAACGGACCCGGTTTTTATTAAGAGGAATAAATAAAGGAGCGGCTTTGAACTGGCCCGGGTGCAGGCCGCGGGGCTTTATGATAAAATAATTGTGTATGCAATCAATACGGGAATCGCTTTGGCGGTTTCTTTCTGGAGGAACGTATGGAACGAATCGGACTGCTCGCGGGCGTGGGAACGCTGCCCGTCGAGTTTCTGCAGGCCGTGCAGGCGCAGGGTTATGAGGTGGTGTGCGTCGCGGTCATCCCCGGCGTGGACCCGCGGCTCGAGACACTGGCGGACGTGTATTACGACATCAATGTGGCCAAGCTGAACAAGATCATCAAGACGCTTGTCAAGGAAAACGTCAAAGAAGTGACGATGCTCGGCAAGGTGACGAAAGAGTGGCTCTTCAAAGGGCTGCATCTGCCGGATATGCGCGCGCTGAAGCTCCTGAACCGCCTGCGCAACCGCAAGGACGATACGATCATGCTCGCCATCGTGGACGAACTGGCAAAAGACGGGATCTCCGTGCTCGACCAGACGAAGTATCTGAAGCCGCTCATGCCGGGTCCGCAGGTCTTCACGAAGAAGAAACCCACGGAAGATCAGATGAAGGACGTGGCGTACGGCTTCTGCACGGCGAAGATGCTGGGCGGCATGGACATCGGGCAGACCGTCGTGGTGAAGAATCAGGCGGTGATGGCGCTGGAAGCCATTGAGGGGACGGACGCGTGCATCCGCCGCGGCGGCGAACTGGGCCGGGGCGGCTCCGTAGTGGTGAAGACGGCGAAGCCGAAGCAGGACACGCGCTTCGACGTGCCGGCCGTAGGCCTGCAGACGCTCCATTCCATGATCGACAGCGGCTGCACGGTGCTGGCCATCGAGGCGTACCGCACGCTCTTTGCAGAAAAAGACGCGGTGATTCAGGAAGCGGACAGAAAGGGCATCATCATCCTGTCCGTGGAACAGGGACAGTTATGAAGATCATGTTTTCTGCCGGAGAAGCCTCCGGCGACATGCACGCCGCGGCGGTCGCCGCCGAGATCCGGCGTCTCCGGCCGGAGGCGGAGCTCTTCGGCATGGGAGGCTCCGGCATGGCCCGCGCGGGGGTGCGCATCATTTATGACATCCAGAATCTGGGCATCATCGGCGTAGTGGAGGTCATCAAGCATCTGCCCCTCTTTTTCCGGCTTCGCGATCTGCTTCGGGACGCCATGATCCGGGAAAAGCCTGATGTGCTGGTGTGCGTGGATTATCCGGGATTCAATATGAAGATCGCTCACATGGCGAAAGAAATGGGCATTCCCGTGGTGTATTACATCGCGCCCACCATCTGGGCGTGGAACAAGGGCCGAGCCAAACCCATCGCGCGGGATGTGGCGCAGGTGGCGTCGATTTTCCCCTTCGAAGCGGAAGCGTATCGCAAAGCGGGCGCGCGGGTGACTTTCGTCGGCCATCCGCTGGCGGACGTGGTGAAGCCGTCCATGACGAAAGACGAGGCGATGGCGTATTTTCATGCGGACCCGGCGGCGAAGCGGGTGCTCCTCATGCCGGGCAGCCGGAAAAACGAAGTCGCCGGTCTCCTTCCGGTGATGCTGGACGCGGCGCGGCAGCTTCATGCGGAGATGCCCTGCCAGTTCTTCCTGCCCCGGGCGGAGACCATCCCGCAGGAGATGCTGGACAGCTATCTGGATGCCGCACCGGAGCTGATCGTGGAAGTGACGGAAGGAAATCAATACGACCTGATGCAGATCTGCCATGCCTGCGTGGCGTCGTCCGGCACGGCTACGCTGGAGACGGCGCTCATGGAGCTGCCCACCGTGCTGGTTTACCGGCTGGCGGCGTTCACATGGTTCCTGGCGAAGCGGCTCGTCCACGTGAAATATGCCGGGCTGCCGAATCTTCTGCTAGACCGGGAAGTGACGCCGGAGCTCCTGCAAGAGGAAGTCCGGGGGGACAGAATCAGCGGCCTCCTCCGGGCCTGGCTCACGGATGAGGCCGAGCGGCAGAAAACGATTGAAGAATTAAAAGAGGTGCGGAGCGCGCTCGGTTCCGGCGGGGCGGTGCGCCGCACGGCGGAGCTGGTGCTCAGGACGGCGGAGGGATTGAATGAACATTAAGGAAAAAGCGAACGTAGTCAGCGGATACCGGCGCCTGCTGGGATTTCTCTGGCCGCACTGGAAAGTTCTGCTTGCCGCTGTCATCTGTATGGTCGCCGTGTCCGGGTCGAACCTCATCGTACCGTGGATCATCAAGGACATCGTGGACGAGGTGCTGGCGGAAAAGAACATCCAGATGCTGTACTGGATCATCGCGGCGATCCTCGTGATTTTCCTGATCCGCGGATTCACCACCTTCGGCAACCGGTTCCTCATGGGATACATCGGGCAACGGGTGGTGACTGACCTGCGGAAGCGGCTTTTTGCCCACCTCCAGCGGCTGTCCATTTCCTACTACGATAGGCGGCGCACCGGGGAGATCATGAGCAATCTCACCAATGACATCGGTGCGCTCCAGAATGCCATCGTGGACAATTTCGTGTCGCTGGTGCAGGAAAGCGCCATTTTCATCGGTTCCTTCGTTTCCATGGTGTATCTTCAGTGGAAGCTGACCGTGCTCTGTCTGGTCATTGTGCCGATGGTGACGTTTATCATTAAATTTTTCGGGAAAAAGCTTCGGCGGAGCGGGAAAAATGTACAGGAACGCATTGCCGATGTGACGTCCATGCTGCAGGAGGTCATCCAGGGCGTGCGCATCGTGCGGAGCTTCAACCGCAGCGACTACGAGATCCGGCGGTTCGATGCAGTGAATGAAGCCAATTTCAAGGCGAATATCCGCACCATCCGCCAGTCCAGCCAGCTCACGCCGTTCGTGGAATTTTTCTCGGCCATCGCCATCACGGTGATCATCTGGTACGGTGGGCTGTCCGTCATCGACGGCATCATGACGTCGGGCGAGCTCATCGCTTTCCTCATTTATGCGATCAATCTGGCCAATCCGACCCGGCGCATTGCGGAGGTTATAGGAAATATCCAGAAATCACTCGGCGCGGCGGACCGCGTCTTCGCCATCCTCGATACGGAACCGGAAGTACAGGAAAAGCCGGGTGCCGGGCAGCTCACCGTCCGCGAAGGGCGGGTAGAATTCCGGCATGTGGCGTTTGCTTATGAGCCGGAACATCCGGTGCTCACGGACATCAGCTTCACCGCCGAGCCGGGGCAGACCGTTGCCATCGTCGGGCCGAGCGGCGCGGGGAAGACCACCATCGCCAATATCCTGCCCCGTTTCTACGATGTGACCGGCGGAGCCGTGCTCATCGACGGCACGGACATCCGGGACGTGACTCTCGGGTCGCTTCGGGATCAGATCGGCCTCGTGCCGCAGGACACGCTCCTCTTCAATACGACCATCCGGGAAAACATCCTCTACGGCCGCCTCGACGCAACGGACGAGGAGGTATGGGAAGCGGTCCGGGCAGCCAATGCGGAGGCTTTCGTAAAGGAGCTTCCCCAGGGGATCGAGACGAAGGTAGGCGACCGGGGGCTGGTGCTCTCCGGCGGGCAGCGGCAGCGCATCGCTATCGCCCGGGCGCTGCTGAAGAATCCTTCCATCCTCATTCTGGACGAAGCGACCTCCGCGCTCGATACGGAAAGCGAAAAAATCGTGCAGGAAGCGCTGGACCGCCTCATGGTGGGGCGCACGGCGTTCGTGATCGCTCACCGGCTGTCCACGATCCAGAACGCGGATCAGATCCTTGTCATTCATCACGGCGTCATCGAAGAACGGGGCACCCATGACGAACTCATGGCGAAGCACGGCCTCTATCACGAGTTGTATACCATGTCGATCAGACAGGCAGAAGGGACGGACTGATGTACTGGTTTTATAACATTTGCCTGGTAGCCTACTGGATCCTGCAGATCCCCATTTTGCTGTACCGGCTCGTTTTTGAAGACGGATTTTACGACCGTCTGAAACAGAGCGCCGGGGTCATGCCCACGCCGACGCTGGAAAAGATCGCCTATCACAATGCCATCTGGGTGCATGCCGCCTCCGTGGGCGAGGTGGTGGCGGCCAGCCCCATCGTGCGGGAGCTGAAAACCCGATATCCCGGGGAAATGGTGGTGGTGTCTGTCGTCACGGCCACAGGCCATCGGATGGCTCAGCGCATCATCCCCGAGGCGGACGGCCATATTTTCTTTCCCTTCGACCTTCCGGTCATCACGAACCGCATCGTGAAGATCGTCGATCCGAAGGTGATCATCCTCATCGAGACGGAGCTGTGGCCGAATTTCCTCCGCCTGTCCTGGCGGCGGCGCATTCCCGTCATGATGATGAACGGCCGCATCAGCGACCGCTCCATGCGGCGCTATTCCCTGATCCGGCCGTTCACCGCGAAGATGCTCCGGCAGATTCGCCGGTTCTGCATGCAGTCCTCCTTCGATGCGGACCACATCATCGCCATGGGCGCAGAGCCCGGCCGGGTGATCGTCACGGGGAATACGAAGTACGACCAGACCTACGCCACGGTCTCCGCAGAGGAGCAGGCGGCGCTGAAGAAGGAATTCCGCTTCGACAGCCGGGGCCCCATCCTCGTGGCGGGCAGCACCCACGGCGGCGAGGAGGAGATCCTCATGCGCGCGTTCAAGGAAGTGCTGAAAGCGTATCCGGAGGCGCGGCTTCTCCTGGCGGTTCGCGAGGTGACGCGGGCGGCGAAAGTGAAGGCGCACATCTTCCTCCACGGCTTCTCCGTCATCCGCCGCACGGAGATGGGCACCGGCTCTGACAACGGGAAGCCCCATCAGGTGGTCATCCTTGACACCATCGGCGAGCTGGGCCGCCTCTACAGCATGGCGGATGTGGTCTTCGTCGGCGGGAGCTTTGTCAAAGTGGGCGGGCACAATATTCTCGAGCCGGCGGCGCACGGCAAGCCGGTCCTCGTTGGTCCGTACATGTTCAATTTCCGGGAGATCTTCGAGCTCCTCAGCAAGCGCGGGGTGTGCCTCATGGCGAAAGACGAGGCGGATTTCACGAAAAAGCTGCTGGACCTGCTGGCAGACAAGCCGCGCATCCGCGAAATGGGACGGAAAGCGCTGGAAGTGGTCGCAGAAAATCAGGGAGCGACCCAGCGCAATATCGAACGGTTCGAAGAACTGGTCAGTCAGTGTCATGTGACGCTGAAGGAGGCACCCCGTGAGTCTTGAATCGCGCGTGCTCCGCCTCATGGAAGAGCCCCATCCCGGACCGGCCGGCCGGGTGGCGCTGGGCGGACTGGCCCTGCTGGAAAAAGCTTATATCCGGGGCGTGACCGCCCGGCGGGCAAAGGACGCGGCCCATGCCGTGCATGCGGGCGTCCCCGTGCTCAGCGTGGGTAACATCACCGCCGGCGGCACGGGGAAGACGCCGTGCATCATGAAGCTGGCGTCGCTCCTTGCGCAGGCGGGCCGGTCGCCGGCGATCCTTACCCGGGGCTATCGGGGCGGGCTGGAAAAGGCCGGGGGCATCGTCTCTGACCGGAGCGGCATCCGGGTGACGCAGGCCATGGCGGGAGACGAGCCGTATATGATGGCGGTGAAACTGCCCGGCGTGCCGGTCATTGCGGGACGGGACCGCACGGTCTCCGCCGCGGCGGCCAGAGCGCTCGGCGCGGATGTGCTCCTCCTGGACGACGGCTTCCAGTACTGGAAGCTCGCCCGGGATCTGGACATCGTGCTCATCGACAGTACCCATCCCTTCGGCGGCGGCCGCGTGCTGCCCCGGGGGCTTCTGCGGGAGCCGATGGATGCGCTCCGCCGGGCGGGGCTTTTCATCCTCACGAAAGCCGGTCAGGTCTCGGAAGAAGACCGGGCGGCCATCCGGGAGACGATCCGGACCTGGCAGCCGGAAGCGCCGATCCTCGAAGCCGATCATACGCCGCAGACGTTCACGCCGCTCGCGGAGTGGCCGGCCGTGAAGCCGATCGCAGAGGCGTCCGGCGCGGAGGTCTTTCTGCTCTCCGGCATCGGCAATCCAGGCGGATTCCGGAAGACGGCGGAAGAGGCGGGCTTTGTCGTGAAAGGGGCGATGGCCCTGCCGGATCATCACGACTATACGGAAGCCGACCTGGCGCGGGCTTCTGAAGAGGCGGCGGCCTGCGGCGCGGACGTCATCGCCGTGACGGAAAAGGACGCGGTGAAGATCAAGAACTGCCTCCATGGAGAGGCGGCGCCGCATTTTCCCATCGGCGTGCTGGGCATCGAGATGACCTTCTCCGGCAGCGGGGAAGCGGTATTTCAGAAGAAAGCAGAGGAATTCCTATGAAAACAGCCTGCATCATTCCCTCCCGATATGAATCGACGCGGCTTCCGGGGAAACCGCTCCGGATGATCCACGGGAAGACGCTCATCCGCCGCGTGTGGGAAAGGGCGCGGCTGGCGAAAGTGCCGGACGCGGTGCTGGTGGCGACCGATCATGACGCCATCGCAGACGAAGTGCGCTCCTTCGGAGGGACGCCGGTGATGACTTCGAAAGACTGCCCCACCGGGACGGACCGTCTCGCCGAGGTGATCTGCCAGTATCCCGACTATGACATCATCGTCAATGTGCAGGGCGATGAGCCCATGATCGATCCGGATGTGATCGACCGGCTGGCGCTTCTCCTCGAGGAGCGGCCGGATCTGGATATGGCCACCGCGGCGACCCCGCTCGCGGAGGACGAATATGACGATCCCGCCGCGGTGAAAGTGGTGGTCAGCCGGAAAGGGGATGCGCTCTATTTTTCCCGTTCCCTCATTCCGTACCCGCGCCACGCCTTTGCGGAACCGCCGCTGAAACACGTGGGGATCTACGCGTACCGCCGGGATTTCCTCGCGGCCTATGCAGAGATGGAGCAGACCCCGCTGGAAAAGACGGAGTCGCTGGAGCAGCTCCGCGCGCTGGAAATGGGGTACAAGATCGGCGTCATCCTCGAAGAGACGCCGGGCATCGGCATCGACACGGAAGAGGATCTGCAGAAAGCAGAAGCGTATTTTGAAAGGACAGAAACAGAATGAAGACCATCCACGTAGGCAATCTCACGCTCGACGGCAGCCGCCTGTTCCTGATCGCAGGGCCCTGCGTGATCGAGGGCTATGACCGCACGCTCATGATCGGCCGGGAAATCAAGAAGATCTGCGAGCGGCTGGGCGTCCAGTATATTTTCAAGGCCTCCTATGACAAGGCGAACCGTTCTTCCTATCATTCCTTCCGCGGGCCGGGGCTGGAAAAAGGGCTGGAGATCCTCCGGTCCATCCGGGAAGAGCTGCAGGTGCCGGTGCTCTCCGACGTGCACGACGTGACGCAGCTCGGACCGGCGTCGGAAGTGCTGGACATGATCCAGATCCCGGCTTTCCTCTGCCGGCAGACGGACCTCGTGTACGGCGCGGCGAAGACGGGCAAGCCGGTCAACGTGAAGAAGGGCCAGTTCATGGCACCGGAAGACATGAAGAACGTCATCGAGAAGATGGAAGAAGCGGGCAATCCGAACCTGGCCGTCACGGAGCGCGGCGCAAGCTTCGGCTACCATAATCTGGTGGTAGACATGCGGTCCTTCCCCATCATGCGCCGGTTCGGCTATCCGGTGATCTTCGACGCGACCCACAGCGTGCAGCTTCCCGGCGGGAACGGCACCACCACGGGCGGGCAGCGGGAATTCATCCCGTACCTCGCGCGGGCCGCCGCGGCCGCCGGCGTGGACGGCTTCTTCATGGAAGTGCACGACAATCCGCCGGAAGGCCTCTCCGATTCCACGAACATGCTCTATCTCTCTTCGCTGGAAGACCTGCTGAAAGACCTCATCGCCATCGACAATGTGGTCAAGAAGAGGAACTGAGCCGGGACCGGTCATTTTTCAAATCCCGTGATTGCTTTTCCGCAACATACGGTATAATAAAGGAAAGACTTTTCCGGGAGCGCCGTCAGGCGCCCGCCGGGGCGGGGACCTGCTTTTTCGGACAGGCGAAGGAGCGGTTCCTTTGGCGTTACCACAGCAGGAGGACATATGGCGGTCTTGGAAATCGCGGCACAGGTGCTCAGGGACGAAGCGGAGGCCGTGCTGGATCTGACGAAAAAACTGAACGGACAGTTCCTCGAGGCGGTCCGTCTCATCGATGAATCGCAGGGGCGCGTCATCCTGACGGGCATGGGCAAGTCCGGGCACATTGCGCGGAAGGTAGCCGCCACCATGGCGAGTACCGGGACGCCCGCCTTTTTCCTGCACCCGGCGGAAGCCATCCACGGGGATCTCGGCATGGTCACCGCGGCGGACGTGGTGGTGGCGTATTCCAACAGCGGCGAGACGGCGGAGGTGCTGAACATCCTGCCGTCCATCCGGCGCATCGGGGCGAAGGTCATCGCCATCGTGGGCAAGACGGACTCCACGCTGGCCCGGGATGCGGACGCGGTGCTCGACGCGGGCGTGAAGCGCGAAGCGGGCCGGCTCGGCCTGGCGCCGACCAGCTCCACCACGGCGGCGCTGGCGTTGGGCGATGCGCTCGCCATCACGCTCATGGAAGAACACCACTTCACGGCGGATCAGTTCGCCGTATTCCATCCGGGGGGCTCCCTCGGGAAGCGTCTCCTCATGACGGTGGAAATGGCCATGCACAAAGGGGCGGACAATCCGGTCATCCTGGAGACGGCGTCCGTGAAGGATGCGCTCTTCGTCATGACGGACAAAGGGCTTGGCGCAGTGAACGTGGTCGATGCGGACGGCTACCTGCAGGGACTCATGACGGACGGCGACGTGCGCCGCGGCCTGAATGAGGGCACGGAATTCCTGAACCGGGCCGTCGGAGAAGCGATGACGAAGCATCCCATGGTCATTACGCCGGACAAGCTGGCGGCATCGGCGCTCCATCTGATGGACGACCACAAGCCGCATCCCATCACAGTGCTTCCCGTGGTGGACAGCGAACGCCGGTCGGTGGGCATGATCCACGTGACGGATCTGCTTCGGCAGGGGGTCATGTGATGGGACGCATCCGGCTCATCGCCTTCGACGTGGACGGGACCCTCACGCCGGGGACGCTCGTCCTGGGGCCGCAGGGCGAAGCGTATAAACTATTCTATGCAAAGGACGGCCTCGCCATTTCTCTGGCGCACCGGCTGGGCTATGTGACGGGGCTTATCACGGGCCGCTTCTCGGAGACAGTGCGCCGCCGGCAGGAAGAGCTCCGTATGGACTTCGCTTCCATGGGAATCTCGGATAAAGTCGCTGCCATGGACGCTGTGCGCCGGCAGCACGGCCTCGCATGGGAAGAGATCGCCTATATGGGGGACGACCTCAATGATCTCGCCCTGATGGAGAAGGCGGGCTTCTCCGGCTGCCCGGCCGACGGTGCGGAAGAGAACCGGGCCGCGGCGGATTTCGTATCGCGCTGGCCCGGCGGCGCGGGGGCCGCGCGGGAATTCATCGAAGCGATCCTGAAAAAAGACGGCCGCTGGGACGAAGCGGTCCAGTCGTTCCGGGAAGGCGCCGCGGCCGTCCGGCAGTAGAAGCTATACAGACAGTCAGTCGTTATCATACAGTAGGGGATTTTATGTCTGCGGAATTGAAGTATGGAATATTGAAGGGCATCAGCCGCCTGATCTGCGCCATGTCCCACGATCGGATCCTTGCGATCGGCCGCTTCCTGGGGCCGCTCATCATGAACCGGATCCAGAAGCAGAAGCGGCGCGGCATCGAGCAGATCATGACCGGCATGGAGTGCAGCCGGGACGAGGCGGAGCGCATCCTGCAGCGGGTCTATCAGAATATCGGCATGTCCGCCATGGAGATGCTCTACATGCCCCGGCTGGTCAGGGAAAAGGACCATATCAATGACTACGTGCGGATCGAGCACCCGGAATACCTGGAAGCGGCCTACGCAGAGGGCCGCGGCATCGTGGGCCTCACGGCGCACATGGGCAACTGGGAGTGGCTCGGCGCCGGACTGGCGCTGCACGGCTACCCCACGTCGGCCATCGGGAAGAAGCAGTCCGACGATGCGCTCATGCGGATCATCAATGACTACCGCGCGCAGGCGGGCCAGCACATCTACCTCACCGGCACCGGCGGCTACGAGATGATCGCGGCGGCCCGCTCCATGAAGAAGAATCACATTCTCGGCTTCCTCTCCGACAAGGACGGCGGCAAGGCGGGGGTGCCGGTATGGTTCATGAACCGCATCTTTTCTTTCCCGCAGGGACCGGCGGTCTTCGCCAAGAAATTCAAAGCGCCGATCCTGCCTATTTTCATCACGCGGGACGAAGACGGACGGCATACCATCCGCATGGGAAAACCGTTCCACTTCGAGCCGATGGAGGATAAAGACGAGGAGCTCATCCACAATTCGCAGAAGATGGCGGCCATCATGGAAGATTTCATCAAGGCCCATCCCTATGACTGGATGTGGTTCCAGCATCTGTTCTGGACCGAGCCGGAAAAGATCCGGATGCTGAAGGAGATCAGGAAGAAAAAGAAGGAATTTGCCGATGAATAAACGACTGACGATCCGGATCGCCGCGGCGGCGCTCGTGGTGTGCGGCGGTCTGTGGTTCCTCTATTCCGAGCCGGGCGGCGGCAGCACGGAGACGCCGGGGCCGGCCATGGAATTTTCCGATTCGGAACTTCACGAGCTGGAAAACGGCCGGATCGTGTGGAAAATGAATGTGGGCCGCGCGTCCATCGACCCGGATAAAAACACCATGCATTTCACCGATGTGGACGGGTATTTCAAAAATGAAGACGTGGAGCTCACCCTGAAAGCGAAGACCGGCATGGCGAAGCGGCAGGAAAAGCTGCTCTATCTGGAAGGCGACGTGGTGGGGCAGACCTCAGACGGCGCGGTGCTCCATGCGGAGAACCTCAGTTATGACGGGAAGACCGGGAAACTCTCCACCGATCAATTTTTCACGGTGGAGAAAGACGGGAAGATCCTGTCGGCGGATTCCTTTGTGGCGGACCGCATCCTGCAGACCATCGAGGCCAGAGGCAACGCCCGCTTAGCGGAGAAGGAGGATAAACAGTGAAACGCATCTATGCTGCCGCGGCAGCGCTTCTCATCAGTTTTGCCGGGTTCGGCACCGCGTCGGCCGACGACATCAGCGCCGATGTGCTGACTTACAACGGGCAGACGAAAGTCGCCACGGCGCAGGGCAATGTGGTCATCCACGCCAATGAAGGGGCCACCATGACCGGCGCGAGCGGCGAATACCATTTTGAAGACGGCTCGGCCTACCTCACGGGCGGCGTCCATTACGTGAAGGGGACGAGCACCATGAGCGCGGATACGGTGCACGTGCTGGGGGACAAGACCATCCTCGGCACGGGCAGCGTCGATCTCTATGACGGCGAAGGCCAGCGCACCGTGCGGGGCGATCAGGTGACGTACAATCCCGACACCGGCTACAGCAAGGTGGACGGAAACGGCTACGTGTCCACGCCGGACGGCAGCCTCACCGCGCCGCTCATCGAAGGGAATGCGAAGGAAATCCGCTTCACCGCCTCCGGCGGCGTCCAGTTCCAGAGCGAAACCCATCAGCTCACCGGCTCGGGCGATCAGGCGGTCTACACCAAGTCTCCCGATAAAGAAGACGGGAAAGTGGTGCTCACCGGCAATGCCCACGCCGTGCAGAACGGCAACGCGTTCGACGGGCCGGAGCTCATCTTCGAGCTGTCGGACAATTTCGTCCAGACCCGGGGCCGGAGTACGCTGGTGATCACGAATACGAACAGCGCGTCCGGCGCGGCGCAGTAAGTACGGGAGAACGGCATGAAGATCGAAACGCATCATCTGGTCAAGCGGTACGGCGCGCGGACGGTGGTGAACGACGTCAATGTGGAAGTGGCGCAGGGCAGCATTGTCGGCCTCCTCGGACCGAACGGCGCGGGCAAGACCACCACGTTCTACATGGTGGTGGGCATCATCCGGCCGGATGACGGGGATGTGACGGTGGACGGCATTTCCATCAAGGAGATGCCCATCCACGAGCGGCACCGCTTCGGCATCAGCTATCTTCCGCAGGAAGCGTCCATTTTCCGCAAGATGACCGTATGGGAAAATCTCATGTCCCTCCTCGAGACGCGGAAGGACATGACCGAAAAGCAGCGCGAGGACAAGGCCGCGTCGCTCCTGGCGGAGTTCCATATTTCCCACGTGAAGGACACGGTGGGGAGCGCCCTCTCCGGCGGCGAGCGGCGGCGCGTGGAGATCGCCCGGTCACTCACCATGGACCCGGCGTTCATCCTGCTGGACGAACCGTTCGCCGGCGTCGATCCGCTGGCGGTGGAGGACATCCAGCACGTGGTGCGCCAGCTCAAGGACCGGGGCATCGGCATCCTCATCACGGACCACAACGTGCGAGAGACGCTCCGCATCGTGGACCGGGCGTACATCCTCTCGGAAGGCCGTATCCTGCTCTCCGGATCGGCCAATGAAGTGGCCTACAATCCCGTGGCCCGGAAGTATTATCTGGGAGAGAATTTCAGCTTATGATCGATACAGAAAAGGGAAGGGATTCCTGATGCGCATTCTGGACAAATATATAATCAAGGAATTTCTTGGCCCGTTCCTCTTCGGCATCGCGGCGTTCACGGCGATCTTCCTCGGGTCGGACACCCTCATGAAGATCGCGGAGTACGTGACCCGCTACGGCGCGTCGGCGGTGTCCGCCTTCAAGCTGTTCCTGCTGGCGATCCCGTCCATCGTGGTGTACACGTTCCCCATGGCGGTGCTCCTGGGCGCGCTCATGTGCTTTTCCCGGCTCTCGTCGTCGAGCGAGCTCATCGTGATGCGCACGTCCGGGCAGAGCTTCATCCGCCTCGCCATGCCGGTCTTCCTGCTGGCGCTGGCCATCAGCTTCGGCGCGGTAGCATTCAATGAATATGTGGTGCCGTGGACGAACAACACCTACCAGCGCATCCTGAATACGGAGGTGCGGCGCAATCTTCAGCCCGGCACGACGGACCACATCGTCATCCGCGACGTGCAGGGCGGCCGGATCAGCCATCTGCTTTACGCCCGCCGGTATGACCCGAGTACGAAGCAGCTGCAGAACATCACCATCCAGGAATTTGAAAATGAGAAAGCCGTGCGCGTGGAAAACGCACCTACCGCGGTGTGGCGGGACGGCGCGTGGTACATGCAGAACGGCGTGATCTACGACCTCACGAACGACGGGACCGACCGCATGCTGCACTTCCGCGAGCAGGTCATCCCCTACGCGCAGTCTCCGAGCGAGATCCAGCAGAAGCAGAAGGATTTCGACGAGATGACCATCCGCGAGCTGCAGGAGCAGCGCATGGCGTTCCGGGCGGCCCATGAGGATACCGCGGAGATCGACATGACCATCCAGCAGCGGTTCTCCCTGCCCATGGCGAGCTTCATCTTCGCCCTGATGGGGGCGCCGCTGGGCGTGCAGAAGCCCCGGTCGTCCTCGTCCATCGGCTTCGGCCTGTCCGTCGTCATCATTTTCCTCTATTATGCCGTGATGACCTTTGCCGGTTCCATGGGCAAGGGCCACGTCATTCCTCCGGCGCTCGCGGTGTGGATCCCGAATCTCATCGCGCTCGCCGTCAGTCTGTTCCTGATCAGGAGAGTTTCCCGCTGATCCATAGGAGGCGGCCATGTTCATCGGCATCAGCATCATCTTCGTGCTCATCGTCATGGGCGGACTCATCGCCTTTCTCGGCGATAAGATCGGCTCCAAAGTCGGCAAGAAGCGCATGACCCTTTTCGGCCTGCGCCCGAAATATACGTCCATCATCGTCACCATCATTTCCGGCGTGCTCATTTCTTTCATGACCATCGCCGTGCTGGCCGTGGCCAGCGAGAATGTGCGGGTGGCGCTTTTCGGCCTGAATCAGCTGTATGCGGAGATGGATGAGCTGAATACGGAGATCGCCGCCAAGAACCGGGCCCTCGCTGACGGGCAGCGGCAGCTCCAGGAGCGCACGCGGGAAGTGGCGGAGATGGATGCGAAGGTGCAGAGCATTTCCGACGAGCTGAGCCGCGTGGAAGACCAGCGGAACTACATGGAGGGACAGCTCTCCGTCGTGCAGGATGCTTATGAAAAGGCGCAGGCCAATGTGCACGCCTCCGCGGAAGAAATCAAGGAACTGGAAACGACGAAGAACGAACTGACCGGCACCATCAGCAAGCTCGACCAGGAGCGGACCATCCTGCTCCAGAATATCGCGGCCATCCGCGAGGGCACGGTCATCTTCCGGGCGGGGCAGATCATTTCCTCCGCCGTGGTGGATGAGAACATGACGCAGGAAAATGCGTCGCAGGTGCTGGCGAGCATCCTGAACGACATCAATACGGCGCTCCGGGAGCGGCTGAACATCCAGGACGATAAAGCCATCGTGGTGCGCGTCCTGAAAAAGGATTTTGACGACGCCGTGGAGCAGATCACCCAGTCGCCGGTAAAGAAGCTCATCCGCATCACCGCAGCGGAAAACATCATCCTCGGCGAGTCGACTGTGGTTGACTTCGATATCCATGACAATGTGAAGGTCTACGCGTCCGGAGAGACCGTGTACGAAGCGGACATGGACGCGGGCAGCTACCAGAGCTACAAGAATTACGACCTGCGCGTGCTCCATTTCCTGAAAGATATCAACGGCGTGGCGGCGGCGAAAGGCGTGCTTCCCGATCCGATCACCGGCAATATCGGCCAGCTGGATACGCGGGAGATGCTGGACGTCATCCAGCGCGTGAAAGAGCTGGGCGGTCATTGCCGGCTGACGGCCGTGGCGAAGCACGACATCTACACCGCCGGTCCGGTGGTCATCGACGTGAGGGTGACGCCGAAATGATCCTCGCCATCGATCCGGGTTCGCAGAAGACCGGCATGGCGCTGGTCGAAGAAGACGGGAGCCTCGTGTGGAAAGCCATCCTTCCTTCGGAGGACGTGCCGGGGAAAGCCGCGGCGCTCGCGGCGGAGCATTCTGTACGCGCCGTCGTCATGGGGAACGGCACCCGCCACGCCGCCATGCAGGCCCGCGTGAGCGCGGCGCTCCGCGGGGCGGGGCTCCCGGCGGATATCCCGCTGGTGGACGAGAAATACACTACCGAGATGGGGAAAGCCCGCTACCGGGCGGAGCATCCGGCCCGGGGTCTGGCGCGCCTCCTGCCGAAAGGGATGCAGACCGTATCTGAACCGGTGGACGACTACGTGGCGTGGATCATCGGACAGATCTATCTCGGCCTCGTCCGGGCGGAAGATGTGGGCCATAAAAAAGTGTGAAAGAGACAGCGCGGGCTGTCTTTTTTTCACGCCTGCGCCGCAGGATTTCCGCACATGGCGGCAGGGTGTAAGAAGTTTGTAAAAAGGGTTGCAAAATAGCCTCGTTAGTGATAATATAAAAATTCATTTCAGAGAATTCATTCGCGAATTGGGTGCAGGAATTTTAGGAGCCAGCGCAGAGCCTGGCGGGAAACAACAGGACCTGACATTCTTCGTTGCAATGACAGATTTCTCCTGATCGAAATCATCCGTGGTCTGTGTGACAGAGCGAAAAAGGAGTATCCCATGGCAGCTAAAACGACACAGTTGGCAAAATGGATTGAAGAACTGCGGGAAAGCGAGAACAAAAGCGGCGCGGTCCCCTATGAAGCCATCATTCATCTGGTGAAGCGGGAACATCTCACGCCGAAGCAGCTGGATGCCATCTGCGAAGGACTTCACGAAGAGAACATCAATATAGAATTTGAGGGCGGGAAAGGCCTCGAAGCGGAAGACGCCGGCGAATTCCCCGGCCTCGAAGACCTGGACGGAGAGCCGGACCTCTCCGGAGACTTCGAAGACGGCGCGCAGGATGACGCCGAAGACGACAGCGCGGCGGACAGCTATGATTTCACCGTCGACGAGAGCGACGTCAAGTATGATTCCGTCCACATGTACCTCAAGGAGATCGGCAGCATCAAGCTGCTGAGCAGCGAAGAGGAGATCCGTCTGGCGAAAGCCATCGAAGCGAGCAAGGCGCCCGACGCCACGCCGGAAGAAAAGCAGGAAGGTCAGCGCGCCCGCTCCAAACTGGCCGACGCGAACCTGCGCCTCGTCGTATCCATCGCGAAGAAATACAGAGAACGCGGCCTCCATATGCTGGACCTCGTGCAGGAGGGCAACATCGGCCTCCTCAAGGCTGTGGACAAGTTCGATTACCACAAGGGCTACAAATTCAGCACTTACGCCACGTGGTGGATCCGGCAGGCTATCACCCGGTCCTTGGCCGACCAGGCCCGCACCATCCGCGTGCCCGTGCACATGGTGGAAAGCATCAACAAGATGAACCGCATCGAGCGGCGCATCCAGCAGGAGAACGGACGGGACGCCACCGAGGAAGAACTCGCCAAGGCCATGCGGTGCAGCGTGGAGAAAATCCGCGAGATCAAGCAGGTCGCTCTCGACTCCATCTCCCTCGAGACGCCTATCGGCGAGAAAGAGGACTCCGTCCTGGGCGATACCGTAGAGGACAAGAAGATTGCCGCGCCGGAAGACGAAGCGGCGGCGAGCCTCCAGAACGAGCAGATCGCCAAGCTCCTCTCCACCCTCACGGAAAGGGAGCGGGGCATCATCGCGCTCCGCTTCGGTTTTGAAGACGGCATCCCCCACACGCTGGAAGAAGTGGGCCAGCAGTACGGCGTCACCCGCGAGCGCGTGCGCCAGATCGAAAAGAAGGCGCTGGGCAAGCTCAAGCGGCCCGCACAGGCGCTCATCAGCTGAGAAAAAGAAACGCTGCGGCAGGTTCCCTGCTGCGGCGTTTTTTCGTGGGAAGATAGATTGTCAATATAAATTGACGAGCGCAGCAACAATCGCGTATAATACGGAACAGAATCCAATGACCGCCGCTTTGCGGCCCTGCGAGGTGTCTTCCATGAACGAAAACATCAAAAAAGACGTCATGGCCGCGCTCTTTGCGGCGATGACCGCCATCTTCACCCAGCTCGTCATCCCCATCCAGCCGGTGCCGATCACCATGGGCACCTTGGCCGTCATGATGGCCGGCGCGGTGCTCGGCAGCCACTACGGCGCGCTGAGCCTCGTCATCTACGTCCTGCTCGGCGCGGCGGGCATGCCTGTCTTCACCATGGCCCAGGGCGGCGCGGGCGTGCTCATCGGTCCGAACGGAGGCTTTCTCATCGGCTACATTGCCATGGCCTTCGTGGTGGGCTTCTGCACCGAGCGGTGGGGGCGCACCTTCCGCCGGCTCGTCCTCGCCATGATCCTCGGCTGCCTCACCGTATACGCCTTCGGCGTGGCATGGTTCATGGTCCTCACCGGCACGGGCCTCTGGGCGTCCCTCATGCTGTGCATGCTGCCCTTCCTTCCGGGCGACGCGGTGAAAATTCTCCTCGGCTCTTTCCTCGTCCGCCGCTACGGCCGGTACGTGGAAAAATTCTGAGCGTCAGACCTCTTCGGAGGTCTTTTTTTATGGGCAGAGGCAGGGCGGGGACGCGTGCGGCCGGGCGGCATGCATAGTGGGAAGCACCCTGCCGGGCCGATGCTGCTCGATGCCCCGGCAGGCGGCGGAAAAAAGAGAGGCTGCCGCGCGTTCTCTGCTTTCGGCGCGGGCGGCATGGACAGGAGGGAGAGCCTGTATTTTTTTGTCCATTTGATTTTTTTCAGCGGGCAGGCAGCGGCGCGGCGGAATTTTTTTCAGGAGCTCGGAGCGGGGAGACCGGCCGCCCGCGACATGTTCCCGAAAACGCGGAGGCTTTGCGCACGGGACGCCGGCGTTTCCTTGCAAGGGGGATGGGGGCATGATATAATCAACGTGTAATGTTTTGATTTTCATACGATTCCCATGGAGTGAGCTGCGGCTCACTTTTTCTTATAGTGGCGTCAGGTTTCAGGAAGCGGGGAGGGATTGATTTTCATGGCGCACAAAGACATTGAGCGGGCGGCGGAAGAGCTGCTGACGCCCCTGCTGGAAGCGGAGGGCATCGAGATCGTCGACGTGGAGTATGTGCGGGAGCGGAACTGGATCCTCCGCCTGTACATCGACAAGGACGGCGGCGTGGATCTCGGCGACTGCCAGAAGGTGAGCGAGGAAGCGGGCCGGCTGCTGGATGAGAAGGACCTCATCCCGGACAATTACATGCTGGAGGTCTCTTCGCCGGGCGTGGACCGGGTCATCAAGAAAGACCGCGATTTCGCGCGGTTCGCCGGGTCGGAGGTGGACGTGAAGCTCTTCGCGCCGCTCCGGGAAGGGGACAAGTCGAGCAAGGCATTCACCGCGGTGCTCGTCGGCCTCACGGAGGCGGGCGAGGTGGCGCTCAGGACAGAGGATGAGGAAGAGCTCGTCATCCCGAGGAATAAAGTATCGCAGATCAGGCTGCATTTTTCATTTTAATCCAGGAGGCAGAAGTAATCGTGAACGAACAGTTATTACAGGCGGTAGAAGTATTGGTGAAGGCAAAAAAGGTTCCGGAAAGCGTCGTATTCAACGCGCTGGAATCCGTACTTTTGACGGCCTATAAGAGAGAAACGGGAAGCAATGCCAATACGTCTGTCAGCATTGACCGCACCACGGGCGATTATCATATCTATGCGGAAAAGAACGTCGTGGAGACGGTCGATCCGGAGGCGGAAAATGCGGCGAGCCAGATCTCCGTGGCGGACGCGAAGAAGATCAATCCGGTGTACGAAGCGGGCGATATCCTCCAGATCGAAGTGACGCCGAAGAATTTCGGCCGCATGGCGGCGCAGACGGCGAAGCAGGTGATGATCCAGAAGCTCCGCGAAGCGGAACGGGGCGTGATCTACGACGAATTCTCCGGCCGCGAGGGCGACGTCATCACGGGCACGGTGAAATGGAGCGAATCCCGCACGATTTTCGTGGACCTGGGCCGCGTGGAAGGGGTCCTGCCCTTCACGGAACAGGCGGAGGGCGAAGTCTTCCACCCGAACGACAAGATCAAATGCTATGTGAAGGAAGTGCGGAAGACTACGAAGGGGCCGGAGATCATCCTGTCCCGCACGCATCCGGGACTCCTGAAGCGCCTCTTCGAGCTGGAGGTGCCGGAGATCTACAGCGGCACGGTGGAGATCAAGTCCGTGGTGCGCGAAGCGGGCTCCCGCTCGAAGATCGCGGTCTACGCGATGGACCCGACGGTGGACCCGGTGGGCGCGTGCGTCGGTCCGAAGGGACAGCGCGTGCAGAACATCGTCAATGAGCTGAACGGCGAGAAGATCGACATCGTCCGCTGGGATGAAGACCCGGCGATCTACATCGCGAACGCCCTCTCCCCGGCAAAGGTGGTGTCCGTCTCCGTAGCGGAAGAAGAAAAGGCCTCTCTCGTGGTCGTGGAAGATTACCAGCTGTCGCTGGCCATCGGCAAGGCCGGCCAGAACGCGCGCCTCGCGGCGAAGCTCACCGGCTGGAAGATCGACATCAAGAGCGAGACGCAGGCCGCGGAAGAAGGATTCGGCGCCGAAGAAGAGGAAGACGACGATATCCTCGGCGATATCGAAGCGGAAGGCACGGAGGCTCACGAATGAAGGTAAGAAAGATCCCTATGCGCAAATGCGTGGGCTGCGGGGAGCTCCATCCGAAGAAAGAGCTGCTCCGCATCGTGGCCATGCCCACGGGCGAGATCCAGGTGGACCGCACGGGCAAGGTATCCGGCCGGGGCGTGTACATCTGCGACAATCCGGACTGCTTCAGAAAAGCGTTCGATTCGCACGGGCTGGAGCGCTCGCTGAAGCGCCCTGTCTCGCGGGACGTGTACGAAGCGCTGCAGGAATCGCTGAGCCATCATGAATGAAAAGGCCATCTACCAGTTCCTCGGGCTGGCGCAGAAGGCGGGATTCCTCCTGTCGGGAAGCGATCAGCTCACGGACGGACTGAGACATAAAAAAGGGACGCTGCTCCTCATCACGGAGGACGCGTCGGAGCGAACGGCCGGGGAGTACAGGGCCATGGCGGAACGGAACCGCATCCCCTGGAGGCTCTTTGGTGAGAAGGAAAAATTGGGACGGGCTCTGGGCAAGGGAGTACGGACAGCCGTACTGGTCACGGACAGCGGATTCGCCAAGGCGGTCTGCCGGAAGCTGGACGCCGGTCGTTAGGAGGATGCGTATGCAGAAATACAGAATCTACGAATTATCCAAGATGTATGGGAAGACGAACGAGGAGGTCATCGGCGTTTTGAAGAAGCACAACTACGAAGTGAGCAAAGCCGCCAACAGCGTCGATGAAAAGGCCAAGGACATCCTCGAACGCGAATTCTCCGGAAAGAAGCCGGCGAAGAAGCCCGTATTCCGCACGGTGAAGTTCGACAGCAAGGGCCGCCCGCAGGACGGGAAGCGTTCGCAGGGGCAGGGGAACTTCTCCTCGTCCTACTCCACGGACCGGGCGGAAGCGGATGCGCATGCCGCGAAGGCCCAGGCCGCGCTGAAGAAGGACGCGGCGCCGGCACCGGCTCAGGCAGCTGCGCCGGCGGAAGCGAAGCCCGCGGCCCGTGCGGAGACCCGTCCGGCACAGCGTCAGGACCGCCGGCAGGACAATCGTCCGAATAATGGCGGCCGTCCGCAGAAGAACGACAGCCGTCCGGCGCAGCGTCAGGACCGCCGGCAGGACAGCCGTCCGGGCAATGGCGGCCGTCCGCAGAGAAGCGGCGGCCCGCAGCGTCCGGGAGACCGCCCGAAGGCAGGCTTCGGCGCGAACCGTCCGAAACCGGCCGCAGCGCCCGCTCCGGCACCGGCGCAGGATACGCGCCGCGACGCCAAGCCGGCGAAGAAGAGCAAGAAGGACTATGAACGCAGCCGGAGGGAAAAGGAAGGGACCTCCCTCATGGCGCAGTCCATGAAGCAGAACAAGAAAAAGAAGCATGTGGCGGAAAAGAAGGCCGTGTCCTATCCGACGGAAGTGACGCTCCCGCCGAGCGTCACCGTGAAGGAGCTGGCGGAGCTCTTCGGCCGCGAAGTGAGCGAGATCATCATGCGCCTCATGAAGCTGGGCATCATGGCGACGATCAATCAGAACGTCGACCCCGATGCGGCGGCGCTCCTGGCGGACGATTTCGGCATCACGCTCCTCGAACCGGAGAAGACCGTCGATCCCACGGAATACGTGCCTACGCCGGACGATCCGCGCTTCCTGAAGCCGCGCCCGCCGGTGGTCACCATCATGGGCCACGTCGACCACGGCAAGACCACCCTGCTGGATGCGCTCCGCGAGACGAACGTCGCAGCGCATGAAGCGGGCGGCATCACCCAGCGCATCGGCGCGTACCAGATCCGCTACAAGAACCAGAAGATCACCTTCCTCGACACGCCGGGGCACGAAGCGTTCACCGCCATGCGGAACCGCGGCGCGCAGATCACGGATATCGCGGTCATCATCGTCGCCGCCGACGACGGCGTCATGCCGCAGACCATCGAAGCGATCAACCACGCGAAGAGCGCGAAGGTGCCGATCCTCGTGGCCATCAATAAGATCGACAAGCCCGGCGCGAACCCGGACCACATCAAGGAAGAGCTCTCCCATCAGGGCCTCATCTCCGAAGACTGGGGCGGCGACGTCATCATGGTGCCGATCTCCGCGAAGAAGCGCATCGGCCTGGACGACCTGCTGGACAACATCCTGCTCCTGGCGGAAATGGAAGAACTGAAAGCGAATCCGCGCCGCGAAGCGTACGGCGTCGTCGTGGAAGCGCAGCTCGACAAGGGCCGCGGCCCGGTGATGAACGTGCTCGTGCAGAACGGCACCCTCCACGTGGGCGACGGCATCCTCGCCGGCAAATGCTGGGGCAAGGTGCGCGCCATGGCCAATGAGAACGGCCGCAAGCTGAAATCGGCCGAACCGTCCGCCCCGGCGGAAGTGCTCGGCATGAGCGGCGTGCCGGAAGCGGGCGACCATTTCTACGTCATGGACGAGAGAAAAGCCCGCGAGATCGCGGAAATGAGAGCAGTCCGCGCGAAGGAAGCGGAACGGAGCCAGGTCCAGAAGATCACCCTCGACAATATCTTCGAGAAGATCAAGGAAGGGGAAATGAAGGAACTGGACATCATCATCAAGGCCGACGTCCAGGGCTCGGTGGAAGCGCTGCAGCAGTCGCTCCTCAATATCAAGAGCGAGAAGGTGCGCATCTCCGTGGTGCATTCCGCCGTCGGCGCCATCAGCGAATCCGACGTGATGCTCGCCTCCGCGTCGAACGCGCTCATCATCGGCTTCAACGTGCGGCCTGACGCGAACGCCCGGAAGATCGCCGAGCAGGAAAAGGTGGACATCCGCCTGTACCGCGTCATCTACGACGTCATCAACGATGTGAAGGCCGCCATGGCAGGGCTCCTCGCGCCGACCATCAAGGAAGTGCTCCTCGGCCATGCGGAAGTCCGTCAGGTCATCCACACGCCGAAGGTCATCGTCGCTGGCTCCTACGTGCTGGACGGCAAGATCACGAGCAACTGCCAGATCCGCATCGTCCGCGACGGCATCGTCATCCACGAAGGCAAGATGGCCTCGCTGCGCCGTTTCAAGGACGACGTGAAGGAAGTCTCCGAAGGCTACGAATGCGGCATCGCGATCGACAACTACCGCGACGTGAAGGAAGGCGACCAGCTGGAAGCCTTCAAGCTGCAGGAAGAAGCAGCGGAGCTGGAATAATACCGCCCACGGGCGGCAGTCCCGCAGTGCGCCGCCGTACCAGGCGGCGCATTTTCATCGCATAAAGGAGATACCATGTCTGAATTACGAGTCAGAAAGATCCAGGAATTCATCAAGCAGGAAGTGGGGCAGATGCTGCTCCGCGACCTGAAAGACCCGCGCCTCGGATTCATCACCGTCACCGGCGTGAAGCTCACCGGCGACCTCCGGGAAGCGGTCATCTACGTGAGCCTCTTCGGGAAAGAAGAGGAAAAGAAAGCCTCTATGGAGGCGCTGAATCAGGCGAAGGGCTTCATCCGCCGCGAACTGGGGCAGCGGCTCAAAGTATACTACACGCCCACCATCGCCTTCGAGGAGGATACCTCCCTCGACTACGGCATGCACATCGACGGCCTGCTGAAAAAGATCCGGAAAGAAGAGAAAACCGATGAAGATCAGTAAAGAAGAAGCGGCGCAGTTCCTCCGGGACCATGAGCGGTTCCTCCTCGTGGGGCACATCCACGCCGACGGAGACGACATCGGCTCGATCCTCGCGCTGCACCATGCGCTCGTGCATCTGGGAAAATCCGCGGATATGGTCATCGCGGACGGCGTGCCGGAGCGGTTCCGCTTCCTCGCGGGGACGGAAGAGATCCAGACCTCCATCCCCGAAGGGGCGGACTACGATGCGCTCGTCTTCACGGACCTGTCGAACATCGAGCGCGGCGGGGATTTCGCATTCCCGAAGGTGCCGAGCCTCTGCATCGACCACCACATTTCCAATACGGAGTACACCGACTATCTTTGGCTCCGCGCGGACTACGCCGCCACGGCGGAGCTCCTGGCGGAACTCTTCCTCGACGGGGATTTCCCGCTGGACAAAGAAGCGCGGGACGCCCTCTACATGGGCATCGGCACGGACAGCGGGTTCTTCAAGTTCAGCAACACGTCCGCCCACACGCTCCTCATGGCGTCGCGGCTCGTGGAGGGCGGCGCGGAGCCGGCTTTCATCTCGAATCACCTCGACGTGACGACGAAAGTCTCCATGGAAGTGTACCGCCGCGTGCTGGACACGCTCCACTACGCCTGCGGCGGGAAGATCGGCCTCGCGGCCATGGACGAGACCTCCATGGCGATGGACGGGGAAAATTCCGATTACTACGTGAGCATCCCCCGGCGGGTGGAGGGCGTGGAGATCGGCGTCCTCTTCAAGGCGGACGGCCCGGAGGTGACGCGCCTCTCCCTGCGGTCCCGGGAATACGCGAACGTATCGGAGCTGGCGGCGGAGTTCGGCGGCGGCGGCCACGTCCGCGCGGCGGGCTGCACCATCCGCCTGCCCATGGCAGAGGCGGAGAAGGCCTTCCTCGCGGCGGCGGAGAAATATCTCTGATGGACGGCGTGCTCAATGTGCTGAAACCGGCGGGCATGACCTCCTTCGACGTGATTGCCTGCCTGCGGCGCGTGTACGGGCAGAAGAAGATCGGCCACGGCGGCACCCTCGATCCGCTCGCGGCGGGCGTGCTGCCGGTCTTCCTCGGCCGGGCGGCGCGGCTTATCGAGTATGCTCCCATCCGCCGGAAGACCTACGAGGCGGAGTTCCTCATGGGCTTCGAGACGGATACGGAGGACGTGTCCGGCCGCATCACGGCGCGGGGCGGGGTTCTCGCGGACCGGGACGCCTGGGAGCGGGCCGCGGCGGCCTTCCGCGGGCCTATCCGGCAGGTGCCGTCTCTTTATTCAGCCAAGCAGATCGGCGGGCGGCGCGCCTACGACCTCGCCCGTGAAGGGAAGGACGTGCAGCTCCCCGCGAAGGACGTGGAAATCTTCGAGCTCTGCATCCGGGAGGTGCGGCCGCCGTACCTGCGCCTCTCCGTGACGTGCTCGTCCGGCACGTACGTGCGGGCGCTGGGGCGCGATATGGGGCGCGCGGCGGGCTGTCCGCTCACCATGTCCTTCCTCGTGCGCACCGTCATGGGGCCTTTCGCCATCGGGGAGGCGAAGACCCTCGAAGAAATCGAGACGGACCCGCAGGGGGCGCTCCTGAAGGACCTGAGGATGCTCCTGTCGGAGCTGCCGGCGCTCACCCTCTCCGCGGCGGAAGCGGCGGACTTCCTCGCGGGGAAGCGGCTCCGCACGGCAGCGGACGACGCTGACGCGGCGGCGGCGTACGGGCCGCAGGGCTTCCTCGGCATCGCGGCGGTCCGGCGGGGCGTCATCCATCCGAAAAAAGTATTTTCCTGAGACGGCGGTGATTCGATGAAACTGTTGCGCAGTCTGACGGACGTGCGAGATTTCGGGCCGCTCGTCCTCGCGGCGGGATTCTTCGACGGATTCCACCGGGGGCACCGGGCGGTGCTCGGCGAAGCGCGGCGCATGGCGGAGCAGCTGGGTGCGCGGCCTGGCGTGGTGACCTTCTCGCCCCATCCGGGGATGGTGCTCTTCCCGGACCGGCCGGTGCGCCTCCTCCAGACGGAAGAAGAAAAAGAAGCGGTCATGGCGGAGCTCGGCATGGCGCTCGCGGTCATCCTGCGGCCCACGAAAGAATTCCTCGCCGAGTCGGCGGAGGATTTCCTCCGGAGCCTCGAAGCCGTGCCGGACCTCCGGGGCGTGGTGTGCGGAGAGAACTTCACCTTCGGCGCGGGCGCGGCGGGCACGCCGGAGACGATCCGCGCATGGTTCGCCGGTACGGACACGGCGGTGTCGGTGGTGCCGCTCACGCGGAGCCCGGCCATCGGCGGGCGGGTCGTCAGCAGCACGGAGATCCGCCGGCTCGTCGAGGCGGGGGACATGCGCACCGCCGGGGCGCTCCTCGCCCGGCCGTACACCCTCTCCGGCGGCGTCGGGCGGGGTTTCCGCCGGGGCACGGACGACACGGGCTTCCCCACGGCGAACCTTGTCTTCGGACCGGAGCGCGTCCTCCCCGCAGACGGCGTGTACGCTGCCTTCGCGGTCATCCGCGGCCGGCGCTGGCCGGCGGTGACGAACGTGGGGACGAATCCCACCTACGGCAACGCGGCGCGCACCGTGGAGACATTCATCCTCCATTTCTCGGAGGACATCTACGGCGAAGCGTTCGCAGTGGAATTCGTGGAGCGCCTCCGCGGCGAGATCCGCTTCCCCTCCGCGGCGGCCCTCGCGGCGCAGATCGCGGAGGACGTAAAGAGGGCGGAGCAGCTCCTCGCCGGAGAAATGGAAAAAGAAGGATAGAGCGGACAGGCTCCGTCCTTCTTTTTTGCGCCTGTGGTATACTGGATGACAGAATCTTTACAGACAGCCTGTATACTGCATGAAAAACGCACTGCGGAGGACCTATGACAAAAAATGAATTCATGAGAAAACTGGCGGCCGATCCGCACTGGGCGCCCGGCTGGGACGCCATCGAAGCGGAATTTGCCCGGCTCTATCCCGGCGCGGCGCCGCAGCATTTCGCCACAGCCGTGGAGGCGCGGGTTGCGCTCGGCGGGGACCAGTACCTGGACGGCTACTCCTTCTATCCCTCGCCGAAAGGCTATCTCCACATCGTCACTTTCGGCCTGTCCGAGCTCTACGGCGAGAAGCGCGCCTTCGGCGGCCAGTGGAGCGGGAAAGGCTGTGAGCTCACCATGAAGGTGCATGAAAAGGCGGCGGGGGACGCGCTCTGGGCGTGCGACCTCCTGTCGGCCATCGCCAAATGGGTGCACGGCGGCCATCGCCGCCTCACGCCGTATCAGATCCTCGCGGGCGCGGACCTGGGCATCTCGAAGGCGACCGATACCCCTGTGGCGGCGGTGCTCCTCATCCCCGACACGGAAGCGGAGACGCTGCAGACCGTGTACGGCACGGTGCAGTTCCTCCAGGTGCTCGCCCTCACGAAGCATCAGGCGGACCGCCTCCTCACAGGCGCGGGTGTGCGCGAAGTCTACGAAAAGGAAATGAAGCCCCTCGTGGGCGACGGCTGCTTCGACTGGCAGAACGGCGCAGGGGAAACAGAATAAGAACGAAAAGGGACCGGCACGGCCGGTCTTTTTTTCATGCGCCCGGCAGAGGCCCATGATAGAATCAGAAGAGAAAGGAGGCGGCGGAAATGAAAATGAAATGGCGGAGGGCGGCGCTGATCCTGGCGCTTGCGCTGGCGGCCGGGGCAGGCGGCGTGCACGCAGAGGCCGTCCGGCCGCCGGATGAGCCGCCTGCCGTCGCAGAGGGACGCCGCATGGCGGAGCAGATGCGGACCATGGCGGGCAGCGAAGCCTGGGTCCGCTTCCACGGGCGGCCGGGGCCGGAGGTGCGGGCACTCCTGGCGGAGGCCGGCGGGACGGAAGACGATGCGCTGACGGCGGTCTATCGGGTGAGGCTGTCGGACGGCGCGGTGCGTCTCCTTTCCGGCGGCCGCCCGCTGGAGACGCTGCCGGCCTCTCTGCGGGAGCAGGGCCGGCGGAACGGGGAGCGGGCCGCGGGGATGTTCCTCAATTCGCTGGAAGGCACGCGCGCCGTGGCGGCGGCCGGACTGTGCGCCGCCGAGGAAGCCTTCGTGGACAGGACGCTGGACGGCTCGGCCATGTACCTGTACGTGTACCGGCATTCGGCTCCGGTGCTCGTGACGTTCCTCGAGGGCAGAGAGCATGCGGTCCTCGCCTCCGGCTGCTTCCTGTTCGGCTGGACGGGCGAAGCGCTCGATACAGAAGACGCCGTGCGGGAGTCGTTCCACGGATTCTTCGAGGGGATCGAAACCGTTTCCGGCGGGGCGGAATGAAGGAGATAAGGGACCGGCGGGGGCCGTCTTTTTCCGCGCCGCTCTGTGCGGCGGCCGCCGGTATGCTACAATACAGGTAAGAAACCATCAGTTGGATATGAAGGAGGGACTTCCCATGAAACTCACATTTTACGGCCATGCGTGCTTCCTGATCGACACGGGCAGGGAAAAGCTGCTCTTCGATCCGTTCCTCACGGGGAACGGCAGCGCTTCCATCCGCGCGGAGGACGTGGACTGCGACTACATCCTGCTCTCTCACGCGCACGGGGACCACTTCGGCGACGCGGACGCCATCGCGGCGCGCACGGGCGCGGCGGTCGTCGCAGTGCCGGAGGTGCTGGGCCTCTTCGAGCACGCGCCGAAGACGGCGTGGCCCATGAATCTCGGCGGGAGCCTCGCGCTGCCCTTCGGCCGGGTGCACATGGTGCCGGCGCTCCACAGCTCCGGCGTGGCGGGCGGCGTGGCCTGCGGCTTCCTCATCTGCTTTGCGGACGGCGTGAACGTG
The DNA here is from genome assembly GCA_944390485.1 of Veillonellales bacterium. Lineage (GTDB taxonomy): Bacteria > Bacillota > Negativicutes > Veillonellales > Dialisteraceae > UBA1822. The sequence goes on from CALXPQ010000003.1 coordinate 107,034, forward strand.
TACTACTCCGGCGACACAGCGCTCTTCGGCGACATGGCGCTCATCGGACGGAAAGCGCCCATCCACTACGCGGTGCTCCCCATCGGGGACAATTACACCATGGGCCCGGCGGACGCAGTGGAAGCGGCAAAGCTCCTCGGCGCGGCGCGGGTCATTCCCATCCATTACAATACCTGGCCGGTCATCGCCCAGGACCCGGCGGTCTTCGCGGCGCTCGCGGAGAAAGCCGGCGTGGCGCCTCACGTGCTGGCGCCGGGTGAAACGCTCACGCTTGAAAAATGATAAAAAGAGAAAGGCAGGGGGCTTCGGCCTCCTGTCTTTTTCTACGCCCGCGCGGGCGGCGGAGACGGCAGCCGCAGCGGCCGCGGAAGGCAGAAAAAACGGGAGATTTCCTTGACAAGGGGGGAGGGGAATGGTATTCTTGTAATGTACAAGTTAGCACTCGTAATGAGTGAGTGCTAATAATCAGGTGATGAATGATGACAGCACGAAGAAATGCAGACCCGGCGGACGCCGGGATGAACGACAGAAAAAAGAGAATACTTTGGGCTGTAGTACAGGATTATGTGTCGTCCGCAGAACCGGTGGGGTCCCGCACCATCGCAAAGAACTACGATCTGGGTGTGTCGAGCGCCACGATCCGCAACGAGATGCAGGACCTGGGCGATGAAGGCTACCTCGAGCAGCCCCACACCTCGGCGGGGCGCATCCCGTCCATCAAGGGATACCGCTTCTATGTGGACTGCCTCATGGAGCCGTCCCGCCTGACCGGCGAGGAGGAGGAACGCCTCACCCACATGATCGCCGACCAGACGACGAAGGTGGACGAGATCTTCCGCAATATGGCGCGGGTGGTGTCGTCCCTCACGCAGACCCTCTCCGTGGCGGCGCGGCAGACGCGCCGGAGCTGCACCTTCAATTACATCCGCTTCCTGCCCCTCGACGGGCAGCGGGCGATCCTGCTCGTAGTGACGCAGGAAGGGCGCGTGTCGAATACGGTGGTGAACATCCCGCCGGGCTCGTCCATCGACGAGCTGCAGCTCCTCGCGGACCGGCTGAACCATTTCCTCCACGGGAAAGACATCAGCGCCGCGGACGAGCAGACGATCCTCGCCTTCCAGAAAGATGTGGAGCGGGACCTCACCCCGTTCAGCCGTATCTTCGTATCGCTCCGCCGGTCGCTCGCGCCGAAGCAGAAAGTCTACAGCGGCGGCGCGGCGGGCCTCATCCGCCAGCCGGAATTCCAGAATGTGGAAAAGATGCAGGACATCCTGAACCTCCTCGAGGAGCGGGACCTGCTGCACAGCATCCTGGACACGGCCATGGACCGGCCCATCGCGGTGCGCATCGGCTCGGAAAATCCGGACAAGTCGCTCGCCGATCTGTCCATCGTGAAGGCGCAGTTCCAGGTGGGCGGCGAAGTGATCGGCACCATGGCCGTCATCGGCCCCACGCGCATGGAGTACGGCCGGGTCATCGGGCTCCTGTACTTCATGCAGAAACATCTGGAGCATATGCTGAAAAATAAGGAATAACAGAGATTCTGAGATAGAGGAGGTCTATCCATGGCAGAAGAAGAAAAGAAGGCCCGCCCGGCGGAAGAAACGCCGGAGGGCGCTCCGGCCGGCGCGCAGGACGCGCAGACGGAGACGGACCTGTCCGCCGCGCTCTCGAAGGCCATCGAGGCGGAAGCGGCCGCCGAAGCCCGCGCGAAAGAGCTGGAAGACAAGGCCGCCGGCCTCGAGGCGAAGCTGTCGCTTGCGGTGCAGCAGTACAGCCGCCTGCAGGCGGATTTCGATAATTTCCGCCGCCGCACCCGCGCAGGCGAGGCCGAGGCGAAAGACAAGATGACCGCGGACATCGTGAAGGAATTCCTTCCGGTGCTCGACAATTTCGGCCTTGCGCTCGCCCACATGTCGAAAGACGAAGCGGGCGCCGCCTATGTGAAAGGCTTCGAGATGCTCCGCAGGCAGCTCGAAAAAGTGATCGCCGATCTGGGCGTCACGGAGATCGCCGCCGAAGGCGCGGCCTTCGACCCGCATTTCCACGAAGCGGTGATGCAGGCCCCCGCGCCGGACAAAGAAGACGACACCGTCGCCATGGTCTTCCAGAAAGGCTACGTGCTGAAAGACCGCGTCATCCGTCCTGCGAAAGTGCAGGTCGTCCATAACAGTTGAAAACGCCGCGCACAGCGGATTTCCATCTCATAGAAAACAATTTTGAAGGAGGCTATTTCTATGTCTAAAGTCATTGGTATCGATCTTGGTACGACGAACTCCGTCGTGGCAGTCATGGAAGGCGGCGAACCCGTCGTCATCCCGAACGCGGAAGGCTCCCGCCTGACCCCGTCTGTGGTGGGCTTCTCCAAGACGGGCGAACGCCTCGTGGGCCAGCTCGCGAAGCGCCAGGCCGTGTCCAATCCGGACCGCACCGTCGTATCCATCAAGCGCCACATGGGCAGCGATTACAAAGTCAATATCGACGGCAAGAGCTACACCCCGCAGGAAATCTCCGCGATGATCCTGCAGAAACTGAAAGCCGACGCGGAAGCGTACCTGGGCGAACCGGTCACCGAAGCGGTCATCACCTGTCCGGCGTACTTCACCGACAGCCAGCGCCAGGCCACGAAAGATGCCGGCAAGATCGCGGGTCTCAACGTGCTCCGCATCATCAACGAACCGACCGCATCCTCTCTGGCTTACGGCCTCGACAAGATCAATGACGGCAAGGAACACACCTTCCTCGTATACGACCTCGGCGGCGGCACCTTCGATGTGTCCATCCTCGACCTCGCGGACGGCGTCTTCGAAGTCAAAGCGTCCAACGGCAACGGCCACCTCGGCGGCGACGACTTCGACGCCCGCGTCATGGACTGGATCGCCGACACCTTCAAGAAACAGAACGGCTTTGAACTGCGCCGCGATCCCATGACCAACCAGCGCCTGAAAGAAGCGGGCGAGAAGGCGAAGATCGAACTGTCCGGCGTGATGTCCACGGAGATCAACCTGCCCTTCCTCACTGTCGATGCAAACGGCCAGCCGGTCCACTTCGACGCGACCCTCTCCCGTGCGGAATTCGACCGCATCACCGAAGACCTCGTCCAGGCGACCGTCGCTCCAATCGACATCGCTATGAAAGACGCGGGCGTCACCGCGGCGGACATCGAGAAGATCCTCCTCGTCGGCGGCTCTTCCCGCATCCCGGCCGTGCAGACCCTCATCAAGAATAAATTCGGCAAAGAACCGAACAAGGGCATCAACCCGGATGAATCCGTCGCCGTAGGCGCGGCCATCCAGGCGGGCGTCCTCAAAGGCGAAGTGAAAGACGTGCTCCTCCTCGACGTGACTCCGCTGTCCCTCGGCATCGAGACGCTGGGCGGCGTATTCACCACCATGATCAAGCGGAACACCACCATCCCGACCCAGAAGACCCAGATCTTCTCCACCGCGGCGGACAACCAGCCCTCCGTAGACATCCACGTCCTGCAGGGCGAACGTCCCATGGCGGCGGACAACAAGACCCTCGGCCGCTTTGAACTGTCCGACATCCCGCCGGCTCCGAGAGGCGTGCCGCAGATCCAGGTCACCTTCGATATCGACGCGAACGGCATCGTCCACGTCTCTGCGAAAGACCTCGGCACCGGCAAGGAACAGAGGATCGATATCACCTCCTCCTCAGGCCTCTCCGATGAAGAGATCGAACGCATGCAGCAGGACGCGAAGGCTCACGAAGCGGAAGACAAGAAGCGCAAGGAAGCCGTCACCGCCCGGAACAACGCGGAAGCCCTCGTCTATCAGGCGGAAAAGACCGTGAAGGAGATCGGCGACAAAGCCGACGCGGCGAAAGTGAAAGAAGTGAACGACGCCATCGCGAAACTGAAAGAGACCCTGAAAGGCGACGACGCCGATAAGATCAAAGCCGACGCGGAAGCCCTCACGAAGCCGCTCCACGAACTGACGGAAAAACTCTACCAGCAGGCGCAGCAGGCCGCTCAGGCCCAGCAGCAGGCGCAGGGAGCCCAGCAGCAGGGCCCGCAGGGCGCGGCGCACAAAGACGGCGACACCGTCGACGCGGACTACAAAGTCGTAGACGACGATAAGAAATAAGACAGGATGAGGATGTATGGCAGCACGGGATTATTATGAAGTACTCGGCGTCGACAGGAACGCCACGGAAGACGACATCAAGAAAGCCTACCGGAAAATGGCCCGGAAATACCATCCGGACCTGCACAAGGACGATCCCACCGCGGCCGATAAATTCAAGGAAGTCAACGAAGCCTATCAGACGCTCTCCGACGCGGACAAGCGCGCCCAGTACGACCAGATCGGCCACGACGCCTACGAACAGGCCCAGAAGGGCGGCACCGGGGCCGGCGGCTTCGGCGGATTCGGCCAGGGCGGATTTGGAGGCTTCGGCGGGTTCGGCGGCCAGGGCGGCTTCGACATGGGGGACATCTTCGACATGTTCACCGGCGGAGCCGGCCGGCGTCAGCGGAACGGTCCGGAGCGCGGCGACGATCTCCGCTACGACATGGAGATCACCCTCCGCGAAGCGGCGAGCGGCGTGAAGAAGACCTTCTCCGTGAAGAAAGAAGAGACCTGCTCCAAGTGCCACGGCACCGGCGCGGAACCCGGCACCGACGTGGAGACCTGCCCGCACTGCCACGGCACCGGACAGGAACGCATCGTGCGGAACAGCCCCTTCGGCCAGATGGTGAACGTTACCACCTGCCGCTACTGCGGCGGCACCGGGAAGATCATCAAGCAGAAATGCAGCACCTGCCACGGCACCGGCCTCCAGATGGTGGAAAAGAAACTGGAGATCAATATCCCCGCCGGCGCGGACACGGGCGTGCGCATGCGCATCGCCGGCGAAGGCAATCCCGGCAAGCGCGGCGGCCCGGCGGGCGACCTCTACGTATACATCTACGTCAAGCCAGATCCGAACTTCGAGCGCGACGGGGACGACCTCTACTGTAAGGCGGACATCTCCTTCCCCACCGCGGCCCTGGGCAACACCATCAAAGTGCTCACCCTCGACAACGAAGTGGAGCTGAAGATCCCCGCCGGCACGCAGGGCGGCACCCGCTTCCGCATCAAGGGCGCGGGCATGCCGAAACTCCGGGGCAGCGACAAAGGCGACCTCTACGTCGTCGTGAACGTCGTCGTCCCGCGGAACCTCAAAGGCGAGCAGAAAGAAGCTCTCCTGAAATACGCGGACATCTCCGGCGAAGACATCACCACCTACCGGGGCAAAAGCTCCTCCTTCATCGACAAGATCATAGACAAGCTCAAGTCCTGAGAAAACGAAAAACGCTCTCTCCAAAAGGGGAGGGCGTTTTTGCGTGTGCTGATGAGGAAACATATATAGAAGTAAAATAAATATAATCTCGTACATAGAATCCGTAGAGCCATTTTCAGGTGAGCGTGCGGGCCGGGGATTTGTCCGGGGAGGTTCCGGCATTTGCGGGAGAAACGGCGCTGCCTGTAGTTCTGAAATGAGCCGTGAGAAAATGGGGACAGGCCAAGATTGACAGGGCACGGAACGGCCCATATAATTAAAAATAATATCCGGCTTGTCCGGAGACAAAGGAGTGATTTTTCATGATGGATATAAAACAGCTGGCGGAGGCGGAAGCGGAGCGGCTGACGGCGCTGCGCCGGCATTTCCATGCGCATCCGGAGCTGTCGCAGAAGGAGTTCGCCACGATGGATTTCATCGAGAAGGAGCTGGCGGCGCTCTCTATTCCCACGGTGCGGGTGCCGCACGGCGGGGTGTTCGGGTTCCTGGACAGCGGGAAGCCCGGCTGGACGGTGCTCATGCGCGCGGATATCGACGCGCTCCCGATCCAGGAGTCGGAGCGGAATCTGGCGCGGGCGAAGGCGTGCGTGTCGGAGAATCCCGGCGTGTCTCACGCGTGCGGCCACGACGGCCACATGGCGATGCTCCTCACGGAGGCGAAGATCCTCGCGGAGCACCGGGAGGACTGGGCCGGGAAGGTGGTCCTCATGTTCGAGGAAGCGGAGGAAATGGGCGAGCGCGGCATCGCGCCGATGCTCCGCTGGCTGGCGGAGCACGAGGTGCCGGTGGATGTGTGCTGGGGCTCGCATGTGATGTACAATGTGCCGGTGGGCAAGATTGCGCTCATGGACGGGGCGATGCTCGCGGGGGCGTTTTTCTTCCGGGTGAAGGTGCACGGGAAGAGCGGCCACGGCTCGATGCCGCATCTGGCGGTGAGCCCCATCGACTGCTTCGCGGCGTTCGCCTCGGCGCTCCAGTCGTACCGCATGCGCCGCATCCGTCCGGACACGAGCTTCACCTATTCGTTCGGCATGGTGCAGGCGGGCGATACGCCGAACGTCATCCCCGACGAGCTCACGTTCGCCGGGACGGCGCGGTATCTGGACAATGAGAGCGGCGAAGCGTTCCGCCGGGATTTCTGGAAGCTGCTTCACAACGTGTGCGCGGAGACGGGCTGCACGGCGGAAGCGGTGGAGGATCAGTTCTTCCCGGCGACGGTGAATACGAAGGAATGCGCGGAGTTCGGCCGGCGGGCCATCGGCGAAGTGCTCGGCCCGGACGCGGTGATCTCCATACCGCCGTGGATGGCGGCGGAGACGTTCTCCCTCACGGAGCTCACGTATCCGGGGGTCTTCTCCTTCACGGGCATCCAGGATGAGGCGACCGGGAGCGGCGCGAATCATCATACGCCGGAATTCGACATCGACGAGCGGGGGCTCGTGTGCGGCGTGGAGGCGGCGCTGGCCTATGTGCTTGCCATGCTGCGGGAGAAACCGTCGTTCCCGTCGTTCCGAAAGAAGGAGCTGGAGCCCATGCTGGAGCTGACGGAAATCCGTCCGCCGCGGCAGGTCTGATTTTTGAAACGGCAAGGAGGTCCCCATGCATTCTCTGTGGCTCATCCTTTCGAGCGTCTTCTTCGGCGTGGCCGGGGTGTACTGCTTCATCCATCCGGATATGGCGATGGAGGCGGTGGCGCTGTATATCGGTTTCCTCGTGTGTTTCAGCGGGCTGTCCCAGCTCCTGCGGTACGGCTCGACGCCGGCGGCGGCGCGGTCCCGGTGGCAGCTCGTCATGGCGGTGCTGGACGTGCTCTTCGGCGGGTGGCTGCTCCTGTCGGGCAATTATCTCCTGCTGGTGCTCTTCCTGCCCTTCATGTTCGCGGCGTACGTGCTGACCCGCGGGCTGCTGCTCTTCGTCTATTATTTCCGGGCAAAGGAGACAGTGCGGAGCCCGCATCTCTTCCTCCTCGCGGCGGCGGTGCAGGTGATTTTCGGCGGGGCGCTGGCCATGATGCCGCTCTTCGCGGCGGCGGTCTTCATCTATGCCGTGGGGGCCGGCCTCATCTGGTGCGGCTTCACGAGCTTCACTCTGTGGCGGGACGTGAAATAAGGAAACTGCCGCGGCTCCGGGCTGCGGCGGTTTTTTCATGCGCGGGAGAAAATGCGCCATTGATGATATAATAAAAAAAGAATTTTTTGCGGGACGCCCCGCATGGGAGGATTGTTCATATGAAGTGGTTTTACAGCAACAGCGGCGACAGTGTGTGGAAGATGTATCTGTCTTTCGACGGGCGCATCGACCGGCTCACTCTGTGGATCCGTATCATCTTGCTGAATGTCTTTACGTATGTGGTCATCTTCACGCTGGGGAGCCTGTCCACGGAGTACACGTCGCTCAATTTCGGTTCGTGGATGAATACGGTGCTCATCGCGTACTGGTTCTGCCTGACGACGCTGTGGGTGCGGCGCTTCCATGACCGGGGCGTGGCGGGCTGGTGGTACGGCCTCTACGCGCTGGCAGTGCCGGCGGCGGCCGCGGAATTCATCTGGGCGAATTTCCACATCAACGGGGACCCCATGCAGGAGACGATGGTGAATGTGGGCGTGGGCCTCTTCGTGGTGTTGGGGTTGGCGACGATCTATATTCTCGCACGGTTCGGCTTCACGAAGAGCCAGCCCGGGGAGAACCGCTACGGTCCGGAGCCGGGGACGCGCCGGGCGGCGAAGCCCGCGCCGAAGGCGGAAGGGAAAGGCCATGGGAAGAAGCCCGTGCGCCGCGTGAAGAAAGTGGTCGTGAAGAAACACGGCGCGGACCATGCGAAGGCGGCCGCAGAGAAGGCGGAGCCGAAGGAAGCGAAGAAAGAGGATGCGGAATGAATGACTGGGTGCGGCGCATCGCGGAGGCGTTCTTTTCTTTCCGGGGGCGGCTCTCCCGGAAGCGCTTCTGGCTGCGCATGCTCGTGCTGTACGGAGTGATGCAGGTCCTCGCGGGGGCCGTCGCGTACGGCGTGCCGGCGCTGGGATTTTCGGCGCAGGTGACGCTCTACGCGTCGCTGGCGATGACGCTCCTTTTCTGGCTGGGGTCGGCGTCTCTCTGGGTGCGGCGCTTCCATGACCGGAACGTGTCCGGCTGGTGGTATGCGGTCTTCTTCGCGTTCATCCTGGGCGTCTTCTGCTGGCTGGTGTACGCGGTGGCGGTCTCGGGCGGCAATGCGGATTCGCCGGATATGGTGCTGGCGAAGTACCTCGTGGTGGGAGCGCTCATGGCGTGGCTTTTCGTGGCGGTGCGCTTCGGCTTCCGCCGGGGGACGCCCGGCCCGAACCGGTACGGCCCGGATCCGCTGGGCGGCGGCGCGGAGCTGCCGGAGGAGATCCGGATCTCGTGAAAGCTGATAAAAAAACTCCTTCAGGACGGCATGTCCCGGAGGAGTTTTTTCGCGTCTTATTTCCCGCGGCGGGAGCGGGGCGCGTTCGGATCTTTTTTGCGGCGCTGGCGCATGTTGCGGCCGTTGTGGCCGAGGGCCTTGTGCTCTTTTTTCTTCGTGGGCTTGTACATGCCCGGGGTGACCACGCGGCGCTTCGGCTTTGCCTGCCGCACGCGGAGGAGTTCGCCTTTCTCGTTGTAGCGGGCGAGGGTCTCGTCGATGGAGCGCTCCAGCCGGCGCAGGAGGAGCCCGTCTTCCGGCGTGGCGTAGGTGATGGAGAGGCCCTTCGTCCCCGCACGGCCCGTGCGGCCGATGCGGTGCACGTAGTATTCCAGATTGCGGGGGATGCCGTAATTGAAGACGTGGGTCACGCCTTCCACGTCGAGCCCGCGGGCGGCGATGTCCGAGGCGACGAGCACCTGGATCTTCGCTTTTTCGAAATTGCGGATGACCTGATTGCGCTGGCCCTGCGACATGTCGCCGTGCAGCTCGTCCACGGCGAGATCGGTCGCTTCGGCGAGGCGGTCGGCGAGCTGGTGCGCTTCTTCGCGGGTATTGCAGAAGACGAGCGCCATGTAGGGGTTCATTTCTTTGAGATGGCGCAGGAGCAGTTTGAATTTGTGGTCCGCCGTGGTCATGTAGATGCGCTGCTCTACGGTGGAGGCGGTGACTTTCGGGGCCGCGTCGATCACGACGGGGCTCTTCATGTATTTCCGCGCCAGCCGCACCGCCGCGTCAGGCATGGTGGCGGAGAAGAGGAGCACCTGCCGCTTCTTCGGCGTCTCGTCAATGATGGCTTCGATGTCTTCCCGGAAGCCCGCGGCGAGCATCTGGTCCGCTTCGTCGAGGACGACCGCTTTCACGGTGGTGAGGTCCACCGCGCGGCGGCGGATGTGGTCGAGGAGGCGGCCCGGGGTGCCGATGATGAAATGGGGGGAGCGGCGGAGCTTCCGGAGCTGGTTCTCGATGGTGCGTCCGCCGATGACGTCCGCCGCGTCGAGCCCGAAGGCTTCCGCGAAGGGGCGGAGCACGTCGAAGACCTGCCGTGCGAGTTCGCGGGTGGGGGTCATGATGAGCACCGCCACGCCTTCTTCGTCCGGCTTCACGCGGTGGATGAAGGGGAGCAGGTAGGCGAGGGTCTTGCCCGTGCCGGTCTGCGAGCGGCCGATGACGTCCGCGCCCTTGAGGGCGGCGGGGATGGCTTTCTGCTGGATGCGGGTGGGCGCGGTGATCCCGCTCCGGGCGAGCTGGTCCGAGATCTCCCGGGACAGGCCCAGGGAAAAGAATGTGTCCATGTTACCTCCTTGTGATGATGGTTCGTCTCTGTAAGAATCAGCTGTATTATATCACAGGGCGCAAGGGCGGGCCGCCGTCCGCGCGGCTAAGATTCGTGGTACAATAGCACAAAAGAAAAACAGACTGGAGGTTTCCCATGCATTCCCTTCATGATTTCCTGCGGCAGGCCCTGTGGCTCTCCGTGTGCATCGTCCCCATCCCGGCGGGCGCGTTCGCGGTGCAGACCGCGGACATGCTGCTCGTGAGCCTGCTGGCGCTCACGGCGCTGGGCACGCTGGTGCCCTTCCTGTATTTCGGCGCGCAGCGCACGGGGTACGGCGCGGCGTACGGGAAGCGCCGCTGCGCGGTCCATCTGGAATGCGCGCTCTCGGTCTTCCTGACGCTCTTCCTCTGCGTGTGGGCCGCGGCGGCGGGCGGCGCTTCGCTCGAGACGAGGCTGGGTCACGCGGGCTCGGCGGCAGCGGGCGGCGCAGGCATGCTGCTCCTGATGCTACTCATCTTCGCCATGGACGCAGCGGCCATGCGGCTCTATGACCGGCTCGCGCGGGGCGGAGAGAAGCGCCGGCAGTGGCTCGCGCTCTCTTTCTTCACGGGATGGATTCCGGGCGTGCTCCTCTCGGCGGCGGCGGTCCTCGCCGCGACGGGACTGGGGACGACGTTCCTCTTCGTACTCTTCCTGGCGGGGGCGCTGAACTGGGTGCTCTGGCTGAAGATCGTCACGGGGATGATGAGCTTCGCGTTTTATCTGTATTTCTCGGCGGAGGGGACGCGCACCCGCCGGACCATCCAGGTGGTCTTCTCGGCGGCGCTGTGGCTCCTCCTGCTGTACGCGCCGCTGGTGGCGTCCCTGCAGATCCCCGGCGGCGGCGCGTGGCGCGCCTGGGCGGACCCGGCGTATCTGTCCATCGTGCCCTTCCTCTCCGACCTGTGGGCGGTGGGGCTGGCCTATCTCGGCGGGCGGAAGATCGCCGCGTGGATCTATGCGGCGGCGGAATGAGAAGAGCGGCAGCCTGCCGCTTTTTGTACGGGATTTTTTATCGGCGCGTATATAAAATTTCTGGAAAGCCTCCGGCGGCTGTCCATTGACACCATCCGGCGGGCGGGTATAATGAATGGGAACCGATGGAGGGACCATGCACTGCCGGTATCGGTCGAACTGGACCGCATGGCGAGTGACATCGGCGAAGGAACCCTGTTTCGTACGGCTTATATCTCACGGAGAATAAGAACGGAGGCTTTTCAGCATGGAAAAAACGATCAATCAGAAAAAGGCACAGGCGCCGCGCGCGTTCCTGAATGTGCGCCAGCTCACCGTGTCCGGACTTCTTGCGGGCATCACCATTTTCCTCGGGCTCACCGGGTATGGCTTCATCCCGCTTCTTTTTATGGATGCGACCATCCTGCACATCCCGACCATCATCGGAAGCATCGCCGCGGGGCCCCGCGTGGGGGCGCTCGTGGGCTTCATGTTCGGGCTCTTCTCGTTCGTGCAGTCCCTGCGCGCGCCGAGCCTGCTCCTGCAGTTCGCGGTACAGTATAATATCGCCTATGACGCCATCGTGTGCATCGTGCCGCGCATCCTCATCGGCATCATCGCCTATGTGATCTTCTCGCACCTGCACATGCGCGTCTTCCTCCGCGCGGCCATCGCCGCAGTGGCGACCACCGTGCTCCATACGGTCCTCTTCCTGGGGACGCTCTTCGTGCTCGTGGGCGCGCCCTATGCGGCCATGCAGGGCATCTCCGTATCGGGCGTGGCGAATATCTTCATCGGCATCACCATCGCGAACGGCCTGCCGGAAGCCATCGTGTCGGGCATCATCATCGCTCCGATCATCGCGGCGCTCCACCGGAGCGGCTGGAGCATCCACAGCAAATAAAAAAGACCCGCTCTCTCGGCCGGAGGGCGGGCTCTTGTATGTTCAGAAGAAAACAGCGTCCATGACGGGCGCTGTTTTTGTGTGGTCATTCTTTGCGGAGTTTTTTGTCGCACGCGGCGATCACGTCGTCCGCGTCGGCGTGGGCGGCTTCGCAGAGCGCGCCGAGGGAGGTCTTCATGTCCTGCGGCATGGAGAGCCCTTTTTCCTGCAGCACGGAGAGGAGCTGCGGGTAGAGCGTGAGGATATCTTCCATGGGCGTGTCCTTCGTGAGGAGCGGCTTGTTGTACTTGTCGGACAGGTATTCGTTCATCTCGCCGAGGATCTCGAAGACGTCGAGGCCGTGGGCCTGCGCCGCCTGCCAGATGTTCTCGTCGTAGGACACGAAGCAGCCCACGCAGCTCATGCCGTACTCCATGAGGAGCGGACCCATTTCCGGGTAGACTTCGATGACCTGCATCACATTGTGCTCCGGGCGGACGAAATCGCCGGCCTTGAGCGGCGGCACGTTCGGCATGCCCCAGGAGCTGCCGTAGTAGCCGGGCATGTCGTCCGTGAATGTCGCGGAAGGCTCGTTGCCGAGCACGGCGTTGCGGAAATTCTCGAAGCCGGTCTCCTTCACGAATTCTTCGAGCGGCTGATAGGTCTCGCGGTCGAGGTAGTACGTGGCCGCCTTCATGAGGATATTCACCGCGTCCGACGGGAACTGCGCGAAAGCGAAGAAGGTCTTCTGTCCCACGTAGATATCCCAGCCGTCGGACATGCCGATGGCGCGGAGCGGGAGCGGCGTGGCGATGGTCGCCGTGAGGATGCACGCCGGCCACGTGCCGAAAGCGGACAGGCCCAGCGCGGCGAGCGCTTTGTCCACGTCGTCTTTCGCGAGGCCTGCGATGACCGGGCGGTGATCCTTGTCCAGCGTATAGAAGCCGCGGAACGTCCCGGCGGTCTCTTTCATCTTCGCTTCAAACTCGGCGCGGCCCGCTGTCTCGTCGGGGATATAGTCGATCTCAAGGGAAAAGGTGATATTGTCTGCGGTCATGAAGATGACTCCTTTCAAAATTTTCAATATATTGTACTTCTCATTATAGCAGACAGGGCGGGGAAAGAGAAGAAATCCCGCGAAGACCGATGCGGGGTGCTGCCGTTTCCGAAAGTTTTCTGCCCCATGATTTATAGATTCTGAAAAGGGGCCAGGGCCATTTGTGCCGGGCGGAGCGGACTGGTAGGATAGAGACAAAGGACAGCGGACAAGACCATCTTTGGAAAGGGAGGCGCAGCATGAGACACAGCAGAGCGCAGATCGCCGCGGCGGTGCTCCTCGCCGGCATGGCGTGGGCGGGGATCCCCGGGACTGCCGGGGCGGCAGTCATTCATGTGCCGGGCGATACTTCGGCAACGGAAGTCACCGGCGGCTACAGCCAGCATGGCGACATCATCGACAATGAAGTAGAGGTCAGCGGAAGCGCTGTTTTGCAGTCCGTGACAGGCGGGCGGAGCGTCTTCGAGGGCGCGGTCCGGAACAATCATGTGACGATTTCCGGAACCGTGACAGGCACCAGTCTAATTAATGCCGGCAGCATCTGGGGCGGCCGCAGCGGCAGCGGCCCGGTCACGGGGAACACGGTCCGTCTGGATAACGCCGATGTATCGGGCTGGAAGATCAATGAAGTGATCGGCGGGGAAGGCGATGCGGGGACGGTCGAAGGGAACCGCGTTTCGATTGCTTCTACAAATAGGCTCGATACCCGCGGCGCACTGGCAGGCGGCCGGGCGTCTTACGGCGCAGTGACCGGGAATACGGTAGAAATTGCAGGCAGCACGGTCACCGCAGAAGGCGGCCTTTACGGCGGCCTTATCCTTTACGGCCCGGGGCTTGCTGCGGATGGGAATACGGTGGTGATTCACAAGGACTCGACGATTGCCGGCGACATATACGGCGGCTATAACCCCTACGGCGATGCGGCGGGCAATCACGTCACGATCGACGGCGGCAGCGTCAATGCGGACGGAGCTCATGCCGTCCGGGGCGGCGCGGGGAGCGGTACTGTGTCCGGGAACGGCGTGACCATCAGCGGCGGCACTGTGGGCGGAGCAGTATACGGCGGACAGGGAAACGGCACGGTCACAGGCAATGCGGTGGAACTCTCTGACGGCACGGTTCTGAAAGATGTATATGGCGGTCAGGGAGAGGGAATTGTATCCGAAAATACGGTAATGCTGTCCGGCGGAGCAGCAGAAGCCAATGTGTATAGCGGGCAAGGGAGCAGCACCGTGTCCGGGAACACAGTGACTATCGGCGGCGGCACCGTGGGCGGCGCGATATACGGGGGACAGGGGAACGGCACGGTCACAGGCAATGCGGTGGAACTCTCCGGCGGCAAGGTTTTGAAAGATGTATATGGTGGTCAGGGAGAGGAAATTGTATCCGAAAATACGGTAACGCTGTCCAACGGAGCAGCAGAAGCCAATGTGTATGGCGGGCAAGGGAGCAGCACCGTGTCCGGGAACACAGCGACTATCGGCGGCGGCACCGTGGGCGGCGCGATATACGGGGGACAGGGGAACGGCACGGTCACAGGCAATGCCGTGAATCTCTCCGGCGGCACGGTTCTGAAAGAGATATATGGCGGTCAGGGAGAGGAAATTGTATCCGAAAATACGGTAACGCTGTCCAACGGAGTAGCAGAAGCCAATGTGTATGGCGGGCAAGGGAGTAGCACCGTGTCCGGGAACGATGTGACCATCCGCGGCGGCACCGTGGGCAGCGCAGTATACGGCGGACAGGGGAACGGCACGGTCACAGGCAATGCGGTGAATCTCTCCGGCGGCATGGTTTTGAAAGATGTATATGGCGGGCAGGGAGACGGCACCGTATCCGGGAATACCATGACGCTTTCCGGCGGTGAACTGGGGGATGGCGTCATCCTTTACGGCGGTCAGGGCGCAGGGACCGTTGATTCCAATCGTGTGGTCGTAAGTACGTCGCAGACCATTGGAAATACGATTTACGGCGGCGCGGGTACCGGCGCTGTGAATGGGAACGTCGTGGAACTCCGGAACGGGACCGTGACTGGCACCATTTACGGCGGGCAAAGCGAAAGCCGCGCGGTGTACAATGCGGTGCGCATCATAGGCGGTGAGGTAAAGGCCGATGCCCATATTTATGGCGGCAGCGGAGCAGGGACGATCGCCGGGAATACGGTGGACATCACCGGCGGGACTGTTGCGGGGACCGTGTACGGCGCTGCGGGCACGGGTTCCGTGGTGAGCAACGTGGTGACGGTCAATGGAGAAGCGAATGTCAGCGGGACCCTTTACGGCGGATACGGCAGCGGCACCGTCGCGGCGAACGTGGTGGTCCTCGCCAATGGGAAAGTGGCCGGAGATGTGTATGCGGGCGCTTCGTCCAATGCCAATGGCAGTCCGGACGTGAAGTACAATCTGATGACCCTCTCCGGCGGCGTGGACGTGAGCGAAGCCCATCTGTACGGGTATAATGAGGGGCATTCCGGCGGGGGCAACACGCTCGTGGTGGACCATACATGGAAGAGCGGCGCGGAGGCAGGCAATTTCGTACAGAGTGTGCGGAATTTTGACGCGCTGGTCCTGCAGGACGTGACGTGGAGCCCGGAGACAGGGGAAGATACGCCGGTCATTTCCATCGGCGAGGGCGACCTGACGGATACCACGGTGCGCCTCGTGCTCAGTCCGGACAGCCCGCTCCCCACAGCGGAGGGGCACATGGATCTAATTCATGTGGAGCATAATCTGAATGACGGAAACGGCGCATTGGAAGTGGAAGAACTGGAACACCGCTACAAGGGACGGGGCGTCCTCTACAGCCGGGGCGTGGCGACCATCGGGCGGCTGGATGTGTACGATGATGAACGTCACCCCATGGATTTCCAGGTGGGACATGGGACCGCGGAGCGGAATCCCCAGACCGACGTCATCGCGGACAGCCAGACCGCTTCGCTGGCCTTCCTGAATCAGGGGGCGGACCTTGCATCGGACAGCCTCGACCTGCTGGACGGCCGGTACGGCTGGGGACTCCGTACGTTCGGGCTGGTGTACGGGAACCGGAGCCGCTATGACGCGGCGGGCGGCTTCCGCATCCATGGGTGGAGTGAAATCGCCGGCGTGGGCGGCGTTCATCCCGTGCGCCGCGGTGAGCTGGCGTGGGGCGTCTTCTATGAAAACGGCACGGGCCGGTACGACGCGCACAATTCGTTCCTCGGCGTGGACTTCACCGGCCGGGGCCATCTCCTCTACAACGGCGGCGGTGCGGCAGTGCGCCTCACGAAAGACAGCGGCGTCTATTACGAGGCGTCGTTCCGCGCGGGCACGCTGAAATCCTCCATGGCGAACGCGGTCATGGACGGGAAACAGGATTTCTACGGGTTCGACAGCCGCAGCTCCTACTGGGGCGCGCACGCCGGCGCGGGCTGGAAGGTGCGCCGCGGCAGCGGGGAATGGGACCTGTACGGGAAATATTTCCACACGGCGGTGGACGGAGACCGGTTCGTCATCGGGGAGGACGAATTCGTGTACGACGGCGCGGTGAGCGACCGGGTCCGCCTCGGCGCGCGGTATGCCGCCCGGGCGGGAGAGGCATGGAGCCCGTACTTCGGCCTCGCATGGCAGTACGAGTTCCGCGGGGACAGCCGCATGCTGGCGGCGGGATTCGAAGCGCCGGAGCGAAGCCTCCGCGGCGGCACGGTCATCGGGGAGGCCGGCGCGGTGTGGCGGCCATCCGATTCCCCGTGGCGGGCGTCGTTCCTGCTCCGCGGCTATGCGGGCGAGCGGGAAGGCTTCTCCGGCACGGCGGAAATTTCCTACGCATTCTGACGGAAAGGCTCTTCGGAGCCTTTTTTTCACACGGAGGCCGCGCGGCGGGGATGTGATAAAATAAAAATAAAGACAGACGAAAGGAGCGGATGGCGATGAAGCAGTGGAAGAAACGGATCCTTGCGGCGGCGGCCGCGTGCTCGGTGCTGGCGTCGGTCCCCGCGCCTGCGGCCGCGTCGTCCGTGGTGGAGAAGCTGCTCTACGGAGCGGCGGCGATGGTGTACGTGTCGAAATATTATTCCGCGCTGGACGACGGGGCGCAGCTGCAGTTCCTCGGCGAGTGCCAGCAGCAGACCGGCGTGTACGACGATCCCGCGGCGGACGCGCGGGTGCAGGGGATCTATCAGCAGCTGAAAGCCTCCGGGCACATCAAGCGGGATTACTCTATCTACGTGTCGCCCGAAGAGGAGATCAACGCGTTCATGAGCCTCGGCGGCGTGATGTGCGTTAACAAGGGCGCGCTCGACGAGTTCGACGACGCGGAGCTGGCCTATGTGATGGCGCACGAGCTGGCCCACGGCGAGGAGCGGCATTCCGTCTCCGGCGTGAAAAAGCGCGTGGGGCTCACGACGGCGCTGAACATCTATCTCGCCGACGATCCGACCATCGGCTCCGTGCTGCTGGCGAACATCGCCGGGAATTACGTGTCGAACGCGGTCTTCACGAAGGATCAGGAGAAGGAGGCGGACGACCTCGGCTTCGATTACCTCGTAGATGCGGGGTACAATCCGGGCGCGGCGGCGGCCTCCATGGCGGTGCTCCGCGACCGCTACGGCGAGAGCTCGCCCAGCGGCATCCAGGCGGTGCTCGCGCCGGGGAACCATCCCGCCACGACGGACCGGGTGAACAAGAACATCAAGCGCATGTACGAATATTCCGGCGATCGCGTGAATGTGAAGGACGGGTATATCACGGTGAACGGGAAGAAAGCGTTCCGCGGCGTCCCCATGGGCGCGTATACCGGCGAGGAGCGCACGTACCTCGCGGCGGGGCGGCTGGCGAAGCTCTGCCATGACGGGCGGCTCACCGAAGCGTCCTACGACGGGAGCGGCATCGTGTGCGGCGGCGAATCCATCTACACGGTGAGCGCCGGAGAGGACGGCGCGGCCATGGCGGCGGCGCTCAATGAAGGCATCCGGAAGGAGTAAAGACAGTATGGACCTCAGGAAAAGAATCGAAGCGGCCAATGCGGCCTATGTGGAGCGGAAGGGGCCGTCCGGCCATCCGGACCGGAAATGGGCCATCCTGACCTGCATGGATGCGCGCATGGATCCCGTGCAGTTCGCCGGCCTCGCGGACGACGCCTACGTGATCCGCAATGCGGGCGGGCGCGTCACGGAGGACGCGGTGCGCTCCCTCGTGGTGTCGGCGAAGCTGCTCGGCACGAAGGAGTGGTATGTGATCCATCACACGGAGTGCGGCATGGCGTCTTTCACCAATGAGACGATGCGCGCGCTCCTCGCGGAGAGCACCGGCCCGGCCGTGCAGGAAGGCGGCGTCTGGCGGAATGCGGCACCTTTCCTTCCCGGCGCGGAGACGGCCATGGATTTCCTGCCCGTCGCAGGAGAGCCGGCCTGCCTCATCGCGGACGTGAAGGCGCTCCGGGCGCATCCCCTCGTGCCGCGGACCATCCCCATCTACGGGTACATGTACGACATCCATACGGGAAAGCTCACGGAGATCGAAGAAGCCTCCGAAGCGGGGCGGCCGCTCCGGTGAAAGAAGGACAGCCTGCGGAAAGCGGGCTGTTTTTGCGTGGAGGTGTGCTACAATAGGGGAGATACAGAAAAGGACAGGATTTCCATAAGGCCGGACAGACGGCCGGAAGGGACGGATTATGAAGAGATGGATTCGGGCGGCGCTGGGCGCGGTGCTCCTCGCCTGCGCGGGCGCGGGGTACGCGGTGTGGACGACGCCGCCTCCGCCGCAGCCGCCGGTGCTGCCGCCTCCGCCGGCGACGCAGGCGCTCTCCGCGGCCGTGCTGGACGGAGAGACGGGCGAGCTCTACGCGGTGAAGGACGGGGAGCGCCGCATCTACCCGGCGAGCACGACGAAGATCCTCACGTGCATCATCGCGCTGGAAGAGGGGAAGGCCCTCCTCGATGCGGACGCCGTGGTAACGCCGCTCGCCGTCTCACAGGACGGGACGAATCTGGGGCTCCGGCCGGACCTGCCCATTTCCCTCCGGGAAGTGCTCTACGGCATGATGCTCGTATCGGGCAATGACGCCGCCGTGGCCGTGGCGGAGACCGTGGGCGGCTCGTACGGCCGGTTCATCGAGATGATGAACGAGAAGTGCGCCTCCATCGGCGTGTCCCATTCCCATTTCGCCAATCCGAACGGCCTCACGGACCCGAATCACTACACCACCGCGCCGGACATGGTGAAGATTGCGCGGTATGCCATGCGGAATCCGGAATTCCGGGCCATCGTGGCCTCGAAGTCCCACGACATGGTCTACCGGGACGGCATGTACCGCGTGGTGGAGAACCGCAATGAATTCCTGTCGAGCGGCTATCCCGGCGCGAACGGCATCAAGACGGGCACCACCGAGGCGGCGGGGGACTGCCTCGTGGCCTCGGCGGAGCAGGACGGCCGCCTCATGATCGCCGCGGTGTACCACGACGAGGCCCGCTGGGAAGACGTGAAGACCTGGCTGGACTACGGATTCGCCGCGGCGCGGGAGGAGGCGGCGTATGAAGAGGCGCTCGCCGCGGAGCCGCCGCTGTATAAGTGGATCAATACGATGCTGGGGAGGGAGCCGCATGCGCAGACGTAGCCGGTACAGCCTGTGGCGCATCCTGTTCTGGGGGCTGGTCATCGTCGTGGCCGTGGCGTTTTGCCGGAAGCTCTACCTCATCTACGAGCTGCACGGGCAGATCGCGGAGGCCGAGGAGACGAGGCAGGAGCTGCTGCAGGAAAAAGAAGAGCTGGAGAACCGGAAGAAGGCGCTCTCGGACCCGGAAGTGATCGAGCGGAAAGCGCGGGACGACCTGGGCATGGTGAAGCCGGGCGAGGTGCCTTACGTACGGTAGGGAAGAGCGGGAGACCGCTCTTTTTTCGTGCGCGCCCGGCGGGGAGAAGGCGCGGGAAAGGCAGAAAATACGGGAGATTTTCTCCCTTTTCCCTGTATTGCGTGTTGCGGGAAAGTTTCGTATAATGAAATCAATATTTTACTGAATATAAGGGGGCAGTGTTTTTTTCATGGATCTTGAAATCGGCAGCATCGTAGAGGGTACCGTCACCGGGATCGCCAAGTTCGGCGCATTTGTGGAACTTCCGGATAAGAAAGTGGGGCTCGTACATATTTCGGAAGTGTCCAGTGAGTATGTCAATGATGTGAATGACTATCTGAAGGTGCACGATACCGTGAAGGTCAAGATCATCTCTGTCGATGCGAAGGGAAAGATTGCCCTCTCCATCAAGCAGGCGCAGGCGCCGGCGGCGCGGGAGAAGCGCCCCGAGCACGGGCCGTCCCGTCCGGACGGACGCACGGGCGCGCACCGGCCGCAGGGCCATTCGTTCTCCGCGCGGGCGGAGGGCCGTCCGAACCGGGAATTCCGGGCGCGGAAGCATGAATCGTCCGTGTCGTTCGAGGATAAATTGAGCCGCTTCCTGAAGGATAGCGACGAGCGGCTGCTGGATCTGAAACGGAATGTAGAGTCGAAACGCGGGGGCCGCGGAGCCCGCCGCGCGGATTGAGTTGTGATTCGCGAGCTTTGAGGAGGGGGCATCTGATGCTCCCTCCATTATTTGAGAAGGGGCGTTTCGCAAGCGGCGCTTCTTCCCGGATGCAGGAGGAATCATGATCAGGGCGGTCATTGACATTGGTACGAATTCGGTGCGGCTGCTCGCGGCGGAGAAGCTGCCGGGCGGCGAGTGGAAGACGCTGAAGAAAGGGCTCATCTCGTCCCGCCTGGGCGAGGGCATGACGACCCACGCCGGCCTCTCGGAAGCGGCCTGCCGGCGGACGCTGGAAGCGGTGGCGCAGTTCGCGGACGAAGCCCGCGCGGCAGGCGCCGACGAGATCCGCGCCTACGGGACGGAGATCCTCCGGGCGTCCCCGCAGGGCGGCGCGTTCGCGGCGATGGCGGAAGAGAAGACCGGCATCCCCGTGAAGATCCTCTCCGGGGAGATGGAAGCCTTCTACAGCTACATCGGCGCGGTGGGGCTCTCTTCCTCGGTGGCGGCCGTGACGGACATCGGCGGCGGCTCGACGGAAGTGTGCATGGGCTTCGGCCCGGCCATCGGCTACAGGCACAGCTTCCCCATCGGATGCGTGCGCTGCTCCGGCCTGTTCGACACGACCACCGCGCGGGGCATCGGCGAGCTGAAGAAATACTGCTTCCAGAAATTCCAGGATTCGAAAGACCTCGTGCCGGTGAAGCAGTGGATCTGCGTGGGCGGCACGGCCACCTCCATCGCGGCGATGCTCCAGAAGCTGGAGACCTACGACGCGGAGAAGGTGCAGGACTACGTGGTCCGGCAGGACGACGTGACCCGCCTCCTGCGGGACCTCTACCAGATGTCCTACGAAGAGCGCTGCCATGTGAAGGGGCTCCGCGCGGACCGGGCGGACATCATCGTGGCGGGCGTGGCCATCGTGGACAGCCTCATGGAATATTTCGCCCTGTCGGAAATGACCGTGAGCGACCGGGGCCTCACGGAAGGGCTGCTCGACGAGGATACGATCCGGCCGGAAGCGTGATGGACGGATTCCTTACCAAGGTGCGCCGCTTCGGCCGGAGCCGCGGACTGTGGCGGCCGGGGGACCGCATCCTCGCCGCCGTGTCCGGCGGGCCGGATTCGCTGGCGCTTCTGCTGGCGCTCCATGCGCTGGCGGACACAGAGGGCTTCTCCCTCGCGTGCTGCACGGTGAACCATCATCTGCGGGAAGAAGCGGCGGCGGAGACCGCGTTCGTGGCGAAGGTCGCCGGGGAGCTCTCCGTGCCCTGCCTCATAGAAGACGCGGACGTTCCGGCGTGGCGGCGCGCGCACGGCGGGTCGGTGGAGACCGCGGCGCGGGAGCTGCGCTATGCGGCCCTCGGCCGCGCCGCCGAAGCGGCCGGCTGCCGCCGCATCGCCGCGGCGCATCACAAAGGCGACCAGGCGGAGACGGTGCTCTACCATGTCCTGCGGGGCAGCGGCACCCGGGGACTGGCAGGCATGCGGCCCGTGTCCGGCCGTCTCATCCGGCCCTTCCTGTGCGTGACGCGGGAAGAAATCACGGCGTATCTGCGGGGCTTCCCCTACGAGCCCTGCCACGACCGGACGAACGACATCCCCGACGCGGTGCGGAACCGGCTGCGGCTCCTGCTGCTTCCGGAGCTCGAAGCGTACAATCCGCAGATCAGGGAGACCCTGTGCCGCACGGCGGAGATCGCCGCGGCGGAAGACGACTACATGGAAGCGGAGACCGCGAAGTACGAAGCGGCGCTCGCCGCGCGGGACGGAGGGCTCGAAGCGGAAGCGGCGCTCTTCGAACGGATGCCGGCGGCGCTCGCGCGGCGGCTCCTGCGCCGGATCTGGCAGCGCTGCGGCGGACGGACGCCGGATTTCACGGAGACGGAGCGGCTCCTCCGGTTCCTCCGCGCCGCGGAGAGCGGGAAATGGACGTCCGCGGCGGGCACGGCGGTGCGCCTCTCCGGCGGGCGGGCTTTTTTTTATCCCGGGAGCACGCGCGAAGGGACGGAGCCGCCCCGCGCGGCGGGATCGTGGGAGCTCGTGCAGACCGTCACGGCGGAGCCGCCGGCGGCGCATTCCCCGGACGAAATCGTCCTCGATGCGGACGCCGTGGGGACGGTCCGGCTCCGCTTCCCCGCGCCGGGAGACCGCTTCGCCCCGAAGGGATTCTCCGGCACGAAGAAACTTTTCCCTTACATGAATGAACTGCACATCCCCGCGGAGGCGCGGCGCACATGGCCGCTCGCGGCGGATGAACGCCATATATACTGGATCGGACGGAAGAAAGCGTCGCGGTACGGCGCGCCGTCGGAAAAAACGAAACGCTGGCTGCGGCTGGCACTGAGGAGGAAGTCGGATGGAACAGATGATGAAAGACATTGAGCATGTGCTGGTATCCAGAGAGCGCCTGGACGCGCGGGTGCGCGAGATCGGGCGGCAGATCACGGAAGATTACGCCGGGCGGGACGTGGTGCTCGTGGGCATCCTGAAAGGAGCCATGCCTTTCCTGTGCGACCTCATGCGGGCGGTGGACCTGCCGGTCACCATCGACACGATGTGCGTGTCCAGCTACGGCAGCGGCACCGTCTCCTCGGGCAGCGTGAACATCAAGAAGGACCTCGACAAAGACATCCGGGGCAAGGACGTGATCATCGTGGAGGACATCATCGACACGGGCATCACCATGGCGGCGCTGGTGCCGCTCCTCCGGCAGCGCGGGGCCTCCTCCGTGGAGCTCGCCATCTGCCTCGATAAGAAGGAGCGCCGCGTGAAGGATGTGCCGGTGAAATACGTGGGCTTCGAGGTGCCCGATGAATTCATCGTGGGCTACGGCTGCGACTATGCGGAGAAGTACCGCAACCTGCCGGAAGTGTGCACGCTGAAGAGCGAAGTGTACACGCGGGCGTGACCGGGGATATCGAAATTTTTCATCGACAGTCCGCGGGGAATATGTTAAAATAATCATTGACTTATCATATTTTTAATAAGGCTTGACGTACAGAGAGGCGGCCCGGCCGCCGTTCAAAGGAGGAACCGATTGAACAAGTTTGTAAAGAATGTGGCGCTCTATGTCCTGCTCATCGTCATAGCGGTGTCCATGTTTCAGACCTTCGTCCAGCCGCAGGAGCGGAAATCGGAGATCACCTACAGCGATTTCATGACGCAGGTGCAGAGCGACAAGGTGGACGCGGTGGTCATCACGAACAACGCTGTCTCCGGCACGCTGAAGGACGGCACCACGTTTGCGGCGTATCTCCCGGCCAATGACGACAAGGCGCTCGACGCGCTGGAAGCACACAAGGTGAGCATCACCATCCGCCCGCCGGAACAGCCGTCGTGGTGGATGAGCCTCCTGTCTTCGCTGCTCCCGATCCTGATCCTCGTGGGCGTGTGGTTCTGGATGATGAACCAGAGCCAGGGCGGCGGCGGACGCGTGATGAACTTCGGCAAGTCCCGCGCGAAGATGACCGGTGAAGGCCAGGTGAACGTCACCTTTGCCGACGTGGCCGGCGAGGACGAGGCGAAGGAAGAACTGGAAGAAGTGGTGGATTTCCTCAGGAATCCCAGCAAATATACGGCCATCGGCGCGAAGATCCCGAAGGGCGTGCTCCTCGTGGGTCCGCCCGGCACGGGCAAGACGCTCCTCGCGAAGGCCGTGGCCGGCGA
The DNA here is from genome assembly GCA_944390485.1 of Veillonellales bacterium. Lineage (GTDB taxonomy): Bacteria > Bacillota > Negativicutes > Veillonellales > Dialisteraceae > UBA1822. Next base: position 131,133 of record CALXPQ010000003.1, read on the forward strand.
GGCGAAGGTGCCTTTCTTCTCCATCTCCGGCTCCGACTTTGTGGAAATGTTCGTCGGCGTGGGCGCGTCCCGCGTGCGCGACCTTTTCTCGCAGGCGAAGAAGAACGCGCCGTGCATCGTATTCATCGACGAGATCGACGCCGTGGGGCGGCAGAGAGGCTCCGGCCTCGGCGGCGGCCACGACGAAAGAGAACAGACGCTGAACCAGCTCCTCGTGGAGATGGACGGCTTCGGCGCGAATGAGGGCATCATCACGCTGGCGGCGACGAACCGCCCGGATATCCTCGACCCGGCGCTGCTCCGCCCGGGCCGCTTCGACCGGCGGGTCATCGTCGGCAAGCCGGACCTCGCGGGCCGCGTGGCGATCCTCAAGGTCCACGCGCGGAACAAGCCCCTCGATTCGGACGTCAATCTGGAAACCATCGCCAAGAAGGTGCCGGGCTTCACCGGCGCGGATCTGGCGAACCTGCTGAACGAAGCGGCGCTCCTCGCCGCCCGGGCGAAGCGCAAGACCATCTCCATGGCCGATCTGGAAGAGGCGAGCGAGAAGGTCTGCTACGGGCCGGAGCGGAAGAGCCACCGCGTGAGCGAATCTGAACGCAGGCTCACGGCGTACCACGAATCGGGCCACGCCATCATGGCGACCGTCCTGAAGGACGCCGACCCGGTGCACAAGGTCACCATCATCCCCCGCGGTCAGGCGGGCGGCTACACCATGATGCTGCCGCATGAAGAGCGGTCCTTCATCACGAAGTCCCACCTCCTCGCGCAGATCCGCGTCGCTCTCGGCGGCCGCTGCGCCGAGCAGATCATCTTCAATGAGATCTCCAGCGGCGCGTCCGGCGACCTCCAGCAGGTCACGGCGATCCTCCGCAAGATGATCATGGAGTGGGGCATGAGCGACCGGCTCGGCCCGATGGTCTTCGGTGAGCATCAGGAGCAGATTTTCCTGGGCAAGCAGCTCGGCTCGGAACGGAACTACGGCGAGACCGTGGCGACGATCATCGACGAAGAGATGCACAAGTATCTGAACGAAGCGTATGAGGACACAATGAACGTCCTCACGGCGAATCTGGAAGTGCTCCACGCGATGGCGCAGGCGCTCCTCGAAGTGGAGACCATCGACCATCAGCAGGTGGAGAACCTCTTCCGGTATCATTCCATCCACGCGCCGGGCGAAGCGCCGGCCGCGGCGGAAAGCCTCCCTGCGGAGGGACCGGCGGCGGAAGCCCCGGCGGAATCCGGAGCGGAAGCGCCGAAAGAATAACTGCATACAGGAACGGAAAGGAGTCCGGCACGCACCGGGCTCCTTTTTGCGCGGTTGCTGCAGGCGGCGGTGGACAGAGAAAGGATTTCTGCTATAATGGCGGAAACGACAGAAGGAGGATGGTTGTATGGGAGACGTCAAAGAAGAAAAAACATTGTCAATCCCCGAATACTTCATGCTCGGGGCGAAGAAGGGCTTTTATATCACGGTGGAACTCATCGCGCCGGCCATGGTCATGGCTTACGTGATCATCACTTTTCTGCAGCTGTCGGGGCTCATGCCGCTCATCGGGCAGGCGCTGGGGCCGGTGATGGGCCTCTTCGGGCTGCCCGGCGAGGCGTCGGTGGTGCTCCTCGCGGCGTTCTTCGCGAAGGCGGCGGGCGCGGCCACGGCGGCGTCCATGTACGCGGCGGGCGTGCTCACCGCGGAGGAGGCGACGATCCTCTTCCCGGCGTGCATCACCATGGGGACGCTCGTGGGCCACTTCGCGCGCATCGTGCTGGTGTGCAAAGTGCGGCCCCTCTATTATCCGGTCCTGCTGGCGACGCCCATCATCGACGCGGTGATCGTCATGTACCTCACGCGCTTCGTGCTCGCGCTGTATCTGTAAGGAGGCTGCCATGAGTCAGAATATCGAACATCAGAATGTGAAAGAGCTCCATGAGCAGAAGGTCACGTGGAAAGGCTGGCTGTCGCTCCTGTTCCTCGTGGTGTGCTTCTCCGGCGTCTTCGCGCACTCGGACAGCTTCCTCCGCGCTTTCGACCTGACGGCGCTCCTCGGCCAGTTCGGCCACGCCGAAGGGGCGAAGGTGAGCCTGCAGGGCACGGGCGGCTCCGGCGCGCGGGAGGCGTTCGTCCTGGCGCTCACCATGGCGCCCACCACGATGATCGCCCAGGGGCTCATCGAAGTGTGTCAGCATCTGGGCGCGCTCACCGCGGCGGGGAAACTGTTCCAGCCGTTCTTCCGGGTGCTCCTCGGCGTGCCCGGCGTGGTGGGCCTCGCCTTCGTGTCGAGCTTCACCTCGTCCGACGTGGGGGCCTTCATGACGAAGAACATGGCCGACGAGAAGCTCATCACCGACGACCACCGCACCATCTTCGCGGCGTACCAGTACGCGGGTTCCGCCACGATCAACAACACCATCGGCTCCGGCGCGGCGCTCCTGCCGATCACGCTCCTCCCGGTGGGGATCATCATCGGTCTCATCATCGTGGTGAAATTCATCGGCGCGAACATCGTCCGATTCTACCTCGTGTGGCACCACCGCCGCCATCCGGAAGCGGAATGACCGGACGGTCCCGGAGAAACGCAGCGCTCTGCAGCGGCGTTTCTTTTTTGTTATAATGATTTCATATTGGTTTGCCATGGAGGTGCGCTATGAGAATTGACCGCGTAGATATCATCCGGGTGCTGAATCCTTTCCGGCATCCTTTCCAGACGAGCTTCACCCGCTTCGAGAACCGGGACGCGCTGCTCGTGAAGATCTATTCCGAAGGGCTCGTGGGCTGGGGCGAATGCAAAGCCTTCTACGGCCCCTTCTACAATCCGGAGGACAACGGCACGGTGCTGCACGTGCTGGGCGACATCATCATCCCCCGCATCCTGCATCAGGAGGTGGAGAGCCCCGAAGCGTTCATGAAGAGCTTCGCCTACATCCGGGGCAACCGCCTCGCGAAAGCGGCGGTGGAAAACGCCCTGTGGGACCTCATGACCCAGCGCACGGGGAAATCACTGAAGACGCTCCTCGGCGGCACGCAGAAGGAGATCAAGGTGGGCGTGTCCCTCGGCATCGAGAAGGACATCAACGTGCTCTTCCATGAGATCGAGCATTATCTGGAGCTGGGCTACCACCGCACGAAGATCAAGATCCATCCGGGGAAGGACATCGAAGTCATCCGTGCCATCCGGAAGGAATTCGGCGACATCACGCTCACCGTGGACGCGAACTCCGCCTACACGCTGGACGACATCGACCTCTTCCGCGCCATGGACGAGTACCATCTCCAGTACATCGAGCAGCCCCTCGGCGAGGAGGACATCGTGGACCATGCCGCGCTCCAGAAGGCCATCGAGACGCCGATCTGCCTCGACGAGAGCATCGTGTCCTACGAAGCGGCGGAAGCGGCCATCCGCCTCGGGAGCTGCAAGGTCATCAACATCAAGTCGTCCCGCTGCGGCGGCCTCTATGAAGGCAAGCGCATCCACGACCTGTGCGTCGAGCACGGCCTGCCCGTGTGGTGCGGCGGCATGACGGAGCTCGGCATCGGCCGCGCGCAGAACATTTCCTTCGCGAGCCTGCCGGGGTTCACGGAACTCGCGCACGACGTGGCCGCGGCGAGCCGGTACTTCGAGGAAGACATCACCGATCCCATGGTGGACATCACGGACCGCTGCACTATCGTCGTCCCGGACGAGGAGAACGGCATCCGTTACACGGTGGACGAAAAGGCGGTGGACCGCATGACCGCCGGCCACTGGATCTATCGGTAAGGCCATATGAAAAAGAAATCACGCCCGTCCTGCTTCGCGCAGGGGAGCGTGATTTTTTTGTGGGAGACCGCGGGTCAGCCGCGGATGCGGAGCTCGAGGAGGCGGCTCGGCCGGCCCGTGCGGGCGGTGTACTGGCGGCCCGCCTCCCGCGCGAGGCCGCCGTCGATGAGCTTCAGGAGGATGCGGTTCATCGTGCGGGGCGTCACGCCGGTGAAGTCGGCCAGCTCCGCCGAGGTGAAGCGCGTGCGGCCCGTGTCCCGGCACAGGCGGTACAGGAGCGTCAGGATGCGCACGGAGACACCGGTCTTCGCCGCGAGAGGCAGGAACGTCTCCTGCACAGGGTGCTCCGGCTCCTTCTGCTTGAACCGGCCGTCCCGCGAGAGGGGCAGGGGCGAGGTGAAGCCCGGCCCGATGAGGTAGGCCTGGTCGCTTCCGCGGAGGACCGCCCGGGCGAGGGCGCGCTCCGCGTGGAGCTTCGCTTCCTCGGCGGACGCGCCGAAGCCGAAGCCCATGGAGACCGTGAGGGGCGACGCGCCGCGCACGCGGGCGGGCAGGAGGATCTGCCGGTAGTGGTTGGTGGCCGCCTCGATGAGCGCCCGCGTGGAGATGAGGAGGTACCCCGCAGGCGGCCGCTCGATGCACGCCGCCCGGATGTCCCGGGCGAACTGCCACACCGGACGGGCCGCCGCGAGGAGGGCCGCGCCCAGATCGTACCCGCGGTCCGCGGGGAACTGCTCCTCCGGCGCGGTGAAGCGGAGCGCGATGGCCGCGAGACCGCTGCCCCGGCTCCTGTGGAGCTCGTACGACAGGATGATCCGTTCGATGCCCGCGCGGATGTCCTCGAAGGACGGCTGGAGGACGTACGCCGGCACGCCCCGCTCCTCGAGGAGCGTCCGCACGCGGTAAAAGATGGTGACGCAGAAATCGGCGGCGCCGGACCGGACGAGCGCGGCCATGCGGTCCGCCTCGAGGGCGAGCTGCTCCTCGTTGTATTCGCGGGCCGGGAGGAGCGTCACCTGATACGACTCCGGCGGGATGCCGATCTCGTGGAAGGCGAGGCGGTACACGTCCTCCCGCGGCCAGTCGGTGGCGATGCGCATGGCCCGGCCGGCCACGGCGGCGCGGAAGAGGAGGCGCAGCAGCGCCGACGCCGAGCGGGGGATGGCGGTCCACGGCACGGACGGGGCGACCGTCTCCGCGGCGTAGCGGCGCGCGGTCTCCCCGAGGAAGAGGAAGGCGTCCGCCCGGTTCTGCTGGCCGGACAGGAGATGGGGGATCTCCAGGATGGTGCGGTAGGCGACGGGGAGGAACTCCGTGTCCGGGAATTCCCGGGCGGTGAAGCGCAGGAGCTCCGGCACGATCTCCACGGGGGCGACGAGGCCGATTTTCATGGATATCACCTGGTTTTGGACAGAATAAAGGTCTATTCAGGACAGCCTGTTTCTTCTATGATACAGATAAGTCAATTTCATGTAAAGCAGGCTGCGGCCTGCGAGGCAAGGGAGCCACGGGGAGGCGGCAGGAGCGCGTCCCTGTGGCTCGCTGCGCAGATGGGAGGTTTTAGTGTGAGCTGGCTGAAAAAATTTCAGACGGAAAACCGATACGTGGTTTTCTTCTTTCTCTATGTAGGGTTCTGCATCTCCTACATCGACCGCTCGGCTATCGGGCTGGCTCTGCCGTCCGTGTCGAAGGATTTCAATCTCGCCCCGACGGAGATGGGCGTCGTCATCAGCGTCTTCTTCATCGGCTATTCCATCATGCAGATCCCCGGCGGGTGGTTCTCGGATAAATTCGGGTCGAAGACCGTCATCTGCGTGGCGCTCGCCCTGTGGTCCGTCTTCACCTTCACCACCGGCCACGCGCAGACGCTCGCCGGGCTGCTCTTCCTGCGGTTCGTCTTCGGTCTCTGCGAAGGGCCGTACGCGGGCTCCTGCTTCCGCGCAGTGGCTGAATATTTCCCCCGCGAGGTCCGCGCGAAATACACGGGATTCGTCCTCTCCTCGAACTACATCGGCAGCGCCCTCGCTCCGGTGGTCGTGGTGCCGCTCATCCTCTGGTTCGGCTGGCGCGGCATGTTCCAGGTGCTCGGGCTCATCGGCCTGGCATACGTCTTCCTCTACGTCTTCCTCGTGAAGCCCCGCAAGCCGGCGGAAGAAAAGAAAGACGACAAGAAGAATCAGTCGAAATACTTCCTCCAGCTGCTGAAAATGCCGCTGGTGTGGAAACTCATCCTCTGCGCGTTCTGCGTGTCCTGCATCAATAAGGGGCTCGACGCGTGGGTCCCCACGTACCTCATCGCGGAGCGCGGCATCGACCTCAAGGCGGTCGGCTACCTCACGCCGATCCCCTTCATCGCGTCCTTCATCTCCAGCGCCTCCTGCGGCTGGATCATGGATAAATATTTCGACAACAAAGAAAAATACCTCATCGCCCTCTCCGGCGGCGGCACGGCGTTCTTCCTCTTCCTCATGTACAATGCGGAGACCATCGCCACGGTCGTCATCTTCCAGTGCGGCGTGTATTTCTTCAAATCCACCATCATGGCCCTCACCGTCGGCCTCACGCTGAAAGTCGTCACCGGCGCCATCTCCGGCTCCGCGTCCGCCCTCGTCAATATGGGCGGTCAGGTGGCGGGCTTCCTGTCCCCGGCCTTCATGGGCTTCCTCTACGCTTCGAGCGGTTCTTTCGGCTCGGTCTTCTACTATCTCATGACGATGGGCGCGCTGTGCGTCGTATTCGCACTGTCCATCCGCAAGAGACCGGAAGTCCAGGCCTGATTCATTCCATAATCATTTCCGGAGAGCCGGTCCCTTCCCGCGAGGGAATCGGGCCGGCTCTTCCTGCACAGTAAGGAGGCTGCAGCATGAAAATCAGCAAAGTGGTATTGCGCCGGATGCATCTGGACTTCAAGAAGCCGTTCCGCACGAGCTTCGGTCTCATCGAGAAAGATTTCTCCCTGATCGAGCTCTGGGACGACGAAGGCAATGTGGGCCGCGGGGCGTGCTCCGCGTTCCTCCGCCCGTGGTACAACGAAGAGACCACCATCGGCGCGCTCTATGTCATCCAGAATTACCTCATCCCGTCCCTTTTCGACATGGGCGACATCAAGGACCCGGTCCATTTCTTCGACGAGACCGGCTGGATCCGCCGGAACCGCATGGCCCGCGCGTCCGTGGACTGCGCGCTGTGGGAATTGTACTCGAAAGAGCAGGGCCTGCCGGAATACAAAGCTCTCGGCGGCGTGAAGAATGAGATCGAAGCGGGCGTGTCCCTCGGCATCGAAGAGACGCCGGACAAGCTGCTCCAGACGGTCGAGCAGTACATGAAGCAGGGCTACCGCCGCGTGAAATGCAAGATCAAGCCGGGCAAGGACATCAACTACCTCAGCGCGGTGCGGAAAGAATTCGGCGACATCCTGCTCATGGCGGACGCGAACTCCGCCTATACCCTGGACGACATCAATCTCTTCAGGGAAATGGACGACCTGAATCTCCTCATGATCGAGCAGCCGCTCGCTTCGGACGACATCGTGGACCACCGCCATCTCCAGGCGGCCATCAAGACGCCGATCTGCCTCGACGAGAGCATCGACTCCGTGGACGACGCGCGGCGCGCCATCGAGCTCGGAAGCTGCAGGATCATCAATATCAAAGTCGCCCGCGTGGGCGGCCTCACCGAAGCGCGGCGCATCCAGCAGTATGCCGGCGAGCACGGCGTGTACTGCTGGTGCGGCGGCATGGTGGACGACGGCGTGGCGCGCGGCCACAATCTCGCCGTGGCGACGCTTCCGTACTACCGCTATCCGAACGACATCCCCGGCAGCGACCGCTACTACGCGGTGGACATCGTCACGCCGTCCACCTACATCGACAGCCATGCCATGATCCGCGTGCCGGATCTGCCGGGCACGGGCTTCGATCTGAATCAGGAAGTGGTCGATCAGCATACGGTCGAGAAATGGGAGTACACGAAATGAAGACGATGCAGGATATTTTCGCGGCCATCGACAGCGCGAAGCCGGCCATGATGGAGACCTGGCGCTCCCTCGTGGACCGGGACTGCGGCTCCGGCAACAAAGCGGGCGTCGACGCGGTGGGACAGGACATCAAAGCTTTCCTCGAACCGCTGGGATTCAAAGTCCGCTTCCACAAATATGAACAGGCGGGCAACATGCTCGTCGCCGAGTACGGCGACATGACGAAGCCTTTCGTCATCCTCACCGGCCACATGGACACGGTCTTCGCGGACGGCACCGCGGCGGAGCGCCCCTTCACCGTGAAGGACGGCCGCGTCACCGGCCCGGGCGTGCTGGACATGAAAGGCGGCATCACCGTCATGCTCTATGCGGTGAAGACCCTCCTCGAGGCGGGCTGGGACCGGTACCCGCTGAAGATCATTCTCGCCGGGGACGAAGAAGTGGGTCACGGCTGGTCGGACGCGGCGTCGGACTACCGGAAAGAGGCGAAGGGCGCATGCATGGCCTTCAACTATGAGACCGGCTTCATCGACGACGGCATCGTCCTCGAGCGCAAGGGCTGCGCGCAGTACCGCTTCGATTTCCACGGCGTGGGAGCCCACGCGGGGAACAATCCGGAAGACGGCCGGAGCGCCGTGAAGGAGCTCTGCCACAAGGCCCTCGAGATGGAAGCGCTCACCGATTTCGCCGAAGGCACCACCGTCAATGTGGGCGTCATCTCCGGCGGCACCGTGCCGAACGCCATCCCGGAGAACGCCTGGTGCCGGGTGGACGTGCGCTTCAAGACCATGGCGGGCATCGAGCGCGTGGAAAAGGCCTTTAAGGAAATCACCGATGAAACGTACATCGACGGCGTCACCACCGCCTGCCGCTGCGAAGTGAAGATGGGCGCCATGGAGCGCCTCGCTTCCTCGGAAGCGCTCTTCGAGAAGGCGCAGGCCGTCGCAGCCGAAGCGGGCCTGCCGGCCATGAAGGCCATCGCCGTGGGCGGCGGCAGCGACTCCGCCTACGTCACCGCCGAAGGCGTGCCCACCCTCTGCGCCATGGGCGTCAAGGGCCAGTACAATCACACCGTGCGCGAATGGGCGGAAGAAAGCTCTCTCACCGAGCGGGCGAAGCTCTCCGCGGCGCTGCTCATGAAACTCTGAGGAGGCAGCTATGGAAGCAAGAGATACAGCGTATCAGTGGGTGGACGCCCACAGAAATGACATGATCGATCTCTGGAAAGAGATGGTCACCATCGACTCCGGCATCGGCGTCAAGGAAGGCGGCATGGCCATGGGAAACCTCTGCGCGGGCATCCTCGAAGACCTGGGCTTCTCCATCCGCCGCGTGTCCTACGAGAAATGCGGGGACACCATCATCGCCGAGCGGGGCGACATGACGAAGCCCTACATCATCCTTATGGGCCACATGGACACAGTCTTCTTCCGGGGCGAACCCGAGCGCCGTCCATTCACCATCAGGGACGGCAAAGCCTACGGGCCGGGCGTGCTGGACATGAAGGGCGGCGTGGCCATCCTTCTCTCCGCGCTCCGCGCGCTCGACGCGGCGGGCGTCAGCGATTTCCCGGTGAAAGTCATCCTCGTGGCGGACGAAGAGCCGGCGCACTGCTTCTCCGACGCGCCGCAGCTCATCGAGAAAGAAGCCAAGGGCGCGAAGTGCGCGTTCAATTTCGAGACCGGCTTCACGGACAACAGCCTCGTGGTGCAGCGCAAGGGATGCTGGCGCTTCTTCGTCGAAGTCTTCGGCCGCGGCTGCCACGTGGGCAACGACCCCGAGAACGGCCGCAGCGCGATCCTCGAGATGGCGCATAAGATCATCGAGATCGAGAAGCTCACCGACTTCTCGAAGGCGTACAACGTGAACGTGGGCACCATCGAAGGAGGCACCGTGGCGAACGCCGCGCCGGCGTACTGCAAGGTGGAGTGCGACTTCCGCTACACCCATCCGGAAGACCTGCCCGTCCTCCGGCAGAAAGTGGCCGACGTGTGCGCGAAGACCTGGGTGCCGGACACCGTGACGAAGCTCACGGACAGCTTCGGCTTCGCCGTCATGCCCCGCCTCGAAGGGAACATGAAGCTCCTCGAAGTGGCGCAGGAAGTGGCGGCGGAGAGCGGCTTCCCCCGGCCGGAAGCGCGGCTCTGCGGCGGCGGCAGCGACGCGGCGTACACCACCGCGGCGGGCGTGCCGACCCTCTGCGCCACCGGCGTGGAAGGCGCGCGGAACCATACCGTCGAAGAATGGGCGGACGTGGAGAGCTTCTTCCTCCGGGTGAAGCAGATGGCAGGCATCCTGCTGAAAGTGAAAGACCGCGAGTCCTTCTGAGGCGTCAGATCGCAAAAGGCACAGGGCATGTCCCCGTGCCTTTTCCTTTGCGCCGCCTTCATTTGACATCGCGCCTGTTTTTGCTATACTGGAGCCGATAGAATTGGGTCCGATCGAGGGGGAGCGCCCTGGATCGCAGGTGGTTGCATAGCGAGGGAACCCGTGTTTCGGGGTGAGAGGGCACTTTGGAGTGCCGACCGACCGGCGTCTTGCCATGGCGCTGTGCACGGCACCCGGAGCCCGGAAGGCTTCACGCTCCACACAGGCCGCGGCGGCCGGAGATTTCGCGGAGGAGTGAAGAAACTCATGGAAAAAGATCAGAAAATCAGGCGGCTCGTCCTGCTGGCCATGCTCATCGGGCTGGGCGTCGTCATCTCGCCGATCCTGCGCATCGAGGGCATGTGCCCCATGGCGCACCTCATCAATATCGTGTGCGCCGTCCTCATGGGGCCGTGGTACGCCCTGCTCTGCGCGACGCTTATCGGCATCATCCGCATGACCCTCATGGGCATCCCGCCGCTGGCGCTCACCGGCGCGGTCTTCGGGGCCGTCCTGTCGGGCCTGCTGTACCGCGCGTCCCGGGGGCGCATCCTCGCCGCCGTCATCGGCGAGGTCATCGGCACCGGCATCATCGGGGCCGTCGCCTCTTATCCGGTGATGGAATTTCTCTACGGCCGCACCGGCCTCTCGTGGATGTACTACGTGCCCAGCTTCATCTGCGGCACCCTCATCGGCGGCTCCATCGCCTTCGCCCTGCTCACCGTCCTCTCCCGGAACGGCACGCTCCGGGAATTCCAGCGGAAGCTGGGCATCCAGGTCTACGACCGGAGAGCGTGAAAGCAAGGATACGGGCCGTCCCGTATCTTTTTCTTTGCCCGGAGAGAGGAGGAACCGCCATGCACATCCGGCCTTTCCGCCCGGAAGACGGCCCCGCCGCGGCGCGGCTTTTCCGGGAGACCGTCCTCGCCGTGAACCGGAAAGATTATAACGAGGCCGCCTGCCGGGCCTGGGCGGCCGGCGCGGAGGACGAAGCCGCGTGGACCGCGTCCTTTGCGGGGCACCCGGCCTTTGCTGCGGAAGAGGAAGGCGCACTCCTCGGCTTCGGAGACGTCCGGCCGGACGGGTACGTGGACCGCCTCTTCGTCCACGCGGCCCGGCAGGGCGAAGGCATCGGGACGGCGCTCCTCGCGGCGCTCGTCCATGCGGCGGGGACGCGGCGTCTCCGCACGGAAGCCTCCCTCACGGCGCGGTCCTTCTTCCTCGCCCGGGACTGGCAGATCGTGCGGCGGCAGACCGTGGCGCGCCGCGGCGTCAGACTTGAGAATCTCGTCATGGAAACAGAAAGGAGCACTGTATGAAACAGCTCACCGTGTACTGCGGGGCCAATCCCGGCCGCGATCCCGCGTTCCGCCGGGCCGCGGAAGAAACCGGCCGCTGGCTGGCGCGCCGTCACATCCGCATGATCTACGGCGGCGGCCGCACCGGCCTCATGGGGGCCTGCGCCGACGCGCTCCTCGCCGCGGGCGGGGAAGCGGTGGGCGTCATTCCGTCCTTCCTGAAGACGCGGGAAGAAGCCCACACCGGCCTCACGGCCATGATCACCGTGGAGACCATGGCCGAGCGGAAAGAAAAGATGATCGCCATGGGAGACGCCTTCCTCGCGCTGCCCGGCGGGCCGGGGACCCTCGAGGAAATCGCCGAGACCTACTCTCTCTACCGCCTCCGCCGCCACGCGAAGCCCGTCCTCGTGTACAGCGTGGACGGCTGCTATGACCTCCTCGACGCGTACTTCGCCGCCATGGAGCGGAACGGCTTCCTCTCGGCGGACGACCGGGCGGGCCTCCATTTCATAAATAGCCTCGCCGAAGCGGAAGCCGTCCTCTGCGCCGCGGGCTTCGATTTCGGTCAATAAAAAAAGAGCTCGTACCATTTCGGGTACGGGCTTTTTTCATGCCTGCGGGAGGAGGAGACGGGCCAGGTCCGCCGGCGAGTCCGCGATGAAATCCGGCCCGGCCGCCGTGAGGTCCGCCCGCGTGCCGTAGCCGTACGTCACCGCGGCCGCGTCGAGCCCGTTGTGGTGCGCGCCGAGGATGTCGTACTTCGTGTCGCCCACCATCAGCGCCGGCCGCGCGCCTTCGCCGAGAAGGGCGAGCGTCTTCGCGATGACCCGGTCCTTGTTGTCCGCGCCGGTCCTGTTGTCCAGCTCGTCTTCGATGCGGCTCCCGCTGATGACCGCGAAGCACGGCGCGAGGCCGAAATGCGCCATGAGCCGCCGCACGTGGGGCTCCGGCTTGCTCGACGCCACCGCGAGGCGGCATCCCGCCGCGGCGCACGACCGGATCAGCTCCGCGATGCCCGGGTACAGCTCGCACTCGAAGATGCCCTCCGACTCGTAGCGGTCGCGGAAGCGGGAGATCACCCGCTCGATCGCTTCCGGCGGGAGGCCGTACGCCGCGCGGAGCTCCACATTGAGCGGCGGCCCGATGAACCGCGTGAGCGCCGCGTCCTCCGGCTCGTCGATGCCCACGCCCGCGAGGCCGTACCGGAGCGAGCGGATGATGCCCGGCGCGGACCGGGAGATCGTGCCGTCCAGATCAAAAAGCACAGACTGATACTGTTTCATAGAAATCCTTTCTGAAAATCCGTGGGATATGTCCAGTATACCATACCGTCCCGTTGACACCGCGCGAAAAAAAGCGCACGATGGAAGAAACGATACGCCCCGCGCGGGCAAGTGGGCGGGCCCCGCCCGGAAAGGAGATTCCCATGACATACAGACACCTTGCCGCCGCTGTTTTCGCCGCCGCGGCGCTCATGGCCGCCGGCCCGGCAGACGCCGCCGTCGCCACCGTGGATATGCGCGTCCTCTTCACGGACAACGCGGAGTGGCAGGCCGCCGCCCGCGCCGCCGGAGAGCGGCGGGCCCAGCTCGAGCGCGAATTCGACCAGAAATCCGAAGGCCTCACCGGAGAAGCCCTCGCGGCCCTCCTGCAGGAATATCGGGACAAGGCCCGCGCCGCCGAGCGGGACGAGCTGACCGCCTCGTACAATAAGGTGCTCGCCGTCATTGCCGAAGTGGCCCGGGAAGAAGGCTACGACACCGTCGTCCGCGCGCGGAGCGTCCTCTACGGCGCCGCCGACGGCGACATCACCGCCGCGGTGAAAGCCCGCCTGTGAGCAGAGAAAGAGAAGACCGGGAAGCCGGTCTTTTTTCATGCCTGCTTTCCTGTTACAGGGGTGATATGATTTGTTTATAATGCGAAATTTTTCATTATGGATATTGACTTGAAGACAGGGTAGAAATACAATGAAAAACACACTATGCAAAGGAGGTGAACTGCATGCGCTCCGTCCGCCGTGACTGCGAAAGGAAATTTTTGATGCTCTTAAAGCCCATACGGGGGGGGGTGCGAAAGCTTATGACGACCCGGCCCTGACCGGGATCGCTGACGAAAGAAATACCCGGGGCTTCGTGTGCTCCGGCACAGATAGACGAAGGCTGCTTTTGACGCGGCCTTTTTTGCGTGCCCAATTCCCGGCGGGCGGAGCCTGCGGGCCCATATGGAACTGAAAAAAGTCTGCGCCCAGTGCGGGAAACCTTTCACCGCGGACCGCCGGAACCAGCGCTACTGCTCGGAAGCGTGCCGCCGCCTCGCGTACCGGCGGCACCCGAGACGGGAAGAGGACGAGGGAGACGGCCCGGTCCTGCGCACCTTCCTCTGCGCGCGGTGCGGCCGCGTGGTGCGCGTGACGAGCCCGGATGACCGCCGGAAGAAATTCTGCTCGTCCCACTGCGAGCGGCTTTACTGGAAGCACTCGAAACCGTCCGCCCGGCCGGAGCCAAAGCAAACGGACAATCCGCCGCCGCGGACCGTCACCCTAGCAGATTTATACCGATTCTGAATCTATGAAATAAAGAAAGGAAGTACCCGATGAAAAAGAAATTACTCACGAAACAGATTCTTATGGCCCTTGCTATGAGCGCCGTCGTATGCACCAATGGTATGGCAGAGGAACTTGGCCAAATTACCGGTTCCTATAATAATGATGGTAAACCTTTTACGGAAGATGTTACGTTTGAAAACACAGACCCAAAGAAAGCCTCTATTGAACCAGAAAATGGTGCTGTAAATATCCATATCAAAACAGAAGAAGAACATTCCATTACCTTGGATTCGGCGGGCAGTGGGATTCACGCGCAAAACGGAGCTGGTACCATTGAATTGAATTCGTCCGCAAATAATACAATTTCATTTGGTGGAGAAGGAAATGGCATAACTACTAAGAATTCAGACAGTGAAAAGATTTCTATCGCATTGAAGGCGGCACAGGACAATGTCATCGATGCCAAAGGTGAGACAATGGAAGCCGGTCAGGATGGGATTCATCTGGAAGGAAAAGGCCAGACAGAAATCACACTGGACGCAGGTGGTAATAATAAATTTACTGTCAATGATGATGGGATCCGCACAACTGCTGGAAGTCAGGGTGAGATTACCGTATCTGCTGGTGTGGGTAATATTATTGCTGCGGGCAATAACGGCATTCATCATGAAGGTAGCGGCACCATCACTCTGTCGGCGCAGACTAATACCATTACTGCAGGAAATAACGGGATTCAGGTTGGAAAAGGCGGGAATGTGTCGTTGGACGCTGGTATAAACCGTGTCAGCGGCGTTAATAACGGTGTGTATGTTTCCGGTGAAGACAGCAAGGCGACCATGAAAGGGGATACTACGATTATTGTCAATGACGCAACTTCGACCAATCTGAATAATACCAGTGGTATCCATGTGACTGACGGCGGCAGTTATGTCGTTGACAAGACGGACGTAGATAATATGAGCATTGACGTTACAGCGCATGATACAGATTCCTATGGCATTTTTGCTGAAAATAACAGCACAGTAGAAATTGATACTAATAAATTTACTTTATCTGTAAAAAAGGATATGAATAGTTCAACTGTTAACAAAGGCGCAGTATATGGAATTGCCGGTCGTCAAGGTGCATCCACTACAATTTCTACAAGTGGGGATGTAACCGTTACGGTAACAGGGAATGGGGAACAGGCAAACGGGATTTATTCTGAGAATCTTTCAAGTACAAATGCAAATGTTCAAAATAGCATTCAATTAACAGGAAATTCTATCAACCTCACGGTGGACGGAGACATTGAAAAAAGTGAAATTGATTCGAGTGCCATTAGGCTTTATCAAGGTGGATTGGGTACATTGTCAAATACAGTAACAATTACAGGCACAGGAAATAAAGATAATTCCATTACCAGTACGACTAAAGGCATAAAAATTTTCGCAACCAGCGGATTGGCAACTGTTAATATTACTTCTGAGACAGAAAGCAATTATTTAATATCTCAGAGAGCGGCTATGGAGTTGGTTAATGGAAGTGTATTTCTAACAGCTGAGAACGGAATTAATCATATAGAAGCGACGGATAATTCAGGGTTTGGATATGGTGCTATTGCCGCACAAAGCGCACATGTAAAATTGAAAGCGAAAAGTAACGAAATTATCGGGCACTGGACAGGTGGTATTGCAGGTAGTGCAACGATAATGAACCAAAATCCTGACCAGAAAGAGCAGGGGGTACAGGTCATTGCCACGGATGGTAATAACAAGGTCATTACGGAAGGACAGTATTCCGCTATTTCTGCATCTGATGGTTATGAGATTAACTTGTCTGCGGAAAAGGGAAATAATGAGATTGCCGGTACGAGTGAAGCATATGCACAGGGAGATCCAAAAAATAGTATTATAAAGTCAACGGGAGGGGAAATAACATTAACCGCGAAAGCGGGAACTGATCCAACTGGACAAGAATCAGCATCTTTGGGAAGTAATATTATACAAAGCGACCCGGACGGAGCGGCATACTATAAGATGGATGCCCTTTATGCAGAAGGACAAACGAATGCATCCGGAGGAAGTGGGGAAAATGTGCGGACTGGCAATATTGCACTTTCCGCTGTGGCTTCTAATATACTGTATGGTTCAGTGACAGCAAAGGCAAATGGTCATATTGAGTTAATAGGGACTGATAATTATATCGAAACGGCCACAATTTCTGATGTTTATAATGGCCCTGTTGGACCTGCTTATAGCGATGGGGCATATCATTATGCAATCCGTGCCGTAGGCGGCATGAAAAATGAAATAGAATCAGAAGGGGATTCATCACAGATTCAGATTACGGCGAATGGTGGTATAAATCGGATTATCAGTCAAGGCAATGTGCAGGCGGAAGAGGCAGACAGTGAAAGAGCTGTTTTTGCCACAGAAGGCGGAAGCATTGCCATCGACGGCACAAGTATCATCACCGCCGGCGCATGGGAAGACAATAATGCCAAGGGCTATCAGGCGAATAACAAGAGCGCTTCTCTCCTTGCGGGGACTCTCGACGAGAGCAAAGCCGTGATGGATGAGAACAAAAACATTATTTTTGACCATGCGCTTATGGGCGAAAATAACGTGTCGTCCATTTCCCTCAATTACGGCGCGGGGAGCGCTGTCACCGGGGATATCGTCGCCGGGTATGGCGGTGAGATTTCCGTCACGGAGAAGGCAGGCGATGCCGGCGTCAGCACCATGGCGGAGGTACCGGCCATGACGCTCCGGGGCAATGTGCTTGCGGCAAATGGCGGGCAGGTGACGCTCGATCTGGGCGCGGGCAGCTACTGGGCAGGCCGCGCGGATGATTATCAGGACGCAGCCAGCGAAGAGTGGCGGAAGACGCACACTGATTTGTACAAGTCTATTTTCAGCAAGCCTGTGGAAGAAGGGACGAATCCCATCCAGATGAACGGCACTGTCGATGTGACGCTCGGACAGGCTGCGACGTGGGACGTGATGGGCCAGAGCTGGGTGACGAAGCTCGGCGGCGACGGCGGCATCATCGACATGCGGAACACGCTGGGCGACGAATCGAGCACGTCTCATGCGGTTCACATCGGCACGCTGAACGGCAATCACACCTTCGTGATGGACCTGAACTGGAATCAGCATAATATCAGCGACATGCTGTACATTTATGATACGGAAAATTCCTCCGGCCAGCAGACCGTATTCCTGAATTCGCTCACCGGCGTGGAGAATATGCAGGACGGCGACAAGCTGCGCTTCGCTACGGTCAAGACGGATAAGCTCTCCTTTACGGGCGAGTACCGCGGAGAGGGCGGCTATGACAACGGCAGCAGCAAAGTGATGGTGCGCGATACCGGGCTGAACGATATGGCGCTCACCATCGGCAATGAAAAGTATGTGGAAGCCAATCATAAAGAAAATGCAGAGTACAACGGCGAAGCGTTCTCCAATGCAAAGCCCGGCGACGAATATGTGGATACCATTTACGGGGACGGCAGCACCAACTGGTACCTGACGAGAGAAAAAGCGGAAGACGAACTGTCCGACGCAGGCAAGACGGTCATCGCCATGTCCAAAGTAAACTACTCCAATGCCGTGTACATGGACCGGCTGAACAAGCGCATGGGCGAGGCGCGGTACATCGACGGGGACGACGGCCTGTGGGTGCGGATGCGTCATGACCGTATCGGCAAAGACGACGCCTTCCGCAGCATGAACACCATGTTCGAGCTCGGCTACGACTGGCACGCGAAAGGACAGAAAGACGGCGAACACCGGCAAGGCGTGGCCTTCGACTACATGCGCGGCACGGCGGACTATCAGAACGTGGCGGGCGACGGCGACGTGCGCAGAGCCGGCGTGTGGCTCTACGACACGTGGCTCGGCGACAAGGGCCACTACTCTGACTACGTGGTGAAATACGGCCGCCTCTCCAATGACTTCGACATCTACGGCCGCACCACAGGTGAAAAGATCAGCGGCGACTACGACAACGACGTATGGAGCGTGAGCGCGGAGTACGGGCGGAAGAAAGACATCGGGAACGAATGGTACTTCGAACCGCAGGTGCAGGCGCAGTACGCCTATGTGACGAGCGCGGACTACACCACGAGCCAGGGGACGAAAGTAGAGCTCGACGGGATCGACAGCCTGATTGGCCGCGCGGGCTTCCGTCTCGGGCGCGACACGAGCGAAGGGAACACGGTGTACTTCAAGGCAGACATCCTGCACGAATTCCTGGGCGACCAGAGCATCCGTGCCATGGACGCGACAGGGACGCTCTCCACGACGTATGAGAACGAAGGTACGTGGTACGACGTGGGCTTCGGGTTCTCGCACAAGATGGGAGAAGACAGCTACCTCTTCCTCGACGTGGAACACAGCTTCGGGAATGACAACGAAGACACGTATCAGGTGAACATCGGACTGAACCGAGCATTCTGAGGATGAACACGAAAAAAGAGACCTCTCGGGGTCTCTTTTTTGCGAGGCTTTATATTGCGGGGTTTCATGAATATGTGGAACTGCTCCGATGTTTGCGAAACGTCCGTGTCGAAAATGAAGTTTGCGTCTCATGCACGATACAGGTTCAGCACTGGTGCAGCTTCCCCGCCCGTTCCGTCGGAGGCCGACCCCGCAGGGGAAAATTTTTCGTTCCCGCCGTGAAGAGGCCGCGCCGTGTTTGAGCGAGCATAGCGAGCGAGTTGCGCGGACTTAGGCGGAAACAAAAAATTTTAGGCTGGAGACGCGCGGCGGCGCCCCCTTTCTTGGCCGACACTCTTTCCGGGCGGCCGGAAAGAATGTCGGGGACCATGGAATCCCATTCCCCAAATGGAAAAATTCGTACATGAGTCAGCACATACGGTCGCTCTATGCGAGTTTGTATTGCCTGTGCAAAAAAGCATTTTTGCCTATGTGGGTCCGCTCCGGTATATGTGAAACGTACGTGCTGCAAGGAAAAAACGCCCCGCCTGCGCAGAAAAATTTTTCATCGTGATGCTGGCCCGCCCTGCATGGGTTTCCATAAAGGGCGCAGCCTTGCCGCCTAGGATTGTCCCGTGATACAATGCAGAAAAATCGAAAGAAAGCGGGGAATGAAAGATGAAACAGTATGTGGTGGACGCCTTCACGAAAGAGGTTTTCCGCGGGAATCCTGCGGCGGTGTGCGTCATGGACGCGTGGCTGCCGGACGAGGTGATGCAGAAGATCGCCATCGAGAATCAGCTTTCGGAGACGGCTTTCGCGGTGAAGCAGGGAGACCGGTACGGCCTGCGGTGGTTCACGCCGGGCGGCGAGATCGACCTGTGCGGCCATGCGACGCTGGGCACGGCGTATGCGATCCTTCGTTTCTATGAACCAGAGGCGGACGCGGTGTCTTTCTCGACCATGAGCGGCGTGCTCACGGTGACGAAGAAGGACGGGCGCTACGAGATGGAATTCCCCGCGTACGACCTGAAGGAGGTGCCGGTGACGGACGAGATGGAAGCGGCCATCGGCGCGCGGCCGCTCGCGGCGTACATGGCGCGGGACCTGCTCTGCGTGATGGACAGCGAGGATTTCGTGCGGAACGCCGCGCCGGATCAGGAGAAGGTGGCGGCCCTGCCGGGGCTCCTGCTCCACATCACCGCCGCGGGGAAGGACTATGACTGCGTGTCCCGGTCCTTCGCGCCGAAGCTCGCCGTGCCGGAGGACCCGGTGTGCGGCTCCGGCCACTGCCACATTTTCCCGTACTGGGCGAAGGCGCTCGGGAAGACGGAGCTTCTCGGCTGGCAGGCGTCGGCCCGGGGCGGCGCGGTGTACGGCCGCGTGGAGGGAGACAAGGTCTTCCTCGGCGGCGAGGCGGCGCTTTTCTCGGAAGCGGAGATCTATCCGGAAGGCAAATAAAAGAGAAAGGGGAGCGGCGGCGCTCCTCTTTTTGCATGGATTTCGGCGGGGCGCTTTTCTTCGGGGGAAGGGCCATGCTATAATAAGCTGAATTATTGTCCGAATCGGGGGCGCGGAGTTCCGCGTCTTTTCCTTCGGCGGAATCTGGAATGGAGGCATCGTATGTACGAAACATTTGAAGAACTGGGCATTGTGCCGCAGATTTTGAAAGCGGTGGAGGACATGGGCTTCGAGGAGCCCACGCCGATCCAGAAGGCGGCCATCCCCGCGGCGCTCGCCGGCCGGGACCTCATCGGGCAGGCGCAGACGGGCACGGGGAAGACGGCGGCTTTCGGCATCCCGATTCTTCAGCGCATCGACATGTCCCGTCCCGCCCCGCAGGCGGTGGTGCTCTCGCCCACGCGGGAGCTCGCGGTGCAGTCCGCCGAGGAGATCAATCATCTGGCGGAGTTCCTGCCCATCCACGCCGTGCCGATTTACGGCGGGCAGGACATCAACCGCCAGTTCCGCGCGCTGCGCCAGCATCCGCAGGTGATCGTCGCCACGCCGGGCCGGCTCATGGACCACATGAAGCGCGGCTCCATCGACCTGTCCCACGTGCAGGTGCTCGTGCTGGACGAGGCGGATGAAATGATGGACATGGGCTTCATCGACGACATCCGCACGATCCTCTCCGCGATGCCGGAGGAGCGGCAGACCATGCTCTTCTCTGCGACGATGCCCGGCCCCATCCAGGAGTTGGCGGACACGTTCCTGAAAGAGCCGGAGCACGTGCAGATCAAGGCGGCAACGGTCACCATCGACCTGATCGAGCAGGAGTACATCGAGCTGCCGGACCGCCAGAAATTCGACGCGCTGTGCCGCCTGCTGGACATGCAGGAGCCGGATCTGGCCATCGTCTTCGTCCGCACGAAGCGCCGCGCCGACGAGGTGACGGAGGCGCTGAAGAAGCGCGGCTACGCGGCGGAGGGCATCCATGGCGACCTGTCGCAGGCGAAGCGCGACTCGGTCATCCGCCAGTTCAAGGAAAATACCATCGATATCCTCGTGGCGACGGACGTGGCGGCCCGCGGGCTGGACATCAGCGGCGTGACGCACGTGTACAATTTCGACATGCCGCAGGACCCGGAGAGCTACGTGCACCGCGTGGGCCGCACGGGCCGGGCCGGCCGCACGGGCATGGCGACCACGTTCGTCATTTCCCGCGAGATGGGGCAGCTCCACGACATCGAGCGGCTCATCCGCCGGCGCATCAAGCGCCGCGCCGTGCCGACGCTCTCGGACGTCATCGAGGGCAACCAGCGCGAGGCCATCGAGAGCCTGCGCGCGGCCGCGGGCGGCGAGGGGCTCGAGACGTACCGCGAGACGGCGGAGGAGCTCCTCAATGATTACGACTCCATCTCTCTCGTGGCGGCGGCGATCAAGCTGCTCACGAAGCAGCCCGACGTGACGCCCGTGCGCATCACCGAGGAGAAGCCCCAGTTCCGGAAGCGCCGGAGCGGCGACGGCCGGCGCATGCGCCGCGGCGGGGACCGCCCGCGCCGGGAAGCGCGCGGAGAAGACGGCGAAGGCGGCCAGTCCCGCCGGGATGGACGGAGAAGCGGCCCGCGCCGCGGGAGCCGCAGCCGCGGCGGAGAGACCGGCGCGCCGCGCCGCCCGGCTCATCAGACGTCGTTCAAGCCGTATTTCAAGGAAGACTGACACAAAAAGAAGACAGACCTTTTCGGAGGCCTGTCTTTTCGTTTGCCCGTTTTTCAGCGGGCGGGGGAGAGGAGCTTTTCTTTCAGCGCGAGGTAGGCGTCGGTGAAGTAGGGGGCGAGCTGGGATTCGCGCAGGTCGTAGCCGTAGGGGCGGCGGGAGACGGCGATGAGCGGCGGGGACTGGATGCGTTTCGCCACGGCGAAGCCCGCGAAGAGTTTCCACCATTTTTCCAGATCGGCGATGAAGGAGGCCGCGTCGGGGAAAAGATCGCGCACCGCAAGGGGCGTGCCGATATTCTGCTCGAGGGTCCCGTCGGCATACCACCGGAGGATGTCTTCCGGGGTCTTCCGCTCCCACGGTTCGACAAAGGCGCGGAAGAGGTAGTCGTGGTAGTCGTACACGAGGGGATCGCCGAGTCCCTTGTCCACGGCCTGCGCGTCGGAGAGCTCCGCGCTGGGTCGGATGGCGAAGGTGCCTTCGGGGATGACCGCTTCGCCGAACCATTCGTTCAGCGCGCGGCCCGTCTGGTAGACCTGGTGCTTCCACAGGTCGGCGGTCGCGGCGAGGGCGCCGGCCATGTCGCCGTAGAGGGTGGCGTAGCCGATGGTGAATTCGGTCTTGTTCGCGTTGCACGTGAAGACGCCCCCGAAGGACGCGGCGAGCGCGGCGAGGATGCGGGCGCTCCGGTCGCGGGCCTGCATGTTTTCCCGCATGAAGGATGAGGGCGCGAGATTTTTTTCGCCGTCCGCTGTGCGGATGGTGAGCGAGGCGAGGGTGTCCGCCGTGCGGTCCACGAAGTCCCCGATGGGGATCGTCACGTAGGGAGCGCCGAGGCGGGCGGCGAGGTCGGCGGCGAGGCCCTTCGTGGTCTCCGAGTTGAACCGCGTGGGCGTATTCACGAGGAGGAGCCGGTCCGCGGGGAGGACGGAGCGGTACAGCGCGGCGTTCACCGCGGAGTCGATGCCGCCGGAGACGCCGATGACCGCGCGGGACGCGCCGATGTCCGCGAGGAAGCGGGAGACGCCGTAGCGGAGCGCCGGGAGGAGCAGGCTGCCCGTGCGGGGCGGCATGGGGGTCTCCGGCGCGAGCGTGCGCGAAGCCCGGTCGAAGAGGAAGGAGGAGCGCGCCTCTTCATAGGGCGCGGCTTCGCCGGCGAGCCGGCCGTCCGCATCGTAGGCGGCGGTCATGCCGTCGAAGGTATAGCAGTCCTTGCCGTTGTTCTGGAGGCCGCGGCAGTTCACGTAGAGCATGGGCACGTGGAGGCGGGAGAGCGCCGCGGTGAGCATGCGGTGGCGCTTGTCGTTCTTGCCGAGGGTGAAGGGCGAGGCGGAGAGATTGAAGAAAAGGTCCGGCCCGTGCGCGGCGAGGAGGTCCATGGGGTGCGTGGCGTAGTTCTCGTCCCAGCTGTCTTCGCAGAGGAGGACGCCCGCGGCGACCGGCCCGTCCTTCGCGGGGAGGTCGAAAGGCTGGAGGAAGGCCGAGAGGGAGAGGCCGTCTTCCGCCGCGGCGACGGCGGCGGGGGTGAAGTAGCGCCGGTCGTCGAACTGGCGGTAGTTCGGGAGGAGCGTCTTCACCGCATAGGGGCGGCGGCTCCCGCGGGGGGAGAGGAAGCCGCCGTCCGCGGCGGCGAAGGCGGCGTTGTATTTTCGCACGCGCCCGTCGTCCTGGATGCGGTCCCAGTCCACGGCGCAGCTCCCCCAGACGATGGTGAGGCCGCGGGCCGCGGCGGCGATGCGCGCGTTGGCCGCTTCGCATTCCCGGAGGAACGCGGTCTGGTCCCACAGGTCCCCGATGAGGTAACCCGTGAGGCACATTTCCGGCAGGACGAGGATGTCCGCGCCGGCGGCTTTCGCGCGGCGGATCTCTTCTTCGATCTGTTCCCGGTTGGCCCGGATGTCTCCCGGGCGGATGTCGAGCTGAGCGGTGATGATGCGGATCATGGCAGGTCTCCTTTTCGTTCGTTTCTTTTATTGTAGCATAGGGCGCGGCAAAACTTTTCCCCGCGGCGGTTCTGTTGTATGATATAACCTGAAGGAGTGTCATATGGGACGATACCGAAATTATTCCGACGCGCTCCGGGCGCGGTACGGGGAGAAAGTATACAAGGTGCCGGTGGCGCTGCCCGTGACGTGCCCGAACCGGGACGGCACGCTCGGCCGCGGCGGCTGCATTTTCTGCGGCTCCATCGGCGCGGACTACGAGACGAAGGCCGTGGGTCTCTCCGTCACGGCGCAGCTCGAGCGGAGCATCGCCCATATCGGACCGAAGTACAGGGCGAAGAAATTCATCGCCTATTTCCAGAATTTCACCAATACCTACGCGTCGCCGGAGACGTTCCGCGCGTGGATGGAGGAGGCGGCGCGCCATCCGGCGGTGGCGGAGCTGGACGTGTCCACCCGGCCGGACTGCATCCACGAGGCGTATCTCGACATCCTGCGGGAGACGGCGGAGACGTACGGCGTGGGCGTCACCATCGAGCTGGGGCTCCAGTCATCGAATCCGCACACGCTCGCCGTCCTCGGGCGGGGGCACACGGCGGCGGAATTCATCGACGCAGCGCTCCGCATCGGGCGGTACGGCTTCGGCCTCTGCGCGCACGTCATCGCGGACCTGCCGTGGGACGACCGCACGGACGTCGTGGAGACGGCGAAGCTCCTGTCGGTCCTGCCGGTGACGCAGGCGAAGCTCCACTCGCTCTACATCGTGAAGGGGACGAAGCTCGCGGCGATGCACGCGGCAGGAGAGGTGCAGCTCCTCCCGATGGAGGAATACATCGAGCGGGTGCTGCTCTTCCTGTCGTACCTGCGGGAGGACATCGTCATCCAGCGCATCGTGGGGCGGGCATCCGGCCCGTATACGGTGACGGTGAACGGCGGCGAGCCCTGGTGGGAAGTGAAGAAGCGCATCGACGAGGCGATGATCCTGCGGGACATCGCGCAGGGCGACCGGTGCGACTATATCGGCGGGAAGGCGGTGCGCCGCTGGACCGGCGGACCCTGCGGGATTGAACAGAGAAAGGCGTGAGTGTTATTTCTGACGAATACGTACAGGAGATCGTGATGGAGGATTTCCACGAGGCGTCGCGCATCCTCGCGCGGGGCAGCAATTACCTGAAGCTCATCGGGGAGCACTACGGCTGCCAGGTGGCGGGCCGGGGCAACGTGATCCGCCTCGCGGGCGAAGAGGACGCGGTGACGAAGGCGGCGGCGGTCATCGGAGAGCTGCGGCGCATGTCGAAGCAGCGCATCTATCTCTCGGAGCGCCACGTGCGGCAGACCATGAAGTTCCTCGACGAGGGGAACCACCACCTCATCCACGACCTCGAGGCGGACACGGTGAATGTGACGAAGAACGGCAAGCCTATCCACCCGCGGACGCTCGGGCAGAAGCGCTATGTGGACGCGATCCGGAACCATTCCATCACCTTCGGCATCGGGCCGGCGGGCACGGGCAAGACCTATCTCGCGGTGGCGCTGGGGGCGTTCTACCTGCGCAACCACGACGTGGAGCGGATCATCCTCGTGCGGCCCGCCGTGGAGGCGGGGGAGAAGCTGGGCTTCCTCCCGGGGGACATGCAGGAAAAGGTGAATCCCTACCTGCGGCCGCTCTTCGACGGGCTGCTCGCCATGTTCGGGCCGGAGGATTTCCTGCACCTGCAGCAGAAGGGGGCCATCGAGGTGGCGCCCCTCGCGTACATGCGCGGGCGGACGCTGGAGAAATCCTTCGTCATCCTGGACGAGGCGCAGAATACCACGGTGGAGCAGATCAAGATGTTCCTCACGCGGCTGGGCTTCCGGTCGAAGATGGTGGTGAACGGCGACGTGACGCAGATCGACCTGCCGCCCCACGTGAAGTGCGGGCTCACGGACGCGGTGCGCGTGCTCCGGGGCATCCCGGACATCGAGACGGTGCGATTCAGCGAGGAGGACGTGGTGCGCCACGACCTGGTGGCGGCCATCATCCACGCCTATGAGGAAGACGGAAAGAAACGGAAAAAAGCAGAAGGGACCGAACATGGAAATCACGATTAATTACAGCAATATGGGCTACTACAGCGAGGAGCTGGAGCGCCTCATCCGCGAGGTGCTCGCGAAGGGCGCGGAGCTCCAGCAGGTGCGGGAGGACGCGGAGATCAGCGTGCTCATCTGCGACGGCCCGGTGATCCACGAGCTGAACCGCACGTACCGCGGCGTGGACGCGCCCACGGACGTGCTGTCCTTCGCGCTGAACGAAGGGGAGGACGACGTGCCCGAGGAAGAGGCCGAGCTGGGGGATATCGTCATCAATCTGGACCGCGCGGAGGAGCAGGCCGCCGAGTACGGCCACAGCCGCGAGCGGGAGGTGGCGTACCTGGCGGTGCACGGATTCCTGCACATCCTGGGGTACGACCACTACGACCCGGAGGAAAAGAAAGCCATGCGCGCCGCGGAGGAGGCGATCCTCTCCGCCTGCGGGCTGGAGCGGGTGATGAATGAGGACTGAGGAGATCGCCCGGCTCGTCCGGCACGCCATGGATGCCCGGCTCCACGCGTACGCGCCGTATTCGCATTTCCCCGTGGGGGCGGCGGCGCTCACGCTGGACGGGCGGATCTTCACGGGGTGCAACGTGGAGAACGCCTCCTATCCGGCGGGGCTCTGCGCGGAGCGGAACGCCGTGGGAAGCGCGGTCGCCGCGGGGGTGACGGAATTCCGGGCGATCGCCGTGTGCGGGAGCCTCTCGGAGTACACCACGCCGTGCGGCCTGTGCCGCCAGTTTCTGGCGGAATTCCGGGTGCCGCTCGTGATCTGCGCCCGGAGCGAAGAAGACTACATCATTATGACTGAAGAAGAACTGCTGCCCCGCGCGTTCGGCGGGGACGCGGGCAAGGAGAAAGCATGAATCCATCTGAAACCAAGACGCCTTTCCATTCCGGCTTCGTCGCCCTCGTGGGCCGGCCGAACGTGGGGAAATCCACCCTGATGAACGCCGTGCTCGGCGAGAAGATCTCCATCGTGTCCGCCCACGCGCAGACCACGCGCACGAAGATCACCGGCGTGTGGAACGGCGACCGCTGCCAGGCGGTCTTCCTGGACACGCCGGGCATGCACAAGCCCCAGTCGAAGCTGGGCGAAGTGATCCGGCAGCAGGCCGTGGATGCGCTGGACGAGGTGGACGTCATCGTCTTCCTCTGCGCGTGCGACGACCCTCTCGGCGCGGGCGACCGGTACATCCTGAAGCTCATCGAGGGGAAGAAGGTGCCCGTCTTCCTCGTGCTCTCCAAGATCGACCTCATCAGCAAAGAGAAGCTCATGAAGAAGATCATCCAGTACAGCCAGATCTATCCGTTCAAGGAGATCATCCCGCTCTCCGCCGTGACGGGGGACAATCTGGACGAATTCACGAAGATGATCGCGAAATACCTGCCGGAGGGGCCGAAGTATTTCCCCGACGACATGGTGACGGACCAGCCGGAGCGGAACATTGTGCAGGAGATCGTCCGGGAGAAGCTGCTGCTCCGCACCCGCGACGAGGTGCCGCACGCCATCGGCGTCTTCGCGGAGGAATTCAAAGAGCGGGAGAACGGCAAGGTCTACATCCGCTGCACCATCCTCGTGGAGCGGGATTCGCAGAAGCGCATCATCATCGGCAAGAACGGCTCGCTCCTGAAGGAGGCCGGCCGGGACGCACGGGAGGAGATCCAGCGCCTCATCGGCGCGCCGGTGTATCTCGACCTGTGGGTCAAGGTGACGCGCGACTGGAAGAACAAGGATTACGTGCTCCGGGAGCTGGGCTACAAGGAGCATAAATGAGGGGAAGCGGCTGCGGCCGCTTTTTTTCTGTCCGGGAAATATGGTATGATAAAAAATAATGCGCCGCACGGGAAGCGGCGCGGCTGCCCGCAGGCAGCGCTTCTGCTTTCCCTTTTCCTGTCCAACTGGAGGAATGACTTATCGACACCCAATTAGAACTGGCGGTGGGCTACCTGCTGGCCGCGCTCGCCGCCGCCGTGCTGAACAGTTTCTGCGTGAGCGTCCATTCGGCCATGGCCCGCGTGCGGAAAGACTACATCGAGCACAATGACGACCAGGACCCGCAGCTCATCGAGCGGGTCGCGCCGTACTACCGGCACCCGGCGTACGCGCTGGCGGGCTCGCAGCTGGCGGGCATGCTCTGCGCCGCCGTGTACATCCTCGCGCTCTCCCAGTGCTGGCGGAACGTGCTGGCGGTGGGCGTCCACTGGGGCATCGTGCTGCCCTTCTGGGCGAAGGCGGCCGCGGCGTTCGTTCTTTTCCTCATCGCGATGATGCTCTACTGGATCTTCACGGTGCGCATCCCCGGCGACGCGGCGCTCATCCGGCCCATCGAGAAGATCGCCGCGCGCACGTGGCTCCTCTCGCTCATCCGCCGCCTGCTCCATCCGCTGACGGCGCTGGGCGTCTTCGCCTCCCGGAAGGTGCTCCGCCTGCGCGGGCTCCCCGCGACGAACGAAGCGGAATTCACCTATTCCGAGAGCGAGATCCGGAGCATCGTGGAGGAAAGCCACCGCGGGGGCAAGCTCTCCGCGCTGGAGAACCTGCTCATCAAGAATTCCTTCGATTTCTTCGACCTCATGACGCAGGAGATCATGATCCCCCGGAGCGAGATGACCGTGCTGTACTACGGAGACAGCATGGAGCACATGCGGCGGGTCATCTCCCAGTCGCACCACACGTGCTATCCCATCTGCCGGGACGATAAGGACCACATCCTCGGCTTCATCCACGTGAAGGACTTCCTCGAGAGCGTGGCGAAGGGCGAGACGGACGTGAAGCGCATCATCCGGAACATCCTCACCGTGCCGGAGGTCATGCCCACGCCGAAGCTGCTTCAGCTCATGCGCAGCCGCCGCATCTATCTCGCGGTGGTGGTGGACGAGTACGGCAGCACCGCCGGGCTTGTCACGCTGGAGGACATCATCGAGGAGCTCATCGGCGAGATCCCGCAGGAAAAGGACCCCACGCCGGTGGAGATCCTGAAGAAGGACGACGGCACGTACGAATTCGACGGGCTGGTCATCCTGGACGACATCGCGGACCGCCTCGGCATCGAGTTCGACGAGGAGGGCAGCGGGAACAACACCATCGGCGGCTACATCTTCTCCCAGCTCGAGCGCATCCCGAAGGCGGGGGACACGGTGGTGATCGGCCGGTGGAAATTCACGGTGCTCCGCATGGAAGGCTTCCGGATCATCCGCGTGGCGGCGGCCCCGGCGGCGCCGGAGGAGATCGCGCCGGAAGCGGAGAAGCCTCATGAAGACTAATCGCAAAGCCCCGGAGAACGGCGAAGGCGTCGTGCTCTCCGTGCGGCATGCAGGAGAAGGCGGGCGGAGCGTCCGCCTTTTCACGCGCACGGAGGGAAAGCTCTCCTTCTTCGCGTCGCGGAGCACGCTCCGCCGGTGCGGCGCGGGACTGCTCGCGCCTTTCACGCCGCTCCGGTACAGCGCGGCCCCGTCGGACTACGGAGGCATCCTCACCCAGTACGAGGGGCGGGCCTTTTTTGACATGACGGCGCTCTCCTACGAGGAGCTGGCCCAGTGGTATTACGCCGTGGAAATCGCGGAGCAGTTCTTCCCGGAGGGGCAGCCCGACGGGACCGCCTATGCGCTCCTTCTGGCGGGGGCGGCGCAGGGGGCGGCGCGGAACCGCACGGTGACCGCCTTCATCCTGTCGGTGCAGCTCCTCGCGGCGGCCGGGAGCGACCCCGCGGAGGAGGAGCCCATGAGGGCGCTCCGCCTCTCCCCGGAGGGGCAGGCGCTCCTCGGCGCGTTCCGGCAGTGGCGCTGGGAAGGGGACTTCCCGCTCCGTATCGGGCGGGGGGCGTTCCTCGAGACGGCGCGGTACCTCGACCGGTTCATCGAGCGCTATGGCGGCGTGGCCATGAAGACGCGGGGGGCCTTCCTCGCGCTGCCGGCCGGCACGGGGACGCCTTCGCAATGAAACAGACACAGAAAAAGCCGTGAGACAGATCATCTCACGGCTTTTCGCATGGGCGGACTTATTTCTTCGTCTTGTTCATGAAAGCGGTCATGCGCGCTTTCTGCTCCGGATCGTCGAAGCAGAGGCCGAAGTACTGCGCCTCCGCGGCGATGGCCGCGTCGATATCGAGATCGCGGCCGTCATTGACGACGAGCTTCGTGTAGCGCACGGCGCACTTCCCGCTCGCCTGGATCTCCTTCGCGGTGGCGAGGGCCGCGCCCATGAGGGACGCCTGGTCCGGGAGCACGCGGTTCACCAAGCCGATGCGGAGCGCTTCCGCCGCGTCGATGAAGCGGGCGGTGTAGAGGAGTTCTTTCGCCATGCCGGTGCCCACCGCGCGGGCGAGGCGCTGCGTGCCGCCGAAGCAGGCGTTGATACCCCACTTCGCTTCGGGCTGGCCGAGCTTCGCATTCGCCGACGCGTAGCGGAAATCGCACGCGAGGGCCAGTTCGCAGCCGCCGCCGAGGGCGTAGCCGTTCACCGCGGCGATGACCGGCTGGGGCGCGCGCTCGATGAGAGAAGTCACGCGCTCGCCGAGGAGCGCCCAGTCACGGCCGGAATGCGCGTCCATCACAGCCATTTCCTTGATGTCCGCGCCGGCGACGAACGCCTTGTCTCCCGCGCCGGTCAGGATGACCACGTCCGCTTCGGGCGCGTCATAGAGTCCGGTGAAGAACGCTTCCAGTTCCTTCATCAGTTCCATATTGATCGCGTTCATGGCTTTCGGCCGGTTGATCGTCACAGTGACGATGCCGTCCTGATTGTCCACGAGAAGATTTTTCCATCCATCCATTACGAGTGCCATATGCTGCCTCCTCACTGGCTGTCTGCGAGCCATACCGATGCCCGGCGGCATGCCGGGTATTCCTTTTTTTCATTATATCACCCGGCCGGCAGGGCGATACAGATTGTAAATTTTACTTTATAATACAGACAAGCGAATGGGGAAATGAAAAGAGGGATCATGATGCACAGACTGCCCATTGCCGTATCGCAGAAAGCCTTTTCCTATATCCGCGGGCTGCCCGGGTGGGAGCTCGTGCCGCTGGAGTCGCTCGGGGAGCGGGACGCCGCGGCGTTCGTGCTGTGCCTCGGCGAGGAGAAGCGGTGGCTCGGCCGCTGCGGGGACGCGCCGCTCGTGCTGGCGGAAGCGCACACGCTCGACCTGGAGAGCTGCGTGGACCGCGCCGCCGCGGCGTATGAGCGCCGCCTCCTGCCGCCCTTCACGGGGGCGCTCGCCGCGCGGGCGGGCAGCGGGCCGCTGTACTTCGCCACGCCGGGCCATCACGGCGGCCGGTTCTTCCGCGAGACCGCCGGGGGCCGGCTCTTCCTGTCGCTCCTGGGCGAGGGGGCGTTTCGCATGGACCTGTCCGACTCGGACGATGCCATCGGGGATACGTCCGCCCACGAGGGGCCGGGCGGCGCGGCGGAAGCGCTCGCGGCGGAGGTGTACCATGCGGACCAGACGTACTTCGTGCTGAACGGCACGTCCGCGGCGAACCGCATCTGCTGCGCCGCGCTTCTCGCGCCGGGCGATCTGGTGCTCTTCGACCGGAACAGCCACAAGTCGGTCTATCAGGGGGCGCTCGACGCGTGCGGGGCCGCTGCGGCGTACCTGCCGGGCGTGCGGAACGGAGACGGGGTCATCGGCGGCATCCCGGAGGAGGCCTTCCATGAGCCGTACCTGCGGGAGCTGGCGCGCCGCGCCATGCCCGGCCGGGAAAAAGCGAAGCGGCCCTTCCGGTTGGCGTGCCTCCAGCTCGCGACTTACGACGGGATCTTCCTCAACGCGCGGAAGGTGCTGGAGAAGATCGGCCCGCTGTGCGATTATATCCTCTTCGACGCGGCGTGGGCGGGGTACGAATCGTTCCTGCCCTTCCTGGCGGACGAGAGCCCGCTCACGCTGCCCCTCACGGCGAAGAGCCCCGGGCTCCTCGTGACGCAGTCTGTGCACAAGCAGCTCGCGGGCTTTTCCCAGACGTCCCAGATCCACCGGAAGGACAGCCATCTCCTCGGGAAGAAGCGCCGCGTGCCGGACGACGTCTTCCAGAACGCCTTCCTCCATCACGTGTCCACGTCGCCGAATTTCCCGCTCTTCGCCGGGCTGGAGATGAACGCGGCCATCCACCGGGAGAAGGGGCCCGCGCTCTGGGCGGAGGCGGTGCGCTTCGGGGTGGAGCTCCGGAAGGACATCCTCCGGTCCTGCCGGTACCTGCGGCCATTCCAGCCGGAGCGCGTGGACGGCGCGCCCTGGGCGTCGTACGACACGGAGACCATCGCGTCGGAGCGGCGGTTCTGGGAGATCGCGCCGGGGAAATCCTGGCACGGCTTCCGGCACATCGGCGAAGGGCAGTGCCTGCTCGACCCGTGCAAGGTGCTGGTCGCGACCGGGCCCATCCCGGGGCCGGCGGCGTCGAAATTCCTGCAGGCACGGGGCATCGTGCCGGAGAAATCGGACCTGCAGACGCTCCTCTTCCTCGCGGAGCCCGGAGACGATGCGGAGAAGCGGGAGCGTCTCGCAGCGGCGCTCGCCGGCATGGAGGCGGCCTATGACGAAGGCATGCTCCTCGGCGAAGCCCTGCCGCAGGCCGCGCGGGCCGGCAGCGTCGATCCGGACATGACCTTCCGTGCGCTCTGCAAGGCCCAGCGGGCGTTCTTCCGGGACCGCGGCGCGGCGGATCTTCTGCAGCGGCTCTTCAGCCGGAAATCCCTGCCGGAGGCAGCCATGACAGGCCGGGCGGCGTGCGACGCTTTCGTGCGGGGCGAGCGGGCGCTCGTGCCGCTGGAGGAGGCGGAGGGGCGCACGGCCCTCGAGGCGGCGGCGGCCTACCCGCCGGGCATCTGCATCCCCGCGGCGGGCGAGGTGTGGAACCGCGCCGCTCTGGACTGGTGCCGGTGCCTCTTCGAGTTCGGCGAGGCGTTCCCCGCCTTCGCGCCGGAGCTCCACGGCGTGCACCTGCGGGAGGAAGAAGACGGCCGGCGCACGCCCTGCGTGTGGGTCTATAAAAAAGGAAAATAAAAGGAGGCTCCGCTTTCGGCGGGGTCGCTTTTCCCGTGTCTCCGCCCGGGCCGGTGTGATACAATAGAGGCGGTATTTCAGGAACGGAGACAGGCAATGAAAAAAGAAACGAAACGGCCGGCGGACCGCCCGGCGCAGACGGACAGAGGACAGCCCCGTCGGACGGACGGACGGGGCCGCGGCGCGCGGCCGCAGGACCGGCGCGCGAAGAAAGGAGACGGGCCGCTCTACGCGGGCGGGCGGAACGCCGTAGCGGAAGCGCTCGCGGCGGGTCTCGTGAAGCGCCTCTTCATCAAGGAGGGGCGGAAGGATGAACGGCTCCGGACGCTCGCGGCGGACACGGCGGCGAAGGGTCTCCCCGTGGAAGAACGGGACGAAGCGGCGCTCTCGCGCCTCGTGCCGGACCTCGTCCATCAGGGCGCGGTGGCGGAGCTTGTGCCCTACGAGTACGCGGACCTGGACGACGTGCTCGCGAAGTGGGAGGGGCGCGACCCCTTCTTCATCCTGCTGGACGGGCTGGAAGACGTGCGGAATCTCGGGGCCATCATCCGCACGGCGGAGTGCGCCGGCGCGGCGGCGGTGCTCCTGCCGGAACACCGGAGCTGCCCCGTGACCTACGCGGCGATGAAGACCGCCGCCGGGGCGTGCGCGTACCTGCCGGTGGTCCGCATCGGCAATATCAGCCGCACGCTGGAAAAACTGAAACAGAAAGGATTCTGGGTGGTGGGCACCGACATGGACGGCGAGTCCCTCTACAGTGGGGCGAACCTCCGGGGGCCGCTGGTGATCGTCATGGGCGCGGAAGGACAGGGCATGGCCCGCCTCACGCGGGAAGCGTGCGATTTCTGCGTGCGCATCCCCATGAAGGGGCACGTGTCCTCGCTGAACGTGTCCGTGGCGGCGGCGCTCCTCCTGTATGAAGCGGCGCGGCAGCGGACGTGACTGCCGCAGAAAGAATGCATCATGAAAGATCTGTATTTTGTGGACGCCTACAACGTCATCTTCTGGGAGCCGGCGGAATTCCCGCGGGACGATCTGGAATCGAGCCGGAAAAAGCTTCTGGACCTCCTCCTCGACTTCGGCGCGCATAACGATGTGGAGATCGTGGCAGTCTTCGACGGACAGGGGCAGGGCAATAAAGTGACCGAGCAGCGGCTCGCGCCGTTCTTTACGGAAGTCTTCACACCGAAGACCATGACGGCGGACAGCTACATCGAGAAAGAATCGTACCGCCGGCGGGACGAGTACCGGTCCATCTACGTGGTCTCCTCCGACGGGCCGGTGCAGAACCAGATCCTCGGGAACGGCGCGTACCGCATGGCCGTGGCGGACCTCATGCGGGCGCTCTCCGAGGACAAGCGGGAGCAGCACCGGTTCATCCGGACGAACAACCGGGCGAACCTCAGGAACGAAGTGGGGCGGAACCTCCCCGACGACGTGCGCCGCCGGCTCGACGCGCTCCGGAAATAGGCTTCCTTGACCGCCGTCATAAATTGAGATATACTGAATTTAATATTGACGATGTGCGCGCATTTTTCCGATGCGCGGAGGAGGAAGAATCAACGTGAAACTATTCCTGATGGCACTGGCGTGCATTATTTCCATTCTGCTGATCGTAGTCATCGTTTCCCAGGAGCCGAAAACGGCGGGCATGGGAGCGGGCATGGGCGGCTCCGGCAATTCCATGCTGGGCGGCCGCACCCGCGGCAAAGACGCGGTCCTCGCGAAAATGACCGTGGGCTTTGGCGTCGTATTCGTCATCGTGTGCCTGCTGCTCGGCCGGTATATGAATACATTTTGAGGAATGGGAGAGGCTTGCCGCGGCAGGCCTTTTTTCTTTCTATCGTAGGAGAATGACATGGAGAGTAAAGAATTGCTGACGTATGCGCCCGGCACGACCGTGGAGGGCGTATACAAATCGTACGGGCCGAAATTCGGCTTCCTCATCACCGACAAGGAGCATGAGGACATCTACATCGCGGAGCGGGACCGCCAGACCGCCGTGAACAACGACACGGTGGTGGTGAAGGTCACCCGCGGCACCACGGGCCGCCACAGGGTGGAAGGCCGCATCATGAACATCACCCAGCGGGCGAACCAGACCGTAGTGGGCACCTATGAAATGCTCGCCGACGGCGGCGAGGTGGTGCCTGTGGACGAGCGGATCAATATGGTGATCCACATCCCGCTCGGCGCAGAGCTGGACGCTACCACCGGCGCGAAGGTCGTGGTGGAAGTGACGAAGTGGCCGGGGCAGCAGACGGACGCGGAAGGGCGCGTGACGGAGCTCCTCGGCTACGAAGGAGACAAGGGCCTCGACATCGACGTGCTCATCGCCCAGCATCACCTGCCCCACGTCTTCACGGACGAGCTCATGGAGGAGGCGGATCATCTGCCCCGGGAGATCGAGGTGGAGGAAGATACCGCTGATTTCCGGGACCTGCCCCTCGTCACCATCGACGGGCCGGACTCGAAGGACCTGGACGACGCGGTGTACTGTGAGCGCCGGGCGGGCGGCCATTTCATGCTCGGCGTGTATATCGCCGACGTGAGCCGCTATGTGCGGCGGGGCATGCTCCTCGACGAGGAAGCGTTCCGCCGGGGGAACAGCGTCTATCTCGCGGACCGGGTCATCCCCATGCTGCCGTTCCAGCTGTCGAACGACCTGTGCAGCCTGAACGCGGGGTGTGACCGCTACGCCATGGCGTGCCTCATGGACGTCGCGCCGGACGGCAAAGTCACCACGGAGCGCATCACCCCGGCGGTGATCCGGGTGGGCCGCCGGTGCAACTACCCCGAGATCAACAAAGCCTTCGACGAAGGCATCGCGCCGGACGACCTGAAGCCCTTCCTGCCCATGCTGGAAGATCTGCGGGCCTGCGCGGCCGCCCTGCGGGAAGACCGGCGGAAGCGCGGCGCCATCGAATTCGAATTCCCGGAATACAAAGTGGTGCTCGACGAGGACGGCAAGCCTCTGCGCATCGTGAAGCGCCTCCGCGGGGAGTCGGAGAAGATGATCGAGGACGCGATGATCGCCGCCAATGAAGCGGTGGCGCGCTTCCTCCGCGATACGGGCCATACCTCGGTGTACCGCGTCCATCCGAAGCCGGACCCGGACCGTGTGGAAGCCCTGCAGCGCCTCACGCGAATCCTCGGTACGAATGTGCAGGTGCCGGACGCACCGGAGCCGAAAGACCTGCAGCAGCTCATCGAGAGCGTGAAGGGCGAGGACATCGCCGCGGCCATCGAAGTGATGTCCCTCCGCACGCTGTCCCAGGCGTGCTACTCCACGGAGAACGAAGGGCATTTCGGCATCGCCTCGGAATGCTACACCCATTTCACCTCGCCGATCCGCCGCTATCCCGACCTGATGGTGCACCGCCTCATCCGGCAGGCGCTCTTCGAGAAGCCGAAGGAAGCGGTGCTCGCCCGCCGGCAGGCGTTCCTGGAGAAGGCCTGCGCCCACTGCTCGGAGACGGAGCAGGCCGCGGTGGAGACCGAGCGCGACACGAACGACCTGAAGATGACCGAATACATGGAACCCTTCGTGGGCGAGCCCTTCGACGGCACGGTCACCGGCGTGACCCGCTTCGGCATCTTCGTCGGCCTCGACAACGGCGTGGAAGGCCTCGCGCGGCTCGACACGATGGACGAGGAATTTGAATACAACGAAGACACCATGACCCTCCGGGGCACGCTCTCCGGCACGGTGTACTCCCTCGGCATGCCCGTGCGGGTGACGCTCATCCGGGCGGATAAGGAAAAGCGCGAAGTGGACTTCGTCATCGGTGAGATCCATTCGCCGCTCGGCCTGGAGAGAAAGGTGCGGCGGGGCGGAGCGTCCCGGTCCAGCGCGAAGAAGAAAGGGAAGAACAGCGGCAGCCGCGCGCCGCGCCCGAAGAACGCCAAAGGGAAGAAGGGCAGACGGTGATGGCGAAGACAAAACCCTCCGCGCCGCCGGCGGCGGTGAACCGGCAGGCGTACCACAATTATTTCATCCACGACACGTACGAGGCGGGCGTGGCCCTCACCGGCACGGAAGTGAAATCCATCCGCGCGGGCAAGGTGAATCTCCGGGACAGCTTCGCCAAAGCGGAGCATGGGGAGATCTTCCTGTGGAACGCGCACATCAGCCCCTACGAGCAGGGGAACCGCTTCAACCACGATCCGCTCCGCACGCGGAAGCTCCTCCTGCACCGCCGGGAGATCCTGAAGATCGAGCAGGCCCTGAAAACGAAAGGATACACGCTCATCCCGCTGAAGCTCTATTTCAAGCACGGCCTCGTGAAGTGCGAGATCGCGCTCGCCACGGGGAAGAAGCTCTACGACAAGCGGCAGGACATGGCGGCGAAAGCGGCCAAGCGCGATCTGGACCGCCGCATCAAGGAGCAGCGGTACGACTGAACGGAAAAAAGCGCCGGCAGAGCCGGCGCTTTTCCTGTGGAAAGGGCAAGAAAAAACTGCCCCGAAGGGCAGCGGTGTGGAGCGCCTAGAGGGATTCGAACCCTCGCACCTGGTTCCGGAGACCAGTGCTCTATCCCCTGAGCTATAGGCGCACAGTGATTTAACGGAATCAATTATACCATACCCTTCCGATTTCCTCAACCAGCGGGGCGGTATGATACAATAGGAAAAAGAAAGACGAAGAAGGAGGACGCCATGGACGAAGAGAGACGGGACGACGAGGAGCTCTCGCCGGAGGAACTGGCCGAGCTCATGCAGGCGTATAAAAAAGAACTGGCGCACATCTACCGCACGGCGGCGGCGAAGCGGGGCCTGCTCGCCCGGCGGGGCGGCGCGGGACTGGAGCAGATGCTCCGGAAAAGCGACGAAGACATGCGCGCGGACATCGACGCGCTCAAGCGGAAGTACGGCATCCATTACTGAACGCTTGACAGAACGCGCTGTTTATATGAAGATAAGGATTAAATGATTTCACAGCCCCGGGCTGGTTCTCGCGGGCATTTCGCCCTTTTCGGGAGGTTTCTATGCTTCTTGCTTTTGATGTGGGAAATACGAATATCGTCTGCGGCGTCTACCGCGGAAGCCAGCTCCTCGACCACTGGCGCATCTCGACCAACACGCTCCAGACGGCCGACGGCTACGCGGTGCAGCTGGGCATGCTCTTCCAGCTGAACGGGCTCCGCTTCAGCGAGGTGGAGGACGTGATCATCTCCACGGTGGTGCCGCCGATCATCCCGATCCTCCAGACGCTGTCCAAGCGCTACTTCCACGTGACGCCTATCCTCGTCGGCCCGGGCATCAAGACGGGCATGAACATCCTCTACGACAATCCGAAGGAGCTTGGCGCGGACCGCATCGTGAACGCGGTGGCGGTCATCAATAAGTACGGCGGCCCGGCGATCATCATCGACATGGGCACGGCCACCACCTTCTGCGTCATCAATGAGAAGTGCCAGTACCTCGGCGGCGCGGTCGCCCCGGGCATCGGCATCTCCATGGAGGCGCTCTTCCAGCGCGCGTCCAAGCTGCCCCGCATCGAGCTGAAGAAAGTGCCGTCGTGCATCTGCAAGAACACCGTGAGCGCCATGCAGGCGGGCATCTACTACGGCTTCGTCGGCCAGATCGACGGCGTGGTGAACCGCATCAAAGAGGAGATGGGGCTCCCGGACATCACCGTCATCGCCACGGGGGGCCTCGCGCCGCTCATCGCCTCCGGCACGGACACCATCGACATCGTGGACCCGATGCTCACGCTGGAGGGCCTGCTCATCCTCTACGAGAAGAACCGCACGGAGCGGAAATAAAATTTTGACGGGGACTTGAAAAAACTTTGACGGCCGGGTATAATACATATCACATGGCCGGTTAGTCAAACGGTTAAGACGCTGCGTTCTCAGCGCAGAGAGTATGGGTTCGAATCCCATACCGGTCACCATGAAAAAAAGGAACCTGATGCGAAACGCCGGGTTCCTTTTTTGCTGCGCCTGTGTCAGGAGCGGCTGAGACGCAAAAAAGGGCGGGAGAGGTCCCGCCCTTTTTCCGTGGGCCGTCCGCATCAGAGAAACGCGCCGTTGCACACCTGGAGCACCTGCCCCTTCACGTGGCGGCCCATCTTGCTCGCCAGGTACAGGCACGCGTAGGCCTGGTCGATGGGGTCGCATTCCGGACCGGGGAAGTACACGAAGTGGCCGCTGTACTTCAGCATCTCTGCGCCGCCGGGCTGCTCGCCCGCGCGGTTCGCCAGATGGGCCGGCGTGACCGTCGCGCCGGGGGCCACCGCGTTGCACCGGATGTTCGTGTCGATGAGGCGCATGGCCACGTTCTTCGTGAGCGTATTGAGCGCGCCCTTCGTGGCGGTGTACGTGGCGCCGCAGAAGGGGCGCGTGCCGTTCACGGACGAAATATTGATGATGCACCCGTCGTTCTTCGGCAGGAAGATCTTGAGGGCCTCCCGAATGTAGCGCATGGGCCCGATGAAGTTGATGTCCGTCACGTAGTGCGCCCAGTCATCGTCCGTCTCGTCGATGAGCTTCTGCTCGCCGATGCCCGCGTTGTTGATGAGGATATCCAGCGTGCCGTATTCTTTGAGCGTCGCTTCGAAAACGCGCTGCGTATCTTCGGGGGAGCGCACGTCCGCCGCGACGCCGATGGCCCGGCCGCCTTTCGCGCGGATGTCCTCCACCACCGCGTCGAGCTTCTCCTGCCCGCGCGCCACGAGCGTCAGCGCCGCGCCTTCCTCGGCGAAGAGCTCCGCCATCGTCCGGCCCATGCCGTAGCTTGCGCCGGTGATGATGGCGATTTTTCCTTTCAGCATTTCCTTTTCCATGATTCGTCTCCTTTCGTGACCATTCGTTGTCTCTGGCTGCTCTTACAGTACCACCGGAGGCGGCCCGGAAGCCAATGCCCTTTTTTTATCCGGCGCCATAGCCGCGGGGTATGCCCCTCGTTGCGCGCCGCGGCCCGCTCCGATACAATAGAAAAAAGAAAGGGGGACATCCACATGACCCTTGAAGACCTTGTGCAGAAAGCGGAGCGGGGCGAATCCTTCCGCGTGCCGCCGGCGCTCATGCCGGACTATATCCGCTGGCTCTACACCACGCACCGGTGCCTCCACACCCTCTTCGGCGTCCGCGTGGAATCCGTGCGCCGGGGAGACATCGTCCTCTCTCTGCCTCTCACCGCGGACTATACGAACTCCGGGGGCTTCCTCTACGGAGGCGTCCTTGCCGCCATGGCCGATGCCATCTCTCTCGGCCTCATCGCCGGCGTGGGAAAATCCGCGGTCACCACCCAGCTTTTCATGAATTTCGTGAAGTCTCATCCCGCCTCGGGGCGCGTCACCCTCCACGGCGCGCTCCGCCACAACGGCGGCCGGCTCATCACTCTCCGCGGGGAAATTTTCGGGGAAACGGGGGAACTCCTGGCCGACATGAACATCGCCATGACCGTCGTGGGGCGGCTTCCTGAAGTGCCGGAGGACTGGTGATGAAGAAAATGCTTCTCTGGGCTGCGGCGGTCCTCTGCATGATCGGCGCGGGACTTCTCGTCTGGGGCGCGCGGGACTTCTTCGCCGTGCGTCCCGCCTCCGCCTACGAAGACGCGGGCGTGCAGACTTTCTATCCCCGCCGGGTCGAGCCCGTCGCGCGGGACAATACGGGCGGCACCGCGCGCAGCCGCCGCCTCCATCCCACGAAGACCGTGTGGACCGTGGTGTACCGCACCGCCGACCGCCGCTGGTCCTGGCGTCGGGACATGCCCAGCGAGACCAGCGCGAAGCAGGCCGTCGAATCCGGCGCGCCGGAAACGCGCCGCGTCCTCGCCGTGCGGGGCGAAAAGACCCGCGTCATCGCCGCGTCCGACGAGACCCCCGAAGTCTACGTGAGCCGCGCCCGCGAAGGCGCGCTCTACCGCATGGAAGGCGGCGCAGCCTCCCTCCTCCTCGGCGCTGGCTTCCTCCTCCGGCGGCGAAAGAAATAAGAAAAAATTTTTACACGCTGTTGACGGAAAGAAAAAGCTGTGCTACAATTCTTTACGTCATCACATGGGGTTATAGCTCAGCTGGTTAGAGCGCTTCGTTGACATCGAAGAGGTCTTGTGTTCGAATCACAATAGTCCCACCAGACGGAAAGGTGCTTCTGCGGAAGCGCCTTTTTTCTTTGCCCGGCGTTCGTTGAAGAAACAGGGGCCATCGTTTATGATAGGTAGATAAGATACGACAGGAAATACAAAGACGAAAGGGAGGTGAGAGACAGGCATGACGGGATGGAAGAATTGGTTCGGGCGGAAGGATTTCGGGCGGCTTTCCCCGGAGGAGCGGCTGGCGCGGGTGGACGCGGGCGCTCTTTCCGTACTGCGGGTCCTCGCGGACGCGGGACATGAGGCGTACCTCGTGGGCGGCTGCGTGCGGGACCTCGCCATGGGTCTCGTCCCTCACGACTGGGACATCACCACGTCCGCTCGGCCGGAGGAGACGGCGCAGGCGCTCACCGCGGCCGGCGTGCGCGCGGTGGACGGCGGAGGCCGGCGCTACGGCACGGTGATCGCCGTGAGAGACGGCGTGAATTACGAGGTGACCACGTTCCGCCGGGAGGTGTACGGCGCGGACGCGCACCGGCCGGCGTTGGTGATCTTTGCGGACACGCTCCGGGAGGACTTGGCGCGGCGGGATTTCACGGTGAACGCCATGGCGCTCGGCGCGGACGGCGTGCTTCATGATGAATTCGGCGGGATGAAAGACCTCGCGGCGAAGCGGCTCCGCACGGTGGGCGATGCGGCGGAGCGCTTTCAGGAAGATGCGCTGCGCCTCTTCCGGGCGTGCCGCTTCGTTGGCCAGCTGGATTTCCTGGCGGACCGGAGCCTCGTCGAGGGGATGGAGGCGGCCTTCCCGCGGGTGAGCGGCCTCTCTCTCGAGCGGGTGAAGAGCGAGGTGGAGCGGCTCCTCGTGACGCCCCATGCGGCGCGGGGTCTGGACCTTCTCGTGCGGTCGGGGCTGTGCGGCTGCTCGTGCCGCGTGCGGGAGAACGGGCAGGACACGGCGGTGGCGGTGCTGCCCGAGCTCAGCCATCTGGTGGATCTGCCGCAGATGAAGGAATTTCACCGGTACGACGCGTGGTACCATACGCTGGCCGTGGTGGAAGCCGCGCCGGCGGAACGCATCGCCCGGTGGTCGGCGCTCCTGCACGACGTGGGCAAGGGCATGCCCGGCGTGCGCCGCGTGGAGGGCGCGAAGATCACCGATTACAACCATGACCGCGTGGGCGCAGAGATGGCGCGGACTCTGCTCCGGCGGTGGCGTTTCCCGGAGAAAGAAGTCCATCTCATCACATGGCTCGTGGAGAATCACATGAAATTCCACTATTTCGCCAATGTGGAAGAGGCGGACGTGGTGAAATGGGTGCGCCATCTGGCGATGCACCGGGAATTTCCTTCGCAGGCGGCGCTCATCGGGGCCATCCGGGAAATGACCGCGCTCGCGAAAGCGGACATCATCGGCTGCGGGCGGCCTCTCTCCGCCACGGAAGGGCACGAGACGTTCGGCCGGTGCATGGTGGACGTGGCGGCATCCATCCCCGTCACGACGGGCGAGCTCCATTACGACGGGCGGACCATCGAGGCGCTGGGGCCGGCCGCGGCGGAGGGCATGCAGAACCTGCTCCGCCGGGTGCAGAACGGCGAGCTGGAAAACGGGCCGGAGCCCCTGTACCGGGCGGCCGTGCGGTTCAGAAAGCGGCATTCCCATGAAACGGCGTAATCCTCTGAAGCTGCTGCGGGACCGCAGCCGGACGCTGTGCGCCCTCTTCCTCGCGGGCGCGCTGTGCATCGCCGGCCGGCTGGTCTACGTGCAGCTCATCCAGCACGACCGGTACGCCGAGTGGAGCGTGCGCCAGACGCGGGACATGCAGGAGCTCTACTCCGAGCGGGGCACCATCTACGACCGGAACGGGAAGCAGCTGGCTTTTTCCATCATGGTGAAGTCGCTCTATGCGGACCCGGGCATGCTGAACGTTTCGCCGGACGAAGCGGCGCAGCTCCTCGCGCCGGTCCTGAAGAT
Source organism: Veillonellales bacterium (assembly GCA_944390485.1). GTDB lineage: Bacteria > Bacillota > Negativicutes > Veillonellales > Dialisteraceae > UBA1822. Next base: position 173,692 of record CALXPQ010000003.1, read on the forward strand.
TAGCGAGGGGACGCTCGCGGAGAAGATGAAGCAGGACACGCGCTTCGTGTGGCTGGAGCGCGTCATGGACCCGGATATGACCGCCGCGGCGAAAGCGGTCATCAAAGAGCATAAATGGAAAGGCTTCGGCTTCGTGGACGAGAGCAAGCGCTACTATCCGAACGGCGGCCTGCTGGCGAATGTGCTGGGCTTCGTCGGCATCGACGGCAAGGGGCTGGACGGACTGGAGAAATCGCTGGACGAGCTGATCCGGGGCAGCGTGAACCGGCAGGTGCTCATGCTGGACGCGCGGGGCAATCCCATCCTGCATTCCACCATGGCGCCCTACGAGGGGCGGGAGACGAAGTCGGTGTACCTCACCATCGATGAGAGCATCCAGTTTTTCGCGGAGCGCGCGCTCGACCGGGCCATGGCGTCCACGCGGGCGCAGGGGGGCATCGTCATCGTTATGGACCCGAAGACCGGCGGCATCCTCGCCATGGTGAACCGGCCATCGTACGATCCGAATCATTTTTATAACGCCACGGAAAATGAATTCAAGAACCGCGCGGTGGTGGACATCTACGAGCCGGGCTCCACATTCAAGCCGGTGGTGGCGGCTACGGCGCTCGACGCGGGGACGTACACCACGGACGAGGTGTGGCACGATCCGGGAGAGATCGTGGCGTCCGGCCACGCCGTGCGGAACTGGGACGACGAGTCCTACGGCGACGTGCGCATGGTGGATATCCTGAAATTTTCCATCAATACGGGCTTCGCGCACATCGGGCTCCTCACCGGCGGGGACATCCTCACGAAGTACGCGGAGCGCTTCGGCTTCGGCCGGGCCACGGGCATCGAGCTCCCCGGCGAAGGGGACGGCATCCTCTTCGATCCGGAGGAAATGCGGCCCATCGATGTGGCGTCCATGTCCATCGGACAGGGCATCGCCGTGACGCCGCTCCAGATGGTGCAGGCGTACAGCGCCATCGCGAACGGCGGGCAGATGGTGAAGCCCCATCTCATCGCGTCCATCCGGAATCCCGACGGCACGGTGTATCAGGAGACGGAGGCGGAGAGCGCGGGACAGCCCGTGTCGAAGCAGGTGGCGGACACCGTGAAGGACATGATGGAGAAGGAAGTCTCCGAAGGGGGCGGCGGCAATGCGCGCGTCCCCGGCTACCACATGGGCGGCAAGACCGGCACCGCGCAGAAGATCGACACGGTCCACGGCGGCTATCTGGAGGGGCAGTACATCGCCTCTTTCTGCGGCTTCGGCCCCACGGAGGACCCGCGGGCGATCTGTCTCGTCGTGCTGGACAATCCGCAGGGCATGTACTACGGCGGCATGGTGGCCGCGCCGGTCTTCTCGGAGATCATGAGCCAGATCATGCGGTACATGGGCATCCACGCCATCGAAGATCCGGCGGCCCGCAAGGCTGCGGCGGCGCAGGCGGCGGCCGTGCCCGAGGCGGCGCTGCCCGCACTGCCCGAAGCGGACGCGCCGGCCGTGACTGTGCCGGACTTCCGTGGCTGGTCCATGCGCGATGTGGGCGAGTGGCTCACGCAGGCCGGCCTCGGCTTCCGCCCGGACGGTTCCGGCTTCGCGGACAGCCAGGACCCGCCTCCCTGGACGACGGTGGAGCGCGGGCGGGACGTGTCCGTCCATTTCTCCCAGTGAAAAGAAGCACCCGGCATAGGGTGCTTTTTGCGTGCCCGCCCGGCGGCTTTCCGCTCCACCGCGGGCGGGCGCTGTGTTATAATATACTTTATGGTAAAAAAAGAAGAATAGAGATGCAGAGGAGGAACGAGATGTTCAAGACATTTTCCATGGAACTGGCAGGCCGCCAGCTTACGATCGAGACCGGCAAGATGGCCAAGCAGGCGTCGGGCGCCGTGCTGGTGCGCTACGGGGACACCGTCGTGCTGGTGACGTCCACCGCGAGCAAGACCGCCCGCGAGGGGACGGACTTTTTCCCGCTCACCGTCGACTACGAAGAAAAGATGTACTCCGTGGGCAAGATGCCCGGCGGGTTTCTGAGACGGGAAGGCCGTCCGGGCAATTCCGCCATCCTGAATGCGCGCCTCATCGACCGGCCGATCCGCCCGCTGTTCGACAAGCGCTGCCGCAATGACGTGCATGTGGTGGCCACGGTGCTGTCCGTTGACTACGACAACGCGCCGGAGCTGTGCGGCATGCTGGGCGCGTCTGCGTCGCTCGCCATCTCCGACATCCCGTGGGACGGCCCCATCGCCGGCGTGCGCGTGGGCCGCGTGAACGGCGAATTCGTCGTGAACCCCACGCAGGCCCAGCTGGAAGAGTCCACCATGAACATCACCGTCGCCGGTTCGGAAACGGCCATCCTCATGGTCGAAGGCGGCGCGAAGGAAGCGCCCGAGGAAGAAGTGCTGGACGCCATCATGTTCGCCCATGAGCAGATCAAGAAGCTCGTGGCGTTCCAGAAGACCATCATCGCCGAAGTGGGCAAGCCGAAGCGCCAGCTCGTCTTCCCGGAGATCCCCGAAGAGATCGAGAACGCCATCCGCGCCTATGCGGAAGAGCCTCTGAAGCAGGCCATCTTCAATCCGGACAAGCTCACCCGCGAAGCGCACATGGCGGAAGTGAAGGAAGAAGCGGAAGCGCATTTCAAGGAAATCTATCCGGACAACGCCTCCGACGTGGCTACGTGCCTGGACCATCTCACGAAAGAGATCGTCCGCCACATGATCTCCGTCGACAAGATCCGTCCGGACGGACGCGCCCTCGATGAGATCCGCCCCATCACCTGCGAAGTGGGCCTCCTGCCGCGCGTGCACGGCTCGGCGCTCTTCACCCGCGGGCAGACGCAGGCCCTCACCGTCACCACGCTCGCGCCCATGTCCGAGACGCAGATCATCGACGACCTCACCCCGGTGACGGAGAAGCGCTACATTCACCAGTACAATTTCCCGTCGTACAGCGTGGGCGAGACGAAGAGCTCCCGCGGTCCCGGACGGCGTGAGATCGGCCACGGCGCGCTCGCTGAACGGGCGCTCCTGCCGGTCATTCCCTCCGTGGAAGAATTCCCGTACGCCATCCGCGTCGTCTCCGAGATCCTCGAATCGAACGGCTCCTCCTCGCAGGCGTCCGTCTGCGGCAGCACCATGTCCCTCATGAACGCGGGTGTGCCGATCAAGGCGCCGGTGGCGGGCATCGCCATGGGCCTCGTGCAGGAAGGAGAGCATTTCACCATCCTCACCGACATCCAGGGCATGGAAGACGCGCTGGGCGACATGGACTTCAAGGTGGCCGGCACGGCGAAGGGCGTCACCGCCATCCAGATGGACATCAAGATCCACGGCCTGTCCCGGGACATCCTCCTCGCCGCTCTCCAGCAGGCGCGGAAAGGCCGCCTCTTCATTCTGGACAAGATGGCCGCATGCATCGCAAAGCCCGCGGATCATCTCTCCCCGTATGCACCGAAGATCATCACCATGACCATCCCGGTGGAAAAGATCCGCGACGTCATCGGCACCGGCGGCAAGACCATCAACAAGATCATCAGCGAGACCGGCGTGAAGATGGACGTGGAGGAAGACGGCCGCATCTACATCGCGACGCCCGACGAAGAGGCGGCGCAGCGCGCGAAGAAGATGGTGGAAGCGCTCACCCACGACGTGGCGCCCGGCGAGACCTATCTCGGCCGCGTGACCCGCCTCATGAAGTTCGGCGCGTTCGTGGAGATCCTCCCCGGCAAGGAAGGCATGGTGCACGTGTCCCAGCTGGCGCTCCAGCGCGTGGAGAAGCCGGAGGACGTGGTCCATGAAGGCGACGAGATCATGGTCAAGGTCACGGAAATCGACGACAAGGGCCGCATCAACCTGTCCCGCAAGGCGCTCCTCCTGGAGAAGCGCAAATGAGCCGCGGATTCGAAGTCGTCTCGGCCTGGGAAGGGCGGGGCATCCGCCTTCCCGTCCGGAAGACCGCCGAAAGCGCGGGCTATGACATCGAGAGCGCCGAAGATGCCGACCTCCTCCCGGGGCGCGTGACGGTGCTCGCCACGGGCCTCAAGGCGTACATGGAGCATGGGGAATACCTCGCGGTCCACATCCGCTCCAGCATGGGCATCAAGCACGGCCTCATGCTGGCGAACGGCACGGGCATCATCGACGGGGACTATTACAATAACGAAGACAACGAAGGGCACATCATGATCGCCGTGTACAACGCGTCCGGCGAGCCCTTCCATGTAGCGAAGGGCGACCGCATCGCCCAGGGGATTTTCTGCCGGTATCTCACCGCGGACGGCGACAGCGCGGACGGCGTGCGCCGCGGCGGCGTGGGAAGCACGGGGGTGTGAGCCATGATCGAGAAGGAAAAACTGCTGAAACGGACGCCCGTCTATGAAGGGAAGCTGCTCCACATCTACAAAGACGATGTGGAGATCGGCGGGCGGAACACCTGGCGCGAAGTGGTGCTCCACCCCGGCGCGTGCGCTATCATCCCGGTGACGGAGGACGGGTGCGTCCTCTTCGTCCGGCAGTACCGCTACGCCGTTGAAGAAGCGCTGCTGGAGATCCCCGCAGGGAAGATCGATCCCGGCGAGGCGCCGGAGACCTGCGCCGCCCGGGAACTCACCGAGGAGACCGGCTTCCGCTCGGATCATCTGCGGAAGCTCGGCTCGGTCTTCACCACGCCCGGCTTCTGCAATGAGACCATCCACCTCTACCTGGCGGACCATCTCATCCCGGCGCACCAGCACCTCGACGCGGACGAATACCTCGACGTGGTGAAGCTGCCGATCGCGGAAGTGAAGCGCCGGATCGCCGCCGGCGAGATCCACGATGCGAAGACGCTCGCCGCGTTCGCCATCGCCATGGGCGAGCTGGACAAATAAAAGCAAAACGAAGAAAGGCACCGCACGGGCGGTGCTTTTTCTGTGCGTTTTTTCCGGCGGGGAATCCGGTATAATAGAAGAAAAAAGGAGGCGGTACCGATGAATGCAGAGCGGCTCATCGAGAAGAAACGGGACGGCGGCGTCCTCACGGCGGAGGAAATCCGCGGGCTCATCGAGGGATATACGGCGGGCGATGTGCCGGATTACCAGATGGCGGCGTGGTGCATGGCCGTGTATTTCCAGGGGCTCACCGCGGCGGAGACGGCGGCGCTCACCCGGGCCATGGCGGCATCCGGCCCGCGGGCGGACCTGTCGTCCATCCCCGGCGTGAAGGTGGACAAGCACTCCACCGGCGGCGTGGGTGACACGGTGACGCTCGTCACGGCGCCCATCGCGGCGGCGGCCGGCGTGCCCATCGCGAAGCTCTCCGGCCGGTCGCTGGGATTCACCGGCGGCACGGTGGACAAGCTCTCCGCCATCCCCGGCTACCGCACGGCGCTGTCTTTTGAAGAATTCATCCGGCAGGTGAGGGAGCACGGCATCGCCATGGCGGGCCAGTCGGCGGAGCTGTGCCCGGCGGACGCCCTGCTCTACGCGCTCCGCGACGCCACGGGGACGGTGGAGTCTCTGCCGCTCATCGCCTCGTCTGTGATGAGCAAGAAGATCGCCGCCGGGGCGGACGCGGTGGTGCTGGACGTGAAGTGCGGCCGCGGCGCGTTCATGAAGAACCGGAAAGCGGCGGAAGCGCTCATGGAGGAAATGACCGCGCTCGGCACGGCGGCGGGCATCCGCGTGATCGCCTTCGTGACGGACATGGAGATCCCCCTCGGATGCGCCATCGGGAACAGCGTCGAGGTGGACGAAGCGGTGGAGGTGCTCTCCGGCGGGGGCGGGCAGCGGCTCGCCGCGCTCTCGAAGACCATCGCCGGCGCCATGATCTGCGCGGGGGAAAAGGCGGAGACCCTCGCCGAAGGGCGGCGCATCGCCGAAGCGATGATCGAAAGCGGCCGGGCGCTGGACAAGCTGAAGGAATGCATCGCGGCCCAGGGCGGGGACGCCTCGTGGATTGGCGTGCGGCCCCTCACCCCGCAGGACGGGGCGTACGACGTGTACGCCGGGGCGGACGGCTATGTCGAGGACATCCGGCCGGTGGAGCTCGCCCGCGTCGTCATGGACATGGGCGGCGGCCGGGAGAAAAAGGAAGACGACGTGGACCTCACAGTGGGGCTCCGCCTGTGGAAGGAAGCGGGCGCGCCGGTGGCGAAGGGGGAGAAGATCCTCACGCTCTATGGGCGGGACGGCCTCCCCATGGAGGCGCTCGCCCGCCGGGCCGCCGCGGCCGTCCGGATCGGCCCGGAGCGGAACGTGTTTCCCCTCATCTACCGCATGGCCGACAGCCGGGAAGCGTGACTGCGCCCGATCTGTGGTAGAATAGAAAAAGAAATCATTTCCATGATTGGCACGAAAGGATGAGCAGCATGTTTGTAGCGAATCGAATGTCACAGAACCCGATCACCATTCCGCCGGACACCGCGGTGACGAAAGCGGCGTCCATGATGAAAGCGCATAAAATCAACCGGCTCCCCGTGGTGGAGAACGGCAAGCTCGTAGGCCTCGTGAGCGACGGCGACATCAGCCGCGTCTCCCCGTCCCCGGCGACGACGCTGTCCCAGTACGAGATCAGCTCGCTCCTGGACAACCTGAAGGTGAAAGACATCATGTCGAAGCGCGTCATCGCCATCAATGCGGACGCCACCATCGAGGAAGCGGCCTACCTCATGGAGCGGAACAACATCAGCGGCCTGCCCGTGGTGAGCGGCGAAGGCACCGTGGTGGGCGTCATCACCGCCCGGGACATTCTCCGCGCTTTCGTGAACATGATGGGCCTCGCCGACGGCAAGACGCGCATCGCGCTCCACGTGCACGACCGGCAGGGCGCGATGGAGGACATCTCCGGCGTGCTCGCGAAAGACGGTGTGAATATCGACAGCCTCGTCACCTACAAGGAGGCGGACGGCGAATACGAGATCGTCATCCGCGGCGATTTCCCCGATCTGCTCCTGTCCACGAAGCATCTGGAAGAGCACGGCTACAAAGTGGTCCACACCGTGGAGATCCGCTGATTCTCTGCACCGAGAAGGGCGTCCGGAAGGGCGCTCTTTTTTCGTGCGCTCTTGCGCCGCCGCGGCCGCCATGGTAGGATGGTCTCTGTATTTCAGAAAGGGCCGGGGCGCCGCTCCGGCAGAGGAATCCCATGACAGCAAAAGAAAATCCCTATAAAAGCCGGTGGGCGGTCTTCTCCATGTCCGTGCCCATCTTCGTGGAGACCGCGCTCCAGATGATGGTGCCGAACGTGGACCAGTTCATGCTGAGCCGCTACTCGCAGGACGCGGTGGCCGCCGTCGGCAATGACAACGTGGTCTTCAATATGATCGTGCTCACGCTGGCCGTCATGTGCCAGGCGGCGACCATCCTCATCGCGCACTACCGCGGCGCGGGGGACATGACGAAGGTGAGCGAAGTGTGCACTGTGGCGCTCGCCGCGAATTTCGTGCTCGGCGCGGTGCTCTCGGCGCTGCTCTTCCTGTGCGACGGATGGTTCCTGCAGGTCATCGGCGTGCCCGCGGAGATCTGGGGCGATGCGTCGCTGTACCTCCGGTGGATCGGCGCGTTCGTCTTCGTGCAGAGCCTGTACATGGCGTTCATCTCGTTCCTGCGGGGCTGGTCGCTCCTGAAGCTCACCATGATCTGCTCCCTCGTGATGAACGTGCTCAATATCGGCGGCAATCTCATCCTCATCCACGGCTGGGGGCCCATCCCGTCCCTCGGCGTGGCGGGCGTATGCATCTCCACGAATATTTCCAAGATCCTCGGCCTCGTGCTCATCGTGGTCCTCTTCCACCGGTACACGCCGGCGCGGCTCTCGCTGTCGCACCTGCGGCCTTTCCCGTTCCGCACGCTCCGGCAGATCCTCGCCATCGGCATCCCCTGCGGCGGCGAGACCTTCTCCTACCAGCTCTCCCAGACGGTGATCATGAAATTCGTGAACGTCTTCGGCATCGCGGTCATCACCACGAAAGTCTACGCCTACATCATCGCCATGATGAGCTACGTCTACTCGCAGGCGCTCGCCATGGCCACGCAGATCCTCGTGGGCTACTTCAAGGGCGCGGGGGACAATGACGAGGTGGACCGGCGGGTGAAATTCACCATCCTCGTGTCCGTCCTCCTGTCGGGGACCATCTCGGCCTTCCTCTTCTTCCACAGCGACGCGGTCTTCTCCATCTTCACGGACGACCCGGAGGTGCACGCCCTCGGCAGGGCCATCCTCTTCGTGGAGATCTTCCTCGAGATCGGCCGCGCGGTGAATATGAGCATGGTCATGGCGCTCAATGCGGCGGGCGACGTGCGCGCGCCCATCACGGTGGGCATCCTCTTCATGTGGGGCATCGCCACCTTCGGGGCGTGGCTCCTCGGCATCCATCTCGGCTGGGGCCTCGTGGGCATCTGGACCGCCATGGCCGCCGACGAATGCACCCGCGGCCTCGTCTTCCTCTGGCGGTGGCGGAGCGGCGTGTGGCGGAAGAAGCTGGTCTGACCGGCCGGGCCGCCGCGCGGATCTGCCGGCCCGTTGCTTTTATTTCTTACCTGTGATAATATTATTTATAACAATTTGAAACTGGTTTTACTCAAGGAGGCAATGTATGAAAAAACTGTGGACAGCCCTTGCGGCCGGCCTTGTGCTCAGCGCCCCCTGCGCAGCCATGGCGATGGATTCCGCGACGCTTCTGACGAATCCGGCGGAATACCGCGTGATCTATGCGGACGGCGGGAGAGCCGTCTACGCCGATATGGATACGGTCCGGGCGATGCAGTCCCGCGATTTCCCGGCGAGCATCGAAAATATTTCCTTCACCATGTACGTGGAGACCTATGCGAAGAATCCCGACGCCATGGCGTACCAGACGGGCAATACCGTGACGGACATCCAGCAGTACGAAGCGACCGCCTACGGCAACCACAAGACGGACGAATACCGCCTGGAAGCGAAGCTCACCGCCGTCTATGACAGCCGCGGTGCACAGATCGGCGATGCGTCTTGGAAAGGAAAGAAAGCCAAAGTCGAAGCCGACGACATCTATTACAGCCTGGTCCGCGCGGCCCACGCCCCGCAGGCCGGAGAATAACGGAGGGATGACCATGAAGAAACTGTACAGCCTGATGCTGGCGGGCCTCGTCCTCGCCGCGCCGGGAGCGGCCATGGCGATGGACTCCGCCGCGCTCCTCGCGCATCCCGATCAGTACCGCGTGATCTATGCGGGCGAAGATGAAGTGATCTATGCGGACATGGATACCGTCCGCGGCATCCAGACCATGGACTTCCCGAACAGCATCGAGAACATGCACTTCAAGATGTATGTAGAATCCTACAAAGACAAAGTGAACGCCATGGATTTCGCGAAAGACAATCTGGTCACGCAGATCCGCGAATTTGACGCGGGCCTCTACGTGAACAAGAACGAGAAATCCTACAAGATGGAACTGAAGCTGGACGGCGTGTACGACGCCCGCGGCGCAGCCATCCCGTCGAAGGATCAGGAGGAGACCGGCGACGCGCTGAAGATCCGCGCGAAAGCCAAAGATCTCTATATGAATCTCTACCGGCTGGAACGGGTCCATCAGGCCGAAGCGGCGAAAGCCGCGGCAGCGGCCGCTCAGGACGCCTCCGCTCCGGCGGAACCTGCCGCGTCGGCCGCGCCCGCCGCAGAATAAACCCAGCACCTACAGCAGCTCTCCGGGGCTGCTGTTTTTGCGTGCGGCGGCGGCGGGCGTGGAAATAAAATAAATCAGCGTATATAATAGATACCGTGAAAAATACGCCGGAAGATACGGCGGCGCAGAGGAGGACATCGTGGATCGGATCAGGGAAGAAAAAATCAGGCAGTTTGCCGCGCTCGGCGTGGAAGAAGCGCAGATCTTCCGGGAAATCATGCGGGCGCGCCATCTGGACTACGTGCTGTTCCATCAGCCTGACAGCCGGTCGAACCGGGAGTACGGCCTCTCGCAGGAAGATCTGCAGAAAGCGGCGCAGACGCTCACCGCGGAAAAATTCGGCGGCGTGCCGGACGACGCGGAGCAGTACGCCCACATCTATACGCTGGCGCTGTCCGTAGATCCCATGATGTTTGCCGGGGCGGACGCGGCGACGGACGCGGTGGCGGCGCTGGCAGGGAAGGCGGTGGCCCATGCGGAGGCCGCGGGACAGACGGTGCTCTTCGCCGGCGCGGAACAGTACCTGCCGTGCCTGACGGATATCTTCGTGACGCTCCGGGGCAAGCGCATCGCCGTGGCGGTGGCCGATGAGGCGTGGAAAGAGCCGGTAGCGATGATTTACGCCCGGGGCCGCGCCATGACCATGGATGAGATTCCCGGCGATACGGAACGCTACGATTACATCTTCTATGCGGGCCGCGCGGACGGGAACAGCGCGGCGTACTGGCAGGCCCTCGGGGCGCATCTCGCCGAAGGGGGCACCATGGAAGCGCTCCTGCCGGACGCGCTGCTCCGCTCGGACAAAGAAGCAGTGCAGGCGGTTTTCCGCGAGGCGGCGGCCCGGTGCGTTGTGTCTTCTCTGTACCACGTGACGGACGGGGAAGAGGAAAAAGATTTCGTGACCTGCGGCGCGCCGGATCCCTCGGGGCGCATCGTCTTCGGCGAGCTGACCGCGGACGGCGGCGTCCGCACCTGGGACCGGGCGGCGCTCGGCCGAGAAGCGTTCGCCGCGGCGGACAGCTGGGACTACGACCTCTACGCGTGGAACGGCAGCGAGGCGCTGCAGACGATCCTGGCGGCGGGCCTGCTGGACCCGGACTTCGCCGTGGGGAGCATTTTCCGCGAAGTGCCGGCGCTGAAAGGGACCCTCGGCACTTACGCGGTGATCCATGGGGACGCGGTGACCGATTCGTGCGTCCGCACCGATCTGGTGAAGGAAGAGCCGGCCGCAGACGTGAAGCGCGTCTCTGCGGGCGATCTCGCCGTGACGCTGCGGCAGGGCCGCCTCTGCTGCGCCGTGGTGCCGGCGGAGCTGGAAGGCGCAGCCGCCGCCGGGGATGTGACCGTGCTCCGGCCGATGGAGGACTACACGGCAGAGTATCTGAAAGCCTATCTGGACGGCCCGATCGGCGGGCTCTTCCTCAGCAGCATGACCGCGGGCGGCGCGTGCCGCATCTGCCCGTCCCGCCTGCTCCGCCTGCCCGTGCGCCGGGCGTCGCCGGAGCAGATCGGCGCCGTGACCGCCGTGGTGAAGCGGTCCACCGCCGCGCTGGCTGCTGCAGAAGCGGACTGGCGGAAAGCAAAGCGCGATTCCGTGGGATTGATGATGGGGAGATAAAATGAGGATCATACTGGCCACACACAATAAAGGAAAGATCAGAGAGTTCCGGGAAGCCTTCACCGAGCTGGGCTGGGAAGCGGTGCCGATTTCCGAGATCGCCGACCTGCCGGACCCGGAGGAGACGGGCGCCACCTTCGAGGAGAACGCGCTCCAGAAGGCGCGGGCCTATGCAGCCGCCGTGGGCGAGCCGGTGCTCTCCGACGACTCCGGCATCATCGCCGACGCACTGGGGGACCGGCCGGGCATCTACTCCGCCCGCTACGCCGGAACGCACGGGGACGACGAGGCGAATAACCGGAAACTCATCCGGGATCTGGCGCCGTACACGGGCGACGAACGGAAAGGCCGCTATGTGTGCGTGGTGGCGCTGGTCTGGCCCGACGGACGGGCCGTCACCGCCGAAGGAACCTGCGAGGGCATCATCCGCGACTTCTATGCGGGCACCGGCGGCTTCGGCTACGACCCGCTGTTCTTCCTGCCGCAGTTCGGAAAGACCATGGCGGAGATTTCACTGGAAGAAAAGAACAGCATCAGCCACCGCGGGCGGGCGCTCCGCGCGCTCATCGCCAAACTGAAAACCGAAACCATCTGAAGACGGGCGCTGCGCCGTCATGAGTTTTTTTCAAAACAGACCTTCCTGATGAATATTTGATATTCGAGCATATCAGATATTCTGCTAATTGGCATGCGAGTATACTATTTGTCTGATATAATATACAATATAGCCAGAGGAAGGAGGGAGAGAGGACATCGCCATGGCAAAAAGAAAACTGAAACTTTTTGGATTCAACAACCTGACCAAGTCGCTCAGCTTCAACATGTATGACATCTGCTACGCGAGCGAGGCGGCGGACCGGGAAAAGTACATCGCCTACATCGATGAGGAGTACAGCGCGGAGCGCCTCACGAAGCTGCTCCAGGACGTGGCCGACATGATCGGCGCGAACATCCTGAACATCGCTTCGCAGGACTACGACCCGCAGGGCGCCAGCGTGACGATGCTCATCGCGGAGGAGCCGGTGGAGAATGAGAAGCAGGACATCGTGGGCCATCTGGATAAGAGCCACATCACCGTCCACACCTATCCGGAAATGCATCCGCAGGACGGCATCTGCACCTTCCGCGCCGACATCGACGTATCCACCTGCGGCAAGATCTCGCCGCTCAACGCGCTGAATTTCCTGCTGCGGTCCTTCGATGCGGACATCGTCGTGGCGGATTACCGCGTGCGGGGCTTTACCCGCGACGTGAACGGCAAGAAGATCTTCATCGACCACCGCATCAATTCTATCCAGAATTACATCGCCCCCCAGATCCGGCATAAATACGACATGGTGGATGTCAATGTATATCAGGAGAATCTCTTCCACACGAAGATGATGCTCCACGATTTCCATCTGGATAACTACCTCTTCCACACCCGGGAAGAGGACCTGCCGCCGAAAGAAGTGAAGCGCATCCGCCGCCTGCTGAAGCAGGAGATGGCGGAAATCTTCAACGGGCGCAACATGCCCGCCGTGAAGGACTGACGCGTTTTCTGCGGCCTGCTTTTTACTTTTGAAAGGAGCTCACTTATGGATTTAAGAGAAGAAGCCATGCAGCTTAGAAGAGAAAAACATCAGATGATCCAGACCGCCCTGGCGGCTCCGGTGAACGATGCGCACGACCTCGCCGTCGTCTACACCCCGGGCGTCTCCGCGCCGTGCCTGGCCATCAAGGAAGACGAGGACCTCTCCCTCGACCTCACCTGCCGCGGCAATATCGTCGCCGTCATCTCCGACGGCACCCGCGTGCTCGGCCTCGGCGACATCGGCCCGGCGGCCTCCCTGCCCGTCATGGAAGGCAAGAGCGCCCTCTACAAGCGCTTCGGCAATGTGGACGCCATCCCGATCGTCATCAATACGAAAGACCCGGACGAATTCATCCACACCGTGCAGCTTCTGGAAAAATCCTTCGCCGGCATCAATCTGGAAGACCTGTCTTCCCCGAAATGCTACGACATCGAAGATAAACTGAAAGCGACCATGAACATCCCGGTCTTCCACGACGACCAGCACGGCACCGCCATCGCGGCCCTGGCAGCGGTCCTCGGCGGCCTGCGCCTCGTGGGCAAGAAGCTCGATGAAGTGAAAGTCGTCATGAACGGCGCCGGCGCAGCTGGTTCCGCCATCGCGCGCCTCCTCCTCGAAGCGGGCGTAAAGGATGAAAACATGACCATCCTGAACAGCAAGGGCATCATGTACGATAACGGCAGACTCGACCGCATCCAGAAAGAACTGGCGGCCCGCGTCAATCCGGAAAACAAACACGGCACCCTCGCCGACGCGGTGAAAGGCGCGGACGTCCTCCTCGGCTGCTCCGCACCGGGCGTCTTCACGCCGGAGATCGTCAAGAACATGGCGGAAAAGAACATCGTCTTCGCCATGGCGAACCCGACGCCGGAAATGATGCTCGACGCGGCCCGCGAAGCCGGCGTCTACATCTTCGGCACCGGCCGGAGCGACATGCCGAACCAGGTCAACAACTCCAGCGTCTTCCCGGGCCTCTTCCGCGGCGCTCTCGACGTGCGCGCCCGTCAGATCAACGAAGAGATGAAGCTCGCGGCAGCGTACGCGCTGGCGAACCTCATGTCCGACGACGAGCTCGACCCGGATCACGTCGTAGTCGACGTCTTCGATCCGCGTGTCCCGAAAGCGGTCGCCAAGGCCGTCGCCAAAGCAGCCATCGAGACCGGTGTGGCGAGAGTGAAAGAACTCCCCGCCCAGTATCAGGACTGATATCGACAAATAAAGCAAATAAAAAGCGGCTCCTGACGGGCCGCTTTTTGCGTGGGAATTTTTTTGAAAGGGAATTGGCAAATAAAAAGAGCGCGTGCACATACATGCACGGGCTCTTTTGGCGGAATATTCGCGGATACCGCCGTACCCCACGGCAATGGCCTGTGAAGACCTGCCTTATCTTAGAACCTGATGGATATAGGTAAACTGATACATTTAGCCATGTTCTGTTGGACATAGGTAAACGGATACCATCTTCTAAGAACAACATCAGTATAACAGGAGAAAATAAAAAAATCAAGGATTTTGATTTTATAGTTACGGAAATTCTAAAAAGAAACGTGTATAATAAATATAATTATCAGACATGTTCACCATAGATATGACAGAGGAGGCACATATGGAACAAAGAATTTACCGGGCGGGACTGGATATCGGCATCGGGTCCGTCGGATGGGCTGTGATTTCTACGGATGCCCGCGGAGAAAACGGACGGATCGAGAGTTTTGGCACCCGCATCTTTGAGTCAGGAGAAAAAAGCGGCGGCAAGGACCGCACCAGCCAGGAACGGCGGGGATTCCGTCATATCCGCCGGACGCTGCGCCGCCGCCGCTCGCGCAAGGAGATTCTAAAAAATTATCTGAAATACATCCGCTTTTTGAAAGACAGTGAAATCCGTGCTGCCGCAGAGACGCCGGAGACGCGGATGGTCGCACTGAAGTGCCGGGCGGCAGAAGAGCAGGTCAGCCGGCAGGATCTGCTGCGCATCCTGATCCACTTCTGCAATCATCGGGGATACCGGGACTTCTATGAGCCGGAAGAACGGACACAGGCGTCCGGCGATGCAGTGCTGGAAGAAGAAGGGGCGACAAAAGAAGAACAGGCAAAACTGGATGAAGAACGGGGCCTGCTGGAAGCGGCGGACAGCTTTGACCGGAAATTCCGGGAAAGCGGTTGCCATACGGTCTCGCAGTATATCCGGGCCAATTATGTTATGTCCGATTCAGGACAATACAACTTCCGCAATCATGAGTACAAAGGAAATGACCGGCTGGTGGTGCGGCGGAAGCACTTTCAGGACGAAGCGCGCCTGATACTGGAAGAGCAGGCGGCGTACTGCCCGGAACTCACGGAAGACCATATTTCACAGATTATGGACATCATATTCCGGCAGCGTGATTTTGAGGACGGCCCGGGAGACCCGCAGGATAAAAACAGACGATACAAAGGGTTCCTAGAGACCCTCGGTATGTGCCGGTTCTATCCGGAGGAGAAGCGGGGATTCCGGAATACGGTGCTGGGCGATCTTTATGCAGCCGTGAATGCTTTCTCGCAATACCGCTATGTCAATGAAGAAACGGGAGAAGCCGGTCTTACCAGAGAAGCGGCGCATCGGCTCATCTCGGCAGTGATGAAGGAGGGAAGCCTCACACGGAAGCAGGCGGAAAAGCTGCTGAAACCGCTGCATATGACGCTGCTCGGGCCGAAAGATGTGGACACGACGCTGACAAAATCATTCCGGTATATCCGGCTGATCAAAAAAGCGGCAGAGAAAGCAGGACTGTCCTGGGAAGCCATGATAGAAAGCGGGGACTGCTGGATAGAACGGGAGCCGATGTCATTCCTGAATCAACTGGGAGATACCCTTTCCAGCTATCAGACGCCGCGCCGCCGTGCAGAGGAACTGCGTCATATGCAGGAACTGGCGGAGACACGCCATATTCCGGTGAACGATACGTTCTGGAAAATGCTGAAAGGGGTTCGCCTGTCCGGCACAAGCGGCGTGTCCTATCATTATATGGCCGATGCCGTGGAAGCTTTTCTGGACGGTGATATTTACGGCAATTTCCAGTGGAGCCGTGAAAGCAAAGCCATTGAACAGCAGAAAACTAAAAAGACTTTCCTTCTGCCGCCGGATGTGCTGTCCCGGGACGAAGATCTGAAAGACAATCCGGTGGTGCTCCGCTCCATCAATGAGACGCGGAAAATCCTGAACGCGCTGATCCGCGTATACGGTACGCCGGACTATATCAATGTGGAAGTAGCGGACGATGTGGCCCGGAGTTATGTGGAGCGGCAGCGGCTGGACAAACTGAAAAAAGCCAACGAAAAGGAAAACGACAATATCCGTAAAAAAGTGGCGGAAATACTCCAGTGCGACTCTTCGGAAGTCAAAGGACCGCAGATTGAGCGGTACAAACTGTATTGCCAGCAGGAAGGAAAGTGTCTTTACAGCGGAGAACCTCTGGATTTGAAAATCGCGCTGACTCCCGGTAATCATCAGTATGAGGTTGATCACATCGTGCCGTATTCCCTGATTCTGGATAATACCATCCACAATAAAGCGCTGGTACTTGGTTCGGAAAATCAGAGCAAACGGCAGCAGACGCCGCTCATGTACCTCAAAGGAGAAAAACGGGACGCTTTTCTGGCCCGGGTGGAAGCGGCTTACCGCCGCAAGTCTCATCCCATCAGCCAGAGAAAATATCAGTATCTCCATCTGGAGAGCATTTACGGCGATAAGGCGGCGGAAGTGCTGAACGGATGGAAATCCCGCAACATCAACGATACCCGGTACATTACAAAATACGTGGTGGGCCTGCTGAAACATCATCTGGCAGGAGATCCGAAAGTATACGGCATCCGCGGACATATCACGAGCCGTTTCCGCCGGGAATGGCTGAACCGGGACACCTGGGGCAGTGAAGAGAAGAACCGCGGGAACTATCTGAACCATGCGGCCGATGCGGTTATCATCGCCAATTTGACGGAAGCCGCGGCGGTGCTGGCCATGGACTATGAGAAACTGCGGCAGGTGCAGCGGCACTTCGGCGGGACGGAAAGCATCGCTTACCAGCGTATGCTGGACGGCTGCGTGCGGCAGCTTTCCGGTTATTATCACATGGATGCGGATCTGGCGCGGGCGCGTCTTCAGAATACGGCGGCGGTACCTTCCGTCGTGCCCGGCCTCCGGCAGGAAGTGGATCTGCGCTTCGGCTCGGCGGAAGGCGATGTGCGTTCTGCGGAAGAATTTCAGCATGAAGTGGAGCTGTACTACGGAGGCTGCGGCGATTTCATTCTGCCGCCTTACCAGCCCATTACTTCCATCAAGCCGGAGCGCCGCTTCCGTGGGGCCGTGGCGGACTCTAATCCCATCCGCCTTGTGAAAATCGACGGAGACTGGTGGAAAATCAGCCGGAAAGCCATCGGGAAAATCAAGAAAAGCGATCTGCCGAAGCTCTATACGACAGATGGATCGCTCCTGGAGGCGCTTCATCAGGCGCTGGACGGGCAGAGTGAAGGCGGCACGGTAGAAAAGTATCTGACAGAACAGGGGTTGCCGGAATTTCGCAATGCTGCAGGACAGGTGGTATACAAGGTTTCCGTAAAAGAGAAGAAAGTAAGTAACTTTTATCGAAAAGAAAGCGGAGAAGGGAATTACAGCATCCTCGGTCTGCCGAGATTCTACTGCGTGGAAATCTACAGAGATGCGCGCGGGAGGAGCCGCATGTGGGGCATTCGCTATGTGGACGTAAAAAAACAGGATGGTCGTCTGTATCTGTTGCGCGCCCTGCCGGACGATTATCGGAAACATGTAGGATATCTCTATCCGGGAGATTATCTGGAGGTGAGGAAGCAGGAGGAATTGCTTTTTTCCGGATTTTATCAGTCTGTTCACGTTATTAATGATAATAGACTATATGGAAAGGCAATCAATCAGAGTACAATAGAAGATTTTCGGATTGGACCTGGGGCAGAAATTGTTAAGTATGCGGTCAATCTATTGGGGGAAAAAGAGGGCTCCATTGATGAGACAAAGGAGGGTTTTTCGTGTTTCGTACCCTTATCGTCGAAGAGGGAGAACAGCTGAGCGTTGCGCACCATGTGCTCCGTATCACCCGGCGGGGGAAAACGGTGCCTGTGCCCATCGACGATCTGTATTGCATCGTGTTGGATAATCAGCAGACCGTCGTTACAGCCGCGGCAATCACCGAGCTGACCCGGGCAGGGGCGCATATTGTGGTGTGCGATGAGAAGCACCTGCCCTCATCCGTGATGTATCCGGAGCTGGTGCATTACCGGCCTTACACGGTGGCCGTCCGGCAGATCGCCCTCACGCAGGGGCAGAAAGATGCGCTCTGGGACCGTGTCGTCCGGGCGAAGCTGATGAGTCAGGCCGCCGCGTTGGACTGCTGCTGTCCCGGCAGCGCCGTCGCGGACCGCATCCGGGAACTGGCGGAGGAAGTGACCGAAGGGGATCGCGGAAACCGGGAAGGCATCGGCGCGAAGCTGTACTTCCGCAGCCTGTTCGGCTCCCGCTTCCTCCGCATGGAAGACGACGGGGTGAATCATGCCCTGAACTACGGCTATGCCATCCTGCGGTCGGCCATGGTAAAGACGCTGTATCTCTTTGGCTATTATCCGCCGCTGGGCATCCATCACATCGGGCCCACCAATCCGTTTAATCTGGGAGACGATTTGATGGAGCCCTTCCGCCCCATCGTGGATATGTGGGCGGACCTCTATCATGGCGAACTGGAGGAAGACCTGACCGCGGGTCAGCGGCGGCAGCTTGTAGGATTGGTCAATCTGGAAATGGACTATGAAGGGGCACACATGAAAGTGCGGAACGTCATGGCCCGGTATGTGAGAAGCTTCACCGCGGCGGTAGAAAAGGGGGATGCGTCGCTGTTTATCCCGCCGGTGCTGACTTCATGGATCTATAAGGAAATGATACGGGGATGTCCAGACTGATGCGGCTCATGGTATTTTTTGATCTGCCCACGACGACGGTGCACGACAAGAAGAACTATACGGCATTCCGGAAGTATCTTCTCGGCGATGGGTACGACATGCTGCAATATTCGGTGTACTGCCGCATCGCACGGAATCGGGACGATGCGGCGAAGTACATCGCCCGGCTGAAAGGACGGCTCCCGCCGGAAGGACAGGTGCGCGCTCTGCTCGTCACGGAAAAGCAGTATGCGCAGATGATGATCCTGCTGGGAAAGCCCACCGCCATGGAGGAACATCTGAAGGACCGGGAGCTCATTGTGCTGTAAGGGCAGCCCTGTTATAATGAATTTAAGGTTTTAGCAATCTGTTGGATATAGGTAAACTGATACTAACGACCAGAAGGCTCCGTATCCGGCAGGGTTTTAGCAATCTGTTGGATATAGGTAAACTGATACGGAGCCAACGGAGATTTATTCAGAATCTCCGTTTTAGCAATCTGTTGGATATAGGTAAACTGATACCGGACGTTTTCGACACGATTTACAAAGCAGAGTTTTAGCAATCTGTTGGATATAGGTAAACTGATACTCGACGTATAGCCAAGTCCGACCACCACGGTTTTAGCAATCTGTTGGATATAGGTAAACTGATACTCAGAAAAAGAGCTTACCTCAAAGCGAGATGTTTTAGCAATCTGTTGGATATAGGTAAACTGATACATCAAAGTGTATCGGTAATAATCCTGCATTGTTTTAGCAATCTGTTGGATATAGGTAAACTGATACTGGCTGTGGGTCGTCCTTTCTCCTCATGTTGTTTTAGCAATCTGTTGGATATAGGTAAACTGATACGAAGGCTCCCGCGATGTCTTGCAGCGCGTTGTTTTAGCAATCTGTTGGATATAGGTAAACTGATACCCCAGATTCTGCATATTCGCCCGTTCCGGCGTTTTAGCAATCTGTTGGATATAGGTAAACTGATACCGAGACTTGATTGACAAGATTGAAGACGATGTTTTAGCAATCTGTTGGATATAGGTAAACTGATACAAAACGTCGTCGACGTAAGACGGGAGCTGGGTTTTAGCAATCTGTTGGATATAGGTAAACTGATACTGAATAGATACTTCATCCATCACCTGTCTCGTTTTAGCAATCTGTTGGATATAGGTAAACTGACATCGACCGGCCCGAAAGGTGACAAAGGAGATGGTTTTAGCAATCTGTTGGATATAGGTAAACTGACATACATTTGCTGGATACGGCACATCAAAAAAGCGGCTCTGTGTGAGCCGCTTTTTGCGTGGAAGAAAAGGGGAGTGGATGGAAGGCAAAATAAAAAAGCCGGCCGAAGCCGGTTTCTTTCCGCCGAGGGCGGAGCTTGTATTGATACGGCCGAAGCCGCAAATGATCTGGTGTCCCAGGAGGGATTTGAACCCACGACCCACCGCTTAGAAGGCGGTTGCTCTATCCAGCTGAGCTACTGAGACGAATGGTTGGTCGGGGCAGCCGGACTCGAACTGGCGACCCCCTGCTCCCAAAGCAGGTGCGCTACCAACTGCGCTATGCCCCGCGGTTTTCCTGCAGGTACCTCACTATTCTAATCTATCCGTTCCTTCTTGTCAAATGACCGGCAGGGGCATGGAAAAACGGCAAGGGAGAGGCCCTGCCGTCTGTCGGATGAAGTTATTTTTCGAGGCCGATCTCCGCTTTGTGGGCGGTCATGCCGTCGATGCAGCACTGCATGACTTCCGCCGGGTCGACGCCCATCATGTCGAAGCCTTTCTGGATGACGTCGCGTTTGCAGCCTGCGGCGAAGCGCTTGTCTTTCCATTTCTTCTTGAGGCTCTTCACGGTCATGCCGTCGATGCCTTCCGGGCGCATGAGGGCGTACGCATGGATGAGGCCGGTCAGTTCGTCCACGGTGAAGAGGCTCTTCATGATGGGCGTGGTCGGTTCCACTTCGTCGGTGCAGATGCCCCAGCCGTGGGAGATGATGATGCGGATGTCTTCTTCGTCCACGCCTTCGGGAGCGAGGAATTCCCGCACGTGGTGGCAGTGCTCGTCGAGGGTGGGGTAGGCTTCATAGTCCACGTCGTGGAGCCAGCCGATGGCTTCCCAGTAGTCCTTGTCCTCGTGGTAGTAGTCGGCGAGCGCGCCCATGGCGGCGGAGACACACGCGGCGTGCACGAAGAGGGACGGCTGCGTGGTGTGCTTTTTCAGGATTTCTTTCGCTTTTTCGAGAGTCAGACGGCTCATAGGATCACTCCTTCGTTCAGAAATTATTTTTTCTATTATATGTCCGGGCCGGAGGAATGGCAAACCGGGCCGGCCCGGCGGGTATGGTACAATGAAGGCAGAAGAAAACAGGGCGCGCGGCGCCGGAGTCCATGGCAGAGGAGGGATCGCGATGACACCCATCGAACAGTTTGCAGAGCTGCTCCGCACGCACAGGCGGATCGTATTTTTCGGCGGCGCGGGGGTCTCCACGGAGTCGCATATCCCGGACTTCCGCGGGAAGGACGGGCTGTACCGGCAGAAGACGGACCTGCCGTGGTCGCCGGAGGAGATGCTGTCTCATCATTTCTATGAAGAGCATCCCGTGGAATTCTACACGCTGTACAAAGAGCGCGAGGGCCTGATGATGGAGGCCCGGCCGAACCGGGCGCACTACGCGCTGGCGGAGCTGGAGCGCATGGGGAAGCTCTCCGCGGTGGTGACGCAGAATATCGACGGCCTGCACCAGAAGGCAGGAAGCCGGAATGTGCTGGAGCTCCACGGCTCGGTACTGCGGAATATCTGCCAGTCCTGCGGGAAGGAATACGGCATGGAGGAATTCCTCGCGCTGTGCACGCCCATCCCGCACTGCCCGGCCTGCGGCGGTGTGCTGAAGCCGGACGTGGTGCTCTATGAGGAATCGCTGGACGGATTCACCATCCAGTGCGCGGTGGACGAGATCGGCCGGGCGGATATGCTCATCATCGGCGGGACGAGCCTCGTGGTCTATCCGGCGGCGGGCTTCATCGATTATTTCCGCGGAGACGCGCTGGTGCTCATCAATCGGGACCCCACGCCGCGGGACAGCTCGTGCACGCTGGTCTTCCGGGAGAGCGTAGGCGAGGTGCTCGAGGAAGGGCTGCGCCTCCTCACGGAAAAACCGTGAGATTTTCCGCGCTGCACGAGTTGACATCCGGCGGGGCCTCCTCCTATAATGAGTAGAAGCATCACGCAGGTCTGTGGTTGAAAGTCGATGCCAGCCGCAGGCGAAACGATCCACGTAAGGGCGCCGAAAGGGCGTCTGAGCACGGTGCGGTTTAGAAGTAAGTCCTGCCGGGCAGACCGAGAGGGCGAGTAGTGAGAGGCAGACCACCGGGTAGCGAAAACTCCAGCAGGCGGGTGTGGGGGCGAAAACCAGGTCAGCTGTGTGATGTGAAAGAAGATACAACAATGCGAGGAGCAAAAGAAGTATTCCCGAGCGTTTCTCTTCAGAGAGGGCGGACCGCCGGCTGCAAGCCTGCCTGTGAAAACCGGGAAGAAATGCCTTTGTGAGCAGAAGGGGCGAAATGGGAAGAGTAGCCTTTTCCGTTTGTTTGCGATAAAAACAGAAGGAAGCGGCTTTCGGCTGCTTGCAGAGTGGAATAACGGACCACCGTCTCTGTGAGGCGGTGGTTTTTCCTTTTCCTGCGGCGGGAAGGCGCTTTATATAAAAGAGGCATATTTCCGGGCGGTGCGGCGCATCCCCGGCTGTTAAGGAGGAAACCATGGAAGACATCAGAGTGTACAACACCATGACGCGGGAGAAATCTCTCTTCGTGCCGGTCACGCCGGGCGAGGTGAAGATCTACGTGTGCGGCGTCACGCCGTACAATCACCCGCACATCGGCAATGCGCGCCCCGCGGTGACGTGGGACGTGATCCGCCGGTATCTGCAGTACATCGGCTACAAGGTGACGCTCATCCAGAACTTCACCGACGTGGACGACAAGATCATCAACAAGGCGAATGCGGAAGGCTCGTCGTGGAAGGTCATCTCCGACCGCTACATCGACGCGTATTTCCAGGTGACGGACGCGCTCCACGTGCGCCGTGCGGACAAATATCCCCGCGTGTCGGAGCATATGGACGACATCATCTCCATGGTGCAG
This sequence comes from Veillonellales bacterium, assembly GCA_944390485.1. Lineage (GTDB taxonomy): Bacteria > Bacillota > Negativicutes > Veillonellales > Dialisteraceae > UBA1822. Next base: position 196,600 of record CALXPQ010000003.1, read on the forward strand.
ACGCTCATCGAGAAGGGACACGCCTACGTGCTGGATCACGACGTGTACTACGACATCTCCACCTTTGCGGATTACGGGAAGCTCTCCGGCCGGAACGTGGAGGACATGCTCGCCGGCGCCCGCGTGGAAGTGAACGAAGGCAAGCGCAATCCCGGCGACTTCGCCGTGTGGAAAGGCGCGAAGCCCGGCGAACCGGCCTGGGACAGCCCGTGGGGCCCCGGCCGTCCGGGCTGGCACATCGAGTGCTCCGCCATGTCCATCCACTACCTGGGCAAGACCTTCGATTTCCACGGCGGCGGCAGCGACCTGATCTTCCCGCATCATGAGAACGAGATCGCCCAGTCCGAGGGCTGCACCGGCTGCACCTTCGTCCACTACTGGCTGCACAACGGCTTCATCACCATCAATCAGGAGAAGATGAGCAAGTCGCTCAACAATTTCTTCCTCGTGAAGGACGTGCTGGAGAAATACTCCGGCGACGCGCTGCGCTTCTTCCTGCTGTCCACCCATTACCGGAGCCCGCTCGATTTCAGCGACGACCGGCTGGAAGAGGCGGAGACGAACATGGCGCGCCTCACCGATGTGATCGGCCGCATCCGCGAGCTGGCGGAGCAGAAGGGCAGCGACGTCTCCGACGCGTCGAAGGCGCTCCGCGAAGCGGCGGAGACCGCCATGCGCGATTTCCACGCCGCCATGGACGACGACTTCAATACGGGCCTCGCCTCGAGCACGGTGTTCGACCTGGCGAAAGCCATCAATATCTATTACACCGCCGTGCAGAGCGGGGAAGCGGGCATCGACGCGGACGCGGTGGCACTCGCCATGAAGAACCTGAAAGAGATCATGGGCGTGCTGGGCATCCTCGAGAGCGCGTGGAACCGCCGGCCCGACGCGGCGGACGACAAGGACTTCCGGCAGCTCATGCAGGTCATCCTCGATATCCGGCAGGAAGCCAGAGCGGAGAAGCAGTACGCCATCGCTGACAGAATCCGCGACCGGCTGGCCGCCATGGATATCGTCATCGAAGACACGCCGACCGGCGCGCGGTGGAAGAAACGTGGAGTTTAAGCGGGTCCAGTTCCTGAAAAAGCAGATGGCGCAGAAGATGGGGCGCACCGGGCCCGAGCTCTCCGAGCAGGACGTCTTCTCCATGGACGCGCTCACCCTGGCGTACATGGGCGACGTGTGCTGGTCCTTCTTCATCCGGGAGAAGCTCATCGCGACGGGCATCTACAACGTACAGATCCTGAGCACGCTTGCCGCGGAGATGGTCTCCGCGAAGTGGCAGAGCCGCATCCTCTTCGAGCTGCGGGAGCTGCTGGACGACCGGGAGCTGAAAGTGTGCCGCCGCGGGCGGAACACGCACTCCTCCGTGCCGAAGAGCGCCACCGTGGAGGAATACCGCGAGGCGACCGCCTTCGAGAGCCTCCTGGGGTACCTCTATCTGGCCGGCCGGGAAGAGCGGCTGCAGTTCCTCATGAGCCGGGCGCTGCGGTACCTGGCCGAAGAATTCAAAGCATGAATCCATCCCCTGCGGAATTCCCGTCCGCAGGGGATTTCCGCAGGCCGGTTTTTGACGGAACCGGCCCGCCGTATGATATACTATATGGTAGATTTTTATCGTCAGCGGCGGCTTTCCCGTCCGCAGAAAGGAAAGTGAAATCAGTGAAGATCTCTACAGAGGAAGTGCAGAAAGTGGCGCTGCTCTCCCGTCTGGCGTTCGGGCCGGAGGAGCTGGAGGAAATGAAAGCGTCGATGAACAGCATCCTGACCTACATGGATGAGCTGAACCAGTACGACACCGAAAAGGTCGAGCCCATGGTCCACGCGGTGGAGCAGTACAACGTCATGCGGGACGATGTGCCCCATACGTCGTTCACCAATGAGGAAGCGCTCCTGAATGCGCCGGAAAAAGAAAACGGCTATTTCAAAGTGCCGAAGATCATATAAGGAGGCAGGACTGTGAACCAGATGACCATTCACGATCTCCATGAAAAACTCCTCGCGAAGGAACTCTCCGCGGTGGAGCTCACGAAAACGTTCATCGCGCACCGCGACGCGGCGGAGGGCGAGATCCACGCCTATCTCTCCACAAGCGACGAGGCGGCCCTCGCGAAGGCGGCCGCCGTGGACGCGAAAATCGCCGCGGGCGAACCCGTCTCCGACATGGCGGGCATCCCCGGCGCGATCAAGGACAATATCTGCATCAAAGGCGAGACCTGCACCGCGGCGTCCCGCATGCTGGAACACTGGGTGGCGCCGTACAACGCGACCGTCATCGAGAAGCTCGAAGCGGCGGACTACGTCTCCCTCGGCAAGACGAATCTCGACGAATTCGCCATGGGCAGCTCCACGGAAAATTCCTATTTCGGACCGAGCCGCAATCCGTGGAATACGGAATGCGTCCCCGGCGGCTCCTCCGGCGGCAGCGCGGCGGCCGTCGCGGCCAATGAAGCCGTGTGGGCCCTCGGCTCCGACACGGGCGGCTCCATCCGCCAGCCCGCGTCCTTCTGCGGCCTCGTGGGGCTGAAGCCTACCTACGGCCTCGTCTCCCGGTACGGCCTCCTCGCCTTCGCGTCCTCCCTCGACCAGATCGGACCGATCGTCAAGGACGTGACCGACGCGGCCATCGTGCTGAACGCCATCGCGGGCCACGACCCGAGAGATTCCACCTCCATCCCGATGGAAAAGAAAGACTACAAAGAAGCACTCAAGACCGACGTGAAGGGGCTTCGCATCGGCGTGCCGGATGAATTCTTCGGCCCCGGCATCAAGGAAGAGACGAAGGAAGCCGTCAAGAGCGCGCTCGCCTTCTACGAAAAGGAAGGCGCGGAAATCGTGCCCGTGTCCATCCCGCACATCAAGAGCGGCGTCTCTGTGTACTACATCATCGCTCCTGCGGAAGCGAGCTCGAACCTCGCCCGCTACGACGGCGTGGGCTTCGGCTTCCGCATGCCCGGCGAAGACATCGTGGACATGTACATCAAGACGAGAAGCGCCGGCTTCGGCAAAGAAGTGAAGCGCCGCATCATGCTGGGGAACTACGTGCTCTCCGCCGGCTACTACGACGCGTACTACCTGAAAGCGCTGAAAGTGCGCCACCTGCTGAAAGACGACTTCGACCGGGCCTTCGCGCAGTGCGACGTCATCGCCGCTCCGTCCGCGTCCGGCGCCGCCTTCCGGTTCGGCGCGTTCTCCGATCCGCTCTCCCTCTACATGGAAGACATCTGCACCGTGCCGGTGAACCTCGTGGGCGCGCCGTCCATCAGCATCCCCGTGGGATTCCACGACGGGATGCCCCTCGGCATGCAGCTCATCGGACCGGCCCTCGGCGAAGAACGCATCCTGAACGCGGCCTACGCCTTTGAACAGGCCCATCCGGAATTGACCAGAACGGCACCGAAAGGAGAAATGGAAGCATGAAATACGAAGCCGTCATCGGACTGGAAGTCCACACGGAACTCCGCACCGCGACGAAGATTTTCTGCAGCTGCAAGACGTCTTTCGGTGCGGAACCGAATACCAACGTATGCCCGGTATGCCTCGGCCTGCCCGGGGTCCTGCCGGTCCTGAACAAGAAAGTCCTCGAATTTGCGGTGCGCACGGGCCTCGCGCTGAACTGCGAGATCTCCCGCTTCAGCAAATTCGACCGCAAGAACTACTACTACCCCGATCTGCCGAAGAATTTCCAGACCTCCCAGTACGATCTGCCCATCTGCGAGCACGGCCATCTGGACATCGAAGTGGACGGGAAGAAATCCACCATCCGCATCACCCGCGCGCACATGGAAGAAGACGCGGGCAAGCTCGTCCATCACGGCACGTCCATCACCGACTCCGACTACTCCCTCGTGGACTACAACCGCACGGGCACGCCGCTCCTCGAGATCGTCTCCGAGCCGGACATCCGTTCCGCGAAGGAAGCCGTCGCGTACATGGAAAAACTGCGCGCCATCCTCCAGTACTGCGGCGTCTCCGACTGCAAGATGGAGGAAGGGAGCCTCCGCTGCGACGCGAACATCTCCGTCCGCCCCGTGGGACAGAAAGAACTCGGCACCAAGACCGAGATCAAGAACATCAACTCCTTCCGCGGCGTAGAGCGCGCCATCGAGTACGAAGCCATGCGCCAGGCGCAGCTCCTCGAAGACGGCGGCACCGTCGTGCAGGAAACCCGCACGTGGGATGAAAAGGAAGGCGTCACCAAGAGCATGCGCAAGAAGGAAGAAGCGAACGATTACCGCTACTTCCCCGAACCGGACCTCGTGCCCTTCACCGTGAGCGACGAATACATCGAAGAGATCCGCCGCACCCTGCCGGAGCTCCCCGACGCGCGGAAAGCCCGCTACATGGCGGAGTACGGCCTCGACGCGTACAACGCGGACTATCTCACGAACGACAAAGACCGGGCCGATTACTTCGAAGCCATGGTCGCCGCCGGCGCGGACCCGAAGGACGCGGCGAACTGGCTCATGGGCGACTTCGCGAAGCTGCTCTCCCGGGACGGTCTCGAAATGAAAGACGCCCCCGTGAAGGCAGCGGATATGGCCGACCTGCTCAAGCTCATCACGAAGGGAACCATCTCCGGCAAGATCGCCAAGCAGGTCTTCTCCGAAATGTGGACCAGCGGCAAGACGCCGGAAACCATCGTGAAAGAAAAAGGCCTTGTCCAGATCAGCGACACCGGCGCTCTCGAAGAACTGGCGGACCGCATCATTGCGGCCAATCCCCAGTCCGTCGCCGATTTCAAAGCCGGCAAGAAAAAAGCCGTGGGCTTCCTCATGGGCCAGATCATGAAAGAGACGAAAGGCAAAGCCAATCCCCAGATCGTGAACGGCATCCTCACGAAGAAGCTCTCCGAGCAGTGATATGGACGGATACAACAACGGTCCCGGCCGGGACGAGCCGCGGGTCATGTCCCGCGAGGACGTCCATGAATACCGCGGTCTCACGCTGAACGAGTCCGGCGAAGAAGAGCGCTGGGAAGAGCCCCGCGCGCAGATGGGCGGCTTCCATGTGCACGTCTTCTCCCCGTCCGCCATGCCCTGGTGGAAGAAAGCCCTCTTCTGGGGCGCGGCGGCCGCCGCCGTGGCGCTCATCCTCGTCGTGGCGTGGTTCTTCCTCCTGGGCGGTCTCGTCATCGCAGGCCTCGCTGCCGTGCTCTATCTGCTGAAAAAATATCTGGGCCGCCGCTGATGGTCCGAAAAAGAAAATTCCTGCCTCTCCCAAAAGAGGCGGGAATTTTTTTATATTCATTTGTGGGTAGTCCCCATATGCAATGCCGTACGTGTCAAATCATTTACGAATGGTTCCGTTTTAGGAGCGCGAGCTCCATGGTCGTGTCGTTTTCCTTCTTCCACGGGGGAATAAGGAAGGGAACGTAACCAAAGGAAGAAGCGGCCGGCCAGGCGAAAAAGGGCCGGGCGCAAACACGGCGCTCCAGTTGAGAGCGCCTGAGGAGAAGGGCGGCACAGATTAGGAAGCCGCCCCGCTGGAACTGCCCGGCTTCGGGGCCGGGCTCAGGCGGAGAGGGAGACTGTATTCCCATTCGCAGGGAAAGAAGTGTCCGCAAGCGGACTTTCTCCGCCGCACTTCGCACGGGCGTAAAGAAAAAGAGGATTCCGGCTTCGCCGGAATTTTACGCGGCGCTTTGCGCCTGCGTATATAGAGCCGCTCCTGCATGCGGAAGTACAGAGCCGTGAGGGAGCATGCTCGCACGCGGCACAAAACTTCTTCGGACATGAAGGGAGAGGTGGTCATCTCTATGTGAACTTGCATCGGTGTATGAGAAACGTTCACGTCGAAAATGAAGCCCGCACCATATGGGTAATAAGTCTAACATTGGTCCAGCATCCCCGCCCGTTCCGTTGTAGGCTGGAGACGCGCGGCGGCGTCCCCTTTCTTAGCCGACACTCTTTCCGGGCGGCCGGAAAGAGTGTCGGGGACCATGGAATCCCATTCCAGAAATGGATTCATTTGTAAATGAGAAGTACATACGGACTCTCTATGTGGGTCCGCACAAGTGTGGATGGACACGTACGGCCTCTCTATGTGGGCCCGCCTCGACAGCTTCGGCAGGGAATTTTTCCGTCTGCTGTACATGAGATGTACATACGGTGCCGGTATGAAGTCCTTTTGCCGCGGGGAGATGGTGAGTTTGGTTTTGAATTTCATATGGAAAAAGTTCGATAAAAACGGGCGGCGGGATTCAGAACGGCTGTTTCCCATGGTATAATACGGGGAGACAACAGAGCATGAAGGAGAGGGGGCGCGGCCATGCAGGATTCCCGCATCAAAAGACAATACCCGGAGCACATGACGCCTTTTACGCTGAAGGCGCCTTTTCAGCCTATGGGCGACCAGCCGAAGGCGGTGGCGTCGCTGGTGCAGGGGCTCCGCGAGGGGCAGTGGGCGCAGGTGCTGCTCGGCGCGACGGGCACGGGGAAGACGTTCACCATGGCGAAGGTGATCGAGGAGGTGCAGCGGCCTACGCTCATCATTTCTCCGAACAAGACGCTCGCCGCACAGACGGCCAGCGAGTTCAAGGATTTCTTCCCGGACAACGTGGTGTATTATTTCGTGAGCTACTACGATTATTATCAGCCGGAGTCGTACATCCCCGCAACGGACACGTACATCGAGAAGGATTCATCCATGAATGAAGAGATCGACCGGCTGCGCCACTCGGCGACGATGGCGCTCTTCGAGCGGCGGGATGTGATCATCGTGGCGTCCGTGTCGTGCATCTATGGCCTGGGCGATCCGGAGGATTACAGCACCATGGGGCTGTCGCTCCGGCCGGGGGAGGAGATCACGCAGGAGGCGATCCTCACGCGGCTGGTGGGGATGCAGTATCTGCGGAACGACATGAATTTCACCCGCGACACGTTCCGCGTGCACGGGGACACAATCGACGTCTTCCCGGCGGCATCGAACAATACGGCGGTGCGCATCGAGATGTTCGGCGACGAGATCGACCGGCTCTCGGAGTTCGACGTACTCACCGGGGAGACGGTGGCGGAGCGGAACCACATCGCGATTTTTCCGGCGTCCCATTATGTGACGACGTCGGAGAAGATGCTTCGTGCGGAGGCGTCCATCGAGGCGGAGCTGGAGGAGCGGCTGAAGGAACTGCGGGCAAAGGACCGGCTGCTGGAAGCGCAGCGGCTGGAGCAGCGCACGCGCTACGATCTGGAAATGATGCAGGAGGTGGGGTACTGCTCGGGCATCGAGAACTATTCCCGCCATCTGTCGAACCGGAAAGCGGGGGACCCGCCGTTCACGCTGCTCGACTATTTCCCGGACGATTATCTCATCATGATCGACGAGTCGCATGTGACGGTGCCGCAGCTCCGGGCGATGTACAACGGCGATCGTTCCCGCAAGGAGACGCTGGTGGATTACGGGTTCCGTCTGCCCAGCGCGCTGGACAACCGGCCGCTCACGTTCGACGAATTCACGGAGCGCATCAATCAGATCATCTATGTGTCCGCCACGCCCGGCCCGTACGAGATGGGGGCGCAGACGAATCTGGCAGAGCAGATCATCCGGCCCACGGGGCTGCTGGACCCGAGCATCGAGGTGCGGCCCATCGAGGGACAGATGGACGACCTGCTGGGCGAGATCCACAAGCGGGAGGCGCTTCATGAGCGCGTGCTCGTGACGACGCTCACGAAGAAGATGGCGGAGGACCTCACGGATTTCCTGTCCGAGGTGGGCGTGAAGGTGCGGTATCTCCACTCCGACGTGGCGACCATCGAGCGGGCGGAGATCGTCCGGGACCTGCGGGCGGGCGTCTTCGACGTGCTGGTGGGCATCAACCTGCTCCGCGAAGGGCTGGATATGCCGGAGGTGTCGCTGGTGGTGATCCTCGACGCGGACAAGGAAGGCTTCCTCCGGTCGGAGACGTCCATGATCCAGGTGATCGGCCGGGCGGCGCGCAACGAGCACGGACACGTCATCATGTACGCGGACCGTATCACCGATTCCATGAAGCGGGCCATCGACGAAACGGAGCGCCGCCGGGCCATCCAGGAGGCGTACAATAAGGAGCACGGCATCACGCCGCACACCATCCAGAAGAAGGTCAAGGACCTGATCGACCTGACGAAGATCGAGGAGAAGCCCGCCCGGTACGGGAAGCAGGACGCCGGGGCGGACGGCCTCTCCGACGAGGAGCTGTACCAGCAGATGATCGAGACGGAGAAGGACATGAAGCGCGCCGCGAAGGCCCTCGAATTCGAGGAGGCGGCCATGTGGCGGGACCAGCTGGCGAAGCTCCGCCAGCAGTGGAGCGACCGCTACGGCTCGCAGGCGCAGGCGGCCATGAAGCGGCAGGCCAGCGCGAAGAAGCGCATTTCTCGCCCGAAGAAGAAGCATGTGTAACGAAGGAAATATAAATATGGGCTATCAGGTATTCATTAGAAAGTATTTTGAGCGGGGATCTGTTTTTCATATATTTCCGGCGTCATCTTTCCTCATAGAATCTATAGAAGAACGATATGATTCTCTTGATGAAGGGAAGCTGCCATGCCTGACGGTGCATGAAGACGATATCCTGGATTTTTTCTATTGTTTTTTCTGTGAAAACATTCCGCCCCGTAAATCATTTGACAGAGCGTCCGAGGCGTTTCAGCAGCGAGTGCTTTTTGACAATTATGATGACAATATTTATACCTATGACGATATACGCCATATGGCGGCTCTGTTGCGGCAGATGGCCGATATCATGGAGAAAGACGGGAGCAATCCTTCTCTTGGATTAATGAAAAAGAATTTGACTTCCTATGATTTGGCGGATTATGGGAGTCCGGACTATAGAGAGTGGGAAAGAAGAGAATACAAGGCAGCAAAGCAGAGCGGGGATTATCAGACAACGATCAAACGATGGGAAAGGGAATGGGTTGACTCTCATTTGTCCGTGGCGGTCGATTTCTATCGCCGCTTTGCGGATGCATTGGAATGGCTTATGAAGGAAGCTCCGGATTTTGATTTGATTTGTTTTTCTGGATCGTGACCGGAGGTAAGAGAGGGAATTTCATGGAAAAAGGCATTGTCATACAGGGAGCGCGGCAGAATAATCTGAAGAATGTGAGCCTCACGCTCCCGCGGAATAAACTCATCGTGTTCAGCGGCCTCTCCGGATCGGGGAAGTCGTCGCTGGCTTTCGATACGATCTACGCGGAAGGGCAGCGGAAATATGTGGAATCGCTGTCGGCGTACGCCCGCCAGTTCCTCGGGCAGATGAACAAGCCGGAGGTGGACAAGATCGAGGGGCTGTCCCCGGCGATTTCCATCGACCAGAAATCCACGAGTCACAACCCGCGCTCCACGGTGGGCACGGTGACGGAGATCCACGACTACCTGCGCATGCTCTATGCGCACGCCAGCCGGGCGTACTGCCCGAAGTGCGGCCGCCCCATCCAGCGCCAGTCCGTGGACCAGATCGTGGACGAGCTGCTGAAACTGCCGGAGCGGACGAAGCTGCTCCTCCTCGGACCCGTGGCATCGGCGAAGAAAGGGACGCACAAGAAGCTGCTCGAAGAGCTCCGGAAGCAGGGGTATGTGCGCGTCCGCGTGGACGGCGAAGTGCGGTCTCTCTCGGACCCCATCGATCTGGAGAAGAACCGGAAGCACACCATCGAAGTGGTGGTGGACCGCCTCGTCGTGCGGGAGGGCATCACGAAGCGCCTCACCGACTCGGTGGAGACGGCGCTGAAACTGGGGGACGGCCTGCTCATGGCATCCGTCGTGGGCGGGGCGGATATCCCGTTCAGCACCCATTTCGCCTGCCCGGAGTGCGGTATTTCCCTGCCGAAGGCGGAGCCGCGGATTTTTTCCTTCAACAATCCCTTCGGCGCGTGTCCGGCGTGCATGGGACTCGGCTCGTCGCTGGAAGTGGATTTCCGGCGGGTGCTGCCCGACGAGCACCTGTCTTTCCGGCTGGGGGCCATCCGGCCTTTCCCGGTGAACGGGGACAGCTGGCTCTACCGGCAGCTGGGGGGCTTCCTCGCGCAGTGCGGCCTTACCATGGACAACTGCTACGCGGATCTCACGGAGGCGCAGAAGGAGATCTTCCGGAACGGCGGCGGGGAGCCGGTGAGCTTCACTTATGAGAATATGCGCGGCGACGTGAATACGTATCACCGCGTTTTCGAGGGCATCGTGCCCATGGTGAAGCGCCGCTACGAGGAGGCGTTCACGGACAAGATGAAAGAAGAACTGGCGGAGTATCTCGTGGAGACGCCCTGCCCGGTGTGCCACGGGGCGCGCCTCCGGCCGGAGAGCCTCGCCTTCCGCGTGGGCGGGAAGAATATCGCCGAAGTGTCCGACATGCCTGTGACGAAGCTCCTCGATTTCTTCAGCCATATCGAGCTCACGGAAAAGGAGGCGAAGATCGCCGACCAGATCCTGCGGGAGGTGAAGAACCGGCTCCAGTTCCTGGCGGACGTGGGGCTGGACTACCTCACGCTGTCCCGGAGCGCGTCGTCCCTCTCCGGCGGAGAGGCCCAGCGCATCCGTCTCGCTACGCAGATCGGCTCGGGCCTCGTGGGCGTGCTGTATATCCTGGACGAGCCGTCCATCGGCCTGCACCAGCGGGACAATGACAAGCTGCTGGCCACACTGAAAAACATGCGCGACCTGGGCAATACGCTCATCGTGGTGGAGCATGACGAAGACACCATCCGCGCGGCGGACTGGATCGTGGACATCGGGCCCGGCGCCGGCGAGGAGGGCGGCCGTGTGGTCGCGCAGGGGACCGTCGCAGACATCGAGGCGGTGCCGGAGTCCTACACCGGCCAGTACCTGAAAGGGTCCATGTACATCCCGCTCCCGAAAGAGCGGCGCAGAGGAAACGGCTTCTGGCTCACCGTGAAAGGAGCCTCGGAGCACAACCTGAAACACATCGACGTGAAGATTCCACTCGGCGCGCTCACTGTGGTGACCGGCGAGTCCGGCTCGGGGAAATCCACGCTCATCAACGACATCCTCTTCCGCGGCCTGTCGAACATGAAGAACCACACCTATTACCGCACGGGGAAGTACGACAGCATCGAAGGGGCGGAATACATCGACAAGATCATCGACATCGACCAGCAGCCCATCGGGCGCACGCCCCGGTCGAACCCGGCCACCTATACAGGCGTCTTCAACGACATTCGCGAGCTGTTCAGCCAGACGCCGGAAGCGAAGATGCGCGGATACCGCCCGGGCCGGTTCAGCTTCAACGTGAAGGGCGGCCGCTGCGAGACCTGCCACGGCGATGGCATCATTAAGATCGAGATGCAGTTCCTCTCCGACGTGTACGTGCCGTGCGAAGTGTGCCACGGCGCGCGGTATAACCGGGAGACGCTGGAAGTGACGTACAAGGGGAAAAATATTTCCGACGTGCTCAATATGACCGTGGAGGAAGCCATCCCCTTCTTCGAGAACCATCCGCGCATCCTGAAGAAGCTCGACACGCTCCGCAAGGTGGGGCTGGGCTACATCCATCTGGGCCAGCCGGCGACCACCATGTCCGGTGGGGAGGCCCAGCGGGTGAAGCTCGCCACGGAGCTCATGCGGCGTTCCACCGGCGGCACGCTGTACATCCTCGACGAGCCCACCACGGGCCTCCACAGCGAGGACATCCGGAAGCTCCTCCTCATCCTGCAGAAGCTGGTGGATCAGGGCAATACGGTGGTGGTGATCGAGCATAATCTGGACGTGGCGAAGGTGGCGGACCACATCATCGACCTCGGACCGGAAGGGGGCGACCGGGGCGGCGAAGTCATCGCCGAAGGCACGCCGGAGGAGATCTGCCGGTGCGCCCGGTCCTACACCGGCCAGTACCTCGCGCCGGTGATCGAGCGCACGCGCCGGCTCATGGAGCAGCATCATGATACCGGTGAATGACAGGATCCGCGCGAAGGTGGACGCGCTCCCGGACTGCCCCGGCGTCTACCGCTGGAAGGATAAGGACGGGAAGATCATCTACGTGGGCAAGGCGGTCAACCTGAAGAACCGCGTCCGCTCCTATGTGCGGGAGGACAAGAACCGGTCCCCGAAGGTGGCCGCCATGATCCGCCACGCGGAGGATCTGGATATCACCATGACCGCCACGGAGATGGAAGCGCTCATCCTCGAGTGCAACCTCATCAAGGAGCTGCACCCGAAGTACAACATTTCTCTCCGGGACGACAAGTCCTACCCCTACGTGAAGATCACCAATGAGGAATGGCCCCGGCTCTTCATCACGCGGAACATGCGCCGGAACGACGGCGCGCACTATTTCGGCCCTTTCACGGACGTGGGAAGCCTCCATACGACGCTGCGCCTTCTGCGGAAGCAGTACCCCATCCGCACCTGCCGGAGCATGCGCGTGGATCGGCCGTGCCTCCAGTACCATCTCCATTTCTGCTGCGCGCCCTGCCGGGGCTGCTGCTCCCGGGAGGACTACGACGCCATCGTGAAAGGCCTCTGCGACATCTTCGAAGGGCGGAGCACGGCGCTGGTGAAGCAGCTCCGGAAGGACATGCTCGCCGCTTCGGAAGCGATGGAATTTGAAAAGGCCGCGGAGCTCCGGGACAAGCTGCGCGCCATCGAGAGCGTGCAGCAGCGGCAGAACATCGTCTCGAAGGAAGGGGACTACGACGTGGTGGGCATGGCCCGCGACGGCGAGCACACCGGTCTCGAAGTCTTCTACATCCGCTACGGGCGTATGGTGGGGAAGGAAAATTTCAATATCCCCGACAGCGCGGGCGAGACGGACGCGGCTATCCTCTCGGGCTTCATCAAAGATTATTACGGTGCGGACGGGGCCGGCGCGCCGAAGGAGATCCTCCTGCCGGAGCTGCCGGACGACGCGCCGCTCCTCGCGGAATGGCTCTCCGGGAAGCGGGGGAGCGAAGTGCGCCTCTACGTGCCGGAGCGCGGCTTCAAGCGCCGCCTGAAAGACATGGCGAAGGCGAATGCGGAAAAATATCTCTCTGACAAGAAGCTCCAGTGGGAGTACCGCGACGCCCGGGAGCAGGGGGCGCTACGCACGCTGCAGGAGGTGCTCCGTCTGCCGCGCCTGCCGGAGCGCATGGAGTGCTTCGACATTTCCCACAACCAGGGCGCGGAGACCACCGGGTCCATGGTAGTCTTCCTGGGCGGCCGCCCCGCGAAGAGCGAGTACCGGAAATTCCGGCTGCGCACTACGCAGGGCGCGCCGGATGATTTCAAGTCCATGGCGGAGGTGATGAGCCGCCGCTACGGCCATGAAAAGGACTGGCCGCAGCCGGATCTCATCGTGCTGGACGGCGGCCTCGGGCAGCTCCACGCGGCGCTTCCCATGATCCGCGCCGCCGGCTGCGAAGCGCCGGTCATCGGGCTCGCGAAGCGCATGGAGGAGATCTATACGGAGGGGAGCGAAGAGCCGGTGGTGCTGGACCGGCATGAGCCGGCGCTGCAGCTCCTCCAGTACATCCGCGACGAGGCGCACCGTTTCGTCATCACCTACCACCGCCAGTGGACGGCGAAGCGCAACGCGGAGTCCGTACTGGACCACATCCCCGGCATCGGCCCCAATCGGCGGAACGCGCTGTGGCGGGCGTTCCGCTCCTTCGACGAGATGAAGAAAGCCTCCGTGGAGGAGCTGGCGCAGGTGAAGGGCATGAACCGCCGCGCCGCGCAGAGCGTGTACGATTTCTTTCGCATGGGCAAGGACGAGCGGCAGATGGTCGTGCAGGGCCTGTCGGACGCATTGGAAAAGAAATAAAAGAAACGCGCAGGGAGTAAGTCCCCGCGCGTTTTTGCGTGCCTGGCGGGCCGCGCCGCGATGGCGTACAATGAAAGGAAAAAGGAGGGAGACCCATGAAGAAACTGCTCTTCGTCCTGCTGGCGGCGGTGCTGCTGGCAGCAGGCGGCGGATGGCATGCGCGGCAGACGCTGGCGCCGTTCCGGGAGGCGGCGGACGCGGCGTGGACGGACGCCGACAGCGCAATCCGGAAGCGGGCGGAGCTCGTACCGGCGCTCATCGCGGAAGTGGAGCGCTACACTTCGGAGGAACAGGCGGCGGTGCGGGCCGCAGAGGCCGCGCGGCGGCAGGTGACGGACGGGCAGACGCCGGAGGCGCGCATGGCGGCGAGCGACGCACTGTCCTCCGCGCTGGGGCGGCTCCTCCTGGCGGCGGACCGGTACCGCGGTCTCCGCGCATCCTCGGCGTACCGGCGGCTCCTGACGGATCTCGCGGCGGCGGACAACACGCTCGCCGTGGCGCGGCAGGGGTACAACGAGGCGGCGCAGCGGTACAACAGCGCGCTCCGCGCATTTCCCCAGAATTTCTACAGCGGTCTGCTGGGCTTCGAGCCCGCGCCGTATTTCAAGGTGACCCGCCTGCGCTGATCGGGCGCAAAAAAAACAGCCGGCATGAGTGGGCCGGCTGTTTTTCTTTGGCCGATTCAGGAAAGCAGGGAAGACAGCGTGTCATGAAGGAGGAGCAGGGCGATCAGCACGGGCTGATGGAGCAGATAGAACGCGAGGGAATGACGCCCCGCCAGCGTGAGGAGGCGCGGTGCGGACCGGGCGAAAAAGGAGAGGAAATCCCGCTCCGCCGCGAGGCGGTGGAAGAAGAAGCCCGCCCCGTAGAGGAAGAGCCACGGGAGCAGAGAGAAATAATCGAGCGAGACGAAATCCGGCGGCGGGAAGCCGAGCCAGGCGGTGAACAGATCCCGGTACCATCCGCCGGGCAGCGGGGCGAGCGTGAAGAACGGCGGGAAGCCGAGGACGCCCCGGTTCACGCCGCGGGAGAGAACGAAGAGCGCGGCGCACAGCGCGAGGCCCGCGGCGGCGGGCACGCGGAAGAGGAGTGATCGCAGCGGCGCGAAAAGGATCATCGCCGAGCCGAGGAAGGTAAGGATGCCGAAGAGGATCGGCCCGGCGGGCATGGCGATGACGGACGCGGCGGTGATGACCGCGCCGCAGAAGAAGACTTCCAGTCCCCGGCGGACCGGACGGCGGCCGAGCGGCCACGAGAAGCCCGAGAGGAAGATGAACGTCCAGCAGATGCTCTGTTGCCACAGGTAGAGCGCCGTCTCATACCCGCGGGGATCCACCGCGCCGCAGAGATGGATGAGGTCCCACGTCAGGTGGAACCCGGCCATGCTGCAGAGCGAGAAGCCCCGCAGGGCGTCCAGCAGGGGATAGCGCATCGGATCCGGCCTCCTTTCACGTACAGATGCTGTGGATATTGTAGGGGATGGAAGCGTCCTTCTGTCAAGACATAATTTTTCATCGGTCCCCTGTTGCAATTCTGCGGGAATGTGATATAATTACTTTCGTCGTCAGGTGTGAAGGCCTCCCGGACAGCGGGAAGAAAAAACATTTGACAGGACAGAAAACGGATGGTATAATTACTTTCGTTGAAACGGATCATTAGCTCAGTTGGTAGAGCACCTGACTCTTAATCAGGGTGTCCGGGGTTCGAGACCCTGATGATCCACCAGAACAGTTCCCGTCACGAAGTGGCGGGTTTTCTTTTGCCCGCGGGAAGGAACGGAAAGCCGGCCCGCGGGATTTTTTCATGCGTTTTTCTCATGCATCCGGCCTTTTCCGCGGCGAGTATGATAGAATAAAAGAAACTGACCTCGGAGGTGTACGATGAAATACAGAAGCACACGAAGTACGGAGACGGTCACGGCGGCGGAAGCGCTGCTGCGCGGGCTGGCGGCGGACGGCGGCCTGTACCTGCCGGAGAAGCTGCCCGCGCCGTTCGTATCGTATGAAAAGATGCGCGATTTCTCCTACCAGGAGACGGCCGTCTGCGTGCTGAGCCGCTTCTTCACGGAAATCCCGGAAGAGACGCTGGCGGATTTCGCGCGGAAGGCGTACGGCTCTTCGTTCGAGACGCGGGAGATCGTGCCGGTGCGCACCATCAATGAGTCGTTCTCCATGGCGGAGATGTTCCACGGCCGGACCTGCGCCTTCAAGGATCTGGCGCTCTCCCTCTTCCCGTACCTGCTCACCTGGGCGAAGAAAGAGGCCGGCGAGGACCGGCAGGTGCTCATTCTCACCGCCACGTCCGGCGACACGGGCAAAGCGGCGCTCGAAGGGTTCCGCGATGTGGAGGGGACGAATATCTGCGTCTTCTACCCGTCTCACGGCGTGAGCCCGCTCCAGAAGGACCAGATGCAGAAGCAGGAAGGGGACAACGTGCGCGTGTGCGGCATCGAGGGGAATTTCGACGACGCCCAGAGCGCCGTGAAGGCGATTTTCGCCGCGCCGCTTGCTCCGGAAGAAGGCGGCGATGCGGTGGTTTTCTCCAGCGCCAATTCCATCAATATCGGCCGGCTCTTCCCGCAGGTGGTGTACTACGTGTGGATCTGGCTGTCGCTCGTGCGGAGCGGCTCCATCGGCCAGAAGGAAGCGTTCAACGTGGTGGTGCCCACCGGGAATTTCGGGAACATCCTCGCCGCGTGGATCGCGCGGAAGATCGGCACGCCCATCGGGCAGCTGGTGTGCGCGTCCAATGAGAATCATGTGCTGAGCGATTTCTTCGCCACCGGCACGTACGACCGCCGGCGCGAGTTCCACCTCACGAAATCCCCGTCCATGGACATCCTCATCTCGTCGAATTTCGAGCGGTTCCTGTACTACATGGCCGGCTCGAAGGAAACGGCGGAGGCCATGCGGCTCCTCGCGGAGGAAGGAGCGTACACCATGCCGGCGGACGTGATGGCCCGCATCGGAGAGGAAATGACGGGCGGCTGGGCCGATGAAGCGGCCATGGCGGCAGCCGCCTCCGACGTATATGAAAAGTACGATTACCTCATGGACCCGCATACGTCCGTGGCGTACGCCGTGTACAGCGATCTCCGCCGGAAGGGGAAGATCACCCGCGGCACGCATACGGTCATCGTCAGCACGGCCCATCCGTATAAATTCCCCGATGCGTCGGCCGAGGCCGTCCATGCGGAGGTGTCCGGCAGCGCCTACGACCGGCTGCGCGCGCTCGCCGACGTGACGGGCATCCCCGTGCCGCCGCAGCTCGCGCGGCTGGAGGACGCGCCGGTGCGCTTCCCCGGCACCATCGCGCGGGACGCGATTGCGGATTATGTGAAAGCCTACGCGGGAGAAATCAGAAAAGGGCGCGGTCAGCGATGAGGCGGCGGAACTGGGACGAAAAGGGAGAGCGGCGCTTCCGCCTGATTCTCCTGGCCGTGCTGGTGCTGTCGCTCGCGTCGATCCATCTCATCGCGCCGGGATTCTATCCCACCATCCTGCAGCTCATCCGGGATCAGGATCTGGACGGGCTCATCGCGTACCTCCGGAGCTTCGGCATCTGGGCGGTCTTCGTGAGCTTTTTCATCGACGTGGTCATCAATATCGTGGGCTTCCTGCCGTCCATCTTCATTTCCACAGCGAACGGCCTCATCTTCGGCCTCTTCTGGGGGACGATCATTTCCTGGCTCGCCGAGACCACCGGCGTGGTGATCTCGTTCTGGGCGATGCGCGTGCTGTTCCGCACCATGGCGATGCACCTCATCGAGAAGAGCAAAACCCTGTCGAAGCTGGACCAGTACGAGTCGTGGCAGGCCGTGGCGGTGGCCCGCGCCATCCCGTACATGCCGAACGGCCTCGTGACGGCGGTGTCGGCCCTGTCCAGCATGCCTTTCGAACGGCATCTCTGGGGCAGCCTCATCGGGAAGCTGCCGTCCGTCGCGCTGGAAGTGTGCGTGGGGCACGATATCGTGAATATGGGCGAACATGCGGAGCGCCTCACCGTCATCGTCCTCCTCGTGGCGGCGGTGTACGGCGCCGTCTGGTGGTACGGGCGGAAGAAAAAGAAAGCCGCGGAAGCGCGGAAAGAAGAACGGCAATGAACGGCCTGCTCGAAAGAGCGGGTTTTTCTTTTGCTTTTCTGCGGAAAATTTTTCTTTTTCCTGCATAAACATTCGGCCGGCTTCCCGGGGAGAAACGGGCGCGGCAGGAGACGGGAAAGCCGATAAACAGGGAACTTTCTGCATGTCTGTAACAGGGTAAAGACATGCCTGCCATAGTTTTTGCGCATATGGCGGATAAAATCTGCGTATGTTGCTATACCCTCAGGCTATGGGTACAATAACAGATATGTTCAGCCTGCCGGGGGAAACGGCGGGCCCTGCCGCAGGGACGGCGCGCGGGCGGGAGGAAAATCAGCTGTACTTCCTCTCTTCCGGACAGTAGGCGCCGACGGTCGGCAGAGAAGGCATGTCCCGCAGAGGGGCATCCGGACAAATTGGGGGAAAAATGAATCAAAACGACAAAGAGCTTCACGAAGATCTGGAGCGCGGCCTGAAAGCCCGCCACATCCAGCTCATCGGACTGGGCGGCGCCATCGGCGTCGGCCTCTTCCTCGGTTCTGCCACCGCCATCGAGCTGGCAGGCCCGTCGGTGCTGCTGACCTATATCATCGGCGGCATCGCCATCTATTTCATGATGCGCGCGCTGGGCGAGCTGTCCATCGCGTATCCGGTCTCCGGCGCGTTCAGCGCCCATGCAGCCCGCTTCCTCGGACCGAAATGGGGCTATCTCACCGGATGGACCTACTGGTACATGTGGATGGTCACCTGCATGGCGGAACTGACCGCCGTGGGAATCTACATGAACTTCTGGTTCCCCGAGCTGCCGCAGTGGGCCTCGGCCCTCGTTGCGCTCCTCGTCATGACGGCCATCAACTTCATCGCCGTCGCGGCTTACGGGGAATGCGAATTCTGGTTCGCGCTCATCAAGATCGTCACCATCATCTTCATGATCGTCGCCGGCGCGGGGATGATTTTCTTCGGCATCGGGAATGACGGCGTCGCCACCGGCATCAGCAATCTGTGGGCGCACGGCGGCTTCTTCCCGAACGGCTTCGAGGGCACGCTCATGGCGCTCGTCATGGTCATGTACTCCTATCTGGGCATCGAGATCATCGGCGTCACCGCCGGCGAAGCGAAGAACCCGGAAAAGACCATCAAGCAGTCCATCAACGAAGTCTTCTGGCGCATCCTTATCTTCTATGTGCTCTCTCTGGCAGTCATCATGTCCATCTATCCGTGGAACGAGATCGGCCACATGGGGAGCCCCTTCGTTACCACGTTCGAGAAGCTGGGCATCCGCGGCGCGGCAGACATCATCAATCTGGTGGTCATCACCGCGGTCCTCTCGTCCTGCAACAGCGGGATCTTCAGCTCCGGACGCATGCTGTACAATCTGTCCCTGCAGGGCAATGCGCCGCAGTGCTTCCAGACGCTGAACCGCCACCGCCTGCCGTGGGTCGGCATCGTATTCTCCGCTTTCATCCTGCTCATCGCGGTCGGCCTGAACTACATCATGCCGGCGCAGGTCTTCGTCTACATCACGAGCGTCGGCTCCTTCGGCGCCCTGTGGACCTGGTTCGTCATCCTGCGCACGCAGCAGAAATTCCGCGCTTCCCTCACGAAAGAGGAAGTGGCGAAGCTCAAATTCAAGATGCCCGGCGCGCCGTATACGGGCTGGCTCACCATCGCGTTCCTGCTGTGCGTCGTCGTGGCGTCCGCCTTCCGTGAAGATACGCGCGTCGCGCTCTACGTCACGCCGGTGTGGTTCCTGATCCTCCTCGTGGGCTACCGCTTCATCGAGAAGAAAAAGAACCGCGACGGACGCAAGGTGGTCGACGTGGTCGCCGCCACGGAAAACCGTCCGGAAGCGGCGGAACAGTAAAAAAGAAAGACACGGTCTCCGGGCCGTGTCTTTTCCTTCGGCGGAGCGGCGTCCGGGCCGCGGGATTCCTTGACAAAAGCCGGCCCGCCAATTATAATGATGAAGTTGATAAATTCTTTCGGAACAATCCGGAGGTGCGGCAGAGCCGTAATATCCGTCGGCAGACGTCCGATGATCGGTAAGGAGGTGCAACAGATGCCAGCCCCGAAGCGTAAACATTCTAAAGCCCGTCGCGACAAGAGACGCGCAAATTGGAAATTGACTGTACCCGGCCTCGTAGAGTGCCCGCAGTGCCATGCACTGAAAATGCCTCACCGCGTATGCCCGGTATGCGGTTTCTATAAAGGCAAATCCGTAGTCCAGGCGCAGGCTGCCGAATAAGCGGCGCACAGATACATCTCAGAGTTTCTGAGGTGTATTTTTTTTGCGCCTTCCGCGGCCGCCGGGTTTCACTGAGTTCCCACCTGCGCGGCGGCCCGGCAGGGCGGCGGGAGGCTTCGCGGACGGAAGGCGCGGCCCGCGCTTCAATAGATTAAATAGAGGCGGCGTGGTATAATAACAATCATATAACTGCGGGGCGGCAGCGCTTCAGGGAGAAAAAGAAACGCAGGGCCCGCGCCGCAGAAGGAGTTTCAGGAGGTTGAGAAGTATGGAAGGAAGAAAATGGAAGGCGCTCGCCGCCGCGGGGCTCCTCGGGCTCGCCGCCGCGGGGATGCTTTCCGGATGCGGCGGCGCGTCCGATTCGTCCGGCGGCAAGATGAAGGTGGGCGTAGTGCAGATTGTGCAGCACCCCGCGCTGGATGACGCCAACAAAGGCTTTACGGATGCGCTCGCCAAGCGCGGCCTCAGCGACAAGATCGAGATCGATCAGCAGAACGCGCAGGGGGATCAGTCCAATCTGCGCTCCATCGCGAATCGCTTCGTGTCCGGGAAATACGCGCTGATCGGGGCGATCTCCACGCCGGCCGCGCAGGCCATGGCGAACGCCACGACGGAGATCCCCATCATCTGCACGGCGGTGACGAATTACGAGACGGCCCGCCTCATGAATTCGGAGGCGGCGCCGGACGGCAATGTGACCGGCACGTCGGACCGCGGCCCCACGGAAAAGGAAGTGGCGCTGATCCGGGAGATCCAGCCCGACGCGAAGGCGATTGGCATCATCTACAATTCGAGCGAGATCAATTCCGTGATCCAGGCGAAGCATCTCCATGAGATCTGCGAGCCGCTGGGAATGTCCGTGAAGGAACTCACCGTGAATTCCATCAACGACATCCAGCAGGTGGCGGAAAGCTTCGCAGGCCAGGTGGATGCGATCTACGTGCCGACGGACAATGTGGTGGCCTCGTCCATCCCGACGCTGATGTCGGTGGCGAACGCCAATAAGATCCCCGTGTACGGCGCGGAAGTGGGCCATGTGGAGAACGGCGTGCTCGCGTCGGAATCCATCAGCTATTACGACATCGGATATCAGGCCGGCGAGATGGCCGCGGATATCCTCGAAGGAAAGAAGACCGTGAAGGACCTGCCCGTAGAGACGGCGGATAAATCGCAGCTCTACATCAACAAGCAGGAAATGGAGCTCCTCGGCATTCAGATCCCGCAGTCCGTACTGGACCGGGCGAAGCTGATCTGACCGGGGAAAGGGCAGAAGCGGCGCGGCAGGAGCCGCCCGTTCTGATACAAGCGGGGCATCCCGCAGGATTTGAAGGAGGAAAGTAGAATGGCAGGCAAAAACATGTGGAAAAAAGTGCTGGCGGCAGGGATCGCCGGCGTGCTCGCAGCGGGCGTGATGGCAGGATGCGGCGGAGACTCCGCCAAAGCGGGGAGCGACGGGAAGAAAATGGTAGGCATCGTGCAGATCGTGCAGCACCCCGCGCTGGATGACTCCAATAAAGGCTTCGTAGACGCGCTCAACAAGCGCGGCCTCGGCGACAAGATCGAGATCGACCAGCAGAACGCGCAGGGCGACCAGTCCAATCTGCGCACCATCGCGAACCGTTTCGTATCCGGCAATTACGCGCTGATCGGGGCGATCTCTACGCCGGCGGCGCAGGCCATGGCCAATGCAACGAAGGACATCCCCATCGTCTGCACGGCGATCGCCGATTTTGAAAATTCCAAACTGATGGCTTCGGAAGCGCACCCGGACGGAAATATCACCGGCACGCACGATCGCGGGCCGCTGGACAAGCAGGTGGCGCTGATCCGGGAGATCCAGCCGGATATCAAGACGCTGGGCATCCTTTATAATTCGAGCGAAATCAATTCCGTCATCCAGGCGGAAAACCTGAAGAAGGCCTGCGCGCCGTACGGCATCGAGGTGATGGAGCTCACCGTGAATTCCATCAACGACATCCAGCAGGTGGCGGAGAGCTTCCTCGGCCACGCGGACGCGATCTTCGTTCCCACGGACAACGTGGTGGCCTCGTCCATCCCGAATCTGATGGCGGTGGCGAACCGCGGGAAGATCCCCGTGTACGGGGCGGAAGCGGGCCACGTGCAGAGCGGAGCCTTCGCTTCGGAGTCGATCAGCTTCTATGACATCGGCTACCGCGCCGGCGAGATGGCCGCGGACATCCTCGAAGGGAAGAAGACCGTGAAGGACATCCCCGTAGAGGGCGCGGCGCAGTCGAAGCTGTACATCAATAAACAGGAAATGGAGACGCTCGGCATCGCGGTGCCGCAGTCGGTGCTGGACCGGGCGGAGCTCATCTGACGGATTCCCTGACAGACAGGGGAGGAGTGGAATGACACGATGGTCCAAGGCAGGCTGAGGGCCCTGGGATGGCTTCTCGCCGTCCTGTGCATCGGTTCGCTGGCCGCGGCGGGGCTGCTCGTCCAGGCCGGCGGTGCGGACCGGAGGGCGGACATCCGGCCCCTGCCGGAGAAAGCGGTCTATGAAGTGGGCATCCTGCAGGGCGACACCGTGCCGGAGCAGGAAAAGCTCAGGGAGGGCTTCCTCGCGGCGCTCGCCAGCGAAGGCTGGGAAGACGGAAAGAATCTCCGCATCGAGCTCCTGAGCGGCGGAGGCAACGCGGGCGCGCTGCAGGAAGGCGCGGACGCGTTCCGCCGGGAAAAGAAAGACCTCGTCGCGGCCGTCGGCACGGACGCGGCCCGCACGGCGGCGGCCGTCTTCCATACGACGCCCGTGGTGGGCATGGGCGTGCTGAATTTCAAATACGCCCGCTGGATGGAAGGGCACCGGAATTTCACCGGCGTCATGTCCCTGCCGGCCGTGGTGCGCCAGTTCGACGCGGCCCGCCGGGTCCTGAAGATCCGCCGGCTGGGCGTGCTCTACTCGGAGGACAATCCGAAGGCGGAGATGCAGCTCCGGTGGCTCCGGGCGGCGGCTGCGCGGAAGCAGCTGTCCCTCGCGGAGCTGCCGGTGCCGGCCTCCGTGCCGCCGGAGACCGCCGCGGCCTCGCTGGCCGGACAGGCGGACGCCGTGTATATCGCCATCGACGGGCGCATGCAGACCCATTTCTCCGCCATCGCGGCGGTGCTGACCGCAGCGGGCATCCCCATCGTGGGGAGCGACGACGACATGGTCCGCCGCGGCGCGGTCCTTTCCGTATCGGAAGACTACTACCGCATGGGCTTTGCAGCGGGGAAGGCGGCGGCGAAGCTGCTCTCCCGCCGGGCGGTGCCGCAGGACCTGCCCATCATCCGGCAGACGGACCCGGACCTGGTGGTCAATATGGCGGCGCTCTCCCGCCTCCAGCTCGGCCTCCCCGGGGATATCTGGCAGAAAGCGCGAAAACTGTATTTATATGACGGTCAGCCGGCTCGTCCATAAAAGCCGGACAAATGAGGGGCAGGGCCCCGTACAAGGAGTGGAAATCTATGTTTGATCTTGCAGTCTCGACCATAGCGCAGGGCCTGATGTGGTCCATCCTGTCGCTTGGCGTTTTCCTTTCTTTCCGCGTGCTGGACGTGCCGGATATGACCTGCGAAGGGAGCTTCCCCCTGGGCGGTGCCATCGCGGCGACGCTCATCACGATGGACGTGTCCCCCTGGACGGCGATCCTCGCGGGCGCTTTCGGCGGCATCATCGCCGGCACCGTGACGGGCATCCTCTACACGAAGCTGAAGATCCCCGCCATCCTCGCCGGGATCCTCACCATGATCGCGCTCTATTCCATCAACCTGCACATCATGGGCAAGGCCAATATTTCCCTGCTCCGCACGGACACGGTCTTCACGCTCACGCAGAAACTGTTCGGCGTAGGGCAGGGTGCAGCGGCGTTCCTGCTGCCGGCGGTGCTGGTGATCGTCCTCGTGCTCGCCATCTACTGGTTCTTCGGCACGGAGCTCGGCATGTGCATCCGCGCGACGGGCTTCAACGTGCAGATGATGCGCGCGCAGGGCGTGAATACGGACACCATGATCATCGTGGGCCTCTTCATCAGCAACGCGCTCATCGGTCTCTGCGGCGCGGTGGTCGCACAGAATAACGGCTTCGCCGACGTGGGCATGGGCATCGGCACCATCGTCATCGGGCTGGCATCCGTCATCATCGGCGAAGTCATCCTGGGCGTGTCGTCTTTCAAGGAATCCCTCATCGCGGTCATCCTCGGCTCGGTGCTGTACCGCATCGTCATCGCCGTGGTCCTCTTCATGGGGATGCCGCCGAACGATTTGAAGCTCTTCACGGCCGTGCTCGTCATGATCGCGCTGGCCATGCCGATGATCAAGGAAAACCTGAATTTAGGAAAGGCGGAGTGACCATGCTGCAGATCTCACACATCAGCAAGACCTTTTTCAAGGGCACGCAGAATGAAAAGAAAGCGCTCATCGACCTGTCCCTCACGCTGAACGACGGCGATTTCTGTACGGTCATCGGCGGCAACGGCGCAGGGAAGAGCACGCTCCTGAACAGCATCTCCGGGGCGTACATCCCGGACTCCGGCAAGATCCTCATTGACGGCAAGGACGTGACGCACATGCGGGAGTACAAGCGGGCGAAATACATCGGCCGCGTCTTCCAGGACCCGATGAAGGGCACCGCGTCCGGCATGCAGCTGGAGGAAAATCTCATCCTCGCCGCGCGGCGCGGAGAGTCCCGGCGGCTCCGCTGGGCCTTCGGCAAAGGGGACCATGAAAAATTCCGCGACATGCTCGCCCGGCTCGACCTCGGGCTGGAGAACCGCCTCGAGACGCGCATCGGCCTCCTGTCCGGCGGGCAGCGGCAGGCGGTGACGCTCCTCATGGCGACGCTGAAGAAACCGGAGATCCTGCTCCTCGACGAACCGACGGCCGCGCTCGACCCGAAGACCGCGGAAAAGGTGCTGAAGCTCACCGACGAGATCGTGCACGAGCAGCACCTCACCACGCTGATGATCACGCACAACATGAGAGACGCCCTCCGCTTCGGCAACCGCCTCATCATGATGAACAGCGGCCGCATCATCGCGGACTACACGCCGGAAGAGAAGAAGGAACTGACCATCGACATGCTCCTCAAGAAATTCGAGGAGACTTCCGATGCGATCAGCGACCGGCTCATGCTCGGCAACTGAAAATGAAACATCCCCGGCGCTCCGCGCGTCCGGGGATTTCTTATGACAGGCGAAAAGCACGCCGCCGTTTCCGGCAGGCGTGCTTTTTCTGTGCAGACGGGTCAGATGGTCTGGGAGCCGGTGGACCACACGTGCGCCGCACGGGCGGCGGCCGGCGTATTCTGGGCCATGACGCCCGCGAGGGGATGCGGCACGTAGGGCTCGTCCAGATAGGCGATCTCCTCCGGCGTGAGCACGAGGTCGGCCGCTTTCGCCGCGCCTTCTACGTGGGAGACCTTCGTCGCGCCCACCACGGGAGCGGTGACGCGGGTGAGGAGCCAGGCGATGGCCACTTCCGTCATGGAGACGCCGCGGCGGTCGGCGATCTCCGCGGTGCGCCGGATGATGGGCGCGTCCTCATCGGCGGTGCCATCGTATTTCAGGCGGGCGTAGCTGTCCTCGGCGAGGCGCTTCGACGTCTCGCCGGGATGTTTCGAGAGACGGCCGCCGGCGAGCGCGCTGTACGGCGTGAGGGCGATGTTTTCCATGCGGCAAAACGGCGCCATTTCCCGCTCCTCTTCGCGGAAGATCAGGTTGTAGTGGCCCTGCACGGAGACGAACTGCGCGTATCCTTCCTGCGCGGCGAAGTCGTTCGCCCGGCAGAGCTGCCATGCGAAGCAGTTCGAGATGCCGATGTACCGCGCCTTGCCGGCTTTCACCGCGTTGTTCAGCCCTTCCATGATGTCTTCCATGGGAGTCTGCCAGTCCCACATGTGATAGATGTAGAGATCCACGTAGTCCATGCCGAGATTTTCGAGGCTCTTGTCGAGCATGCGGCGGATGTGCTCCTGCCCGGAGACGCCCGCTTCGATCTCCTCGTTCGTGCGGGGCAGGAACTTGGTGGCCACCACCACGTCTTCGCGGCGGGCGAAGTCGCGGAGCGCCCGGCCCAGATACTGCTCGCTGGTGCCGCTCTGGTAGGCGATGGCGGTGTCGAAGAAATTGATGCCCAGGTCGAGGCCGCGGCGGATAATGGCGCGGGATGATTCCTCGTCCACGGTCCACGTGTGCTGGCCGTGCGCCGCGTCGCCGAAGCCCATGCAGCCCATGCAGATGCGGGAGACGGTCAGGTCGGAACGGCCCAGTTTGGTGTATTTCATGATGATCCCTCCTGTTTTTCCAACGATATCCTGTCTGTATTGTAGTCCCCGCGGAAGAAAATCGAAAATGCCTGTTCTTTATGTGCCTCCATACGCCGGATGCATTCCCGGGGAGGGGAAATGCTCCCGCAGTATGGATGCCTATCCGGAACAGGCATTGGAAGCAAGGACCCGCCGCGCCTACAATGGAGACAACGAAAGCGGCCGCGCGGGCGGCCGGGAAAGAAGGATGACTATGAAAAAACAGATCGGAACTACGCTGGCGCTCTATCCGACGCCGCTCACGGTGATCGGCGCGATGGTAGACGGGAAGCCGAACTGGGCGCTCGTGGGCCATGTGGGCATCATCGGGCATGACCGCCTCCTCATCTCCATGGCGGCGGCCCACCGCACGAATGAGGGCATCCGCGAAGAGGGTGTGCTGTCCGTGAACCTCGTGGACGAGGCGCTCCTGCCGAAAGCGGACCACGCGGGCTGCGTCAGCGGGAAGCGGGAAGACAAGAGCGGGCTCTTCGCATGGCACGCGGCGGAGAACGGCGCGCCGCTCATCGATGAGTCCCCGGTCTCCATGGCGTGCACCGTGGTGGATACGTACCGCACGCCGGGCTTCGAGAGCTTCATCTGCCGCATCGACGGGACCTGGGCGGACGAGCAGGTGCTGAACGATGCGGGCAAGATTGACTACCGCGCGCTGAAGCCGGTGCTCTTCGAAATGCCCACGTATGAGTACGTCGCCTCCGGGGATGTGATCGGCCGGTGCATGCACCTGAAAGACGATAAGAAATAAAGCGCCGCCGGGAAGGCGGGCCGAAAAAAAGCCTCCGGACATTGTCCGGAGGCTTTTGCCGCGCATGGGCTCAGATCTTGTTCTGGGATTCGAGGACGGCGGTGATCTTGTGCTTCACCATGTCCTTCACGGCCTGACGGCCCGCTTTGAGGTAGGACCGGGGATCGAAGTTGGACGGGTCCTTGAAGAGGCTCTCGCGGATCGCGCCGGTCATGGCGAGGCGGATGTCCGTGTCGATATTGATCTTGCACACCGCCATGTGAGCCGCTTTGTTCAGCATGTCTTCCGGCACGCCTTTCGCGCCCTGCACGTTGCCGCCGAATTCGTTGCATTTCTGTACGAATTCCTGGATGACCGTGGAAGCGCCGTGGAGGACGATGGGGTAGCCCGGCAGGAGCTGGCCCACTTTCTCGAGGCGGTCGTAGTCGAGGTAGGGATCGCCCTTGTATTTGTAGGCGCCGTGGCTCGTGCCGATGGCGATGGCGAGAGAGTCGCAGCCGGTGAGATGCACGAATTCCGCCGCTTCTTCCGGATCGGTGAAGAGCGCGTCTTTCGCGGAGACGCTCACGTTGTCTTCCACGCCGGCGAGGCGGCCCAGCTCGGCCTCGACCACCACGCCCTTGTCATGGGCGTATTCCACGACCTGCTTCGTGAGGCGCACGTTCTCCTCGAAGGGATGCTTCGAGCCGTCGATCATGACGGAAGTGAAGCCGCCGTCGATGCAGGCTTTGGCGATCTCGAAGGTGGAGCCGTGGTCCAGATGGAGCGCCACCGGGATGTCCGGGTACTGCGCGCAGGCGGTCTTCACGAGATCGACGATGTAATTCTGGCCGGCGTAAGTGCGGGCCCCTTCGGACGCCTGGAGGATGACGGGAGACTGCTCCTCTTCCGCCGCTTCCATGATGCCCTGGATGATCTCCATATTGTTGACATTGAAAGCGCCGATGGCGTAATGGCCTTCATAGGCCTTCCTGAACATTTCCCTGGTTCCGACGAGCGGCATGATGATTCCTTCCTTTCTGTATGAGCGCGGCGCTGCGCGAAGCAGGCGTACGCCTGAAACACAAATAGCATATACATATGCCCGGGATGTCCCTTTCAGGCATGAAATAAAACGGGAGAGAGGTCCGCTCCGGCCGGGGAATGTCCCGCGGGCAGGGAGAGAGGCTACTCTTTTTGTATTATACTGGAAGGCCGCCCCTTTTTCCAGTGCGCGGAAAGGCAGTGAGAATTTTTCTCACTGGGAAATGGGCACGAAAAAAGCCGGCCGGAGCCGGCGCGCGTTCAGCCTTCCGGGGCGCGCTTCGCATGACCGGGCTGGTAGTATTCGATCTTGTAGTCGATGAGGCGCATCATGTCCCGGAGCTCGTCCATTTTCTGGCGGAGCACTTCCTGCTGGGCGGTGAGGATGGAGAGCCGCCGCGCCGCGGTGTCCTCGCTGCCGGCGGGGAGCTCGATGAATTCCCGGATGGCGCGGATGGTCATGCCGGTCTTCTTCAGGCACTGGATGAGGCGGAGCGCGTCGAAATCCTCTTCGCGGAAGACGCGGGCGCCGCTCTCCGTGCGGCCGATGAAGGGAAGAAGGCCTTCTTTGTCGTAGTAGCGGAGGGTGGACGGCGCGATGCCGAGCAGACGGGCCGCTTCGCTGATGCTGTAAGTCATGGGATGCCTCCTGTGGTCCTAACGATGTTTCTTCCATTATAGGGACAGGAAAAGAACGCCGTCAATGAGGGAAAAGCCGCCGGAGCATGCTTCTTTGGAATAATCGGGTATGTCAAGCAAGTATTGGCGATTTTCCCCGGTTTGACTTAAAGTAAAGTCACAGGAAAAGATGCAGTTCCGGCAAAGGAGGATGCGCAATGACGAAAGAAGAAGAATTACAGCAGGTATCCGCGTTTCCCGCGGGGGAGAAGAATCCCTACGGCCAGTTTTTCGACGGGCAGAGCTACCTGGCCATGCTCGTCAAGGGGCCGGTGAACGTGGCGAACGTGACATTTGAACCGGGGTGCCGCAACCACTGGCACATCCATCACAAGAGCGGCCAGATCCTCATCGTGACGGGCGGCCGCGGCTACTACCAGGCGTGGGGCGAGGAACCCCGCGAGCTCCATCCGGGAGACGTGGTGGACATCCCGCCGGAAGTGAAGCACTGGCACGGCGCGGCACCGGACAGCTGGTTCAGCCACATCGCGGTGGAAGCGCCCGTGGAAGGCTCCGGCAGCGAGTGGTGCGAGCCGGTCTCGGAAGAAGAGTACAATAAGCTGAAATAAAAGAGACAGCGCGGATTTGCAGAAAAGGAGAAAGAAGATGAGAAAATTCGTACTGGCGGCGGCAGCCGCAGCGGCAGTGGCATTCGGCGGCATGGCCGCCATGGCGGCGGAAACGACCGCTGCGTCCGGCCTCGAGATGGCCAATCGCGTATCGGTCTTCCCCGCAGGGGAGGAAAATCCCTACGGCAAATATTTCACCGGCCAGAGCTACCTCCAGATGCTGGTGACGGATGCCATCCCGATCGGCAACGTGACCTTCGAGCCGGGCTGCCGGAACAACTGGCACATCCATCACAACAGCACGCAGATCCTGCTCGTGACGGGCGGCCGCGGCTACTACCAGGAATGGGGCAAGGCGCCGCAGGAACTCCATCCGGGCGACGTGGTGGAGGTCCCGCCGGAAACGAAGCACTGGCACGGCGCGGCGCCGGACAGCTGGTTCAGCCACCTGTCGGTGGAAGTGGCCGGGGAAGGCGCGTCCAACGAATGGTGCGAGCCGGTGTCCGATGAAGAATACAGCCAGGTACAGTGAGCGGATGCGCGGAAAGTGACAGGGATGGAACGATGAAAAAAAGATGGCTCATCGCAGCCGCGGCAGCGGCGCTCCTCCTGTGCGGCAGCGCGGCACAGGCAGCGGATATGACAAAAGGAGAAATGGCAATGGATCCGACGAAAGTAACAGCAGAACCGACGAAAGTCGTACAGACCGCGGGGCGGACGGTGCTCGGCACGTTCGCGCCGAAATTTGCAGAGCTCAATGACGACGTGCTCTTCGGGGAGGTATGGTCCCGGACGAACGTGCTGTCC
Source organism: Veillonellales bacterium (assembly GCA_944390485.1). Classification (GTDB taxonomy): domain Bacteria; phylum Bacillota; class Negativicutes; order Veillonellales; family Dialisteraceae; genus UBA1822. The sequence goes on from CALXPQ010000003.1 coordinate 226,808, forward strand.
CTGCGCGACCGCAGCCTCATCACGGTGACGTCCCTCGTGGCGAGCGGCGTCACGGACAGCTCGCTCCAGGCGCATCTGGAGAACGCGAAGCGGAACGGCGTGACCGCGGAGGAAATGGGCGAAGCCCTCACGCACGTGGCCTTCTATGCAGGCTGGCCGAAGGCCTGGGCGGCGTTCCGCATGGCGAAGGACGTCTATGCGGATGAAAGCATCCCCGCGCCGGCCATCGCACCGAAAGAGACCGCGGAAGGCGATCCCACGAAACTGACGGCGGAACCGTCCCATGTAGTGCAGACCGCAGGACGGGCGGCGCTCAGCACGTTTGCGCCGAAATTCGCAGAGCTCAATGACGACGTGCTCTTCGGGGAAGTCTGGTCCCGGACGAACGTGCTGTCCCTGCGCGATCGCAGCCTCCTCACGGTGACGGCGCTCATCGGCAGCGGCATCACCGACAGCTCGCTCTCGTACCACATCGGCGAGGCGAAGAAGAACGGCATCTCCGCGGAGGAGATGGGCGAGATGCTCACGCACATGTCGTTCTACGTGGGCTGGCCGAAGGCCTGGGCGGCGTTCCGTCTGGCGAAGGACGTCTACGCGGCAGAATGAGCGGCGCGGAAGGAGGGGTACGGCGGCCTGCGGGTCCCGTACCTTTTTCCGTATCCGCTTTCCAATCGCCGGCGTCGCTGTGAATCGTGTATAATCAGGAACAACCGCAGAAATACAAGGAGGCCCTATGAAAATACTGACGCTGTATTATTCCCGGAGCGGCCACACGAAGCGCGTGGCAGAGCTCATCCATGAAGCCGCGGGCGGAGACATCGCGCCGCTCCGCACGCGGCGGTCGTATTCCGGCTCCTATGCGGTGGCGGTCATCCAGGGCGGGCTGGAGAAGCTCAGGAACGCCCGGCCGGCGCTGATGGCGCTGCCGGTGGACCCGGACGAGTACGACGTAATTTTCCTCGGCGGGCCGGTGTGGTGGTTCACCATCGCCCCGGCGCTGAAATCCTTCCTCGCGGCGCATGACCTCTCCGGAAAGACCGTGTACCCCTTCCTCACGAGCGGCGGACAGCCGCAGGACGCCTTCGGAGATCTGGAGAAGCTCTGCACGGGCCGGGTGGGCGAAGGATTTCACGTGTATTTCCGCAAGGACGACATGCAGGCCGGCGAAGACGAGATCCGCCGGTGGGCGAAACGCTGCGCGGCGGAAAGCGGGGACCGGTCATGAGCACGGCGTGGAAGCGCCGCGCGGGACTGGCCGCGGCGGGGGCGCTCCTCCTCGGGGCGGCATTCCTCGGCGGCTGCGGCGCGTCTCCGTCCGACGCGGCGGGGGAGAAGGTCTCCGTCACCATGGCGCCGGAGGCGCTGCGGCAGATCGTAGCGGCGGACAATGAGCACGGCCGCACGGTCATGTGGCAGGCGGAGACGGAGGAAGCGGCCTCCGTGGAGTACCGGGAAGAGGGCGGCGGCGCGATCCGCGAGGCGCCGGCGAAATCGCAGCGCCTCGCGGGCACGCAGGGCGAGCCGGACCGGTACATCTATGAGGCGCGGCTCACGGATCTCGAGCCGGGCGGCGCGTATGAATACCGCACCCGCGCCGGGGACCGGGTGAGTCCGTGGCATCCGCTCTCGGCGGACGACGGCGGCCCCTTCACCGCGCTGGTCTTCCCGGACACGCAGAGCCAGGACTACGGCGTGTGGGAGAGCATTGCCGAAGCGGGAAAGAAGCAGGCGCCCGATGCGGAATTTTTCATCAATATGGGCGACCTCGTGGACAACGGACAGGATGAGAACCAATGGCAGGCGTGGCTCGGCGCGGCGGAGGGACTTTTCGAGACAATCCCCGCGGCGCCCCTCATGGGGAACCATGAGGCGTATTCCCTCGACTGGCAGACCGCGCGGCCCGACCGGTACCTCGCGCAGTTCGCCCTGCCGGAAAACGGCGATCCCTCCATGCCGGAGCTGTTCTGGTCCTTCGACTGGGGGCCGGTCCATTTCGCCGTGCTGAATACGCAGATGGCGGAGATTTCCGAGTGGTACCCGGACCTGCTGTCCCGGCAGCAGGCGTGGCTCGAGCAGGACCTGACCGGCACGGACAAGCCGTGGAAGGTGGTGCTCATGCACAAGGACCCGCTCCAGTACCGCATCGCCTCCCGACCGGAGCGGAAGGAAGGATTCTCGGAAGAAGGGGAGGCCTTCATGCCCATCTTTGACCGGACGGGCGTGGACGCGGTGCTGTCGGCCCATCTCCACACGTACCGCGACCGCGGGCACATCTACGATTTCCGCCGGGACGAGCGGGGGCCGCTGTACATCCTGACCGGCGTGGCGGGCGACGTGCGCTACCCGAATCTCTGGACGGACCACGCGCTGGACGTGACCGTGGCGCCGCAGCCGGAGACGGACAACTTCATGACCATGGAAGCGGACAGCCATACGCTCACGTTCCGGGCGTGGCTGCCGGACGGCACGATGCTCGACGAAGTGACGCTCACAAAATAGAAAGAAAACGAAAACAGGACCTGTCATGGGAAAAAGGAATGACCGGCCCTGTTTTTTTATGCCTGTTGACAGCCTTCCTGTCTGCTATATAATAAAAACTATGTAAAAAATGAAAAGGCCGCCCGAGGCGGGGCAAGCGGAAGGCGGCGGGAAAGGAATGATTCATTTGGCAGAAACCGCCTGGGCCCTCGTCCCACCGATCATCACCATTGCGCTGGCGCTCCTCAGCAAGGAGGTCTACATGTCGCTGGGCATCGGCATCTTCGTGGGCGCCTTCATGTACTGCGACTTCGATTTCCTCCGCTCGGTGGACACCATGTTCAACATCATGGCCGAGTCGGTGGGAGGCAATGTGCACATCCTCGTCTTCCTTGTCCTGCTGGGCATCATCGTGGAAGCCATCGCGTCGTCCGGCGCGGCGAAAGCCTACGGCGAGTGGGCGGCCCGCGTCATCAAGGGCAAACGCAGCGCTCTCTCCGTCACGGTGATCCTGGGCATCCTCATCTTCATCGACGACTATTTCAACTGCCTCACCGTCGGCACGGTCATGCGGCCGGTGACGGATAAATTCAAGATCACCCGGGCGAAGCTGGCATACATCATCGATGCCACGGCGGCGCCGGTGTGCATCATCGCGCCGGTGTCCAGCTGGGCGGCGGCGGTGGCGTCCTCTCTGCCGGAGAGCTCCACCATCGACGGATTCAGCCTGTTCCTCCAGACGATCCCCTTCAACATCTACGCATGGCTCACCATCCTCTTCATGATCCTGCTCATCTGGCGGGGGCGGGACTATTTCGCCATGGATGCCTATGAGAAGAACAGCCACGGCCAGCTCCTCATCGCGGAAGAGTACCAGCAGTCGGAGAGCAAGCTCCGCGCCGGCGGCAACGGAAAGATCATCGACCTCGTCCTCCCGCTGGCCGTGCTCATCGGGTGCTGCATCTTCGGCCTGCTCTACACGGGCGGCATCATGGAAGGCAAGAGCGTGCAGATGGCATTCGCGGACTGCGAAGCGGCGCGGGGACTCGTCATCGGCTCTTTCATCGCGCTGATCTTCACGTTCCTCTTCTATATCCCGCGCCATGTGCTGAGCTTCCCGGATTTCTGCAAATGCCTCACGGCGGGCTTCGTGGACATGACGTCCGCCATCTTCATCCTCTGCCTCGCGTGGACGCTGTCCGCGGTGTGCGGGGAGGACTATCTCAATCTCGGCGGCTACGTGGGCAGCGTAGTGAGCGGCAACGCGCAGATCGCCATGCTCCTGCCGGCGCTCTTCTTCGGCGTGGCGCTCGGCCTCGGCTTTGCCACGGGCACGTCCTGGGGCACCTTCGGCATCCTCATCCCGATCGTCCTCTCCGTGGTGGACCCGGCGGACGCGCATCTCCTGGTCATTACGGTGGCGGCGGTCCTCGCCGGCGCGGTGGGCGGCGACCATGTGTCCCCCATCTCGGATACGACCATCCTCGCCTCGGCAGGCGCGCAGTGCCATCACATCGACCACGTGAGCACGCAGATTCCCTATGTCATCATCGTCTCGGTGTGCTGCGTCCTGGGCTACCTCGTGTCGGGCATCACGGAGAACGGCTGGATGGGCACGGCCACGGGCGTGGTGTGCCTGCTGGCGGCTTTCCTTGTGATCGACCGCATCTATGCGCGGAAAGACGCGAAGCGCGCGGAATAAGACAACAGCAAAATAAAAAACGCTCCGGCTGTCCGGGGCGTTTCTGCATGGTCGGAAAACCGGCAAAGAAAAATCCCTTCTGTCAGGAGACAGAGGGGATTTTTTCATGAATCACCGTTTCTGCGGGAGGCCCGCTTTCCGGGCGATCGCTTCGACGGCGGGCACGTCGTTGATGGGGAGGAGATGGACGCCCGCCGCGCCCAGGTCCCGCAGGCCGCGGACGAGGTCCGCCGCGATGGCGAGGCCCGTTTCCCGGCCGCCTTCCGCCATGGCGTCCTGCAGCGCCTTCGGGATGGTGATGCCCGGCACCTTGTCGTGCATGTAGAGCGCCATTTTATAGCTTTTGAGGGGCAGCACGCCGAAGAGGACGGGGAGGCCCAGCTCCCGCGTGCCTTCGAGGTAGGCTTCCGCCTGCCGCAGGTCGTACACGGGCTGGGTCTGGACGAACTGCGCGCCGGCGTTTTTCTTTCCCTCGAGGCGGCGGAGCTCCGCGTCGAGGTCCGCCGCGGCGGGATTGCCCGTGGTGCCGATGTAGAACTGCGTGGGCTGGCCGAGCTCGTTCCCCGCCATGTCATGGCCGCCGTTCAGCGTGCGGGCGATCTCGATGAGGCCGGTGGAGTCCGTCTCGAAGACGGGCTTCGCGTCCGGATGGTCGCCTGCGGACGGCGGATCGCCGGTGAGGGTGAGAATGTTGTGCACGCCCAGCGCGGACGCGCCGAGGAGCTCCGCCTGCAGGCCGATGAGGTTCCGGTCGCGGCAGGTGAGATGGAAAATGGTCTCCAGATGGTAGTCCATCTGGATGATGTGGGCGAGGGCGATGGGGCTCATGCGGAGCTTTGCCATGGGGCAGTCCGCGATATTCACCGCATCGGCCCAGCCGATGAGCTGCACCGCCTCTTTCTGCGTCTTGAGCGGAGAAGCGCTTTTCGGCGGATCGAGCTCGACGGTGACAGTGAACTGGCGGCGCTGATGTTTTTCGCGCAGAGTAAGCATAGAGGTTCCTTCCTTGGTGATGAGACAGTATCAGTCATTCGGCGCGGGCGGCGAGGCGGTCGGCCTTGCGCACCGCGTCCACGCCGTCTTTCGCATAGGCGTCGGCGCCGATCTCGTCGGCGTAGTCCTGGGTGACTACCGCGCCGCCCACCATGATCCGGCAGCGGGGCCAGCGGGCGCGGAGGGCGTCCACGGTCTTCCGGAGCTCCGGCAGGGTGGTGGTCATGAGGGAGCAGAGGCCGAAGAAATCGGGCGCTTCCTTTTCGCCAGCGGCGACGACGGCTTCGGGGGCCACGTCCTTGCCGAGGTCGATCACGCGCCAGCCGCTGTTCTCGAGGAGCGCCGCCACGATGTTCTTGCCCAGGTCGTGGATGTCGCCCTGCACGGTGCAGAGGACGGCGGTGCCCTTCGGTTCGGTCTCCATGGAGGGGAGGAGCGTCTTCAGGGCGGAGAAGGCGGCCTGCATGGCTTCGGCGGCCATCATGACCTGCGGCAGGTAGACTTTGCCGGCGCCGTAGCCGTCGCCCACTTCGGTCATGGCGGCGGTGAGCCCCTCCTTTATAATAACGTCCGACGGGAGGCCGGCGGAGACCGCCTCGCCCATGAGGCGCGCCGCCTCTTCTTTCTCGCCGTGCGTCACGGCGGCCCGGATCTGCTCGGGGAGCGGCTTGTCCGACGGGGCGGCGGGGGCAGGAGCGCCGGCATCGGCCGCGCCGGAGGCGGCCGCGATGTAGCGCCGGGCTCCTTCGTCATACCCGAGGAGGAGCCGCGCCGCGGTGAAGGCGCGCTGCATGTCCGCGTCGAGCGGGTTGATGATGGGCGCGTCCATGCCGCAGGCGAAGGCCATGGAGAGGAACGACGCGTTGAGCAGCGGCCGGCCGGGGAGGCCGAAGGAGACGTTGCTCGTGCCCATGACCGCGGCGCAGCCGAACTCCTGCCGGTAGAGGCGGAGCGTACGGAGCGTTTCGAGCGGCGCGTGCGGATCGGAGGCCGCGGTGAGCACCAGCGGGTCGAGGAGCAGGTCTTCCCGGCGCAGGCCGCAGGCGAAGGCCGTCTCGAGGATCTGCCGGATGAGGGCGGCCCGTTCCTCCGCCGTCCGGGGAAGCCCGCCTTTCGCGATGGGCAGGCAGAGCACGGCCGCGCCGTAGGTCTTCGCCAGCGGGAAGACTTTCTCCATGAGGAGCGGGTCGGCGTTCACGGAATTGATGAGCGGACGGCCCGGGTAGACTTCCACGGCTTTCTCGAGGACGGCGGGGTCGGTGCTGTCGATGGAGAGCGGCGCGGGGCAGAGCATGGAGAGCTCGGTCACGACCTTTTCCATGGCGGCGCGCTGGTCGATGCCGGGGACGCCCATATTGACGTCCAGCACGTCCGCGCCGGCGTCGACCTGGGCGAGGGCTTCCTTCTTCACGGAGACGAAGCTGCCGCTCTGGATCTCTTCGCGCATTTTCTTCCGCCCCGTGGGGTTGATGCGTTCGCCGATCATGACGGGCGGCCGGCCCGGCCCGAGGAAGACCGTACGCGTGCGGGACGTGAGCGCCGTGAAGGCGGGCACCTTGGGACGGTCCGCCGTTTCCGGCAGGGCGTCCATGGCTTCCCGGACGGCGCGGATGTGGGCGGGGGTGGTGCCGCAGCAGCCGCCCGTGTAGGAGACGCCCGCTTCGGCGAAATCGGCGATATACCGGGCCATGTCTTTCGGCGAGAGGGGGAAGCGGGTCTCGCCGCCCTCCAGCACGGGCATGCCCGCATTGGGCTGGATGATGAGGGGACGGTTCGTCACGGCTGCCATCTGCCGGGCCGCTTCGAGGAGCCGGTCCGGGCCGACGGAGCAGTTCGCGCCGATGACGTCCGCGCCCATCGCGTCGAGGAGGATGGCCGCGGCGGCCGGGTCCGTGCCGGTGATGGTGCGCCCGTCCTCTCCGTAGGACATCTGGCAGATGACCGGGAGGCGGCACGCGGCTTTCGCCGCGGTGAGGGCGGCGCGCATTTCCTGGATGTCGATGATCGTCTCGATGATGAGGCAGTCCGCGCCGGCGTCGGCGAGGGCTTTCGCCAGCCGGTAGAAGCTGCTCGCCGCCTCGTCGAAGGAGAGGTCGCCCAGCGGGCGGATGAACCGGCCCGTGGGGCCCATGTCGCCGGCCACGCGGATGCGGGGGGAGGCCGCGCGGGCGTTCTGCACCGCCGCCTGCGCGATGGCTTCCACCTTGTCCTCGAGGCCGTAGTCGGCAAGCTTCAGCGGGGACGCGCCGAAGGTGTTCGTGGTGATGTATTCGCTGCCCGCTTCGGCGTATTCCCGGTGGATGCGCTGGACGATGTCGGGATGGGAGAGATTGTAGATGTCGGGGCATTCGCCGCCGGCGAGTCCGTATTTCTGGAGCATGGTGCCCATGGCGCCGTCGAAAAGATGCATGGTTCCTCCTGGATCAAAGGAAATGTCTCTCCGCCTTCGCGCGGAAAGGACAGGATGCGAGATGACACTGGCTGCACCGCAGGGGCTGCGGCGCTTCGCTGCACGGAGAGAGGCCGATGACCGCCGTCACCGATTTCCGCGGGACGAGCATGGCGTGGTCCGTCACGGCGATGCCGATCTCCCCGGCGCGGATGAGGCGGCACAGAGCCTGCTGCTGCGTCACGGGCCAGTCCCCGTAGCCGGGGCTGTAGCGCCAGGCCGCGTGGCGGCCCGTGCGGCGCGCCTCGGCCTGGATATAGCCGTCGAGCTGGTCGGCAAGGTGCTCGGCGGCGGCGGTGGCCGCCGCGTCGAGGAGGAGTCCCTCGGTGTAGCGCCCCGCCCGGAAATGGGCCGCGGACGCTTCCTCGATGGCGGGCCCCGCCGTGACGGCGAGCACCGCCGCGGAGACCGAGCGGGCGAGGTGCCGGCGGATCTCTTTGCCCTCCAGCGCGAGCGGGGGATCGCCGAGGATGACGCCCGCCTCCGCGTCGTAGGGGTAGAGCTGCCAGATGCCGCGCGGCTCGGCGAGGGCCGCCGCTTCCCGGAGCGCGCCCCGGACGAGTGCCTCGGGGACCGCGCCGGCTTTCGGCGGGAGACCGGCGTAGCGCAGCATCTCGCTCCGGTCAATCTGAAACAATGTGCCGTGGAATACGGGCATGGACGCCTCCCTGACAAATAAAAAAATCTTCCTCCTCATGGGACGAAGATTCGCGGTACCACCCAGATTCGCTTCGGGAAAAGAAGCCTCAGCCGGCAGGCTGGCCTGCCGCCGTCCTGTAACGGGGACGCCCGGGCGGCCTACTTGGCTTTCAGCGCGCCTGACTCCGAGACCATCTTCCGCCGCTCTGCCTGCGCTCCTTCTCACCCTTCGGAGCTCTCTGTGGCCGCGTCCCGGCGTACTCTTCTCTTCCTTGCCTGTATGGGAATGCTTTCAATATAGCATCCGCCTCCCGGTCTGTCAATTTGTATGGACAGGGGAGGACACGGGCTGCGGGGCGGGAGAGATTTTTTCTATAGCCCTGCGGAAGAAATTCCCTGTCTTGACCCCAAAGGCCGCTCCGGTTAAAATAAATAGAATACTATTCAATTGCCTGTCCGAAAGGAGGAGCTGTCATGATTGCCGGAGATACAGCGTGGCTGGAGGAATATGAAAATCAGCTTCCGAAGAAGATCGGCGAGTGCCTCAGGAAGGTGCGCGGCTTTGATTTCGATCATGCGGAAGACGGGAAATATGAGATCGAGGGATGCGGCACCATGTCCATCGAGTCCCCGGAGACGGAGCCGGCGGTGATGCGCCGCCTGGAAGGGCACCGGAAGTACATCGACGTGGTGTACCTCATCCGCGGCGAGGAGTGGATCGGCTGTCTGCCGCGCCACGATGCGCGGGGCGAGAAAGAAGCCCTGCCGGAGCGCGACCTCTATTTTTACGAGGGGGCGGACGACGAGACGAAGGTCTACCTGCGGCCGGGGCGCTTCGCCGTCTTCTTCCCGGAGGATCTGCACCGTCCGCTCTGCGCGGGCGCGGCGGGCCGGATGACCATCCGCAAGGCGGTAGTGAAGGTGCCGGTGGACGCGGTCTGACGGAAATCCGACGAAAATTTTACAGCAAATAATTAATAAACTAATTGATTTTCATCGCTTACTTTGCTATCATAATTGATAGTTAGAATTAATTGCATTTCTGATAATAACAGTGGAAATCGGATTTGGAGGAAAGATATGAAGTATAGAAAGTGGCTCGCCGCATCGGTGCTCTGCGCTGCGGCGGCGACAGGCGTCCTGATGGGGGGATGCGGGAATCAGCAGGCGGCGCAGGCGCCGCAGGCGGTGAAGGTCACCACGTTCCGGCCGTTCACGTCCGATACGCCCATCGTCTATGAGTACACCGGCACGGTGGCGGCCCTGCAGGAAGTGCCGGTGCGCGCCCGCGTCTCCGGGACGATCATGGAGAAGTACATCCGCGGCGGCGAGACGGTCACGCAGGGGCAGCCCCTCTACCGGATCGATACGCGGCAGTACGAGGCGAACCTGGCGAACGCCATGGCCAATCAGGCCCAGTGCGGCGCGACCTATCAGAATTCGCTGGCCGACCTGGCCCGGTATGAGCAGCTCATCGCCATCGACGGCATCTCCCGCCAGACCTACGACACGCAGAAATCCATGACCGAGCAGTACCTCGCGGCGTACAACGCGGCGGGGGCGCAGGTGAAGATCGCCCAGGACGACCTGGATGACACCATCGTCCGCGCGCCCTTCAACGGCAAGCTCTCCATGGACGACGTGAATATCGGCACGTACGCCACGGCGGGCAATACGTCGCTCGTCACCATCTCGTCCACGGACCCGGTGTACGTGCAGTTCGACATGTCCGAGACGGAATACCTCGAGATGGCCCGGAAGAACGTGGACGTGGAGACCTGGGGCAGCGGCCTCAAGCTCCGCCTCTCCGACGGCAGCATGTATGAAGGCACGGGCCGCATCGTGCAGATCAGCCCCGGCCTCACCAGCGGCCAGCTCTCCATGAAGGCGGAATTCGAAAACCCGCAGGGCCTCCTCGTGCCGGGCATGTACGGCACCATCGTCTCCGATACGGAAATCGCGGCGAACAGCCTCCTCATCCCGACGCAGGCTCTCATCCCGCTCCTCGATAAGAATATGGTCGATGTAGTGGTCGACAACAAAGTGGCGCAGAAAGCCATCGAAATCGGCGGCACGTACGGCAACTACACCGTAGTCACCGGAGGACTCTCGGCGGACGACGAGATCATCGTCGAAGGCCAGGGCAAAGTCACGGTCGGCCAGGCGGTCGCCGGAGAAGAGATCTCCCGCGAGAAGCTGGACGAACAGATCGCCGCCCGTGACACCGGCGCGAAATAAGGAGGGACTATGGCAAAGTTCTTTATCAATCGTCCCGTATTCGCCATCGTCATCGCGCTTTTCATCACGATCGCCGGCTTCCTGTGCATGTTCACGCTGCCGGTAGACCGCTACCCGACGATCACGCCGCCGCAGATCTCCGTCCGCGCGAACTACCCGGGCGCTGACTCCGACGTCGTCGAGCAGACGGTCGCAGAAGTCATCGAAAAGCAGGTCACCGGCGTCGAAGGCTTCGACAACATGACCTCCACGAGCAATGCGGACGGTTCGTATTCACTGACAGTGCAGTTCCTCTCCGGCACGGATGAGGATATGGCAAACGTCCGCGTGCAGAACGCCGTGCAGCAGGCCGACCCGTCGCTGCCGGATACGGTGCGCGAACTGGGCGTCACCACGAAGAAATCGTCTTCGGACATCGCCCTCGTCATCGGGCTCACCTCGCCGGACGGGACTTTCGACGACGTATGGCTGAAGAACTACTTCAGCATGAACTACCTGGATGAGATCAAGAACATCAAGGGCGTCGGCGACGTGCAGGAATTCGGCGCGGAATACGGCATGCGCCTCTGGCTCGACCCGACGAAAATGGCGCAGAACAACGTCACGGCGGCGGAAGTCCTCGCCGCTGTGGAATCGCAGAACCAGCAGGTCGCAGCCGGCCAGCTCGGCGCCCGTCCGGAAGCGGGCGGACAGTCCTTCCAGTATACGATCATGGTGCGCGGCCGTCTCGCTACGCCGGAGGAATTCGGCAACATCGTGCTCCGCACGAATCCGGACGGCTCCATGCTCCATCTGTCCGACGTGGCCCGCGTAGAGCTGGATGCGAAGGACTACAACTTCGTCTCCAACAGTGACGGCCATCAGGGCTCCGGCATCGGCATCTCGCTCACCACGGATGCGAACGCCATGGAGACCATCAATGCGATCAAGGCCAAGCTGGAAGAGGACAAGAAGTCCTTCCCGGCCGGCATGGAAGCGACGGTCATCATCGATAACACGGACTTCATCATGGCGTCCATCACGGAAGTTATCCATACCTTCGTGGAAGCGCTGATCCTGGTCGCGATCATCGTATACCTCTTCCTGCAGAATTTCCGGTCCACCCTCATCCCGATGGTGGCGGTGCCGGTGTCGCTGCTCGGCACCTTCGCGTCGTTCGCCATCCTGGATTTCACCATCAATACGCTGACCCTCTTCGCGATGGTCCTCGCCATCGGGCTGGTCGTCGATGACGCCATCGTCGTCATCGAGGCCGTGGAGTACGAGATGCGCTACAACGGCAAGGAGCCGAAAGAAGCGACCATCATCGCCATGGAGAAAGTCCAGAGCCCGGTTATCGGCGTCGCCGCCGTCCTGGCCGCCGTCTTCGTGCCGGTCGCCTTCCTGGGTGGCGTCATGGGCATCCTGTACAAGCAGTTCGCCCTGACCATCGCGGTCTCCGTCCTGATTTCCGCCTTCGTGGCCCTGTCTCTCACGCCGACGCTGTGCGCGATGCTCCTGAAGGAAGGCAAGAAAGAGGCGGACAAGGGGAAACTGGACCGCTTCTTCGACTGGTTCAACCGCAGCTTCGACAAGATGGTCGAGAGATACGGGGAGATCCTGGAGAAGCTGGGGCAGAAGTTGGTTGTCCCCATGGGCATCCTCATCGGGCTGGCCGCCTGCGCGGGCTTCCTCTTCCTGAGACTGCCTACGGCCTTCATCCCGCAGGAAGACAACGGGTACTTCCTCGCTTCGATCTCCCTGCCGGAAGGCGCTACGCTCTCCCGTACGTATCAGGCGGTCGATGAATACACGAAATACATCAATTCCCAGCCGGGCATGCTCCACTACATGGGTCTGGCCGGTATGGACGTCCTCTCCAGCGGGCACAAGACGAGCGCCGGCACGGCCTTCTTCCGGCTGCAGCCGTGGGATGACCGCACGACCCCGGATACGCAGGTCGATTCGTACATCGCCAAGAGCTTCGCGTACAGCGCGCTCCATCCGACGGTCAACATCATCGGCATGAACCCGCCGCCGATCCCCGGTCTCGGCGCGTCCGGCGGCTTCACCATCTACATCCAGAGCAAGGCCGGCGGCAGCACGCAGGAGCTGTATGACATCGTGCAGCAGTTCCTGGCGAAAGCCAACGAGCGGCCGGAGATCGGCAACGCGTACACCATGTTCCGCATGGATACGCCGGCGTACAACTTTGACATCGACCGCGACAAGGCCATGAGAAACGGCGTCAATGTGTCCGACATCTTCACCACGCTCCAGACCTACTACGGCGGCGTGCAGATCAACGACTTCACTATCTACGGCAGAAACTACAAGGTCGTCGCGCAGGCGGAAAGCGATTACCGCATGGAGCCGGAGGACAACAAGTTCCTCACCGTCCGCGACAGCAGCGGCAACATGGTGCCCATCAGCAACTTCATCACGCCGAAGCAGACCAGCTCTGCCGCGGTCCTGACGCGGTTCAACAACTTCCCCGCCATCAAGATCGGCGGCAGCCAGGCGGACGGGTATTCCTCCGGCCAGGCGCTGAATGCCCTCGAAGAAGTGGCGCAGGAAGTCCTGCCGACCGGCTACGCCTACATGTTCGCCGAGACGTCCCAGCAGGAACGCGAAGCGGGCGACAAGACCGTCTACGCTCTGGGGCTCGGCATACTCTTCGTCTTCCTCGCGCTGGCCGCGCTGTATGAAAGCTGGAAGGTGCCGTTCACGGTGCTCTTCGGCATCCCCACCGGGTTCTTCGGCGCCGCGGCCGCCGCGACGGCACTCAATGTATACAACGACATCTATTTCCAGATCGGTCTTCTCACGATCATCGGGCTGGCTGCGAAGAACGCCATCCTGATCGTCGAATACGCGAAGGTCCGCGCCGACGCGGGCATGGAGGTCCACAAAGCGGCCGTCGAGGCGGCGCAGATTCGTCTCCGCCCGATCCTGATGACGTCGCTCGCTTTCATCCTCGGGTGTATCCCGCTGGCGCTCTCCACGGGCGCAGGCTCGGTCTCCCGTTCGGAAATGGGCATCGCGGTCGTCTTCGGCACGTTCTCCGCGACGGTGTTCAGCATCTTCCTCACGCCGATGCTCTTCATCGTCATCGAGAAGATTCACGGCATTTCCTTCCGGCGGCACCGCACGGAGGAATGATCCCGCAGGTTTGAAAAGCTCTGCTCTCTTCGGAGGGCGGGGCTTTTTTCGTGCCGGGCGCGGGGGAAAGACGCCCGGCACATCCTGCCGCGGGAGGCTTTTTCCGCACGGCGGGGAAGGGGCGCGCCGCGCGCGGATATGCTATAATGGACGAGGAAAATTTCACCGGCGCGGACCGACGCGCCCAGAAGAGAAGGAGAGATAATATGAGTCAGGTTTTTGTTATCGGACATAAATCCCCGGATACGGACAGCATCGCCGCTGCCCTGAGCTACGCCTATCTGAAGCAGCAGCTCGGCATGGACGCCGCAGCGAAGCGCGCGGGTGAGCTGAACAAGGAAACGAAGTACGCGCTGGACTATTTCGGCGTGGAAGCGCCGGAGTATGTGGAGCACGTCGCGGCGGACCAGCCGGTCATCCTCGTGGACCACAATGAATCCAAGCAGCGCGCCGACGGCATCGAAAGCGCGCAGATCCTCGAAGTGGTGGATCATCACCGCCTGGGCGACCTCGAGACTCCCGGCCCGATCTTCATGCTGTTCCGGCCCCTTGGCTGCGTGAATACGGTCATCTACGGCCTGTACAAGCTCCACGGCGTCACCCCGACGAAAGCCATCGCAGGGATGATGCTCTCCGCCATCATTTCCGACACGGTCCTCTTCCGCTCGCCCACGACGACCGACGAAGATAAAGCGGCTGTGAAGGAACTCGCCGAGATCGCCGGCGTGGACTATGAAGCGTATGGCATGGACATGCTGAAAGCCGGCGCGGACATCTCCGACTACAGCGCCGAGCAGCTCGCGCACAACGACACGAAGGAATTCGAAGCGGGCGACAAGATCTTCACCTGCGGCCAGATCTCCGTCATGGACACCGCGCCCATCGAAGCGAAGAAGGCGGACATCCTGGCGGTGCTGAACGCGGACAAGGCGGCCAAAGGCTATGCGGGCTCCTACCTCATGGTGACGAACATCCTCACGGAGAACACCGACCTGTGGTACACCGACGGCGACGAAGCCACGGCGGAAGAAGCGTTCGGCAAGAAAGCGGAAAACGGAAAGATCTTCCTCCCCGGCGTCATGTCCCGGAAGAAGCAGGTCACGCCGTTCCTCATCAAGACGCTTTCGAAATAATTCCGCATACGGAAAAGAAAAAGAGACTCATACATGGCGCGCCATATATGGGTTTCTTTTTTACGAAAGGAAAACATGAGCTATTTAGACGATCTGAACAAAGAGCAACGGGAAGCGGTGATGCAGACCGAGGGGCCGGTGCTCATCATGGCCGGCGCGGGGTCCGGCAAGACGAAAGCCCTCACGTGCCGCATCGCGTACATGCTGGAGCAGGGCATCCGCCCGTGGGAGATCCTCGCCATCACCTTCACGAACAAGGCGGCGGCGGAGATGCGGGAGCGCGTCCACCAGCTCGTGGGCCCCGAGGCGGACAAGATCTGGATGTACACGTTCCATTCCTTCGGTGCGCGCTTCCTCCGGCAGGAGATCGAGGCGCTGCCGCCGTACACGAAGAAATTCACCATTTACGACGCGGAGGACTCCCGGTCCGTGGTGAAGAACCTCCTGAAGGAAATGAACCTGGACGACAAGCAGTACCAGCCGCAGGCCGTGCAGAGCCGCATTTCCAATGCGAAGAACGCGCTCCTCTCGCCGGAAGCGTTCGCCCGGGCTGCGGCCGGCAATTTTCACTCGGAAAAGATCGCGGAGGTGTACGCGCTCTATGACAAGCGGATGAAGCAGAACAACGCCCTCGATTTCGACGACCTGCTCCTCCTCACGACGCGGCTCCTCGAGCGGCAGGACATCCGGGAGAAATGGCAGAAACATTTCCACTACATCCTCATCGACGAGTATCAGGATACGAACCACGCGCAGTACCTCATGGCGAAGTACATCGCCGGCAGCCGGGAGAACATCTGCGCCGTGGGCGACGCGGACCAGAGCATCTACTCCTGGCGCGGCGCGGACCTGCGGAATATCCTCGACTTCCAGAAGGACTATCCGAAGGCGAAGGTGATCAAGCTGGAGCAGAACTACCGCTCCACGCAGGTCATCCTGAACGCGGCGAACGCGGTCATCCAGAACAACCTGAACCGCCCGTCGAAGCGCCTGTGGACGCAGAACGGGGCGGGGGCGCACATCCAGCACTACCACGCTGCCGACGAAAAGGAAGAGGCGGATTTCATCGCCCGCACGATGAAGCGCGAGCATGACGAGAACCACCGCTCGTACAACGACATGGCGGTGCTGTACCGCATGAACGCCCAGTCCCGCTCCATCGAAGACGCCATCAAGAACAAGTGGATCGACTACACCATGGTGGGAGGCGTCCGCTTCTACGAACGGCAGGAGATCAAGGACATCATGGCCTATCTGCGCCTCCTGGCGAATTTCCGGGACGATGTGAGCCTCCGGCGCATCATCAACGTGCCGAAGCGCGGCATCGGCGACACCACGGTGGAGAAGCTCGCCGCCTTTGCGCGGGAGTCGGGGTGCTCCCTCTTCGAGGCCATCATGGCATCGGAAGCGTCCGGCCTGCCGAAAGCGGCGCAGCAGAAGCTCCAGAAATTCAGCGCGCTCATCTTCGAATTCCTGAACGCCGCCGCGGAGAACGACATCTTCTCCCTCATCGAGCAGATCGTGCAGAAGACGGAGTATTCGAAGTACATCCAGGACGCGAAGGAACCGGACGAGCGCAAGCACGACCGGGAGGCCAATATCGGCGAGCTCTTCAACGTGGCCCGGGAGTTCCAGCAGGACAATCCGGAGGGCACGCTGGACGATTTCCTCGAGAAGACCGCCCTCGTGAGCGACACCGACTCGTACAGCGAGAATGACGGCAAGGTCACGCTCATGACGATCCACAGCGCGAAGGGGCTGGAATTTCCCATCGTCTTCCTCGCGGGGATGGACGAGGGCATCTTCCCCGGCGTGCGGTCCCTCATGGACGAGACGAAGCTCGAAGAGGAGCGCCGCCTCTGCTACGTGGGCATCACCCGGGCGAAGGAGAAGCTCTACGTGACGAATACGGACATGCGCACCATGTACGGGCAGATGAAGCCCTACACGGCGAGCCGCTTCCTGAAAGAGATTCCCCCGGACCTCATGGACGAGGTCGAGCGGGACCGCGGGGCGGAAGCGCAGCGGGATTTCCGCCGCCGCGTGGACTCGCAGGCGAGCAAGTGGGCGCTCGCCAATTCGTACGCGCCGCAGAAGCCGAAGCGCCTCGCGCCGCGGGCGTCCGCCACTTACGACTGGCAGGTGGGGGACACCGCCGTGCACAAGCTGTGGGGCGAGGGGAAGGTGACGGAGGTCACCGGCGAAGGCCGGAAGATGATGCTGAAGCTCCTCTTCCCCGGCG
Source organism: Veillonellales bacterium (assembly GCA_944390485.1). Lineage (GTDB taxonomy): Bacteria > Bacillota > Negativicutes > Veillonellales > Dialisteraceae > UBA1822. Next base: position 243,823 of record CALXPQ010000003.1, read on the forward strand.
GACAGGTGCGCCAGATCATGGTGGCCTTTGCGCCGATCATGAAAAAAGAATAAAAAATTCCCCGGCGGCGAAGCCGTGGGGAAGGCATGCGAAAAGGCGGGGCCCGGAAGGGCGCCCGCCTTTTATGCGTTCATTCGGAGAGGGGAAGGAGTTTCACCCGGAAGGAGATCTGCCGGGGCGTGGCCATGCGGTCGAAGCGGATGAGATAGGCCCCGGCGTCCGTGTCCGCGCCGAGCACCGTCCCCGCGCCGAAGACGGCGTGGCGCACGCGCTGGCCGCAGGGGAAGGGCGCGTCATCCCCGGGCGCGTCCAGGGCGGGGCTGCTGCGGCGGATGGCTTCTTCCGCCTCGCGGAGCAGGTCTTCCCGGAGCGGCGGCGTGAAGGTCATGGCGCCGCTGCCGATGTCCAGCAGGAACCGCGAGGGCCACCGCGGGGAGCCGTTGAAATTCCAGCCGTACGCCGCGGAGAGGCAGAGCCGGTCTTCCGCCCGGGTGAGCGCCACGAAGGCGAGGCGCCGCTCTTCTTCCATGGCGGCGGGGGTCCGCACCTTCCGGGAAGGGAAGATGCCTTCGCTCATGCCGCAGAGGAAGACCGCCGGGAATTCCAGCCCTTTCGCGGCATGCACGGTCATGAGCTTCACCCGGTCGCCCGGCGCGCCGGCGTCGGCATTGGTGAGGAGCGCCGCCCGGGCGAGGTAATCCGCGAGGGTGAGCTCTTCGCCGCAGGTGGTCTCGTACTCATAGACGGACTGTTTCAGCTCCGCCAGATTGTCCAGCCGCTCCTGGCTGCCTTCTGTGCGGAGCATTTTTTCGTAGCCGCTCCGGTCGAGGAGGGCGGCCAGCACGTCGGACACGGCCCGCCCTTCGCAGGCGGCGGGGGAGAATTCGTCCATGAGGCGGAGGAAGCGCCGCGCGCCGGTGCCGCGGAAAAGCGGCTCTTCCGCGCAGTCCGCCAGCGCCTGCCAGAGGGAGCACCCGCGGGCGGCGGCGTATTCCTCGAGGTAGGCCATGCGCCGCTTCCCGAGGCTGCGCCGGGGCTTGTTGATGATGCGGCGGAAGGACAGATCGTCCCGGTAGGCCGCCATGCGGAGGTAGGAGAGCGCGTCCTTGATCTCTTCCCGCTGGTAGAACTGGACGCCGCTGTAGATGACGTAGGGAATCTTCTCCGCGAGGAGGGCCATTTCCACCGAGCGGGTCACGTAGTGCGCCCGGTAGAGGATGGTCATGTCCCGCCAGGGGAGGCCGCCCGCGTGGAGCCGCTGCAGCTCGCCGGCGATCCAACGGGCCTCGTCGTCCTGCGTGTCCGCCAGATGACACACCACAGGCGCGCCGGCGGGGCGCACCGCGGAGAGGGTTTTCGGGATGCGGGTCCGGTTCTTTTCGATGAGCGCGTTGGCCGCGCGGAGGATCTCCGGGGTCGACCGGTAATTTTCCGTCAGCAGGATGGTCTTCGTGCCGGGAAAATGCTGATCGAAATCGAGGAGGTACTTCACGTTCGCGCCGCGCCAGGTGTAGATGGTCTGGTCCGGGTCGCCCACGACGAAGAGGTTCTTGTGGTAGCCGCAGAGCACGTCCATCAGCTCGTACTGGAGGCCGTCGATGTCCTGGAATTCGTCGATCATAATGTATTCCAGCCGCTGCTGCCATTTCAGCCGGATGTCCTCATGCTCCCGGAAAATGTACAGCGTGAACTTGATGAGGTCGTTGTAGTCGAGGCCGAAGCATTTCTTCTCCTGATAGAGGTAGCCGTAGAAGATGATGTCCCCCGCGTCCCGTGCCTGCTCGTATTTTTCTTTCAGCGCGTCGAGCGGCATGGCGATCATGTCGGCATAGTACTCCGGCTCCTTGAACAGTTTGCGGATCTCGATCATGTCCCGCGCGGCGGCGAAGGTCATGTCGCGCAGCGTGAGGCCGCGCTCGTCGTAGATGAGCTGGAGCATGGCGTCGATGTCGCCGTTGTCCAGCACGAGGAAGCGCGCGGGGTACTGCACGGCGCGGCTGTCTTCCTGCAGCACGGACACGCAGAAGCCGTGGAACGTATTGATGTAGCCCGTGCCGCCGTCGCCGGTGAGGCGCCGGATGCGCTGGCGCATTTCTTCGGCGGACTTGTTGGTGAAGGTGACGCACAGGATATGGCCCGGCAGGATGCCCAGCTCATTCACGAGAAAGGCGAAGCGCCGGGACAGCGCCCGCGTCTTGCCGGAGCCCGCGCCGGCGATGACACGAACAAAGCCTTCGGTGGACGTCACCGCGTCCCGCTGCGCGGCGGACAGCCCGTCCAGCAGATCAGTCATGGAAGTCCCTCCCTTGCGAACATTCGTTTTTTCATCCTGCATTATAGCAGGATGCGCTGCGCGGCTCAACCGGCGCGCACGCACCCGGCGGGACGTGTTACAATAAAGGACAGGCACAGCGTGCCAATCGAATACAGGAAGGGGTCCCTATGGCTTCAGAAGACATCATCGAGCGGGCGGAAGCGCTCCGGAAGGAGATCCGCCGCCACAGCTATCTCTATTATGTGCTGGACCGTCCGGAGATCACGGACTTTGAATTTGACAAAATGTACCGCGAGCTGGTCACGCTCGAAGCGGAGCATCCGGAGATCGTCACGCCCGACTCCCCCACGCAGCGCGTGGGCGGGAAGGCGAGCGACGATTTCCGCAAGGTGCGCTTCAGGAAGCCCATGCTCAGCCTGACGAACGTCTTCAATGCGGAGGAGCTGCGCGAATTCGACCGGCGCGTGAAGGCAAGCCTCGGTACAGACGAGGTGGAATACATCACGGAGCTCAAGATCGACGGGCTCTCCATGAATCTGGTCTACGAGGACGGCCGGCTCGTGCAGGGGCTCACCCGCGGGGACGGCCGCGTGGGCGAGGACGTGACGGCGAACGTGAAGACCATCCGGACCATCCCGCTCTACATCGAGAACGCGCCGCCCTACATGGAGATCCGCGGCGAGGTGTACATGCCGCGGAAGAGCTTCGCCCGCCTGAATGAGGAGCGGGACGAGGCGGGGCTCATGCCCTTCGCGAACTGCCGCAACGCCGCGGCGGGATCGCTCCGCCAGCTCGATCCGCATGTCACCGCCGCGCGGAATCTGGATTTCTTCGCCTACGCCATCGGCGAGACGGAAGGGCTCGACGTGCACACGCAGGAGGAGCTGCTCCGGCAGCTCGCGGCGTTCCATTTCCGGGTGAACCCGAATTACCGCAAGTGGGACTCCATCGAAGGCGTCATCGAAGGGGTCGGCGAATGGGCGGAGAAGCGCCGCACGCTCGAATACGACACGGACGGCATGGTGGTGAAGGTGAACGACTTCCGCCAGCAGGATGCGCTCGGCGCGACGGTGAAAGATCCGAAATGGGCGACGGCGTACAAATACCCGCCGGAGGAAGCGGTGACGCAGGTGGAGCACATCATCGTCACCATGGGCCGCACGGGGGTGCTCACGCCGTCGGCGGACCTCGCGCCGGTGCGTCTCGCCGGCACGACCGTGAAGCGCGCCACGCTGCACAATCTGGATTTCATCCGCGAGAAAGACATCCGCGAAGGCGACTGGGTGCGCATCTACAAGGCGGGCGAGATCATCCCGGAAGTGGCGGCGGTGCTGAAAGAGAAACGCACCGGGAAGGAACCCGAATTCCAGATGCCCGAGACATGCCCGGTCTGCGGCGGAAAGGTGGAGCGCGTGGAAGGGGAAGCGGCGTACCGCTGCATGAATCCCCGGTGCGGCGGCGTCGTGCGGGAGAAGCTCATCCATTTCGCATCCCGCGACGCCATGGACATCGAAGGACTCGGCCCGTCCGTGGTGGACAGCCTGCTCGCGTGCGGCCTCGTAAAAGACCCGGCGGATTTCTACACCCTCGACGCGGGCGAACTGCAGCAGCTGGAGCGCATGGGCGAGAAGCGCGCGGCGAATCTCGTGGCGGCTGCGGCGGACAGCCGGGGCCGGGGCCTGGCGAAGCTCCTCTTCGCGCTGGGCATCCGCTTCCTCGGCGCGAAGGGGGCGGAGCTCCTCACGGAAAAATACCACACCATCGAAGCGGTCATGGCGGCGGACGAAGCGTCCCTGCAGGAGACGGACGGCATCGGCAAGGTCATCGCCCAGAGCGTGTACGCCTATTTCCACGACGAGCGGAATCTGGAGCTCGTGCGGAAGCTGCAGCAGGCGGGCGTCGTCACGGCGGAAGTGAAGGAAACGGCGGAAGGCGCGGCCTTCGCCGGCGAGCGGGCGGTGCTCACGGGGAAGCTGGCCTCCATGGGCCGCCGGGAAGCGGGCGAGATCATCCGCCGCCTCGGCGGAGAAGTGCAGTCCTCCGTGACGAAGACCACCACGCTCGTCATCGCCGGGACTGACGCGGGAAGCAAGCTGGAAAAGGCGCGCGCCCAGGGCGTGACGATCCTCACGGAGGACGAATTCCTCCGCCGGGCCGGTCTCGCACCGGCCGCTTCGGAGAGCGGGGAGCCGTCTCTCTTCTGACCCGGCAGCAGGGCTTGCATTTCTGTCCTGACCGTGATAAAATGATATCGTTGTAAGGGGCTATAGCTCAGTTGGTTAGAGCGCTTCGCTCACATCGAAGAGGTCCTGTGTTCGAGCCACAGTAGTCCCACCAGAAATGAAATGCTTCTCCTGAGGGAGAGGCATTTTTGTTTTGCAGAAAAAAAGAAAACCCTGCCTCATCGGAGAGACAGGGATTTTTTTATCGGGCGAGGTCGGGTTCTTCTTTTTTGAAGATGGAAGCCTGCCGGCTGCCGGGGAACCACTGGATGTCCAGCGGGCGGCCGAAGGCTTTCTCGAAGGGCCGCAGGAAAGGCTGGAGCGCGTGGGCCTGCACGTCGAAGGCGTCCTGGTTCGTGTAGACGCGGAGCTCCGCCGTGCGCGGCGTGGCGTGGCAGATGAGGCGGGTGATGCACTGTTCTTTCGTCTCGTCGAGACCTTCGGCGATGGCGAGGAAAAGGGAGAGCTTCTTGATCTTCTGGAGATCGTCGTCGTCGATGATGGAGAGCTGCGAGCTCGTCTTGAGGAGTTTCCCCGAGTAGCCGTGGTGGAACGCCGCGATGAGCGAGCAGATGAGCTGTTCTTTGTGGTTCAGCCCGAAAAGATGGGCGTTGGCGATCATGTACGCGCTGTGCCGGGCGTGGCTGTAGTAATTGATGAGACCGCCGATGTCGTGGAGGAGCCCCGCCGCGGTGAGGAGCAGGCGGTCGCGCTCGGTGAGGCCGTGGAGGCTCTGCCAGTGGTCGAAGAGGTAGTCCGCCATTGCGGTGACGTACCGCGTGTGGGACAGGTCGTCCAGCGGGAGCGTCTTCCGGTAGTTCCGCACGGACGAGAGGAGCATGCGGTGCTCCCAGTCGCGGTTCTTGCCGTAGATGGGGTCGTAGTAATGGAAGAAGAGCCCTTCGCGGATGCCGCAGCCGGAGACGGTGAGGCTCTCCGCGCCGGTGAAGGCGACCAGCTCCGAGACGACGAGCGCGCCGGCGATGATGATGTCCGCCCGCTCGGAGGACAGGCCGGAGATGCGCTTCCGCTCCGCGCAGTTTTTCCGGCAGAGCTCGTTCACCAGCGGGAAGAGGCTCTTGGCGGGGAACTGGTAATTGTGGAGCTTGGGCAGCGGGTACTGGATGCGCCGCTGATGGATCTTGGCGAGGTTCCGTACGGTGCCGCCGATGCCGATGATGGGGATCTTTCCTTTCGGGAGCCAGGCGACTTCCGAAAGCTTCCGGCGGATGTAGCGCTGCATCTGCTCTTTTTTCTCCGGGGAGACCGTGTCGCTCGAATCGAAGAGCTCCGTGAGGGTCACCGCCCCCATGGGGATACTGATGGAGTGGAGGCGGCGCTTGCCGCGCACGAGGGAGATTTCCACGCTGGCCCCGCCCAGATCGAAGAGCAGGAAGTCGCTCTGGTCGATGGTGTGGATGACGCCGGAGAAGCCGAGGCGCGCTTCTTCGCGGCCGCTGATGATCGTCATGGGGATGCCTGTGGCGGTGCGGACCCGCTTCAGGAAGGACGAGCCGTTCCGCGAATTGCGCACGGCCGCCGTGGCTACGGCGAGGATCTTCGTCACGTGGAGCACGCGCGCGGCGTGGGCGTACACTTTCAGGCAGTCCAGCGCGCGGCGCTGCGCCGCTTCGGTGAGCATGCGGTCGTCCTTCGTCATGCCTTCGGAGAGGCGGATGGATTTCTTCTCCTGATAGATGAGCTTGTACGCGCCGGTACTGGCCACCTGCATGATGATGAAACGGATGGAATTGGAACCGAGATCAATGATGGCAATACGTTCCATGGACATTCTCTTTTCTGTGCACAAGGGAGCAGTGCTCCCGGAAAGTAGAAAATATTTAAATATTTTTCTTTATATTTTACCGCATCCCTGCGCGGCCTGTAAAAAGGCGCGCGCCATTTTGTGCGAAATTTTTTGGAAGCCCGCGTCACTGCCGTTATTTTTTACAGGGAGCTCATAAATTTCATACAGAATCCATACAAAACAGGGAAGCAGTTATTGTATAATAATATTAATGAGAAAGAATTTCTGCGGCACAGCGCCGCAAGGATTACAGAGGGGAGCAGCCGCTCGCCCGGAGATAAGTGAGGATGAAAATGGCACAGAACAAACCGCTCATTTACGGCATCATTCACATCGGCTCCGCCGCGCTGTCCATGCGCATCGTGGAGTACCGCGGCATCGATGAGATCAAGGTGATCGAGGAAGTGAAGAAGGGCATCACCTTCGGGGAAGAGGTCTTCATGAAGAAAGAGCTGTCCTTCGCGTCCATCCGCCGCCTGTGCGGGATGCTGAACGGTCTGCGGCAGCTGCTGGAAGATTACCGCGTGGAGGAATATTCGGTCTTTGCGACTGCCATTTTCCGCGAGGCGAAGAACCGCCGGCCGATCCTGGACCTCATCCGGGCGAATACGGGCTTCGAGGTGCACGTGGTGGATATGCCGCAGGAGATCTATTTCAAGCATTTCCTCCTGCAGCACCGCATCCGCGAGGTGAACCGGAAGCGGAGCTACGCGCTCGGCGTGAATTTCCTCTTCGTGGACATCACCTCCGGCTGTGTGGGGCTCACCGTCTGGGAGCAGGGGACGCTGAAGTACCAGCAGAACGTCCACGTGGGGACGCTGCGCCTCCTGGAGAGCTTCAAGCCGAACCAGCGCGACTCGCAGGATTTCCCGCAGGCCATGGCGGAGTATATCCACTCCATCATGGCGCCGCTGTGGAAAGCCATCCGCATGTACCATCCGCGGTGCCTCGTGCTGTCCGGCCGGGAAGCGCGCATCATGGCGGAGATGATGGGGCTCGACATGGACCATCAGGACATGCTGGAAATCAATCCGTCCGCCTTCTATGAACTGTACCGGGACGCAGGTCATCTGCCGCCGTCCATCGTCGTGCAGAAATACCATATCAGCGAACAGTGGGCGCCGGCGATGATCCCCACGGCGCATATGTACAAGGAGATTCTCGACAATGTGCCGGTGGAGCGCGTGGTCATGATGGGGACGACCTTCATCGAGGCGCTGAGCCTGTTCTACGGCGTGGTGAAGACCCATGACCCGGAGCTGGCCTACATGCGCGCCCAGAATATCGAGCTCACCCGATCGATTGCCGACCGGTACTACTACGAACCGGACCATGCGGAAGCGATGGAGACGTACGCGCACACGCTCATCGAAGCGTTCCAGGAGCTGAACAGCCTGGGCGCGCGCGACGAGTTCCTGCTCCGCATGGCGATCATCCTCTGTCAGGTCGGGAAATATCTGAATCTGCTCGGGCGCAGCCAGCAGGCCTGCCGCATCGTGCAGGGCATCGATATCTTCGGGATCTCCGACAAGGAAAAGGATATCGTGGCGTGCATCGTCTTCTACGATCACGGCAAGTTCCCCAGCGATGACGACGAGCCGTTCCGCGTGCTCGACGAGCATGCGAAGATGACCGTGCTGAAGCTGGTGGCGATCTTCCGTCTGGTCCGGGCGATGGACATTTCCCGGAACCAGAAGCTCCGCGACGTGACGGCGAAGCTCTCGGAAGACCGGCTGGTCATCCAGTATGACAGCCAGGAAAATACGTCGCTCGAGACGTGGATGTTTGAAAAAGAAAGAGATCTGTTCCGAAACGTATTCGGCATGGATGCAGAATTGGTGCGGAGGTAAGCAAGATGAATTTTCGAGATCACCAGTATTATCTGAACCGCGAGCTGTCGTGGCTGGCATTTAACGACCGCGTGCTGGAGGAGGCGGTCGATCCGAACAATCCGCTGCTGGAGAAGCTGAAGTTCCTCGCCATTACCGCGTCCAATCTGGACGAATTCTTCATGATCCGCGTGTCCGGCCTGAAACATCAGGTGGAAAACGGCGTGGAGCGCCGGGACATCGCGAATATGACGCCGGAGGAACAGCTGGCGGGCATCTCGGAGACCTGCCAGACCTTCGTGGGGAAGCAGTACGCGTATCTGAAACAGATCCTCGCGGCGCTGGAGCGGGAAGGGCTCTGCTTCATCGAGCCGGAACAGGCGACGGAAGCGCAGCGCCAGTGGCTGGACGATTATTTCGAACGGGAGATCTTCCCCGTCGTGACCCCCATGGCGGTGAATTCGTCCCATCCGTTCCCGTTCCTCGCGTCGAAGAGCCTGAATCTGGCGATGCTGCTGGAAAAGAATGAAAAGAAAGACGGGCAGGACGATGACGATATCGACGTGAAGACCGCCATCGTGCCGGTGCCGTCCGTGCTGCCGCGCATCATCGCGCTGCCGCAGAATCCGGATTTCCCGGAGCGGAAAGAATTCGTCCTCTTGGAGAACGTGATCCGCTACTTCGCGGCGCGGCTCTTCGTGGGATTCGACCTGCTGGAAGCGCGGGCGTTCCGCATCACCCGCGACGCCGACCTCTACATCGACGAAGAAGACGCGAAAGACCTCGTGGTGGAAGTGGAGCGGCAGCTCCGCAAACGCCAGAAAGGCGAAGCGGTGCGCCTCGAATTCGAAGCGGGGACGAGCCGCTTCACCCAGCGCTTCATGACGCAGGCCACCAGCCTCGAAAAGGCGGATCTTTATGAGATCGACGGTCCGATCGACCTCACCATGTATTTCTCTTTCTGCGGCATCAAGGGCTACGACCGGCTCCGCTATCCGGAAGCGCATCCCCACCGCCCGTGGAGCTCCATCCAGCTGGGCGGCGGCAATATCTTCGACATGATCCGCCAGAAGGACATGCTCATCCATCTGCCCTATGAATCGTTCGACGATTCCGTCGTCAAATTCGTGGACACGGCCGCCGACGATAAAGACGTGCTGGCCATCAAGCAGACGCTGTACCGCGTGAGCTCCCAGAGTCCGATCATCCGCGCGCTCGAACGGGCGGCCCAGAACGGCAAGCAGGTGACGGTCCTCATGGAAGTCAAGGCCCGCTTCGACGAAGCGAACAACATCCTCATGGCCCGCCGGCTGGAAAAAGCGGGCGCGCACGTCATCTACGGTCTGGTCGGACTGAAGACGCACTCCAAGTGCACCCTCGTCATCCGCCGGGAAAAAGACGCGATCCGCCGCTATGTCCATGTGGCGACCGGCAACTACAATGCGTCGACGGCCAAGCTCTATACGGACCTGGGCATTCTCACGTGCAATGATATCTTCGGCATGGACGCCTCTGCATTTTTCAATCTGCTGTCCGGCTATTCTGATCCGCCCATGTGGAATTCCTTTATCGTGGCGCCGCTCAATCTGCGGGAACGGTGTATTTCTTTCATCGACCGGGAGATCCGGTATGCGAAGGAAGGCGAGCCGGCGCACATGATCGTGAAGATGAATTCCCTCCTCGACAGGGAAATGATCGCCAAGCTCTATGAAGCGTCCGCAGCGGGCGTGAAGATCGAGCTCATCGTCCGCGGCATCTGCGTGCTCATCCCGGGCATCCCGGGGCTGTCCGACAACATCACGGTGCGCAGCCTGGTGGGCCGCTTCCTCGAACACAGCCGCGTCTTCTGGTTCGCCAACGGCGGGCGGGAAGAGCTGTACATCGGCAGCGCGGACTGGATGCCGCGCAATCTGAACGACCGCGTGGAACTGATGGTGCCTGTGGAAGATCCGGAACTGAAAGCGCGCCTGAAAAAGATGCTCGATCTGGAACTGGCGGACAACCAGAAAGCGCACATCATGCAGTCCGACGGGACGTGGACAAAGACCATCGCTTCGGAGAACCGGATCTGCGCGCAGGAAGTCTTCCAGCGCACGGCGGAAGACCGCGACCGGGACGACCATATGACGCTGAAGCAGAGGATGGAACCGTACATCCCTGTGAAAAGCTGACAGAAAGCTCCAATAAGGGCACGGGCTTTGCGCCTGTGCTCTTTTTTGCTGCCGTTTTTTCTCCTGCTGCCCGCGGGCCAGCAGCGGCGGATCTGATGCGGCGGGATACTCGGGGCAGACGCTTCCGAAGCGGCGTTCTGCACCGTGTCTTTTTGGACAGGACATCCGGCGGCAGTGAAATGGGTGGATGGTTTCGCAAAAACAGTCGCCGGGTGGTATCCTCTTCGAGAGAACCCTCCGGCAAGTGGAGAATCTTTTTGAAATGCGAGGAAAAAACAGGGGGAAAAAGAGAAAATTTTTTGCGTTTGACGGGGAAAGTGGAGAGCGCTGGAAAGCAGGAGCATCTGACCTCAATATTGAAAATCCTCGAAAACCAATAAAAAATTATGGGACAAAAAAGGGCAATCTTGCGAGAAAAGAAAATCAGTTAAAATGTCCATATCCAATGGACAATCCAAATGAGAGATTTTCCATAAAAAGACAGCAGGTGGGGGATTCCCTCATTTTTCTCTTCTGATAAAAATTGGACAATCTTTTGCAAAAAGACAAAGTTTACATAATGAGAAAGAAAAATATCCAGTATTCATCGAATAAATCAGAGAGATGGGAAAACAATATCAGAAAAATTATACATAACTCTCTTATGAAATGCTGCTTCTAATCTTCGATAAAATCTGTAAAAATCGGATATAAAACATATTGTGAACTGCATAAAATTTGACAAAAAGTCTTCCTATGGTAGAATTTCTGACCGTAGGAGGGATATACGTGTGTGATCGATTCTTACAGAAATGGAAATTGTGGGTCCGTGTCGTCCTGGCAGGGATCCTGACCGCCGCCTCGGTGTACTCCCTGTCCGCTTTCGACATGGCGGGCCGGACAGTCACCGTATTCGACGGCAAGACGAAAAAAGTAGTGCAGGCGGCAGCGGACAATTTCCCGGATGTGCTCCGCAATGCGGGGGTGCGGCTCGGGAAATATGACACGTACTGGGCGAGCACGGATAAGCCGGAGCAGGGCTCCATCATCGTTGTGGAGCGGGCCGTGCCGGTAACCATCAAGGAAGGAAGCCGGACGAAAAAAATCTACACGGCTCAGCAGACGGTGCAGGGCGCTGTGAATGACGCGGGCTATGACTGGCAGACCATGATGCCGCTCGAAGATGGTCTCGGCAAGGTCAAAAAAGATATGGTCATCCATGTGGTGCCGTACACGAAGAAAGTGTCCGTGCGCACGGAGAAGCTGCCCGTGAATTATGTGAAATGGTATGACGCGGCGCTCGGCGCAGGCGAAGAAGCAGTCCTCGAGCCGGGACGGGCCGGAGAGCAGGCGGTCACGGTGGAGGAATACATTTCCGACGGCAAAGTGATCCGCTCGGAGGTCGTGCGGACGGAGCTGCTTGATGAAGGGGCGGAAGGCTCGCTCCGCGTAGGCAGTGAGGAGGATACGGTGGGCCGCGTGCTCCGCATGAAAGCGACGGCTTATCATCCGACGGATGGAGACGGCCGCGGCATCACGGCGACCGGCACGAAAGCCGGCCGCGGCACGGTGGCAGTTGATCCGAGCGTGATTCCTCTCGGTGCTTCCGTCTATATCCCCGGCTATGGCGATGCCGTAGCGGCGGATACGGGCGGCGCAATCGTGGGGAACCGCATCGACCTGTGCATGGAAACGTTTTCTGAATGCTATGATTTCGGCGTGCGTCCGGTGGAAGTCTTCGTGGCGCACGGCGGCTGAGATGTTAAGAAATAGAAGCGTCCCGGAAGGGGCGCTTTTTCGCATGAGAGAAACAGGCGGCCCATGGTATAATGAGGGAACGGGAGGAAAGCTATGAATACGATTCTTACAGCGGCGGCGGTAGCCGTGCTGGATCAGCTGGTCAAATGGTTCGTGCAGGGGCATATGGAGCTGGGAGAGAGCATCCCCCTCATCCCGCACGTTTTCCATCTGACCTATATCATCAACCCGGGCGCCGCATTCGGCATACTGGAATATCAGCATGCCTTTTTTCTGGCAATCGTGGTGCTCCTTTTCGGGGCGTATATCTGGATGAGAAAGCGCATCCCGAAGAAGCCTGTCTATTTTCCCACAGCCATCGGGCTGCTGCTCGGGGGCGCGCTGGGCAACGCGGTGGACCGCGTGCGCATCGCCGGCGTGGTGGATTTTTTTGATTTCCGCGTGTGGCCGATCTTCAATGTGGCGGATATCGCCATCTGCGTCGGCATGGCGCTCATTCTTTTTTATTTCTGGAGGCACGGCGACTGATGAAAACCTATGAACTGACGGCAGGCGAACCGCATGCGGGGCAGCGCATCGACAAATTCCTCGCAGAGGAAACGGACCTGAACCGGTCGGAGATCCAGAAGTGGCTGAAGAAGGGGACCGTATCGCTGCGTTCCGGCAAGGCGGTCAAGCCGAATTACCGCATGGTGCCCGGCGACGTGGTGCTTTTTTCCTACGAGGAGCCGAAAGAGGCGGAACTGGTGCCGCAGGATATCCCGCTGGACATCCTGTACGAAGACGACTGCATGATCGTCCTCAATAAGACGCGGGGCATGGTGGTCCATCCGGGCTCCGGCAATCCGGACGGCACGCTGGTGAACGCGCTGCTGTACCATGTGGGGCCATCCCTCTTTGAAGCGGGAGATCCGGAGCGGCCGGGCATCGTGCACCGGCTGGATAAGGATACGTCCGGCGTCATGGTGGCGGCGAAGACTGCCGAGGCGTACCGCGTGCTGCAGGAGGAGATCGGCTCGCACAGCGCGCAGCGGAAATATGTAGCGCTGGTGCACGGCAAGATGGCCGGGGATCACGGCATCATCCGCCTGCCTCTCGGACGGAGCACCAAGGACCGGATGAAATGGGACGTGGCGCCCAAGACCGGCAAGCCGGCGGTGACTCATTTCCGCGTGCTGGAATATCTGCCGCACTATTCCCTGCTGGAGTGTCGGCTGGAAACAGGGCGGACGCACCAGATCCGCGTGCATATGGCTCACATCGGCCATCCGGTGGTGAACGATCCGCTGTACGGCTACAAAAAAGACCATTTCCCCATCGAGGGGCAGGCGCTCCATTCGCGCACGCTGGACCTGAAACATCCTCTCACGGGGGAACGGATGCATTTTGAAGCGCCGATTCCGGCGGACTTCTCGACCTGTGTGGAACTGGCAAGAAGGGAGGATACATTATGACAGAACGGACTATCCATGTGCCGGGATACCGCATCGGCACGGCGGAAGACCTGAAAGGGCTGACCGGCGTCACAGTTATCCTGGCGCCGGAAGGCGGGGCCGCAGCCGGCGTAGACGTGCGGGGCTGCGCGCCGGGGACGCGGGAGACCGACCTGCTCCGGCCAGAGAAAACCGTGGAGAAGATCCATGCGGTGGTGCTCTCCGGCGGTTCGGCCTTTGGGCTGGAGGCGAGCTGCGGCGTCATGCGCCGGCTCGGCGCGGAGGGAGTCGGCTTTCCTGTGGGGCCGGTGCATGTGCCCATCGTATGCGGCGCGGTGCTGTTCGATCTGCTGCTTGGAGAGAGCGGCGCTTTCCCGGACCGGGAGATGGGCGAGCTTGCGGTCAGCCGTGCGGGGACGACCTTCCCGGTGGGATGCCGCGGCGCGGGGACCGGCGCGACCGTGGGGAAACTGCTCGGACCGGACCGCTGCATGAAGAGCGGCGCAGGCTATGCGGAGCTCTCGCTCCCCGGCGGACTCTGGGTGGGCGCCTACATCGCGGTCAATGCCTGCGGAGAAGTATATGACAAGGATACGCCGGTGGCCGGCGTGCTGACGGAAGACAGGAAGGGCATCGTCTCCTCCGATGTGCTCATGCTGGAAGGGACGGAGCGGAGCTTCGAAGGGGCGAATACCACCATCGGCTGCATCGTCACGAATGCGGTCCTCACAAAGGCGCAGTGCAGCGCGGTGGCCGGCATGGCGCACGACGGACTGGCCCGCGCCATCCGGCCGGTGCACACCACCATGGACGGAGACACGCTCTTCGTCATGGCGTCCGGCACGGTGGAGGCGCCGGTGGACACGGTGGGGTATCTCGCGGAGACGGCCGTCCGCCGGGCGGTGTACGACGCGGTCTTTTCCGCGGAAGGCATGGGCGGAGCGCCGGCCTGGCGCGACCTCTTCGGCACGCCGGACGGCTTTTGACAATTCTTCGGGGATTTTGTAAAATACATCTTGCAACGGGGACGCACTGGTTTCGACAGGAGCTGCTGTGTCATAAGAAGCGAGCTGGGATTCCATCTACCCCATGAAACGGTGGACAAAAATAAACGCAAAACGTGATTTTGCTTTAGCAGCTTGATCTGCTAATGTCTCTCCGGAGTTCTCCTGCGGCTCCGGACAGGCACCATCCAGCAGGATACCAACGAGCGACGTCCGGTAACTCGGCGGGAACCGCACCGGAATGGGTGAAGGTAGTTTGTTCCTGAACGGTACTTCACCGACATCTCAATCAGGAACTGCGCTCGGAGAGGCTTGTGGGACAGGCTTTTTGGACAGGGGTTCGATTCCCCTCGTCTCCACCAGAAACAGTGAGGCCGCCATTTTCGGTTCTGTAGAAAAATCGGGAATGGCGGCTTTTTCAGTGCTTCCGGAAGTTGCCGGATGGATACGGTCTGCCAGGGCAGCGGATTTCGAGGGGATGGATTCTTTCTATATTGACATATTTAAATATATCGGGTAAGATACAGACAAGAAGAAAACAGCCGGCACGGGGCCGGGATTGAGATAAGGAGGAATAGACCATGGAAATCAAGAGAATCGCTGGGAAAGACGCATTCGAAGCGGCTGTGGCGGGCGGCGCGGCGGTCGTCGCGTTCGGCGCGCCGTGGTGCGGCTACTGCCGCCGGCTGGAACCGGTGCTGGCAAAGGCCGCTGCGGAAGAAGAGTCGCTTCCTTTCTACGGGATCAATATCGATGAGGATCAGGATCTGGCGGCGCGCTTCCAGATCGATACGGTGCCGACGGTCATCTACTTCAAGGACGGCCAGCCGAAAGATCAGTTCGTCGGCTTCATCAGCTACGGCGATGTCCGGGCGTTCCTGGACAGAAACAAATAAGCGGCAGCGCATCAGGGGCTTCCTTCGGGAAGCCTTTTCTGTTTATTTGGCAGAGGCCGTGATAGAATAAAGTCGTATGGAAATAAAGGCAGGTGACCGGCATGGAGGAACACAGAGCGGCGGACCGGCTGTATCGTCTGGGGCGGGATTATCTGGCCATCCGGAATTATGAAAAAGCCGGCCGGTACCTGTCGGACGCCGTCATCCGGGGGAGCCGGCGCGCGGCCCGGCTGCTGTTTTCCCTGGGCGTGCAGTCCTTCCGGCAGCGGACGCGGGACGGCTATGCCCGGGCAGAAGACTGCTTCCAGGTGCTGGCCGACCGCGGCAGTGCGGAGAGCTGTCTGTATCTGGGGTTCATGTGCCGGGACGGCTGCGGCCGGAGGCACGATGTGCGGACCGCTTTTGATTATTTCAATGAAGCGTATCAGCTGGGCGACGTGCGCGGCGCGTTCCAGGCGGGGATGCTCATCCTGCGGGATGCCCGGCGGTATGAGGAGGCGCAGGCCGCGGCCATGGAATGGCTCTCCATCGCGGCAGACGGCGGCATCGCGGAAGCGAACCGGCATATCGGCCTCCTTCTCTGCGACAATGTGGCCGAACACCATGTGAAGGCCCTGCAGTGGTTCCTCCGGGGGATCCGGGACGGGGACGTGCGCAGCCGGGTCTATGCGGCGGATTTGTACCTGAGCGGTCTCGGCGTGCCGAAGAACGAGAGGGCCGCGCTGGAGCTGCTCCGCCAGGCGGCTGAGGCGGGGGACTGCAAAGCCAATGCGATCCTCGGCGATTTCTACGCGACCGGCACGCATGTGGCGCGGGACCGGGAGATGGCCCGGGTCTACTATGAGCGGGCGGAGCGGAAAGAACCGGAAAAGAAGGAGCTGTGAAATGGAGCTGGAACTGAAAGTCCGGATGGACCGGCTGCGGAAAGCCCGCCCGCTGGTCCATCACATCACGAATTATGTAACGGTCAATGACTGCGCCAATATCACGCTGGCCGCCGGCGCTTCGCCGGTCATGGCGGACGATCCGAAAGAAGCGGCGGACATGACGGCCATCGCGCAGGCGCTGGTGCTCAATCTCGGCACACTGAATGAGCGGACCGTGTCATCCATGCTGGCGTCCGGTAGGAAAGCCCGCGAAATAGGGATCCCCGTCGTATTCGATCCGGTGGGCTGCGGCGCGGTACCGTTCCGCACGGCGGCGGCGCGGACAATCATGGAGACCGTGCGGCCTTCCGTGGTGCGCGGCAATATTTCCGAGATCGGCAGCCTCTGCGGACTCACCGCCCGGACGAACGGCGTGGACGCGTCATCGGCCGACGAAGCGCTCGACGCGGCGGGTGTTGCCCGGGCCGCGGCCCTGCGGTGGGGCTGTGTCGCCGCCGTGACCGGGGCAGAAGATATCGTGACGGACGGCGTGCGGACGCTGGCTATTGACAATGGCTGCGCAGCCATGGCGCGCGTGACAGGCACCGGCTGCATGTGTACGTCCGTCACTGCGGCGTTCTGCGGCGCCGACCCGGCGCATCTGCTTGAATCCGCTGCGGCGGGACTCATCTTCATGGGCCTCTGCGGCGAGATAGCGTGGGCGCAGGCCGGAGGCAGAGGGCTCGGCAGCTTTCACACGGCGCTGTTCGATGCGGCGGGACAGATGGATGGAGAAACGCTGGAAAGGGGCGCAAACTATCATGAAGCCTGAAATGGATTACACGCTGTACCTCGTGACCGACCGGGGCATGGCAGGAGAACGGAATTTTGAAGAATTGGTGGCACAGGCCGTCCGCGGCGGATGTACGCTGGTGCAGCTTCGGGAAAAAGAAGCGTCCAGCGGAGAGCTGTACGAGCGGGCGCTCCGGCTCAAAGAAGTGACGGATTTTTACCATGTGCCACTCATCATCGACGACCGCATCGACATCATGCTGGCGGTGGATGCGGCGGGCGTGCATCTCGGGCAGTCCGATCTGCCCGCTGAGGCCGCGCGTCAGCTCATCGGGCCGGACAAGATCCTCGGCGTTTCGGCGCAGACAGTGGAAGAAGCGGAAAAAGCGGAAAGCGACGGGGCGGATTACCTGGGCGTAGGCGCGGTGTTCCCCACGGCGACGAAGACGGGCACCGTACCCGTATCGAAGGAGACTCTTTCTGCGATCTGCCAGGCCGTCCGGATCCCCGTAGTCGCTATTGGAGGGATCAATGCCAGGAACGTGCCGGCGCTGGAAGGGACCGGCATCAGCGGCGCGGCGGTGGTGTCCGCCATCATGGCGCAGCCGAAGCCGGAAGAGGCGGCGCGGCGCCTGAAAGAGGTCATCTACGGAATTCTCTGAAACGGGCGCGAGCCGCTTCAGGGAAACGGGCGCCGGACCGATTCTATACAGATTCTTGACACGGCCGGGGAAAACTGCTAAAATAATTTACGCTGAAAGCCGGAAGACAGAAAGAAGAAAAACCTTTCTGTTGACATCGGCGGAAAGCCGTGGTAGTATAATCTACGTCGCCGACAGGGCGGCAGACTTCTGAAAAGAAAATTTCAGAAAACCACTTGACAGCAAGTCTCAGATTTGCTATCATGTCAAAGTCGCACCGAGCGGCTCGTTCTTTGAAAACTGAACAGTACAGCGAACTATATGCCG
>CALXPQ010000004.1 GCA_944390485.1 Veillonellales bacterium
TGGTTTTCTGAAAAAGTTTTTTCAGGAACCAGGTCGTCGGGCTGACGACGTGAGTAATATTACCACGGCGGGGAGGGATCCGTCAAGGAGATTGGGATCTTTTTCTGTAAAGACAGTCGTCTAATGGATAGAGGGTACTCTATTTCCATACAGATGCTGTTGGAGACACACTGGATAAGTCTTATATATGGAGATTTCCTCATAGGGGATGATGACGGATATTCCCGCACGGTGCGGAGACAGGCGAGAGAATTTGTTTTTCAGGAGCTGTCGGGGCAGGTCTCCAAAAAGGGTAGGAAACGGAGCTGCTCATGGGGGTGCGGACCCACATAGAGAATCCGTACGGGTTTCTCATTTACGAACGGTTCCGTTTCTGGAATGCGATTCCATGGTCCCCGACATTCTTTCCGGCCGCTCGGAAAGAATGTCGGCCAAGAAAGGGAGCGCCGCCGCGCGTTTCCGGCCTAAGCTGGGCACCGTCTCAGCTGACAGGCCGCAACTCGCTCCCTTCGGTCGCTCAGACACGGCGTCCCGTCTTCACGCTGAGGCGGTGCCCAGCTTCCCCCTGCGGGGTCGGCCTCCAACGGAACGGGCGGGGAGCTGGACCAATGTTAGACTTATTGCACATACGGTGCGGGCTTCATTTCCGACGCGCACGGTTCTCTCATGTTGGGGCAGGCCCACATAGAAAAAAATTCCTTATTTCTCATGGCCGTGGAAGTTTGGTGTCGCGCGCGAGCGCGCTCCCTTGTGGCAGTGTGCGGTCTCATGCAGGAGCGGGCCCACATATGCTGACGGCCTTTCTTCTCAGGCCCATGGAATTTTGGCGTCGCGCGAACGCGCTCCCTTGTGCTTTTCCTTTGCTTTCCTTTTTATATAAGAATTACTGTAATAGAAAAGGCCGCCCGGCGAGGGCGGTCTTTTTTTATACGGTATGGAAGGCTTCAAGGAGCTGCTTCAGCAGGGCGGCGTCGAACTGGCCGGGGGCGGAGGCGCGGCCGGCAGTGCCGAAGGTGAGGGCGGAGCCGAAGGTCTCGCCGACGGCGCGGGTGACGGCGCCCAGTGGCCCCATGGACATGGTGATGAGTGGCCGGCCGGGATGGCGCTCGTGTACGGCGGCGGTGGCGGCGAGGAGGGCGGCCACGTCGGAGGGACTGCGGGGCATGACGGCGAGCTTGGCGATGCAGCCGTGTTCGCCCATGGCTTCGAGGCGGGCTTCCATGATTTCCCGGGGCGGCGTCTTCTGGAAGTCGTGGGAGCTCATGATGACGGGGAGGCCCGCTGCCTGCGCTTCTTCCCGCAGAGCATCCCTTGCGGCGGGGTCGTGGAAGTATTCGATGTCTGCGGCGTCAATCTGCCCGGTATGGAGGAACCAGCGGACGGTGTCGAAGTAGTCCTCTTCAGAGAGGGGCATGGCGCCGCCTTCACCGGCGGTGCGGAAGGTGGCGAGGAGGGGCGTGTCCGGGAGGCAGGCCCGCACGGCGCGGAGGGCGTCTTCTTTTTCTTCGAGGGAGGCAAGGCAGTCGGCCCGCCATTCGACGAGGTCATGCGGCTTTCCTGCGAGGGCGGCGCATTCCCGGCGAAGTTCGTCCGCATTCCTGCCCGTGAGGGGAATGCAGAGTTTCGGCAGGCCTTCGCCGAGGTGCACGCCGCGGATGGCATAGCGGTCGGACATCATACGTTCGTCCCTCCGATGTCCTCCATATAGGGCGAATGGGGCAGGCGGTTCAGAATTTCCGCGCCGGTATCGGTGACGAGCACCAGATCTTCGATGCGCACGCCGAATTCGCCCGGCAGGTAGATGCCCGGCTCGATGGAAAAGATCATGCCTGGCTCGGCGATGAGCGGGCTCGAGACGCTCACTTCGCCCGCTTCGTGGTCAGTCTGGCCGATGAAGTGGCCCAGCCGGTGGGTGAACTGCGGCCCGTAGCCCGCGTCTTCGATGACGCGCCGGGCGGCGCGGTCGAGGTCCGCGAGAGGCACGCCCGGACGGACGAGAGCTTCCGCGGTCCCGCAGGCTTCGCACACGATGCGGTGCACTTCTTTTGCCTTATCCGGCACGTCCCCGAAGAAATACGTGCGGGTCATGTCGGAGCAGTACCGGTCCTTTTTCCCGCCGATGTCGAGGAGGACCACGGTCCCTTCGGCGAGAGCGGCGCCGCTCACGGTGTGGTGCGGATCCGCACCGTGGGGCCCGAACGCGACGATGGGCGGGAAGGACACGTCTTCGCATCCTTCTTCGCGGTAGAGGCCTTTCAGGTACTCCGCCGCGTCTGCTTCGATCACGCCTTCGCGGAGCCAGGCGGCGAGGCGCGCCATGCAGCGGTCGTTCACGGCGGAGCTCTCCCGCATGAGGCGCTGTTCTTCCTCGTCTTTCACGGCCCGCACGCGGTCGACGGGGCCGCTGCCGTTCACATAGGTCCGCGGGCACGCCGCCTGGAGCTCCAGCAGGAAACGGGAAGGCCAGTTCCCGTCCACGCCGATGACCCCGTCCGGCATGAGGTCCTCCGCCAGCGTCCGGATGCCGTTCTCTCCGTCGCGGATAGTGAGGACGGGGATGTCGTCCGCGTCGAGGCGGAAGAGTTCGTTCTTCACCCACCGGAGACTCCCGCCGCTGTCGATGACGAGCACGGTGAGCCGCTCACCCGGGTCGACGGTCTCGCCGGTGAGGTACCACAGCGACGCCGGGTCGCTCACGATGAGCTGCGCCATGCCTTCGTCCCGCATAGCCTGCTGCACCCGGGTGAGGCGCTGTACATGGATGGGCTTCACTGCTGTCCCTCCTCTCTGAAATGGAAATCCGCCTGGAGCGCCTGCCGCACGGCCCGTTCGAGCACGCGCGCCGCGCCGGCGATGTCTTCGACCTCCGCGTATTCGTCGGGATTGTGGCTCACGCCGCCCCGGCAGGGCAGGAAGAGCATTCCCGTGGGGCAGCGTTCCGCCCAGTGCATGGCGTCGTGCCCCGCGCCGCTGGGGAGCGTCATGGCGGGCAGTCCCTCGGCGGCGCAGCAGTCCATGAGGAAATCCACCACGTCCCGGCGGATGGGCACGGGCCGCTCATCGCTCATCCAATCCACGTCGAAGGGCACCTGCCGCCGCGCGCCGATGGCTTCCGCTTCGTCCAGCACGCGCCGCACCGTGTCCGCCTTCGCCTCGGCGGAGATGCTGCGGATGTCCACGCCGAGCGTCACTTCGCCGGGCACCACGTTGATGGCGTTCGGCCGGAGGCGGAGCGTGCTCGCCGTCCCCACCACCGGCGGGTCTGCATGAGACCGGGCGATGCGCTCCACCGCGAGGATGAGCTCCGCCGCCGCGGCCAGTCCGTCGTGGCGCAATGTCATGGGCGCGGCCCCGCTGTGGTCGGGATGGCCGTGGATGCGGAAACGCAGGCGCGTCGGCGCGGCGATGCCCGTGACGACTCCCGCTTTTTTCCGCTCGTGCTCCAGCACGCGCCCCTGTTCGATGTGCATTTCAAAGAACGCCGCCGGACGCACGGGGTATTTCGCGCGTTCGATGTGGTCCGGGTCGAGGCCGCGCCGCTTCAGCACGTCGTAGAGGGCGCGCCCCTCCTTATCGTGATACGTGAGAAGGTCCCGCGGGGAGAGCTCGCCGCACATGGCGCGGCTCCCCAGCGTGGCGGCGCCGAAACGGCTCGACTCTTCGCACATGAAGAGCACCGCCTCGTAAGGCCGCTCGTTCTGCCAGCCGTCCTCCTGCATGCTCTGCGCCAGCTCGATCGCGGCGAGCGTGCCGCAGATGCCGTCGAAATTGCCCCCTTCGGGCACGCTGTCCCCATGGGACCCGCACAGGACCGGCGTGAGATCCGGCCGCGTCCCTTCCCGCCGGCCGATGACATTGCCGAAAGCGTCCTCCCGGACGGCGAGGTCTGCTTCCCGCATGAGCGAGATCATGTACGCCCGCCCGGCCCAGTCCTCGTCCGTGAAAGCGAGCCGCGTGATGCCCCGCCCCGGCGCGGTGATGGTGCGGAGACGGGCGAGCCGCTCTGTGAATCGCTGTATGGAAATCATATCGTCCTCTTTTCCGGCCCGGCGTCCTGCCTGGCCGTTTCTGTTTCTCTTTATATAAGAGGAAATCTCCCTCCCGATGACTGTATTGTAGGGGCTTTCCGCCGCCATGGCAAGGGAAGGCGCGCCCGCCGGACGAGCGCAAAAAAATACGGCGGATTCCAGAACGATAGGAAACCGCCGTATTTGAACTACCCGCCGAAGCGGATAGGGGGGAAACGTTCCGTCTGTATCAGCGCGGATTGTTTTCCGTCCGTTTTATTTCGTCTCCCGCACCG
Source organism: Veillonellales bacterium (assembly GCA_944390485.1). GTDB lineage: Bacteria > Bacillota > Negativicutes > Veillonellales > Dialisteraceae > UBA1822. The sequence continues at coordinate 4,304 of CALXPQ010000004.1, forward strand.
GTTCTTCGCCGGTCTTGCGGTAATGGATGAAATCTTTCAGTTCTTTCGATACCACGCCGGAGAGGCACAGCAGCGCGATGAGGTTCGGGAACGCCATGCACGCGTTCAGGATATCGGAGAGCGCCCAGATGGCGTCCAGTTTCAGGAAGCCGCCCGCGAGCGTCATGATGACGAAGAGGATGCGGTACGGAGTGATCCATTTCGTGCCGACGAGGTACACGAGGCACCGCTCGCCGTAGTAGTTCCAGCCGAGGATGGTGGTGAAGGCAAAGAGCACGAGCGAGATGGTGAGGAGCGTGCCGCCGAACGTGGGATACGCCATGGAGAAGGCCGCGTTTGTGAGGGCCGCGCCGTTCAGCTCGCTGGTCCACTGGCCGGTGACGATGATGGTGAGACCCGTGAGGGTGCAGATGATGAGCGTGTCGATGAAGGTGCCCGTCATAGAAACGAGGCCCTGTTCCGCCGGCCAGCGGGTCTTCGCCGCCGCCGCGACGATCGGCGCGGAGCCGAGGCCCGATTCATTGGAGAAGAGGCCGCGGGCGATGCCGTTCTGCATGGCCATCATGACCGTGGCGCCGAGGAAGCCGCCCGTCGCCGCCGTGCCGGTGAAGGCATTGTCCAGCACGAGCATGATCGCGCCGGGGATATTGTCGGCAAACATGAGAAGGATGGTGATGGTGGTGGCCAGGTAGATCACCGCCATGGCCGGGACGATCTTGGAGGAGGTCTGCGCGATGGTCTGGAGACCGCCGAAGATAATCGCCGTGGTGAGCACGAAGATGATGAGCGCCGTCCAGAAGACGTCCACGCCGAAAGCGACTTGGACGACTTCGACGATGGAATTCACCTGGGTGGTGTTGCCGATGCCGAAGATAGCGGCGAAGGTGCCGAAGAAGGCGAAGAGCGCGCCGAGCCATTTCCATTTCATGCCCATGCCGTTTTTGATATAGAACATGGGGCCGCCGGCGATGTTGCCGTTGTTGTCGATCTCACGGAAACGGACGGCGAGCGTCCCTTCCGCGAATTTCGTGGCCATGCCGAAGAAGGCGGCCAGCCACATCCAGAAGAGCGCCCCCGGGCCGCCCGCATGGATGGCCGTGGCGACGCCGACGATATTGCCCGTGCCGACCGTCGCGGCGAGCGCGGTGCACAGGGATTTGAAGCTGGATACGTCGCCCGCGTCCTGATTCTTCCCGGTGGAGAAGATGAGCTTGAAGGCGAGCGGCAGGCGGAGCACCTGCACGAATCCGAGACGGAGCGTGAGGAAGATGCCCGTCCCGACGAGGAGCACCAGAAGCGGCGGTCCCCAGACATAGCTGTCGATGAGCTGCAGTAAATCGACCATGTGTAATTCCCCCCTACATAAAACCGGCCCCGTGGGCCACTTACAAGCAGTGACTCCGGAGCCGGAAGAGAAAGCTGTTCTTTTTTGAAAAGCTCTGTCCTTTTGCCTGAGAGACCGGGCGGGATACGCTGCCGCCCTTGCACCTTCGGCGCTCATTGCTGAGACTCTCCAGAGTGGTGTGCCTTACACCTGCTGTGAAATTGATAGTCCTATCTTACATCGAATTCTTTATTTGGTAAAAGTGTTAAAATGTATGGCCGATATAGTTTCAGACTATGGACCGGCCGTTTTTGAAAATTTCTTCTATATATTTATAAAAGACACGCGCGTCATTTGCCCGCTTCCGCCGCCGGGACGGGAGCCTTTCTCTCTTCCGTTTCTTCTTCGCCGAGATGCGCGAAGTAGCGCTTCGTCTCGGCAACCACCACGCCGGAGAGACCGAGGAGGGCGATGAGATTCGGGATGGCCATGAGGCCGTTCACGATGTCCGCGAGGACCCAGATGGCTTCGAGTTTGAGGAACGCGCCGCACGCCACGAGGAGGATGAAGACGACGCGGTAGGGCTTGATGATCCGCACGCCGCAGAGGTACTCCGCGCAGCGCTCGCCGTAGTAGTTCCAGCCGAGGATGGTGGTGAAGGCGAAGAGCACGAGCGATACCATGAGGAGCTCGCTGCCGAAGGCGGGGAAGGCTGCGGTGAAGGCGGCGTTCGTGAGGGCCGCGCCGTTCAGCTCGGTGGACCACTGGCCGGTGACGATGATGGACAGGCCCGTCAGGGTGCAGATGATGATGGTGTCGATGAAGGTGCCCGTCATGGAGATGAGGCCCTGCTCGGCCGGCCATTTCGTCTTCGCCGCGGCGGCCGCGATGGGCGCGGAGCCGAGGCCCGATTCGTTGGAGAAGACGCCCCGGGCGATGCCGTTCCGCATGGCCATCATGACGGTGGCGCCGAGGAAACCGCCTGTGGCTGCCGTGCCGGTGAAGGCGTTCTCCAGCACGAGGGCGACCGCCGCGGGCACCGCTTCATAGAAGGAGAGCAGCACGCCCACAGTGGTGACGAAATAGATGACCGCCATGGCGGGGACGATCTTGCTCGACACGCGCGCGATGGACTGGAGCCCGCCCAGAGTGACCGCCGCGACTGTGACAGTGAGAACCGCCGCGGTGGCTTCCACGGGGATGCCCACGGTGATCTTCGTGATTTCCACGATGGAATTCACCTGCGCGAAGGTGCCGATGCCGAAGAAGGCGACCAGCACGCCGAAGACGGCGAAGAGCGTGCCCAGAGGCTTCCACTGTTCTCCGAGGCCGTTCTTGATGTAGTACATGGGCCCGCCGGCGATATGCCCCTTCGCGTCCGTCTCGCGATACTTCACGGCGAGGAGCCCTTCGGCATACTTGGTGGCCATGCCGAAGAAGGCCGCCAGCCACATCCAGAAGAGCGCCCCCGGGCCGCCCGCATGGATCGCCGTGGCGACGCCCACGATATTGCCCGTGCCGATGGTGGCGGCGAGCGCCGTACACAGCGCCTTGAAGCTGTTGATGTCCCCCTCGCCGCTGTCCTTCGCGCGGAAGATGAGCGTGAGCGCTTTCTTCAGGCGGAAGACCTGCAGGAAGCCGAGGCGCACCGTGAGCAGGATGCCCGTGCCCACGAGGAGCACCAGGAGCGGCGGGCCCCAGATAAAGCTGTCGATCGCATTCAGAAGTTCCATATCCAACGTACATTCCCTCCTTCGGGTACGGAGCCGGGCCAGGCCGCGGCTCGCAAAAAAATACCGGTCTCCGTGAGACTGGTACTCTGGAGACCGGAAAATTTTCCACCCATCGAAAAGAATGGCTGCGAAATTTCTCTGTCCTTTTGCCTGAGAGATTGAGACATTGCTGTCCGTGCCCCTTCGGCGTCCCTTGCGGGAACTCTCCAGAGTCGTGTCCGCATACGGTACTGCCCTTTCCCCCATGGGCGCCTGAGAGTGTCACTCCTTCGGCAGACTTTCGTCTTCTCCCGTATGCATCATTCACTGCTATGAAATTTGATGTACGCCATTATAGCCGAAACGCATACCCGGCGCAAGCCCTTTTTTCGAAAATTCTGCAGCAGCCGGGAAAATACATTGCGATGGTCCGCGCTCTTCCCAACAGGTTATCAACATCTTGTGGATAACTCTGTGAAAAACTTTTCTTCATCCCCAATCTGCTGCAAAACTTTTTCCGCTGCACAGCGCACCGCAGCAACGGATTTTCTGCACGATCATCCGCGCACGAAAAAAAGACGGCTTCCGCCGCCTTTCTATTTTTTATTTCGCCGGGCCGGGCCAGTCCACGCCGAGCTCTTCCTTCAGGAGCTTCACCGCGTTCTCCTCATTCTGGGCCGCAGCCTTTTCCAGCCATTTCCTCGCTTCCGCCCGGTCTTCTTCCGCGCCGATGCCGAAGAGGAAGCACGATGCGTACCACGTCTGGCCGTGGGCGTTCCCCTGCTCCGCCGCCTGCCGGAAGTAGCGCAGAGCCGCTTTGTTGTTGCCCTTCTCCCGCTGATAGATGCCGTACTGCACCGCCGCGTCCGCGTGGCCCAGGTCTGCCGCTTTCCGGCACCACTCCTCCGCGAGGGCTTCGTTCGGCGCGGTGCCGATGCCCCGCTCGTAGAAGACCGCCAGATGGTTCATGCCCTCCGCCGAGCCCATCTCCGCCGAGCGCTTCATCCACTCGAAGGCCTCCTTCTCATCCTTCGGCACGCCGCTGCCCTCGAGGATGAAGAGGCCGAGGATATTTGCGATGTCCTTCGAGAAGAGCGCCCCGTGGGCGAAGGCCCGGCGCAGGAGGGACACCGCGCGGGTCATGTTCTTCTTCGGGCCGGCGTACCAGCACATGGCGAGATTCGCCTCCGCGTCGCCGTAGCCGAGGGCCGCCGCCTTCGCGAAATACGCCTTCGCCTTTTCCTGGTCGGCGGGGATGCCTTCGCCGTAGTAATACATCTCGCCCAGTTTGTTCAGGGGCCGCCAGAAGCCTGACGCGCCGGCGCGCTCGAGCCACTCCACGGCTTTCCCCGTGTCCTTCTCCGTGCCGAAGCCGTAGAAATACATGTCCGGCAGCTCGTTCTGCGCGAAGACGTCCCCCGCCTCCGCCCGCTTCAGGATCTCCGGGAAGACGAGCTTCGGGATGGCCGTGCGCCCCGGATGATCCGGCGGCAGATTGTACGCCGTATTCAGCTGGGCGAGGACGTCCCCCGCCATGGCGCCCTTCTTGCGCCACTCCGCGCCGCGTTTCGTGTCCTGCTCCACGTGGCCGTAGCCCTGCGAGTAGTATTCTCCGAGGAAATACATGGCCTCGCCGCTGCCCGCCTGGGCGCACCGCAGGAAGATCGGGAAGGCCCGGTCCAGCTGGCACCGGAGGTAGAGGGCTTTCGCCTCCGCCAGTTCCTTCTGCATCGTCGTTTCTTTCATGGCGCGCCTCTCAGAGTCCCGCCTGCATGAGGAGCGCGGACGCTTCGCGGCTGCCGCGCTGCGCCGCCCGGCGGAGCCACAGGGCCGCCGCCTGCCGGTCCGGCGCCGCGCCCCGTCCCTGGAGAAGGCACACGCCGGCGAGGTACTGCGCCGCCGGGAGCCCCATGCGCGCCGCGTCGAGGAAATACCGGAATGCGGTCCCTTCGTCGCCGCCCGAGAACGCGGTCTCGCCCATGCGGAGCACCGCGTAGGCGCTGCCGCCCTTCGCCGCTTCCGCGTAGAGCGCCGCCGCCTGCCGGGCATTCCGCTTCACCGCCTCGCCCGCGAGGAGGCAGTCCGCCAGATGGGCCTTCCCGTCCGCGTCGCCTGCCTCCGCCGCCCGGTGGTAGAGCTGGTACGCTTTCTTTTTATCCTGCTTCACGTATGTGCCGGTCTCGTAGTATACACCCAGTTCGACCGCCGCGCGGAGATAACCGTGGCGGAGCGCTTTCTGGTAGTACGACACCGCCAGGGAAGGATTCTTCTCCGTCCCCACGCCGGCGAGGCAGCAGTACGCCATGTGGTACTCCGCCTTGCCCACGCCCTTTTCCGCGGCCCGTTTCAGGAAAGCCGCCCCTTTCGTCTCGTCCTGCGGGAGGCGGGTGCCGTTCAGGTAATGGAGCCCCATCTCCATCTCCGCCTGCCAGAAACCGAGGGCCGCTGCCTTTTCGCAATACGCCCGGGCCTTGTCTTCCTCCTTTTCCACGACGGTCCCGACACCGTCCCAGAGCACGGCGGACAGCGCGTAGAGCGCATTCACATCGCCCGCGTCCGCTGCCTGCTCCGCTTCGGCGAGCGCCCGGCGGACGGCTTCCCCGTCCACGGCGTCTTCCCGGAGGAAGAGCGTGCTCATGAGGAGCGCCGGCGCATCGGACGCCGCCCCGCGGCGGAAGAGAGCCGCCGCCTCCGCGGGCCGCTCGCGGGTCTCCCACAGGCCGAATAGCTCATACTGGCCGAGGCAGTACAGGGCGCGTCCGTCCCCTTCTTTCGCTTCTTTTCGGAGCGCGGTGCGCGCCTCCTCCATCCTGCCTTCGATATAGAGCGTTTCTCCCTGATTCATCTGTATCTCCCCTTAAAAAAATAAGACCTGCGAGAGGCCTTATGGATTCTTATTTCAGGAACAGCATCGGATCGAGCGCCGTGCCGTTCACCCGCACTTCGTAATGGGTGTGCGGGCCCGTGCTGTTTCCCGTGCTGCCCGCGAGGGCCACCGTGTCGCCCTGACGGACTTCCTGCCCCTCCTGGACGACGATAGCCGAATTGTGGCCGTACCGCGTGGTGATGCCGTTCGCATGGCGCACCTCCACGAGGTAGCCGTAGCCGTCCACCCAGCCGGTCTTCGTGACGACGCCGTCCGCGGTGACGCGCACGGGCATGTCGTACTCCGTGGCGATGTCCACGCCTTCATGGTAGCTGGAGCCGATGCCGCCGGGGCTCTCCCGCCAGCCGAATCCGCTGGAGATCTCTCCGGACACCGGCCAGAGAGACGGCGCTTCCGCCCGGTAAGCCTGATAGATGGTGCGCGCGGTGTGGCTCCGGGTCATCAGGTCCGACCGGAGGCTGATGACCTTTTTCATTTCCCGGTCCACCGTCTCATTCATCCGGACAAGCTCTGCCAGGAGATCGCCCGGCGTCTCCACCGCCGGCGCGGACGAGACCGCCGCCCGGTCCGGGACGGTGGTGCCGCCGCCGATGCCGCCGGACGCGGAGGTCTTCTCCGCGGAGGAAGCATTGGAAGCGCGGCCGTTCACCATGCTTTCCACTTCCCCGCTGATCCGCTCCACATTGTCGATCTTCTGGGAGAGACTGTCCATCTTTTCCTCCGCCATGCGGAGCTGGTTCCTGTACAGCTCGTTTTCCGCGCGGAGGGACGCCATGGAATACACGGACCAGGACGCCGCGCCCATGCCGACGACGAAGGCCGCCGCGAGCACCGCGAGGATCCCCTTGGCCCGCTTGAATTCTTTTCCGGTGAAGCGGAGCTCCACCGAGCCGGTATCGTGATTTTCTGTTTTCTCCATCGTGTCACCTGTCTTTCTCATCAGGACTTCTTCGGAGATCAGGCGCCTTTTCTGGCCTCCCGGTACGCCGCTTCAGCGGCGTTCTTTTCATTTTCTTCCGCGATGTGGCGGGGCTGCTCGTACGAAGCGAGCGCCATGCCGATGGACTCCGCCTCTTCCGAGGAGATGGCTTCCCGGCACTGCCCGTTCAGGATGGGCTTCACATAGATGCGGGACGTCTCTCTCCCCACGAGGGAGGACAGGACGAAGCCGTTGTTCGCGCCGTCCAGGAGCGTCAGGGAGAAGCTGAGCTTGTCCCCGCTGTCGTCGAAGGCGTCGTACTTCACGAGGCCGCTCCGCTGGAACGACTGCACCTGCATATTCGACAGGAGCTCGTGCTGGTGGAGCATGTCCTCCGACGAGCGCGTCATTTCCCGGAGCTCCTTCACTTCCACGGAGAGGTGCCGCTCCAGGCTCGCCCCTTCTTCGCCCGCCATGAAATACTGGTATTTCCGCGTGAGAGCCGACACTTTCGACCGGAGCAGGACCACCTGGAGGATCAGGAAGATCATCAGGATCCCCATGACGGCAAAGATGATGTAAGTCACAAGACTTCCGCTGAACATGTTCATTTAGTCCTCATTTTTCAGGAAGGCCACGAGCCGCTGGAATTCTTCCTCCCCCGCGTACTCAATGGTGATCGCGCCGCGGTGGCGCCGTTTGCCCCGGCCGTTCCTGATATGCACACCTGTCCCGAGGGACAATTTCAATTCGTCTTCGATTTTCCGGAAATAGGCCGCCGCGGGGTCGTCCGGCTTCTTCCGCGCCTTCGGCGCTTTCTTCCCGCGCACGAGGTCTTCCGCCTGCCGGGCGGAGAGGCCTTCCTTCTCGATGCGCCGCGCGAGGGCGAGCTGCTCGCCTTCCGACGGAAGGCCGAGGAGCGGGCGGGCCTGTCCCGCGGTGAGCCGGCCGTCGGCCAGCATGGCGCGCACTTCTTCCGGCAGGGCGAGGAGGCGCAGGAGATTCGCCACATAGGGGCGGCTCTTGCCCACGGTCTCCGCCACTTTTTCCTGCGTGTAGCCCCACGTCTCGATGAGCCGGCGGTACGCTTCGCCCTCTTCCACGGGATTCAGGTCCTCCCGCTGGAGATTCTCGATGAGCGCCACTTCCGCGGCGGACGTCTCGTCGTAGTCCCGCACGAGGGCGGGCACCTTGTCGAGGTCCGCCAGCTTCGCCGCGCGGAGGCGCCGCTCCCCGGCGATGAGGGTGTAGCTCCCGTCCTTCTCTTCGCGGACGATGAGCGGCTGCACCACGCCGTGCGTCCGGATGGACGCAGCGAGCTCCGCCAGCGCTTCGTCGCTGAACTGCCGCCGGGGCTGGTACGGATTCGGCGAGATGAGCTCCAGATCGAGCTCCTCCACGCCGCCCTTCCGCTTCGCTTCTTCTCCCAGGAGCGCCGTCAGTCCCCGGCCCAGCCGTTTTCCCTTAGACACGCTTCAGCACCTCCTGACAGAGACTTTTATACGCCGCCGCGCCTTTCGATTTCGGCGCGTAGAGCGCGATGGGCTCGCCGAAGCTGGGCGCTTCGGACAGCTTCACCGCCCGGGGGATGAACGTCTTGAAGACTTTCTTCCCAAAATATTTCTTCACTTCTTCCGAGACCTGCGCGGCCAGGTTCGTCCGGCCGTCGTACATGGTGAGGAGGATGCCCAGGAGCTCCAGGTCCGGATTCAGGCGCTTCTTTACCGTATGCACGGTCTTCACCAGCTGGGACAGCCCCTCCAGCGCGAAGAACTCCGCCTGGATGGGGATGAGCACCGCGTCGGCCGCGGTGAGTGCATTCACTGTCATGAGGCCGAGGGACGGCGGGCAGTCGATGAGGAGGAAATCGTAATCGTCCCGGATCGGCGCCACGGCCCGCCGGAGGAGGGTCTCCCTTTCCTCCATGTCCACCATCTCGATCTCCGCGCCGGCCAGGTCGATGGACGACGGGAGCAGCGAGAGCCGCTTCACTTCCGTCCGGTACACCGCCTCTTCTACCGGCACGCCGTCGATGAGCACATCGTAGAGCGTCGTCTCGAACCGGGAAGGATCCATCGAAAGACCGCTGGTGGCGTTGCCCTGCGCGTCCTCGTCGATCAGAAGCGTGCGCCGGCCCGCCTCGGCGAGATACGCCGCGAGGTTGACCGCCGTGGTGGTCTTGCCCACGCCGCCTTTCTGATTGATGATGCTGATGATCTTTCCCATACGTTTCCTCCTCGACATACAAAATTATTATAACATACCGCAGCGGAAAAATTTTTGCGAAACCGCCGGAGCCGCGCACTGCGCTTCATTTTTTAGGAAAAATTTCCTCTTCTTTTTCTTTTTGTCTTTTGTTTCACGTGAAACGCGCATCTCCCGTCCGTCACAGGTCTCTTCTCCTGTCATGCTCCGCTGCCCGTCAGGAAGACAGACCGGATTTTTTCTGATTTTGTCTCTCTATTAAAATCCATCTGTGATATAATTAGAAAAATTTAAGAAATAGGAGTCATCTGTCATGTCACTGTCCATCGAGATCCTGGTCATCATGCTCGCCACGGTCTTCGCCGTCATCGGCGCGGGGCTCTACGCGGCGCGGGAGGTCAACTCCGCCGAAGGGTACAGCCTGAACGGGCGGTCCGCCGGTGTGCCGCTCATCGCCGGGTCCATCGCCGGGTCCATCGTCGGCGGGGGCGCCACCATCGGCACGTCGCAGCTCGCCTACACCTGCGGCCTCTCCGCCTGGTGGTTCACCCTCGGCGCGGGCATCACCTTCCTCATCATGGGATTCCTGTACGCGAAGAAGCTCCGCGGCACGGGCCTCGCCACCATCCCGGAATTTCTCGCCGCCCATTACGGCGTGCGGGCGGAGGAAGCGGCGTCGGTCATTTCTTCCATCGGCACCTTCTTCTCCATCATCGCGAGCTCGCTCTCGGGCATCCAGCTCCTGTCGGCGCTCCTCGGCATCCCCCACATGGCCGCTGCGGGCCTGCTTATCCTCCTCGTGGTGGGGTACACCTTCTTCGGCGGCATGAAGAGCGCCGGCATCGGGGGCATCCTGAAGATGGACGTCATCTTCGTCTCCCTCACCATCGCGGGCGTTTCCGCCTTCCTCGAGCTCCACGCCATGCCGGACGCGCAGTTCTCCGCCGTCTTCCCGGACATGCCCTGGCTGAGCCTCGCCGGAGAGGGGACGGGTACGGCCATGGCGACCTTCCTCTCCATGATGGTGGGCGTCCTCTGCACGCAGACCTACGTGCAGGCCATCTTCTCCGCGGCGACACCCGCCACGGCGGCGGCGGGATGCTTCGCGGCGGCGCTCCTCGTCATTCCCGTGGGCCTGCCCTTCATCGCCATCGGCATGTACATGCGCGCCTTCTCTCCGGACGTGCTCCCCATCCTCGTCCTGCCCACGTACCTCGTCACCCATGAGAACCTCTTCATCGCCGGCGTCGCGCTGGGGGGCATCCTCCTGTCCCTCATCAGCTCCATCGGCGGGCTCGCTCTCGGCATGGGCACCATGATCTCCCACGACATCGCGGGCGTGGTCTTCCGCATCCGCAGCGACCGCCTGCTCCTCCACATCACGAAAGGGGCGGTGCTCCTCATCCTCATCGGCTCCGGCCTCTTCGCCCTGTATCATCTGAAATCGCAGGTGCTCTTCTGGAACTACCTCTCCATGGCGCTCCGGGGCGGGGGCATCTTCCTCCCCATGACGCTGGCCATCTTCTGGCCGGGACACATCGCGCCGAAATGGGGCTTCGCTTCCATCACAGTGAGCACCGCCGCGGCCGTCCTCGCCGCCGCCATGGGACCGCTTCCCATCGATCCGGTCTTCATCGGCCTCGCGGTGTCCGCGCTCCTCCTCTTCCTCGGCTGGCTTCAAAAGAAATAAAGAATCCATAAATTTCAGGAAAGTTTGAAACAAAAGCGTTTCATAAAGCGCCTCAGCCATTCATCAGCTCTGCCCTTTTCTTCCCATCTGTTTATAATTGGGGGCAAGGAAACAAACCAGATTCTTCCCCTGACAGAGAGACCGGAAGGGGCAAGATTTTTTATTTCCCGAAATTTTGCGGGAAAAGAGGCGCAGATCATCATGATTTCCGATCTGTTCATCATCCATTATCTGCAGCGTTTCCAGGCCGTCTGCTTCACCGTGGAGCTCCACGGCCGGGTCTATTCCATCGGGACGGGGACGCCCCTCTTCCGGATCGTCCTTCATAAGGACATCCCGAAGAAAGAGCTTCTCGCCTCCACGTCGCTCGCGCTCGGCGAAGCGTACATGCGGAAAGATCTGGAGATCGAAGGCGATCTCTTCACCGCGCTCCGCGCCTTCCTCAGTCAGACGGATCAGTTCGCTCTCGACCGGAGCGCGTTCGCTTCCCTCTTCCATCCGTCCGAATCGGAAGCGGCTCAGAAAGAACAGGTGTCGTCCCATTACGATCTGGGCAACGATTTCTACCGGCTGTGGCTCGACCCGTCCATGAGCTACTCCTGCGCGTATTTCCGGACGGAGAGCGACACGCTGGCGGAGGCCCAGCGGAACAAGGTGCACTACATCCTGCAGAAGCTCCATCCGGAGAAAGGCATGTCTCTCCTCGACATCGGCTGCGGCTGGGGCTACCTTCTCACGGAGGCGGCGCTCTGGTGCGGCCTGCGGGGCCGCGGCTGCACGCTGAGCCGCGAGCAGTGGAAGACGGGACAGGCGCACATCGCGAAGCTCGGCCTCGCGGACCGCGTGCGGGTGGAGCTCACGGACTACCGCGAGCTTCCGAAGGAAGGCCTGACCTACGACCGGCTGGTGAGCGTGGGCATGCTGGAGCACGTGGGGCGGGACAATTATCCTCTGTACATGAAGACCGCCGCGTCCCTCCTGAAAGAAGGGGGCCTCTTCCTGCTCCACTTCATCGACGGGCAGGGCGAGGCGGAAAACAATCCGTGGATGCGGAAGTACATCTTCCCCGGCGGCACGCTCCCCTCGCCCCGGGAGATTCTTTCGCTCGCCGCGGACTGCGGCTTCCACGTACTCGACGTAGAGAGCCTGCGCCGCCACTACGAGAAGACGCTCCTCTGCTGGTACCGCAATTTCGAGGCGCACCGGGAAGAGATCCTCGCCATGAAGGGCGAGACCTTTGTCCGCATGTGGGAGCTCTATCTCTGCGGCTGCGCCGCGGCCTTCTCCGTGGGTCACATCGACGTCCATCAGGTACTCATGACGAAGGGCATCAACAACGCGCTCCCCATGACGCGCTGGTACTGATCCGTTTCACGTGAAACACAGGCACGAAAAAAAAAAGCGTCCGTCCGGACGCTTTTTTTCGTGCCTTATTTTTTGTCGAAGAACATGTCCTGCATCTCCGCGATCATGCCCACGTTGCCGCTCTCGATGAGCCGCCGGAATTCTTCCAGCTGGTTCTTCACTTCCTTCGACATTTCGGGGAAATCGGGCGCGATCTTTTCGAGGGTCTGTTCCACGATCTGCGCCACCACGAAGCGGGTGTACCACTTGTTGTCCGCCGGCACCACGTACCACGGCGCGTATTTCTTTGACGTATTGGAGATCATCTCGCTGTACAGGTCCTGATACTTGTCCCAGTAGCGGCGCTCGTTGATGTCCGACATGGAAAATTTCCAGTTCTTCTTCTTGTTCAGGATGCGCTCCGCCAGCCGGTCCCGCTGCTCGTTCTTCGACACGTGCAGGAAAATCTTCACCACAGGGAAGCCGTTCTCGAAGAGGTACTTTTCCCAGTCGTTGATCTGCCGGTACCGCGTGTCCCAGAAATTTTTATCCACCAGATTTTTCGGAATTTTATCCTGGGCGATGAGATCGTGCACGCGGGTGATGATCACGTCCTCGTAATGGGACCGGTTGAAGATGCCGATGTCCCCGCGGCGGGGCAGCGCCCGGTTGATGCGCCACATGTAGTCGTGGTCCTTTTCCTCCGTGGAGGGCTGCTTGAAGGACACCACGTGCACGCCGTTCGGGTCCAGATGAGAGAAGACGTGGCGGATGGTGCCGTCCTTCCCCGCGGCGTCCATGGCCTGCAGCACGATAATGAGGCCGTACGTGCTCTGCGCGTAGAGCTTCGCCTGCAGGACGGACAGGTCGTCCAGGATCTGCGGGAAATAGACGGTCTTCACCTTTTCCTTTTCGATGTCCACATCGCACGACGTGGAATAGTCTTTCAGATGGACGGTCTTTCCCTGCTCCACTTTGTACTTGTCGATATTGATGCGCCCTTCTTTATCCATAGCATCCCCCTCTTCCTTTTCTCATGGATCCATGAGACCGCCGCCGTCCGGCCGCGGACTTTACAAAAACGAAACATCCCTCTGATTTTATTTTAATTCTTTTTCCTCCGTTTCGCTTGAGAATCCCCTTAGAATCTTCTCCGTCTGTGAAAATTTTCTGACGGAAATCCGAAACTCAGCCGACGGGCACTACGGTCCCGCCGTTTCGGCACAAAAAAATCCCGCCGGACGATCCGGCAGGACGAAGATCAGCGGCGGAGCGACGCTTCCCGGCGGAGCTTCCGCACGAACGGCACGAAGAGGACCGCCGCCGCGGCCATGGCGAGCACATCGGCGATGGGCGTCGCCCACACGATGCCCTTCACGCCGGCCAGCCGGTCCAGGAGGAACATGAAGGGGATGTCCAGTCCGCCTTTCCGCATGACGGAGAGCACCAGGGGCGCGGTCTTTTTTCCCATGGACTGGAAGACCGTGATGGCCAGCATGGTCACGGAGATGCACGGCCCGGTGAGGCAGATGATACGCTGGAACAGGCTGCCGTAGTACACAGTGGCCTCGTCGTCGATGAAAGCGCGCACGATGGGGCCCGCGCAGGTGAAGAGGAACACCGTGCCGGCGAGGGACACGGCGAGGCTCATGAGAAAGCTCGTGCGGATAGCGGCGGTCATGCGCTTCCCGTTCCCCGCGGCGTAATTGTACCCGATGAGGGGCAGCACGCCCTGGGACATGCCCATGGCGATGGAATAGGACAGCATGTCCACCTTCTTTGCGATGCCGATGCCCGCCACCGCCGCGTTGGCATAGCCTGCCATCAGGCGGTTCACCGTGATATTGGACAGCACGCCCATGAGATTCATGACGCAGCTCGGCAGGCCCACGAGGAGCACTTCCCGCGGGATGCGCCCGCCGAGCGCGCCCCGCCGCGGCGTCAGCGCCAGATCCGTGGCCTGTCCCTTCCGCAGGATGAATCCCACGAAATAGAGCGCCGCCGCCCCGTTCGCCAGCAGCGTCGCGACGGCCGCCCCTTCGATGTCCATGCCGAGGCCGAAGATGAAGAACGGATCCAGCAGGATATTCAGGACGCCGCCGAAGGTCAGACCGAAACTCGCCTGCTCCGCGTGCCCCTCCGCCCGCACCAGATGGGCGAGCTCCTGATTCAGCACCGTAGGCGCCGCGCCGATCGTGACGGTCCAGAAGAGGTAGGTCCGGCAGAACGCATAGGTCTCCTCATCCGCGCCCGCCGCCGGGAGGAGCCAGGCCCCGGCGGGAAAGAGCGCCGCCCCGTAGAGGATGGCCGCAGCCATCGACGCCCACAGGCAGAACGACGACGCGCGCCGCGCCCGCTCATGGTCGCCCTCCCCGAGGGAGCGCGCGACGAGGCTCGCGCCGCCGATGCCGAAAAGATTCGCCACCCCGGTAAGGAAGACGAAGAAAGGCATGCACACGGACACCGCCGCCACCTGCGCCGGATCGCCCACCTGTCCGATGAAGAACGTGTCCGCCATATTGTATGCCACCGTGATGAGCTGGCTGATGACGGTCGGTATCACCAGCGCGGCCACCGCCCGATGGATGGGCGCGTCTTCAAACAGGATCTGTTCTTCCGTCTTCATGAGATTTCCTCCCTGCCCGGCGGAGCCCGCCGGCCACGCACCGCACCGCGAGGCGATAGCTTTCGTCCCGGTCCTCGGGGAAATGGGAAAAGGCGCCGGCCTGCTCGTGCGCGGCGAATCCGTGCATCACCGACCGGAGCACCCGCTGCCAGTGCCGCTGCTCCGTCTCATCCAGACCGAACCCGGCGAGCACCTCCATGATGGGCCGCACGATGTCCCCGGCGCGCGCCTCCAGCTCCGGGCGTCCCCACCGCCCGACATGCATCACCGCGCGGTACAGCTCCGGATGGGCCCGCGCGTACCAGCGATAGGCCTCCGCCAGTGCGAAGAGCGCCGCTTCGCCCGTCTTTCCTTCGCAGGCCTCCCGCTCCGCCTGCGTGAGCCGATCGATGGCGAGCGCCGCCACGCCTTCGAGCAGGCCGTCCATGCTCTGCACATGGTTGTACAGCGAGGACGGCCGCACCGCCAGCCGCCGGGCGAGCCCGCCCATGGAAAACGAAGCCAGCCCTTTTTCTTCGATGAGATCCGCCGCGGCCTGCACGACGGCCTCCCGGTTCAATCCCTGTCTCGGCATGCGCACCGCCTCCTTAAAAACGAATGCTGTTAGTTTTACTGTAGTCCTGTTTCCCCGGGCTGTCAACCGGATGCGGGCCTGCCGGGAAGCCATGCGAAAAGAGCGCCTCTTCCGAGACACCCTTCCGGCAGGCTATTTACTTTTCGTCTTTCTTCCCGCTGAGCGCCGCCTGGATATCGGCGAGCTCCCGCACGTCCACGTGCTGGATGAGCCGCTTGAACTGCTCGAGCTTCTTCGCCGTCTCCGGGGCGAGCTCCGGAAATTCCGGATGGATCTTCCGGAGCGCTTTCAGCGTGATGAGCGCCACCACGTAGCGGGTGTACCATTTGTTGTCCGCCGGGACGATGTACCACGGCGCGTAATCCGTGGAGGTCTCTTCGAAGATCTCTTCGTAGATATCCTGATACCGGTCCCAGTACTGCCGCTCTTCGATGTCGGAGAGGGAGAATTTCCAGTTTTTCTGCTGATTGATGATGCGGTCCACGAGGCGCTCCCGCTGCTCATCCTTCGAGAGATGCAGGAAGATCTTCACCATGGGGAAGCCGTTCTGGTAGAGGTATTTCTCCCAGTTCCGGATCTGCTCGTACCGCTCTTCCCAGATGTCCTTGTCGATGAGCGTCTTCGGCAGGTCCTTTTCCTCCATTTCCTTCTGGAGCAGGCCGTGCACCCGCGTGACGATCACGTCCTCGTAGTGGGACCGGTTGAAGATGCCGATGTCCCCCCGCGCGGGCAGGGATTTATTGATGCGCCACATGTAGTCGTGATCCTTCTCTTCCACGGAGGGCTGCTTGAAGGACACCACGTGCACGCCGCCCGGATTCAGCCGGGAGAAGACGTGATTCACCGTGCCGTCCTTCCCCGCGGCGTCCATGGCCTGCAGCACCACGATGAGGCCCGCCAGATTCTGGGCGTAGAGTTTTTCCTGCCAGTCCTTCATCTCGGCCAGCGCTTTCGGGAAGAGCGTCTCTTTCACGTCCGCCTTCTCCACGTCCGCGTCGCACTTCGTGGGCCAGTCTTTCAGATGGACCTTTTCTCCCTTTTTTACACAATACCGGTCGACGTCGATCTTGTATTCACTTTCCAGACTCATACGAAATCCCATCCTTTCTTCCTTTCGGAGCATAGATTTTCTTCACCGGCAGAGCGGAGAGGATCTTCTTCGCTTCGCTTTCCGTGATGGAGGCAAACGGCCTGTGGGTGAGGAGCGACAGGAGCCGCCGCCTTTCTTCCTCCGTGCCGCACCGGTTGTAATGGTTCTGCCGGTAGCGGTGGATGAGGATGTCCCGCGCCTCGGCGAACTGGCGGTACGTGCACGGCACGGCGCGGCGCACGTCGTCGTAGAGGAGCTCCGGCTTCTCTTTCAGGAGGAGCACGATGCGGCTCCGGGTCTGCCGCTCCTCTTCCGCTTCGCACCGCGCGCAGAGCCGGTCCTTCGCCGGGCAGAGGTCTCCGCACCGCGCGCAGGGATGCCAACCGGCGGCGAGCTCGTCTTTCCGCCGGCGGAGCGCGCCGCGCATGAGCTCCTCGATGGGCCCGCGCAGTTCGTCCCGCGCCACGTGGGCGTCGGCCCACCGGGAGATCCACGCTTCCTCGCCTTCCGTGAGAGGCGTGCGGCTCTTCCTCCGGTCATAGAGCGGCGCGAGCCGGTCCACAGGCGACTCCGGCCGGAGCGCACGCGGCCGCGGCCCGATCTGGACCCGCAGATCCCGGAACTGCGCGCCGTATGGGTCTTCCCGGATGCGGCGGAGGATCTCCGCTTTCCGCATGAGGAGCTCCTGCATCCACACGGAATTGGTCGCGTAGATACAGAGGAGCGCCCCGTCCCGCCTGGCGATGTACGATTCTTCCGCGAAGACCTCGCCCACGAAGGACGGCCACCGCTGCCGGAACAGCCAGAACTGGAACGCGTCGTTTCTCCGGAGCACGTCCTGCGCCTCGCGGAGCGCTTCCGACGCCGGCTCCATTTTCCCCGAACGCTTCATGCCGTCCCTCCTTTCTTCCTTCCTTCTGTCCTGATTATAGCAGATGCAGGGAACCCCGTTTCACGTGAAACAAAAAAGCGCTTCCCGAAGGAAACGCTGTCAGTCCAGAGCGAGGATGTCCGCCCCTTCGCCGTGAAATTCCGCGGCAGTCATGAGCGTCTGGATGCGGTACCGGCGGAGATACGCGAAGAGCGCCTGCCTCCGGGCGGCGTCGAGCTCGCTCCCGATGTCGTCCAGGAGGAGCACGGGATATTCCCCGGTCTCGCGGCGGATGAACTCCGCCTCGGCGAGCTTCATGGCGAGGATAGCCGTGCGCTGCTGTCCCTGCGAGCCGAAGCGCGCGATGTTCCGCCCGTCCAGCTCGAAGAGCAGGTCGTCCCGGTGCGGTCCCACGGAGGTGCGGCACAGCCGGGCGTCTTCCTCCCGCACGGCGGCGAGCTTCTCCAGGTACCAGCTCTCGTCGGGCACGCCCTCCCCCTGATTCAGCACGTACCGCACGGCGAGGCGCTCTGCGCCGTCCGTAAGCGCCGCTTCCGTGCCGGCGAGGCATTCATTCATCCTCTCCACCGCCTGGGCGCGCTTCCGCACGAGGTACGCCGCGCCCGACGCGATCTGCATGTCCCACATGTCGATGTCCGGCGCCGTCCCCCGCATCTGGGCCTGCCGGAGCGCCGCGTTCCGCTGGGACACCGCGCGGGTGTACCGGAGGAGCTCTTCATAATAGCGGGGGCTCACCTGCGACACTTCGAGGTCGAGGAAGCGCCGCCGCTCCTGGGGCGCTCCCTTGATGAGCTGCATCTCGTCCGGCGTGAAGAGCACCGTCCGGAACGTCCCCATGAGATCTTTCCGGCGGAGCTTCGTATCGTTCATGGAAAAGCGGGCCCCCTCCTTCCGGGAGAGCCGCGCTTTCAGCTGATGCACCACGCCGCGGAGCGAGAAATCGAGGAGGATCGTCCCCTCGTCCTCGCCGAACCGGATCAGATCTTCCGTCTGGGCCGTGCGGAACGATTTCCCGATGGAAGCGAAATACACCGCCTCGATGAGGTTCGTCTTGCCCGCGCCGTTCCGGCCGGTGAAGACCGTGAGCCCCTCTCCGGGCGCATAGGACGCGTCGTCCCGGTTGCGGATATGGATGAGGCGGAGCGAAACGATCTTCATGACACGCGGACGATGCGGTACTCGTCCCCGTCGAGAGAAAGCACGTCTCCTTCGCGGAGCTTCTTCCGCTTCTCATGGACGGGCGCGCCGTTCAGGGCCACCCGGTGGCTCTCCAGGTACGGGGCGATCTCCCCGCCCGTACTGATGATGCCTTCCTTCTTCAGCGCCTGGTCGAGCTGGATATAGTCGGTATGGATCTCGATCGTCTTCATCAGCGGCCTCTCATCGGCGTCACCACATACTGATACGTCTTGTCCTCTTCCTGCTCCACGAGCATCGGACCGTTTCTCAGCAGATGGAGGATCACCGTATCCCCTCTGGAATGCTTCAGGATGTCTTCCACATAGAAACAGTTGAAAATGATGTGGATGGGCTCGCCGGTGAGCTCCACCGGGATGGACGCCCGGGACGAGCCGATGGCCTTGTCCTCTTCATAGATGTCGAGGCGGCCGTCTTCGAAGTTGAAATTAATCGTCTTATAGCTCATGTCGCGGGAGATCGGCGAGACCATGGCCACCGCATCGCGGAACGCTTTCAGGTCCAGCACCGCCGTGCTGTCGAAGCGCGTGGGGATGACCCGGTGATAGTCCGGATATTCGCCGTTGATCAGATTGGAAATGAAATAGGTGCTCCCGAAGGAGAACGCCACGTGGCTCTTCGCCCAGGAGATCTTCACCATCTCCTCTTCCCCGGCGGGAAGCATGCGCACCACGTCCGTCATGACGGACGCCGGGACGATCATGCGGCCGGGCTGGTCCGCCGGCACGTCGAGAGTGACTTCCTTCGCGGCGAGGCGATGCGTGTTCGTCGCCGCCATGGCGAAAGACGAGCCTTTGATTTCAAAGAGGATGCCCGTGAAGAAAGGCTTCTGCTTGTCCGTCGCCGCGGCATACTGGGTGAGATTCACCATGTCCGCCAGCGTCGCCGCCTTGACGGAGCAGCTGCTCGTATTTTCCATGGTCTCCACCATGGGAAAATCATCGGTGCTGCGGATGGGGAAACGGTACACCGCGTTGCCTGCGCTGAAACGGACGAAGCCTTCGCTCTTGTTCTGTTCCATCACGACCTCTCCTGCGGGCAGGAGGCGAATCATCATCGGGAGCTGCGGCGCCGCGACTACGAGGTCTCCTTCTTCTTCCGTCACGGCCGGGCAGGTGGTGCGAATAGCGATGGAGAAATCGTTCGCCTGGAATTCGGCAACGCCTTTCGCAGCATGGATATAAATGCCGTTATTGGTGTTGGATGTAATTTTGTTCTGTGCTGCGCGCTGTACGAGGTCGAGGGCGCGGGCAAGCTCGTCTTTCTGGAAAATGATTTTCATGGGGTTCTCCTTTGACTGATACTGATGAATGAATAAAAAGTAGTAGTAGCAGCAGTAGGGGCTGTGAATAAGTGAATAACTCTGTGAATAGCCGATATGGCCGGAGATTGTCCGATGGAGCAACTCTGTGAAAAACCGGGTTCCGTTATTCAGGGTTTTCACAGCGCCGGCGGAAGGGCCGGAAATTCACAGGGTATCCACCGGCGAATCACGGTTTTTTTAACAGTTCCCGCAGATGGTCGATGGATTTTTTGAGAGCGCTGTCTTCGGCGAGCGATTTGTCGATTTTCTTGCAGGCCTGAAGGACCGAGGTGTGGTCTTTCTTGTGGAATACGTTCGCAATGGACTGAAATGGTTCGTCCAGCTCCTTGCGGCAGAGGTACATGGCAATCTGCCGCGGGATGACAATGTTCTGCGGCCGGCCGCGTCCGAGGAGCTTCGTCCGGGGCACGTCGTACTCCCGGCATACGGTGTCGATGATGACGTCCATGGTGAGCTCTTTCGTCTGGTTGATGTAGGGATTGTCCCGGAGCACGTCCTTCGTGAGTTCGAGGGTGATGGTCTTCCTGAGAAGGCGCGCGTTGGCCAGCACTGTATTGTAGGCTCCTTCCAGCTCGCGGACGTTCTTGTTGATGTAGCGGGCAATGTATTCCACCGCGTCCTGCGGGAAATCAATGTGATCCTGGATGGCGCGGGACTGCAGGATGGCGCAGCAGATCTCGAAGTCCGGCGGACTGATCTGCACCACGAGGCCGCTCGCGAAGCGCGATTTCAGCCGGTCTTCCATGGAGCTCAGATTCTCCGGCGTGGTGTCGCTGGTCAGGACGATGTTCTTCTGGCTCTCGAAGAGGACGTTGAACGTATTGAAGAGTTCGAACAGCGAGGATTCCTTATTGCCGAAGAACTGGATGTCGTCCAGGAGGAGCACGTCCACCGTGCGGTATTTCTGGCGGAACTGCTCCTGCTTTTTGTCGCGGATGGCGAGGATCAGCTCATTGAAAAAAGCTTCGCTCGGCATGAGGAGGACTTTTTTATTCTTCGTGTGTTCGTACACGTAGTTCTCGATGGCGTGGAGAAGGTGCGTCTTGCCGAGGCCGGACGGGCCGTAGATGAAGAGCGGATTGAACGACCGATTGTAATCGTCGGCGACGACCTGCTTGGCCACGGCGAGCGCCGCTTCGTAAGCCATGCGGTTGCAGTTGCCGAAGACGAAATTGTCGAACGTGTGAGGCGACGTTTTTTTCTTTTCCGGTTCCGGGGCGGCGTCCCTGTCCGACGGGAAGAGGCTGATCTCTCTGCCTTCGGCGGACTTCTTTTCGCGGATGCGGTCCTGGATGCTCGGGAGCTCCGTCTCTTCCACGGATCTCGGCTGGATCTTCGCGAGGTCGATGGGCGGCGCAAGCGGCTTATCCGCCGGCGCGGGAGCCGGGGTGCCGAAGGGATCGGGCGTCTCGCGCACAGCCGGCGCGTCGGGGAACGGCGCTTCCGGTTCCTGGGTGACAGCTGAAACAGGTTTCGGAGCAGGAACTGGCGCCGGTACAGAGTCCGGTGCCGGTGCGGCCGGCATGGGAGCCGGGTCCGGCTGGGGGTTGCCAGCGTTCGGATTGAGGAGGATCTCCACCGTGACCGGTGTACCGGTCTCCGCGGAGAGGACCTGGGTGATGGTGGATTTGTAGACGTTCTGCATCCACTGGTACAGATACGGCTTGTTCACCATGATGGTAAAGACGCCCTTCTCGTAGCTGTACGGGAAGGTCTGCGACTGGAACATGGAATAGAACTGGAAGTTGTGTTCCTGCACGTAGGAGAGCAGGTGCTCCCACAGGGAAAATAGGTCCATAAGCGGTCCTTTCTGCCGGAGTCGTCCTCCGGGTGAATAAGGCTGTGAAAAACCTGTGCATAAATGTGAGTTTCGGTGAAGAACTGAATCTGCAGATTTTTTATTTTTCCCGTATTTATCGGGGATTTCAGGCATAGAGAAAATTGTGGATTGTCGGTTTTCTCTCTGTGAATAACTTTATTGTACCAGAAATTTTTCACAAAGGAAAATGGCCGGTTCGCGGGGCTGTCCGTCAGGAAAGGCGGAGGGGAAACTAAAATGTATTGTGACGCCGGAGCGGCTGTGCTATGCTTTTCCTGCATGGTCCCGGATGGGAACGGCCGGGACCCGTTTGTCTGATGGAAAGGACGGCCGACGATGATCGATTTCTCTGCTTTTCTGGATCTGGAACACGCGCACATCTGCCGGCTCGCCATCCTGCTGGCCATGACCCGGACGGACGAAGAGGAAAAGGAGATGATCCGCCTCTACCGGGAGCAGCATTTGAAAGCGGCGGCGACGACCATCTCCGGGTACAGCATGTCCTTCGAGGAGACCGTCATCCGCAACGTGGTCAATCTGTGCCTCAATACGCATCTCATCGACCGGAAGCGGGGCCACGTGCACCCGGTGGCCCACTGCGTGCTGGAAGCGGCGCAGAGCACGCGGGCGGCGGATGCGATCGGACAGAATTTCCGGTTCAAGGCGGCGGCCGTGCGGCGGGGCGACGAATTTTCTCTCTGTTTCTACGGGGATCTGGGGATGCATCCCCTGTCCAGCCACAAGTCCATCGGCGTGGGCTATCAGATCCTCGGCCTGTGAGAAGGCAAAAGAAAAAACGCAGGATGTCCTGCGTTTTTTCTTTTGCGCGGATTCACTCAGTCTTCCGTGTCGGCCGGTTCCGTGTACGGGAAGAGCTCCTCCCCTTCGTCGTCCGTTTCCGCGTACAGGTAAGCCGTGCGGCGGTGGGTGCGGTTGATGTGAAGCTGAAAGATGTCGAAGCGCTGGTACGCGCCGTAGATATCGTGGATGCCTTTCGGGGCGATCTCATTGGCGATGTCGATGTCCGCGTAGGCGATGCCGTCTTCGTTGTCCGTGAGGACTTCCGAGCAGGGCACGCCGGCGGGCGAGGCGATCATGGTCATGGCGTAGGGCTTGTTCTCATCGGCCAGATGGAGCAGCCATTCCCGGGTCTTCTCGTCCCCTTCGGTCATCTGCATGACGGCGTCTTCATCCAGGACGGCGGAGCAGCAGATGTTGTACACCTTCGACTCGAAGGCGTGGCCGCAGGTGCGGACGCGGAGGCAGTCCTCGTAGTTCGTGGCGGCGCGGAACGTGGGCCAGCAGGCGGGATAGATGGAGATGTGCACCTGCTCGCCCTGCGAGCCCAGGGCGTACCGGGCGAGGGTGTTGGAATTTTCACCGCAGATGAGCGTGCCGATGCGGCCGAGCGCCGTCTCGTGGGTCGTGAGGGACGAGCCGTCCCCGAAGGACCACACAAGCTTCTCGCCCCACGTGGGCAGGATCTTCCGGTGATGGCCGATGAGATTGCCTTCGTCGTCGAAGAGCAGGCTCGTGTTCCACATGGTGCCGAAATTCACGGTGCTCTTCTCGCAGACGCCCACGGAGAGGTAGACGCCGTTGTCCCGGGCGATCTGCTGGAGCCGGGCGAAGGCCGGGCCGGGCACTTCCACCGCATTCTCATAGAGGCGCTTGAAGAGCGGATGCTGGTCCACCGGCGGCAGGAACAGGCACCAGTACGGAAAGGTCGGGACGAACGACTCGGGGAAGACCACGAGCTTCGCGCCGTTGTCCGCGGCTTCTTTCACTTTGTCCGCGATCTTTTCGATGGTGGCGTCCCGGTCGAGGAAGACCGGCGCGGTCTGAACGGCGGCCGCTCTGAATTTCGGATAGACGTCGCCTGCAAATTTCTTTTCTTCCATGGAAAATTCCTCCTTATCAAATACTCTGCGGATGCAGAGAAATCACAAACGGATCAGGGAATGAGGCCGAGCATCTGCCAGTACGGGACGCTCGCCGTGAGCGCGAGGATGCTCACGATGTGGAACGTGAGGCAGAACGGTACGAGCTTCGCGTGGTCGAGCTTCTCGTCCCCGCCGGCGGAATTGAACGCCGCGAGGAAGTTCACGTTCTGATACTTGGTGAAATACGGATAAACCACACAGTACGCGCACATGGCGGCGACCCACGGGCTCATGCCCGCGTCGATGCAGAACGGGGACAGCACCACGATGAAGAGCGCATAGCACGTCGTCATGTCCACGATGATGAAGCGGGCGATGAGCGCCGCTGCGCCTACGGTGAAGACGAAGAGATAGGGATTGCTGATGAGGGCCGACATGGGGCCGCCGAACGTCGCGCCGAGCCATTTGTCGATGCCCGTCGTGGTGATGGCGTTCGCCAGATTAATCGCGCCGCCCATGAAGCAGATCACGTTCCAGCTGATGCGCTGGTTGAAATCGGCCACCTTCACGACGCCCAGAGCGAGCAGCACGCACAGGCCGCCGATGGCGGTGATGGCCGCGGGGACGGAGAGCACCTGTTCGAGCACCCAGAAGAAGACGCACACCAGGAGCACCGCGAGGGTGAGTTTCTCGTCCCGGTTCATCGGGCCGAGGCCGTCCGCCATGGCGCGGATGTCTTCTTTCGTGACTTTCGGCGCGTGCTCCGGCGTGTAGTGGAACTGGATGAGCAGGAAGCCCGCCACGGCGCTGATGAGGAGCCACGGCACCGAGGCGATGAGCCAGAAGGTCCAGGTGAACTGTTCCTGCACGGCGGCCGGGAAGAGGCCGAGGATGATGTAGGCGAAGAAGGACGCGGAGAGGAACGCCTGGCTGAGCTGGTTATAGCCGAGGTACATGGAGGACCAGAGGCCCGCCATGCCTTTCGACCGGTGCTGGTAACCGAGCTTCTCCCCGATGTCCGTCGCCATGGCGCCCACGATGGACACCTTGACGATGGTGGACGGGATGAAAGGCCCGATGAAGAGGCCCGACCCCATGAGGGCGAGCGACTGGCCGCGGAACGTGGGCGGCGCGATGCTCATGACCTTGAGCGCCACCCGCGCGAGGAGCCCGCTCTTCGAGACGGCCACGCTGATGCCCATGGCCGCGATGAGGAGCCACACCGTCGAGCTGGAGAAGCTGCCGAACGCCGACTGGAAAGGCATGATGCCGAGCAGCACCCACGCGGAGCACATCACGAAAATGCACACGAAGTCCGGCACCGCGTTCGTCATCCAGTTCACGATGGCCCAGGCGAGCAGGCCGAGCACCCACATGGCGGGCTGGCCGAGCCCTTCCGGCGCGGGACAGAACCCGATGGCCAGCCCCAGCGCGACGGCCGCCGCTTCCGAGAGCAGCTTCTTTCTTGTTTCGTTTTCCAAAAGATCCACCTCCTGAAAAGAGAAAATAAAAAGACAGCATACCGAACAATCCCGCCCATGGGATTTTGCTGATATGCTGTCAAAAATTTGGCTGAATGAAAATGGATTTGCTGTGATGCTGTATGTGATTTTCTATATGAAATATAACATGAGAAGCCCGGTCCTTCAAGACGATATAGTTCGGCTGCATGGGGTATCTTAGGAATAAGACAGGCATAAGAAGAAATAATTTTTATATTATTTTATCTGATATCTAATACTGAAATTAGAAAAATGAGAAACGGGCGCGGGCAGCAAAAAAACCCGGAGACAGGCTCCGGGCCATGGTGCGCCCAATGTGATTCGAACACACGACACACGGTTTAGGAAACCGCTGCTCTATCCAGCTGAGCTATGGACGCATGAAGGAAAGATTCCGTCCCTCAGTATATCACATCCCCGCCGCATGGGGAATGCGTCTCATTTCCGGCCGTCGTTTTTCGAGAGGAGCTTCTGGAGCTTCCCGAGGAGGCCGGCGGATTTCTTTTCCTCTTTCGGCGGTGGAGGCGGCGCTTCTTCCTTCGGCCCCGCTTTTTTCACGGGCGGCGGGACGAAGGGCGGCGGCGCGGTGAAGGTGGGGAGCCGCAGCACCGGCGGCACGGGCGGCGTCACCTTCCGGTGGATGAGGAAAGACGCCGACGGCTGGCTGTCCGTCTTCTCCAGTTCGTCCTTCGGGTCCGCCAGGTACCGGTAGGCCGTGGACGTGGGGTCCGGCGCGTTGCGCTGGGGCAGGTACTTCACGTGGCTGAATTCGACGCCGGACAGGCGCTCCACGAGAATGTCCCCCATCACCTGCGGCGAGAAATAAGAGAAAGGCAGGCGCGGGGCCATGCGCGCGATGGACGTGAGGAACGCGGACTTCACGCCCCGGTCCGTGAGGGAGAGCTCCGTACGGAGCTGGTTCATGAGGATAATGATGCCCTTCTGCGTGGGAAAGAGCTTGCCGTACCGCACGAGGGTGTTGTGGTTCTCCATGCCGGACATGTCCAGGAAGAAGACCAGGTACAGATAGGCCAGCGCCTCTTCGTTCTTCTGCGCGCGGAGGTAGAAATTGGAAATGCGGAAATAGAGATTGCGCAGCTTCGTCCATTCGCCGGCCATCACCAGGAGGGCGCTTTTCTGCTGGAACGCGCATTTCAGGATGTCCGACGCCGTGCAGGACGCATGCTTCGCGGTGAGCGTGCGCTGCGCCTCGCCAATCTCCCCTTCGGAGAAGCCGTAGTTGCACCGCGCGTTCAGCACGTACGCCATGTGATGGGCGATCTCCTGATTGCCGTCGGCGGTGGCCACGTAGACCTTCGGTACGGCATGGGCGTATTCTGTTTCAGGGATGTCCCGGATGACCCGGCGCACCAGTTCGGAGTGGGTGCCTTCCGTCTCGAGTCCATGGGCGGCAAGAAAATGCACCAGCGCTTTGTCCGGCAGCATATTCACCGTTTCCTGGGGCCGGCTGTGGCGGACCCATCCCTCTTCGCACAGGGCGCGGATCCGTTCGTCCGCGTCTGCGCCGTACAGATCCTGCTGGTATTTCGGCACCGACGTATGCACGGGTTTGCCGTTGAAATAGTCCAGAACCAGGATATCCCGAATGGACAGACTCATACATTTCCTCTTTCTGAAAAATGGTTCATCTTTTAGTATAACGTGCGGCGCCTGTTTTGTGTAGTGGGCGGCCCTCCGCCCGCCGGCGGGCGAAATGGCGGAAAATTTCTTTTTTCACTTTCTATTTATTTTTTATTTTTGTAAAATATAGGCAGAGAAACAATTTGCCGGCTAAGGATGCCGGCGGTCATTTTTTCCAACGCGAGGTCTCTTATGGAATACTGGAAACGGCTCGTCTACATCATCGCCGCCATCCAGATCGGCACGGGGATCACCATCATCGGCGTGGTCTCCTTCATCCCCCTGTTCCTCACATCCGAGCTGGGCGTGCACGATCCGGGCGAGGCGGCCTTCTGGTCCGGCCTCATCTCCGGCGTGACGCCCTTCTTCGTGGCGTTCGCCACGCCGGTGTGGACGCTCCAGGCGCAGAAATACGGGGAGAAGGCGGCTCTCTCGGGTATCCTCTTCCTGCTGTCCCTCATCGTCTTTGCCAATACGTTCGTCCAGACGCCGATGCAGTTCCTCGTCCTGCGCATGCTCCAGGGCATGACCGGCGGCTTCGTGGCCATCGGCATGGCGCTCGTCATGAACATCACGCCGAAGGAGAAGCTTCCCTGGGCGATGGGCGTTTTCCAGGCGTCCATGGTGTCGGGCATCATGTTCGGCCCGCTTGCCGGCGGCATGATCGCGGACATGTTCGGCTACCGCATGCCCTTCCTCGTCTTCGCCGCCCTGTCTCTCGCGTGCCTCGTCATCACGCTGAAATACATCCCGAAGCACGCCGGGCCGGACGCGCCGAAGAAGCGCGAGCCTTTCCTGAAGCAGCTCTCCCTCTTCATCCACAATCCGGTGGTGCGCCTCATGATCATGCTGCAGTTCCTGTGCAACTTCGGCATGACCGGCATCGGCCCCATCCTGCCGCTCTACATCCAGCGCATGATGGGCGGCGACGCCATGGCGGTGGCTACCATCGTGGGCATCATCATCTTCGCCGCGGGCGGCATGAGCGTGTGCGCCTCCCTCCTGGTGCCGCGCTTCACGGAGCATTTCCCCATGCCGAAGATCATCGCCGTAGCGACGCTCCTCACGGGCGTGAACTTCATTCTCCAGTACCTCATGCCCACCGTGACGACCCTCGGCATCATGCGCGGGCTCACGGGCATCACCCTCGGCTTCGTCATGCCCATCGCGAATACGATCATCGCCTCGGCGGTCACGTCCGAGCAGCGCGGCATGGTGGTGGGCTTCGCGGCGAGCTTCTCTATCATGGGGAACGTGGCCGGCCCGGTGGCGTCCGGGGCGATCGCCATGCACTTCGGCTACGCGTCCGTCTTCTGGACGACGGCGGTGTGCTTCTTCATCTCCGCGGCGCTCATCTACCAGCGGCGGAAGCTCATCATGGCGGACCTCGCCGTGGGGAAATCGAGATGACCCCGCGCGCCGTCTCTTGACACGGCGTTTTCCTCATGCTATGATGAGTCCATCCAATTTCATAATCCATTCATCAAGAGCGTCGGAGGGACTGGCCCAGGGAAGACGCGGCAACCCCATTGGAAGGTGCCAAATCCAGCGAGATATCTCGGAAGATGAGTCAAACGCACATGATTTCCTGTCTTTCGGGCAGGAATTTTTTTTATCCACCGCCCGGACCCATCACGGAAATCCAGTCATCTTGGTGAAAGGGGAAAACAAGGAGGTCATCATCATGAAATGGAAGAAACTGTTCATCACGCTCTGCGCCGCGGCGGCTGTCGCGGGCGCCGTCGCCGGCTGCGGCGGGGACTCCGCGAAGAGCGAAGCCGCGGCGGACAGCGGCAAGAAAGAGATCATCGTGGGCATCAACCCGGGCTACAGCGAGAAGATCCTCGAATTCGTCCAGGAGCGGGCGAAGAAGAACGGCCTGGATATCAAGATCCAGACCTTCTCCGACTACGTCACGCCGGACCTGGCGCTCGCGGGGGGCGACATCGACCTGAACGTCATCCAGCACAAGCCCTTCCTCGACGCGTTCAATGAGAAGAACGGCACGAACCTCATTTCCATCGGCAATACGTACCTCGCTCCGCTCCGCCTCTATTCCTACAAGGTGAAGAGCGTGGCCGAGCTGCCGGAAGGCGCGACCATCGCCATCCCGAACGATCCGTCCAACGGCGCGCGGGCGCTGCTCCTCCTGGAGAAACAGGGCATGATCAAGCTGAAAGAGGGCGTGGACCCGCTGAAAGCCATCCCGCAGGACATCGGGGAGAACCCGAAGAATTTCAACATCATCGAGCTGGAAGCGCCGCAGCTGCCCCGCTCCCTTGATGACACCGACGCTTCCGTGGTCAATGCGGGCTTCGCCAGCGACGCGGGCCTGAAGCAGGAATTCGCCATCGCCGTGGAAGACGATACGAGCCCCTACGTGAACATCGTGGCCGCCCGTGCGGAGGACAAGGACAATCCGCTCTACCAGCAGTTCGTGAAGGAATTCCAGACCGAAGAAGTCCGCCAGTTCATTATCGACACCTGCAAAGGCGCGCTGGTGCCCGGATTCTGATGAAAAAGGCATAAAAAGAAAGACCGGAGAAAAGACTCCGGTCTTTTTTCGTGTCCGTTTCCGGGCGGTCAGAAATGGTACCGCGTGGAGACCATCCACGTGTCGCCCGTGTCGTCCCCGTCGTCCGATTCCTGCGCGAAGGCGTACTCCCCGTGCATGTCAATGTTTTTGCCCGTGACGAGCGTCGCCGTGGCGAGCCAGAAATGGCCGCTCTTCATGAAGATTTCGTCGTCGATGTCGAGGCCGGTCATATTCTTGTGGTAGAGCCCGGCGTCCACGTCGTAGTAGCCCACGTCCGCGCGGAAGGACCAGCGCTTCTTCAGTTCCGCCCGGCCGTAGCCGACGCCCGCCGCCCAAACGGAGGGATCGCCCGCGGCGTCCGCATCGCGGTAGTAGTCGCCGAAGAGGCGGAATCCGCCCACAGGCACGAGCGCGGAGAGGCCGTACACCTGCGACTGGCCGCGGAAGCCGCTCTCCGCCGTAAAGGACGAGGTCTGCCAGTAGGTGAGGCCGAGGGACACTGCGCCGAATCCGGCCTGCGCCTTCGCGTAGAAGGCTTCCGCATCGCCGAAGGCGTCTCCGTCGGGCACCGCGGCGTAGCGGGCGCCGTCGGTCAGGCTGTAGTCCCCGCGGTCCGCGTCGGAGAAGCGGCCGAAGCCCAGCTGCACTTCGTACCGCCCGCCGAAAGGCACGCGCAGCTCCGCGCCGTCGAAGGCGTTCCCGTAGAGCCAGTTGTCCTGCGTGCCCAGGTCCAGCTCGTACCGGCCGAGGGTGAGCGCCGCCGGGCCGAAAGCGTGGCGCGCGTAGATCCGGTCCATGAATACGTCTCCGCTGTCCCCGCTCTCGAAATCGATGTCGCCCGTGGTGAAGCGCCCGGTGACGGTGGTGCGGTCGTTCACCGCCGCCTCGGCGGTGAGGCGGAGCCGGCCCGTATTCACTTCATTGTCTCCGTTGTCTTTGCGCTCCGTCCATTTCTGATGGGCCGTGCGCAGTTCTCCGCGCCACGCGATGTGCCCCGCCTGCCGCTCCAGATTCGCCACGCGCAGGCCGAGCGTCTCCAGCTCCGGCGCGTATTCTTCGGCGAGGCGGTCCACCTTCGCCCGTTCGTCCGGGGTGAGGCGGTCTTCCTTCGCGAGGAGCCGCGCGGTGATCTGCGCCATCTCGTACCGCGTGACCGGCGTCTCCCCGCGGAACGTCCCGTCCGGGTAGCCCTCCACGAGTCCCGCGTCCGCGAGCTCCGCCACCGACTGGTACGCCCAGTCCGAAGGGGCCACGTCGGAGAAGGGATTCGCCGCCGCCGCGCCGCCCGCAAGAAGCCCCGCCATGGCCGCGCCCGTCCAAAGGTATTTCCTCATAGTCTCTCTCCTGTCTCTCTGCTTTCCGCGGCGCTTCTCCGCCGCGTCCCGCCCGCCGCCGGAAAAACGGATTCCACAGCTCCCGCGGCGGGACATGTCCCCTGTATCGTATCCTATCTATCTCCCCTTTGGCAAGAGAGGAGCGGAGAAAAAGAGAGCCGTCCGCCTGTCTGCGGACACTGAAAAAGCAGGCCCTCCGGAGAAGGTCTGCTTTTCTTTTTGTTCATTATTTTGCAAGCGACGGGATGACGCTGCCGCCGTGAGGAAGGATATTCACCGTGGG
Source organism: Veillonellales bacterium (assembly GCA_944390485.1). Taxonomy (GTDB): domain Bacteria; phylum Bacillota; class Negativicutes; order Veillonellales; family Dialisteraceae; genus UBA1822. The sequence goes on from CALXPQ010000004.1 coordinate 35,086, forward strand.
CGCGCCGATGCCGGCCGCGGCGCACTGCGCTCTGGCCATGGCCCAGGCGTCCTCCACGGTCTCCGCGGGGATCTGGCCGGTCTTCCGCACGAGGTCGAAATTCTCTTTCCGCGTCACCATGTAGATGGTGTATTTGTGGGCGAGGCAGAAAAGATTGAACGCCGCGAAGAAGGGGATGGTGAACTGCTCCCGGAGAGCGCGCTCCATGTCGGCTTCGCTCTCGAAGCGGAAGCTCTCCATGAAAGCCGGCGGGTCCATGATCTCCGGGGACTCCACGATGGCGATGATGATGCCGCCGGGCTTCGTGGTCTCCGCCGCGGCGTCGTAGAATTTGCAGCCCTGATAGAGATTCACGTCTTTCGGGTAGCCGCCGGCGCAGCCGAAGGTCACGTCCGCCCGCGCGGGGTAGGTCACTTTCTGGATGCGCGCCACTTCGCGCACGCCGTCCATCCACGCTTCGTGCGGGTCGCCGCCCACCAGACGGCAGATCTGCCCTTCGTCATTTACCACGGAATGGACGAGGAAGCACGGACGGACCATGTCGCACGCCTCCTGCATGTCGTCGCTCACGGGGTTGCCGTCCAGCACGGCCGCGCGGGTGGCGGGATTCACGCCGCCGCCGAAGTGGTCCGCCAGGGCGTGGCAGTGGTTCTTCTGGATGGAGTCCCACCCGGCCACGCCGGGGAGGATCATCTTCCGGCCGGCGCTGTAGCCCGCGAAGAGGTGCGTGGTGATGCCGTCCACGAGGATGACCTTGTCCGCCTCCACCACGCGGCGGTTCAGCTCCACCGGGGTGCCGCGGGAGGTGGTGCCCACGAGGACGAGGTTCGCCCTGTCCCGGCTGTCGTGCTGGTAGAGCCGGATGCGGCGCGCCACTTCCTCGCCGACGACGCGCACGTCTTCTTCCGGTGTGTGCTTGCGGTGGGTGCCCTGGGCGAAGAGGATGGAAATGTCTCCGTCCGGCACGCCGCCCCGGTTCAGCTCATTCACGATGTGGATGACGAACTGGTCGGAATGGTTCCACGCGCGGGTGATGTCCGCGCAGACGATGCACACCTTGTCGCCGGGCGCGACCAGCTCTGCGAGAGGCGCGGTGCCGGCAGGATGGCGGAGGCAGCGGAGCGCCGCTTCTTCCACGTCCACGGCGGGCGCGGGGTTGCCCTCGATGATGGAAAGGATCTGTTCTTCCGGGATGGCCACGGTCTGCGTGCCCATGCCGTAGCCGAATGTGATTGTTTTCTGTGCCATGATGCCTCCCATGGGAAATCTCTGAAAATCGTCCCCATTATAGCAGAAAAAGGCCCTGATGCCAGAGCCTCTTTGCCGGATTTTCTGTTTATTTGTCTTCCGCGAGCGTCGGGACGATGGACGCGCAGTGGGGCATGATGTTGATGGTGTAGTCGGTCTTTCCTTCGGCGGCGAGCTGCTTCTGCGCGAGCTCCCACGCTTCTTCCACGGTCGCCACGGGGATCTGGCCGGTCTTCTTCGTCATTTCCAGATTTTCCTTTTTCGTGACGAGGTAGATGGTGTACTTGTGGCTCATGCAGAAGAGATTGAACGCCACGAAGAAGGGAATGGTGAAGTTTTCCCGGAGGGCGCGCTCCATGTCTTCTTCCGTGTCGTACTGGAAGCTGCCCATGTATTCCGCCGGTTCGAGGATGTCCCGCGCTTCCATGATGGCGATGATGATGCCGCCGGGCTTCGTGGCCGCGTCCGCCGGGTCGTAGCACTTGCAGCCCTGGTAGAGGGAGACGTCCTTCGGATAGCCGCCGGCGCAGGCGAAGCTCACGTCCGCTTTCTGCTTGAAGGGCACTTTCTGGATGCGGTACACTTCCTTCGTCCCTTCGAGCCACGCTTCGTAGGGGTCGCCGCCCACCATGCGGCAGATCTGGCCGTCCGCATTCACCACGGAATGGACGAGGAAGCACGGCGCGAGCATGTCGCACGCTTCCTGCATGTCGTCGCTCACGGGGTTGTTCTCCAGCACGGTGGAGCGGGTCGCCGGATTGATGCCGCCGCCGAACTGGTCCGCGAGCGCGTGGCAGTGGTTGATCTGGATGGTGTCCCAGCCGGCCACGCCGGGGAGGATGAGCTTGCGGCCGCCGCCGTACCCTGCGAAGAGGTGCGTGGTGATGCCGTTCACGAGGATGATCTTGTCCGCCGCGGCGACGCGCTTGTCGATCCACACGGGAGTGCCGAGCTTCGTGGTGCCCACGAGGGTGAGGCCGTCCTTATTGCGGCTGTCGTGCTGGTAGAGCCGGATGCGGCGCGCCACTTCTTCGCCGACGACGCGCACGTCTTCTTCCGGGGTCTGGGCGCGGTGCGTGCCCTGCGCGAAGACGATGTACATATCCTCGTCGGGGATGCCCGCCCGGTTCAGCTCGTTCACGATGTGGATGACGAACTGGTCGGAATGGTTCCACGTGCGGGTGACGTCCGCGCAGACGATGCACACTTTGTCGCCGGGTTTTACGACTTCCGCGAGAGGAGCCGAGCCGATGGGATGGCGCATGCAGTCGAGCGCCGCCGCTTCCACGTCCACGGCGGGCGTCGCGTTGCCTTCGATCACGTCGGAGATGTGCTCTTCCGGGAGCATGACCGACTGATACCCTGTACCAAAACCAAATTTGAATTCTTTCAATGCCATAATGGCCCGCCTCCTTTGCTGCGGCGCGGGTGCGCCTGCATTTTTCTGTGTATTTTTTTATTATATCATGCATGGCGGTCCGCTGTCCTGCCGCCATGCCGGTCATGGTACAATGAAATGGAAAGGAGGCGCTCATGATCGAAGCCATCTATCAGCGGCGGAGCATCCGCTGGTTTCAGGACCGGCCCATCCCGGAAGCGGCGCTCCGGGAGATCCTCCGCGCGGGGCGGCAGGCCCCTTCGCCGAAGAACCGCCAGCCCTGGCATTTCATCGTCGTGTTTGGCGCGTCAAAGACGGGCATGCTCGCCGCCATGGAGGAAGGCCTCTGCCGGGCGGAGCGGGGCGAAGGCCTCCTCGCGCCCCGGCCGGGCTATGTGGAGAACGCCCGCTTCACCCTGCGCGCCATGAGCGAAGCGCCGGTGACGGTCTTCGTGATGAATCCGGAAGGCCGCCCGCTCCGCGCGGACTGGAGTGCCGCGGAGAAGGTGCACGAGCTGAGCGACATGCAGGCCATCGGCGCGGCCGCGGAAAATATGGCGCTCGCCGCGGCGGACCTCGGCATCGGGAGCCTGTGGAACGGCAACATTTTCTTCGCCTATGACGAGCTCCGGCGGTGGCTCTGCGCGGAGGGAGAGCTGGCGCTCGCCCTGTCCCTCGGCTACAGCGCCCAGCCGCCCTCGCTCCGGCAGATGCCGCGGAAGCCGCTCGAATCCCTCGTCACGTATCGTTCCTGAAAGGAGACTCCATGGAAAAGATCCTCGTCAGCGCCTGCCTCCTCGGCGCCTGCTGCAAGTACGACGGCGGGCACAACCGCAGCGAAGCGGTCCTCGCCTTCCTCAAAGGGAAAGACTATATCCCCGTCTGCCCGGAACGCCTCGTCCTCCCCGCGCCGCGTCCACCGGTGGAGCTCCGGGACGGCCGCGTGGTCACGGCAGACGGCGCGGACCGCACCGCGCTCTATGAGAAAGGCGTGGCGGAGACGCTCTCCTGCCTCGAAGGCGAACCCATCGCGCTGGCCATCCTCAAGGCGCGGAGCCCCACGTGCGGCGCGGGCACGGTGTACGACGGCACCTTCACCCATACCCGCGTCCCCGGAGACGGCCTGCTCGCCCGCGCGCTCAAGGCCCGGGGCATCCCCGTATGGACCGAGGAGGATATAGAGCAGGTGCCCGCCCGGCGGGACCCGTGAGCCCATTCCGCGCACGCAAAAACGCCGCCCCGGAAGGGACGGCGTTTTCCTTTCACCACACGGGCTCTCCGCTTTCCTCTTTGTCCAGCTGGCCGCTGAGCACGCGCTGCTCTTCCTCGCTGCACAGGAGGAGCGCCGCCATGCCGACGCCCAGCCCGTCGGCGATGTCGAGGAGCGTCGCGATGGAGAGACCGCTGTTGTACTTGCCCCGCTCGATCTTGCTCAGCGTGCTCTTGCTGATGGCGATCTTCCGGGCAAACGCTTCCTGCGAGAATCCCTCGATGGTGCGGTAGTAGGCGATCTTCGCGCCGATCTGCCGGTAGATCAGTATGCGCCTGGCGTCCACTGCGTTCCCTCCTTTCCTGTATTTATAAGTATCTCACATTTCCACGGCCCTCATCTCGCCCGGATAGGGCGGATATCCGCCCAAATGGTGCGCGCAGGCGGAATCATGAGAAATGATGCACAGGCGAACACTTTCGGTTTCATCAACTGATATCTTTTGAAATTCTAGCTCTATTCTATAGGCTTCATATCGGACTGTAAAGGGCGGACAGCAAAAAACAGCACCTCTCGTGAGATGCTGTTTCTTTTTTTGTCAGCGGGCGAGCGCTTCGAGTTCGCGCAGGTCGCGGCACACGCTGTCCAGCGCTTCCTGCGCGAGGGCCGACGTCTCCCGGAGCCGGTCCGCCGCCTGGGCGAGCGCCGCTTCCGGGGCAGTACCGCGCTCCGCCTCGCCGGCGATCTGCTTCAGCGCGTTCTCCGTGAGTTTCTGCGCGCGGATCGCGAGCGGGGCGTCTTCATAGAGCACGCGGCGCAGCTCCGCCGTGCGGGGCGTTTCGGCGAAATCCGTCCGCCAGCCGAGCCGCTCCGCCAGCACCGCCGCCGTGCCCGCTTTCCGCCGGCCCGCCGCGACGAGCGCCGCCAGCGCGTCCAGTTCTTTTTCGTCCATAGATCCTCCTCTGTGATGCCGGGCAGCAACCCGGCGCGTCCTGCGCTCTTACGGATGCGTCCGCAGGAGCCGCCCCTCCTTGCCGGTCATGTGCTCCACGGTGATTTCGAGCACGGTCACGCCGGCGATGTATTTCCGGATATACGCCGCCCGCTCCGGCGGAGCGTCTTTCACGAACCGCGCGGCCAGCGCGTCGAGCAGGCCCGTCATGGCCGCCGGGTCCTCGATGAGCCGCACCCGGCCGAAGAGGATGATGCTCCGGTAGGCCGTGCTGTATTCCTCCGGCACGACCTCGTCTTCGTCGATGACGCAGAACGACACCTTGTCCGACCGGCGCACGGCGTCGATCTTGTGTCCTTCCTTCGCGCAGTGGATGTAGATTTTTTCTCTGTCGTAAAAATAATTCACGGGCACCGCGTAGGGATAGCCGTCGTCGCCGGACACGGCGAGCACGCCTTCTTTCCCGCGGCGGAGCGCCGCCCGGCACGCGTCGTCCGTCATCTGCTGTCCCTTCCGTCTCATGGGCCGAAACATGGGCATCCTTCCTTTCTGTGTGATTTCTTCTGATTATACCATGGGCGGCGCGCGAAAAAAGAGCAGGCGTTTCCGCGCTGCTCTTTCCTTTTCGTCCGCGTATTACAATGTGCCGGCGAGCGTCTTGAGATACGCGGCGAAAGCCGGACCCAGGTCGGGCCGGCGCAGGGCGTATTCCACGGTCGCTTCGAGGAAGCCTTCCTTGCTGCCCACGTCGTACCGGCGGCCTTCGAAGGCATAGGCGTAGACGTTCTCATTGTGCGCCATCACGCGGAGCGCGTCGGTGAGCTGCACCTCGCCGCCCTTGCCGGGCTTCGTCTCTTCCAGGATGGGGAAGACGTCCGGCGTGATGACGTACCGCCCCAGCACAGCCATGCGGCTCGGCGCTTCGGAGACGGCGGGCTTCTCCACCATGTCTTCCACTTTCATGAGGCGCGGGTCTGTCAGGACATCGCCTTTCACGATGCCGTACGAGGAGACCGCTTCCGGCGCCACTTCCTGGCAGCCGAGGACCGTCGCTCCGGTCTGCTCGTATACGTCGATGAGCTGCGCCAGCGCGGGTTTGCCTTCGTTATAGACCACGTCGTCACCGAGGATGACCGCGAAGGGTTCGTGATCCATGAAGGTCTTCGCGCAGAGGATGGCGTCGCCCAGCCCGCGCATGTGCTTCTGGCGCACGTAATGCACGGTGATCTCGGAGATCTTCTGGATCTCTTTCAGGAGGTCCATCTTGCCGTGTTCGTAGAGATGGGACTCCAGTTCCGGGGACGAGTCGAAATGGTCCTCGATGGCGCGCTTCGCGTGGCCGCTGATGATGAGGATTTCCTCGATGCCGCTGGCGAGGATCTCCTCCACGATGTACTGAATGGTGGGCTTGTCCACGATGGGGAGCATTTCCTTCGGCATGGCCTTCGTCGCCGGGAGGAAGCGCGTCCCGAATCCCGCTGCGGGGATGACTGCTTTTCTGATGTGCTGCATAGAATCTCCTTTTCCGGATGGATTTCCTTCTACTATACCCGATTTGCCGCTCCGGTTCAATGAACGTTTATTTCCTATAGTATATGCTTATCCGCGAGGGCGGCCGGAGCGGGCAATAAAAAATCCGCCGGCCGCACCGACGGATTCTTTCTGGTGACCCCAGAGGGATTCGAACCCCCGACACCTTGATTCGTAGTCAAGTGCTCTATCCAGACTGAGCTATGGAGCCATATTGGCAGGGGCAGAGGGACTCAAACCCCCAACCTACAGTTTTGGAGACTGTTGCTCTATCAATTGCGCTATGCCCCTGCGCCTCGATCACACCTCACATGTGACTTGTATATCATAGCAGAGTTTCTCCGATTTGGCAAGGGCTTTTGGCGAAAACGGGAAAAATTTTCCGTCTGCGCAGGGCGGTGTCATTTCCCCACGCAGAAATTGCGGAAGATGGACGCGATGAGTTCGTCGTCCACGGTGTCGCCGGTGATCTCCCCGAGGGTGTGCCAGCTCTCCGTGAGGTCCACGGCGATGCAGTCCGCGGGCATGCCGAGGCCGCACGCGGAGAGGGCGCGCTCCACGGCGAGGAGGGCCTTCCGCACGAGCTCCACGTGGCGCAGGTTCGTCAGGAAGAGCGCCCGACCGGATTCCGCGTCCTGCGATTCCGTGAGGCGGCTGAGGGCCTCTTCCAGATCGCTGAGGCCGCTGCCGTACTGCGCGGAGAGGGAGATGACCGGCACGTCTCCGGCGAGCGCCCGCACGGCGTCTTCGCTGATCTCCTGCGGCAGGTCGTATTTATTGAGGATGACGATGGCCTGCCGTCCCCGGATGGAGGCGAGGAGCTGCCGGTCTTCGTCGGCCATGGGGCGGGAGCCGTCCAGCACGGCGAGGATGAGGTCTGCCCGCTGCATGGACTGCTTCGTCCGTTCGATGCCGATCTTCTCCACCTGATTGTCCGTATGGCGCAGGCCCGCCGTGTCCATGAGGACCAGCGGCACACCGCCGATGCGGATGGATTCTTCGATGGTGTCCCGCGTGGTGCCGGGGATGTCCGTCACGATGGCCCGGTCTTCCTGCAGGAGCGCGTTGAGCAGGCTGGACTTGCCCGCGTTCGGCCGGCCCACGATGGCCGTGCGGAGCCCTTCCCGGATGATGCGGCCCCGCTCGGACCGGGCGAGCAGCTCTTCCATGGGCCCTTTGATGGCCCGGAGCCCGCTCTGGATCTCGTCCCGCGTGAGGTCTTCGATGTCCTCTTCCGGGTAGTCGATGGTCACTTCGAGTTTCGTGATGAGGTCTTTCAGCTGATCCCGCACGCCGTGCACGTACCGGGAGAGCGCGCCGGACAGGTGGCTCTCCGCCTGCGTGAGGGCTGCGCTGCCCCGGGCGGTGATGATGTCCATGACCGCTTCCGCCTGCGTGAGGTCGATGCGCCCGTTGAGGAAGGCGCGCTTCGTGAATTCGCCCCGGTCCGCGAGCACGGCGCCCGCTTCGAGGACGAGGGTGAGCGTCTCCCGGAGGGCTTCCATGCTGCCGTGGATCTGGAGCTCCACCACGTCTTCGCCCGTGTAGGAATGGGGGCCCTTCATATATACGCCGAGGCCTTCGTCCACGGCGCGGGGCCCGTCCACGACGTGCCCGTAGTACATCCGCCACGGTTCGGCCGCGCGGAAAGACGGGCAGCGCTTCATGCGGAAGACGCGGCTCCCCACGTCGGCCGCCTGGCTGCCGCTGATGCGGATGATGCCCACGCCTCCTTCCCCGGGCGCGGTGGCGATGGCGGCGATGGTCGTTTCTTCGTACATGGCTCCTCCTTGTGAAATCGTGCTGTGTTTCCCTTATTATACGATACGGGCGGGGGAATATCTAACGTCCCTGCGGCCTGCCGGCGGGCAGCAAAAAAACGCGGGCCCCTGCAGGCATCCGCGTTTCTTTTCTTTTTATACAGAGCGCGCCGTCATTTGTAGAGATGGAACGGCTCCCGGAGGAATCCCAGATCCCGTGCGCGGTAGAGGTAACGTGCCGCCGCCGAGGAATAGGGCCGCCACTTGCGGCATTTCTTCTCCACCGCCGCCGCGCTCCGATCCGGGCTTTTGTAGAGCCACTGCCACGCCTGCAGAAAGGCCGCGTCCTCCACGGGCAGGATGTCCGGCCGGTCCAGCACGAAGAGGAGCACCATCTTCGCTGTCCACGAGCCGACGCCCCGGAAGGCGGTGAGAGTTCGCTTCACTTCTTCATCCGTCATGGCGGGCAGAGCGGACAGGTCGAGCGCGCCGCTCCGGACGGCTTCGGTGAGGCCCAGAAGGTACGACGCCTTCCGCCGGGAGACGCCGGCCGCGCGCAGGTCGTCTTCGGTGAGGCGGGCCATGGCCTCCGGCGTGACCGCGCCGCCGCAGAGCGCCTCCACCCGCCCGTAGATGGTCCAGCCCGCGCGGATGGAGAGCATCTGCTCGATGATTTCATGGACGAGAAACGCGTAAGGCTCCCGGTCCGTATCATACGTGAGCGGGCCGATGCGGCGGATGACTTTCGCGAGCCGCCGGTCCCGCTCCATGAGATGCCGGATGGCCGGCGACGTGTTAGTGAGCGTCTTCTTCATGGGTCCTCCTTCTCTGTGCACGGAAAAACGCGGACAGGCCTGCCGTCCGCGTTTCTTTTTATTCTTCGCCTTTCACCTTGCCGGAAATGCGGTCGAGGATCTTGCTGCCCGCTTCCTTGGCGGCTTTCACGGCGTTCTTTTTCTTTTCTTCCGCCGCTTTCTTCGCTTCCGCGGCCTTCTTCGCCTCTTCGGCTTTCTTCGCTTCCGCGGCGGCTGCGGCCATGCGCTCGCGGGCCGCTTCGGAGAGCTTGAAGGACGCGGCCGGCGTATTCGCCAGCGCCTGACTCATGAAGTCGCGCCAGATGGTGGCGGGAAGGGTGCCGCCGGTGTAGCCGGCGTTGGACGAATTGTCGTCGCCCACCCAGACGGCGGCCACCACGTCCGGCGTGTAGCCGATGAACCATGCGTCGTGCTCATCGTCGGTGGTGCCCGTCTTGCCGGCCATGGGGCGGCCGATGTACGCGCCGCCGCCCGTGCCGTGGAGCACGGCGTCCTGCAGGATGCTGTTCAGCTCCTGCACGGCGTCTTCCTTCAGCACCTGCCGGCCGGCGGCGGGCGTCTCATGGTCTTCGAGGACGTTGCCGTTCCGGTCGAGCACTTTCACGATGGCCATGGGCTCCACGAGGAGGCCGTCGTTGGCGAAGACGCTGTACGCTTTCGCCATATCCCACAGGGTGACGCCCCGGGTGAGGCCGCCGATGGAGGCGGCAAGGTTCACGTCGCTGTATTCCCCGCTGTCTACGAGGGTGGAGATGCCGCAGTCCTTCGCGGTCTGGATGACGTCGGCGATGCCCACGTCGTTCGCCAGATTGATGGTGGGGACGTTCAGGGAGTCTACCAGCGCGTCGTGGAGAGTCACCTGCCCGCTGAAGGTGCCGTCGTAGTTCTTCGGCGTCCAGCCGCCGGCGAAGGTGACTTTCTTATTGTCGATGAGGGTGTAGGAGTGCCGGCCCTTCTCGAGGGCGGTCACGTAGGTGAAGGGCTTGAAGGAGGAGCCCGGCTGGCGGATCATCTGCACGGCGCGGTTGAAGTGGTCTTCCCCGCGGCCGCCCACCATGGCGAGGATGTGGCCGGTCTTCGCCTCGAGGGCGAGCACGGCGCCCTGCGGCTGGGTGAGGCCGTTCTCATCCTTGAATCCTTCGGGCAGGTCCTGCTTCACCGCCGCTTCGGCGGCTTTCTGCATGTCCAGGTCGAGGGTGGTGTAGACCTGCAGACCTTCTTTATAGATGGCCTCGGAGTCGTACTTGTCGGAGAGCTCCTGCACGATGTACGAGAGGAAATACGAGGCCGTCGCGCCGGTGCCGCCCGCGTCGGGCTTCGCCAGATGGAGGTCGGCCTGCTTGGCCGCTTCCGCCTCGTCCTTCGTGATGTAGCCGTATTTCGCCATCTGGTCGAGGACGACGGCCTGACGGGATTTCGCCGCTTCCACGCTGCGGAACGGCGAGTAGTAGTTCGGGCTGTTCGGCAGGCCCGCGATGAGCGCGCACTGCGCCAGGTCGAGGTCCTTCACGTCCTTGCCGAAGTACACCTTCGACGCGGTCTGGATGCCGTAGCACCCCTGGCCGAAGTAGATCTGGTTCATGTACATCTCGAGGATCTCGTCCTTCGTGTATTTCCGCTCGATCTCGATGGCGAGCACCGCTTCGAGAAGCTTGCGCTTCAGGGTCTGCTCCTGCGTGAGGAAGGCGTTCCGCGCGAGCTGCTGGGTGATGGTGCTGCCGCCCTGTCCGGTGGCGTCGCCGGAAATGATGTTATTGTACACCGCGCGGAGGATGCCCCGCGGGTCGATGCCGTGGTGCTCGTAGAAACGCACGTCCTCCGCCGCGATGAACGCGTGCTGCAGGTCTTCCGGCACCTGCGACAGCGGCACGGGGAGGCGGTTCTCTTCCGCGTGGATGGTGGTGATGAGCCGGCCCTTGCGGTCGAAGACCTGCGAGGAGGCGTCCGGCGTCATGGTGCGGGACACGTCCGGCAGGCCGCCCCACACGGCGGAGAGAAAGCCCGCGGCGGCGCCGCAGGTGATGATGAGCACGATGACGAGGAGAAACAGGAGGATCTTCTTCAAGGGAGACGACCTCTTTTTCTTCCGGTGTATATCCGAATCTTTCATAATGGTGGTCCTTTCTGGGCCTTTTCGGCCGTTTGCCCTATTATATCACACCCGATAGGGAGAAACGGCGTCACGGCAGGCCCCGGCCGGCGGCGGTGAAGAGGGGGATCATCACCGTGAAGACCACCGCCGCGGTGAGGCCGCCCACGAAGAGGAGGAGCGCCGGCTCGAGGAGGGCTTTCCACCGGGCGAGGACGCGCCCGGTCTCTTCCGCCATGAGGCGCGCCGCTTCGCCGAGGAATTCCGGGAGTTCTCCGCCCGCTTCGCCCGCGGCGGCCATGGGGTCGAGCGCCGGGGAGGACAGGCCGGCCGCGGCGAGGCTTTCCGCGAAGCCGGACCCGCTCGCGAGGGCGGCTTCCGTCCGCCGGATGCGCCGTTTGCCTTCTCCGTTCCCCGCGGCGGCTTCCGTCAGGCGGAGCGCGTCGGAGAGCGGAGCCCCGCTCCGGAGGAGCGCCGAGAGAGCGGCGCAGAAGCGGATGAGGAAAAGGCGGCGCACGAAGCGGGAGCGGAAAAGGAGCCGGTCCCATACCGCCCGTCCCTGCGCGGTGCGCCGCCACAGGAAGAGCGCAAGGCCGATGAGGAGGAGGCCCGCGGGGAGCGCGGGGCCGTACTGCCGGAGGAAAAGGCCGAGGGCGAGCGCCTGCGCCGTGACGGCGGGCAGCGGCAGGCCCAGCGATTCGAAGAGGAGGGCGAACGACGGCAGGATCACCGTGAGGACGAGGAGGAACACCGCCGACGCGAGGCACAGCACGAACGCGGGATAGGCCAGCGCGGCGAGGAACTGCCGGCGCAGGCGGGCGCTTTTCTCGTAGTACGCGCCTAGGCGGCGGAGCTGCTCCGGGAGTGTGCCGCTCTGCTCGCCAACGGCGACCATGGCAAGGAAGAAGGGCGGGAACGCGCCGCTCTGGCGGCAGGCGCCGGCCGCGGTCTGCCCGGAGGCGACGGTCGCCGCGAGGTCCGCGAAGGTCTGCCGCGCCGCGCGCCGCCCGTGCCCCGCGATGACCGCGAGCGCTTCCGTCATGGGGAGGCCCGCCGAGAGGAGCGACGCCCACTCCCGGCAGAAGAGCGCGAGCGTCCGCCTGGAGAGAAGCTGCGGGAAGAGGACGCGCACCGGGCGGAGCCGGGCCACCGTGCAGCCCCGCTCCCGCAGGGTGCGCGCCGCCTCTTCCGCGCTGGCCGCGGGGAGCGTGCCCGTGACCGCCGCGCCGTTCGCGCGGAACGCTTTGTACCGGTATCGTTTCATTGGGATTCGCCTCCTGTTTCTTTCATTGTAGCGGTCATGAAAAAATCCGGGGCGCGCCCCGGAGCTGTAAGGAAAAGAAATCCATGTTACAGAGATAACGAATCCGTCGGATTTATGCGAGGACGGCGGCGAGCGCGCAGAGTGGTCCGAGGAAGGCCAGATTCCACAGGGTGAAGACCTTCAGGAAGGCCGCCTTCTTGTACGGATAGACCGCCGCGTAGAATTGGAACGTGATGAGGCTTGCCAGCGACGCCACGAGGGTGCCGAGGCCGCCCAGGTTCACCCCGGTGAGAAGCGCTCCGTAGTCCGCGGTGAAGCCCGAGAGGAGCACCGCCGCAGGGACGTTGCTGATGACCTGGCTCGCGAGGAGCCCCGCCCAGAGCTCCCGGCCCGCCACGAGCGCGGTGAGGAGCGCGTTCACTTCCGGGAGCCGCCGCACGTTGCCCACGAAGACGAAGAAGCACAGGAAGGTGAGGAGCAGGAACCAGTCCACGCCGCGGAAGAGCCGCCGGTCGAGGAGGAAGACGGCCGCCGCGGTGACGGCGCACACCGGCTCCCAGGGCAGCGCGCGGAACACCACGAGGAGCGCCAGCGCAAGCAGCGCGAGGTACGGCAGGAGCGCCGGGAAGAGCGGCTTCCGCTCCGCGTCCCCGCCGAGGGGACCCGCGCCGGCAAAGCGCGCATTGCCGCCCCGCAGGGCCGCCGCGGCAAGCAGTACGAGGGAGAGCGTCGCGTATGGCAGGACCGCCCAGGCGAAGTCCCCCATGGAGAGGCGCGACACGGACGTGAGGTAGATGTTCTGCGGATTGCCGATGGGCGTGGCCATGCTGCCCAGGTTTGCGGCGATGGTCTCCAGCACGGTGAGCGTGAGCGCCCGGCGCCCCTCTCCGATGCGCCGGAAAATGAGGAGCGTGAAAGGGATGAACGTGATGAGGGTCACGTCGTTCGTGATGACCATGCTGCTCGCAAAGCAGAGCAGCACCAGCGTGAGGGAAAGCCGCCGCAGGGTCCGCGCCCGCGCGAGGAGCGACTCGCCCAGCACGAGAAAAACACCGAGCGACCGGAAACCCGCCACGATGCTCATGAGGCAGAAAAGGAGGCCCAGCGTGCGGAAGTCCGGGTACGACAGGTACGCCGCGTCCGGCGGCACGGCCAGCGCCGAGGCGAACGCCAGCAGGAAGGCGGCGCAGAAGACCGTCTGCCGGCGGAAGAACTGCCGCAGCGCGGCGGAGAACCGATGCATGGGACGCCTCCTTTCGTCAGAATTTCATCTCCTGACAGTATACCCCGCGGGCGGTGCCGCGCCAAATGGGAGACGCCGGCCTTTCCCTCCCGGCTCTCCCCTGCGTCCGCGTTCCTGCCTGCCGGCCAATCTGCCATATGCGGGCCAAAGAAAAAAGCCCATGCCGAAGCATGAGCTTTTCCGTTTCGGATCAGAATACGTCCTTGAGCACGATGGTCTGCTCGCGGGACGGGCCGACGCTGATGATGCCCAGCGGCACGCCGATGAGCGCGGAAATCTGTTCCAGATAGTACCGGCAGTTTTCCGGCAGGTCGCCGTAGGAGCGGATGCCGCTGATGGAAGTCTTCCAGCCGGGGAATACGCGGTAGATGGGCTTTACTTTTTCGAGGAGCGCCAGATCCGCCGGGTATTCTTCCAGTTCTCTGCCTTCGTATTCGTAGCCGACGCATACTTTGATCTCGTCCATGTCGTCCAGGATATCGAGGCGGGTGATGGCCAGATAGTCGAAGGTATTGAGGAACGCGGCGTAGCGCACGGCCCGCGCGTCGAGCCAGCCCACGCGGCGCGGCCGTCCGGTGACGGTGCCGTATTCGTGCGCTTTCTCGCGGATGTGGTCGCCGGTCTCGTCGTGGAGCTCCGTCGGGAAGGGGCCTTCGCCCACGCGGGTGCTGTAGGCTTTCACCACGCCGAAGATGTTCTGCATGAGGTGCGGGCCGATGCCTGCGCCCACGCATGCGCCGCCGGCGATCGGATGGGAGCTGGTGACGTACGGATAAGTGCCGTTGTCGCAGTCGAGCATCGTGGCCTGCGCGCCTTCGAAGAGGATGTTCTTGCCTTCCGCGACGAGGGCGTGCACCGTGTGGTTCGTGTCCTTCACGAAGGGGCGGAGGATCTCCGCGTAGCCGAGGTAGTCGGCGAGCATCGACTCATAGTCGAAGCCTTCCGCACCGTAGAGGCGCTCCAGGAGCATGTTCTTCTGCTCCACGTTGTATTTCAGCTTTTCCGCGAAGACGTCTTTGTCCATGAGGTCGCAGATGCGGATGCCGATGCGGTTGATTTTGTCCGCGTAGCACGGGCCGATGCCGTTCTTCGTGGTGCCGATCTTGCGGCTGCCCTTGCGCGCTTCTTCCGCTTCATCCAGGCGGACGTGGTACGGGAATACGATGTGGGCGCGGGTGGAGATCTGCAGGTTGGACACGTCGATGCCCTGTTCCTTCAGACGGTTCATCTCCTCGATGAGGCTCTTCGGATCGATGACGACGCCGGTGCCGACGACGCAGACGGTGCCGGGATACATGATGCCGCTCGGCATGAGGCGGAGCGGGTAGGCCTTGCCGTCCACCACGACGGTGTGCCCCGCGTTGTTGCCGCCCTGGGAGCGGACGACCACGTCGGCTTTCGCCGCCAGGTAGTCTACGATTTTGCCTTTGCCTTCGTCGCCCCACTGAGCGCCGATAACCATTGCTGTAGCCATAGGATGCTTCCTTCCGTTTCTTCCAATACTGCTCGGGCCTGTGCCCTTCATTACGTCTTGTATTATAGCACAGGGATTTTCATCTTTCGGGGATCAGAGGCCGAACCGGGCGAAAATCTCGTCCACGTGGGCGAGCATCGGGCGGTAGTCGAAGCAGGCCTTGATTTCTTCCGGGGTGAGGTACTTGCGCACGTCTTCGTCCTTGCAGAGGTTTTCATAGAAATCTTCGCCCTGGAGCCAGCGCTTCATGGCGTTGCGCTGCACCCAGCGGTACGCCGTGTCGCGGTACGCGCCCTTCGCGACGAGGGCGAGGAGCACCCGCGGGCTGTAGATGAGGCCGCCGGTGAGATTCAGGTCGGCGAGCATCTTTTCCGGATAGACGAGGAGCTTGTCGATGAGGTTCGTCGTCTCGTTCAGGATGTAGTCGAGCGCGGTGGTCGCGTCGGGGAGGATGACGCGCTCCACAGAGGAGTGGGAGATGTCCCGTTCATGCCAGAGCGGCACGTTCTCGAAGGCCGGCACGACGTAGCCCTGGATGAGGCGGGCCATGCCGCAGATGCGTTCGCTCCGGACGGGGTTCCGCTTGTGCGGCATCGCGGAGGAGCCTTTCTGCTTCGGGCTGAAATATTCTTCCGCTTCCCGCACTTCGGTGCGCTGGAGGTGGCGCACTTCGAGGGCGATCTGGGAGAGCGTGGAGGCGATGACGCCGAGGGTGGCCATGTATTCCGCGTGATGGTCGCGCTGCACCACCTGGGTGGCGATGTCTTCGCGGCGGAGGCCCATCTTCTTGCATACGTATTCTTCCACGTAGGGGTCGATGTCCGCATAGGTGCCCACCGCGCCGGAGAGCTTGCCCACGCGCATGTTGTCCGCGGCGTGCTTCATGCGGTCGATGTTGCGCAGGGTCTCGGCGTACCAGAGGAGGAGCTTCAGGCCGAAGGTGGTGGGCTCGGCGTGGACGCCGTGGGTGCGGCCGATGGTGGGGGTGTGCTTGAATTCCACCGCGCGGCGCTTCAGCACGTCCGCGAGGCGCTGGAGGTCGTCCAGGATGACGTCGGACGCCTGGGAGAGCTGCACGCACAGGCCGGTGTCCTTCACGTCGGTGGAGGTGAGGCCCATGTGGATGTACTTCGCTTCGTCGCCCACGTGCTCGCCCACGCAGGTGAGGAAGGCGATGATGTCGTGGTTGATCTCCGCGTCGATCTCATGGATGCGGTCCACGTCGAAGTCGGCCTTCGCCTTGATGACGTCCACCGCTTCCTTCGGGATGCGGCCCAGCTCGGCGTTCGCTTCGCACGCGGCGATCTCCACATCGAGCATGGTCTGCCATTCGTTTCTTTCATTCCAGATCTTTTCCATCACAGGACGGGTATATCTCGGTATCATTCTATGTCTCCCTTCGGTTTTCCTTCACGCGCGCAGATTTCCCGGCCGACGACGACGCCCGCCGCGGAGGCCTGCGCGAGACCTCTCGTAATGCCCGCGCCGTCTCCGATGGCGAAGAGGTTCTCGATCTTCGTCTCCAGCTCGTAGGACAGCTCCATGCGGGAAGAATAAAATTTGACTTCCACGCCGTACAGCAGCGTATGGCGGGAATTGGCCCCCGGCGCGATCTCGTCGAGCGCCTCGAACATCTCCATGATGTCCGTGAGGAAGCGGTACGGCAGGACCAGCGACAGGTCGCCCGGCGTGGCGCTCGGCATGGTGGGCCGCACGAGGCCGCGGCGGATGCGCTCAGCCGTGGAGCGCCGGCCGTCCCGGAGATCGCCCAGGCGCTGCACGATGGGGCCGCCGCCCAGCATGTTCGCCAGCGAGGCGATGTACTTGCCGTAGGCGATGGGCTCCTTGAACGGTTCGGTGAACTGCTTCGACACGAGGACGGCGAAGTTCGTGTTGGCGCTCCGCTTGTGGGCGTAGCTGTGGCCGTTCACCGTCTGGAGGCCGTCGTTGTTCTCCGCCACGACGAATCCGTAGGGATTCATGCAGAACGTGCGCACCCGGTCATCGAAGCGGCGGCTGTAGTAGATGAGCTTCGACTCGTAGCAGATGTCCGTGATCGGCTCGTACACCTCCGCCGGGGACTCCACCCGGACGCCGATGTCCACGGCGTTCGACGCGGTGGAGAGGCCCAGCCGCGCCGCTTCCTTCCGGAGCCACTCCGCGCCCTCGCGTCCCGGCGCGGCCACGACGTACTTCGCGCGGATGGTTTCGCCGCCGATGCGGACGCCCGCCGCCCGGCCGTCTTCCACGAGGATCTCGTCCACGGCGGTGCGGCAGCGCACCGCCACGTTCGGCGGGAGCGCGTCCCGCATGTGCTCGAGGATCCGGCTGTTCACGTCGGTGCCCAGATGGCGGATGCGAGCGGGGATGAAGGCCAGGTCCGCCGCCGCGGCGCGCCGCTTCAGCGCGTGCAGCTCCTCTTTGTATTCGTCGCCGTAGATCTTGCGGTCCGCGCCGCCGTAGCGGCAGTACACGCTGTCCACGTAGGCGATGAGGCGGGCCAGCTCCCCTTTGTTCATGTAGTCGTCCAGGTTGCCGCCGTACTCCGTGGTGAGCGTGAGCTTGCCGTCGGAGAAAGCGCCCGCGCCGCCCCAGCCGGAGACGAGGTTCGTGCGCCGGTCCTTTGCGGGGGCGGTGCGGTCCTGATTGAGCGCCGCGCGTTCCCGGATGTCCAGTCCCTTCTCGGCGATGAGGATCGACGCGCCCGTGCCGGCCAGCTCCAGCGCGGTGAAGATGCCCGCCGGCCCCGCGCCGATGATGATCACATCATACTGCTTCGTCAATGGTCATCCTTCCCCTCTGAAAACAAAAAACGCCCCGCAGGCGGGGAGCGATGGAATCGGAAAAATTTATTCCCTTTTAATCATACAAAAATCCGCGGGGAGTGTCAATGAAATCCGCCGCGGGAAGGGGCGCGCCGCCGCGCATGAAAAAATCCTCCCGCGCGGGAAGGGGAGGCTCAGAGCATATCCTTCTTCCAGAGGACGTACGCCACGACGATGGTGAAGAGCACGCCGAAGAGGATGAGGCTCATGAATCCCATGGGGGAGTCTCCCATGGGCACGGGGACGTTCACGCCCCACAGGCTGTACACAAGGGTGGGCACCGCGAGGAGGATCGTCATGGACGTGAGGAATTTCATGATCTGCGCCAGGCGGTTCGAGATGATGGAGGAGAAGGCGTCCATCATGGACATGAGGATGTTCGTATAGATCTCCACCATTTCGAGGGCCTGCTTGTTTTCGATGATCACGTCTTCGAGGAGGTCCTCGTCTTCCTCGTACATCTTGAGGAGAGAGTTCATGTTGCTTGTGCGCAGGCGGAGCAGGCGCTCCATGACGTTTTCATTCGCGTGGAGGGCGAAGTTGAAGTACGTCAGGGATTTCTGCAGCTCCAGCATGCGGAAGAGCTCTTTGTTCTGCATGGACTTCCGCACCTGGTCCTCGATGAGGTCGGTCTTCTTGTAGATCTGCTGCAGGAAATACAGGAAGGACGACGAGGCGGTGGACAGGATCTGGAAGAGGAAGCGGGTCTTCTTGTAGGTGTGGAAGGAGACGGACGTATTCGCGAGGAATTTTCCCAGGACGACGCTCTCTTCGAGGCACACGGTGATGAAGAAATTCCGCGTGATGAAGATGCCGAGCGGCAGGGCGTCGTACTCGTCCTGCTCGAGGACGACCGGCGTATTCACGACGACGAAGATGTATTCGTCCTCCAGCTCGACGTGGGACCGTTCCTCCCGGTCGAGGGCGGTCTGCAGGACGTCCACCGGGATGCCGGACAGGGCCTGCAGGCGGTGGAGTTCTTCTTCCGTGGGGGAGGCGCAGTTGATCCACGAGCCTTTCTCGGCCAGGTCGAGGTCAATCTCGCAGAGCGCGTGGTTCTCATCGTGCTTGTACGCTTTGAGCATCGCCGGTCTCCTTTCCCGCAGAGAAAAGCAGGACATGTCCTGCGCCGTCTGTCACTTACAAATGTAATATAAGCAACGGCGGGACGTCTGTCAAATGAAAAAGCGCAGGGCCGCTGCCTGCGCTGAGATCACGGATGGACGGAGCGTCCCGCGCCGATCCGCATGGCGAGATCGTACCCCGCCTGATAGAATTCGCGCGTCTCGCGGAACGCTTCTTCATAGGAAATGATGTGGGTCCGGCTGTTCCGGAATCCCGCGAGGAATCCCCGGCGGCCTTCGGCGAGCCCGTCCACGGCGGCTGCGCCGAGCACTGCCCCGAGGAGCGCGTCCCGCGCGGTGGGCGCGCCGCCCCGCTGGATGTAGCCGAGGATGGTGGCGCATACGTCGATGCCCGTGGCGTCCCGGAGCCACCGGGCGAGGGCCTGCCCGTCTGCGGCGCCTTCGGCGCAGATGATGATGCTGTTCGTACGGCCTTCCTTCTGCATGTCCGTGAGCGCGGCGGCGATGGTCTCCTTCGAGAAGGGCACTTCCGGCACGAGGGTGAACTCCGCCCCGCCGGCGAGGCCAGCCGCGAGGGCGATGTGCCCGGCGTGGCGGCCCATCACTTCCACCACCGCGGCCCGGTCGTGAGAGGCGGCGGTGTCCCGGATGCGGGCGACCGCCTCGAGGACGGTGTTCACCGCGGTGTCGTAGCCGATGGTCTCTTCCGTGCCGCACATGTCGTTGTCGATGGTGGCGGGGACGGTGGCCGTGGCGGTGCCCAGCGCTTCGAGGGCGGCCGCCCCGGCCATGGAGCCGTCGCCGCCGATGACGATGAGCGCGTCGATCTCCTTCTCCCGGAGGAGGGCGGCGGCCCGCTCCTGCGCGGCCTTTTCGCGGAAGGCGGGGCAGCGGGCGGTCTTCAGCACCGTGCCGCCGTGGTGGACGATGCCGCCGGCGTCGCGCCAGCCGAGGCGGATCATGTCGCCGGCGAGGAGCCCTTCGTAGCCGCGGAAGACGCCCCACGTCTCGATGCCGCGGGAAGCGGCGCTCCGGAGGATGCTGCGGATGGCGGCGTTCATGCCGGGCGAGTCGCCGCCGCTGGTGAGGAAAGCGATGCGTTTCATGTTATCTCCTGTCGTATCTGTCCCGTTCGTGGCGTTTGATGAATTCGATGTGATGGCGGTCGATGAAGCGGGCGATGAGAAGCGCGGTCTGCGCGGGATGGCGGTTCGTCGTATTGAAGACGGCGTCCGCCCGCGGCTTCCACGATTCCCACTGGTTCCTCATGCGGCGCACGAAGCCGTCCACATTGGAGTAGTCCATGGTGGGCCGCTTCCCGATGCGCTTCGACACGCGCTCCGCCAGGCGGAAGGGGCGCGCCACGAGGAGGATCACCAGCCCGTGCTCGGAAAGAAGGCGGAACTTCTCTTCCGTCATGGGGAAATTGCCGCCCATGGCGATGACCGCTTCGTGATAGTAGCGCACGTGATTGATGATGTCCATTTCCGTCTCGGCGAATGCCTCCGGTCCGGCATTGCGCCAGTAGTCGGCGATCTTTTCCCCGGTCATCCGCTCCATGATGCGGTCCGTGTCCGCCAGCTGCCAGCCGAGGCCATCAGCGAGAATCTTTGCGGCGCGGCTCTTCCCCGTGCCCATCGGACCGATCAGTACGATGTTTCTCTTCTTCATAGGTACCTCTGCTCCGGTACGCGCAGAGCTCCAGCTCGAAGGCGAGGCGGTCTCCCTCCCGCTCCAGGCGGAGGAGGTCTGCGGATACCCAATGCTTTTTTTGTATTATATCAAAAAGGGAGAGGACCTGTGCGAAATTTCCGGCTCCGGTGAGTTTCATTTTCAAAATGTCCCCGGCGGCTTCCGCCTGCGGAGGCTCTTCGGAGACTTCTTCGATCTGTGCGCCGCCGCGGAGACGGTCCGGCAGGGCGAGGAAATCCGAGGCGGGGAAGGCGAAGGGATCGGCAGGAGCCGCCCGCGGGGCAGCGGCGAAGGCGGCCGACGCGTCGTTCCGCGCGGCAAGGGAAGCAGCCCGCCCCTCCGCCCGCCCGGCAGCGCGGCAGAAGAGGACGGCAAGGGTGAGGAAGACGACCGCCGCCGCGGCGAAGAGCGCCGTCTGCCGGTCCCGGGACAGTGAGGGATGGGGCAGGCGGATCATGAAGCGCCTCCCGCCGCGGGCGTGCATAGGAGAGCGAAGCGCACGAAAGGGAGCCCCGCTTCGCGGCGGAGGGACTCCACGCGGCAGGGCGTCCCCCACGCCGCGGAGAGGCGGCTCTGGAATTCCGGCACGGCGCGGCTCTCGGCGGCGGCCCCTTCGAGGCGGATGCGCCCGCCGTCCGAGGTGATCTTCCGGAGGGTGACGCCCGCGGGCAGGGCTTCGGAGAGCGAGAGGAGCTTCTGCTCCCAGTGCGGGTCGGATTCGATGAAGGCGCGCCCTTCTTCCCGGGCGGCCCGGCAGGCGGCGTCCGCTTTCTGCACGGCGGCCATGGCGCGCCAGGCGTCGGTGAGGCCGGCGGCCCGCGTCTCTTCCGCGGCGAGGGCCTCTCCCGCGCGGACCCAGGACGCGCCGAAGCAGAGCGCCGCCAGGGCGAAGGCGAGGCACGCGCCCTGCGCCAGGCGGAGCCACCGCGTCCGGCGGGAAAAGAAGGGCTGGTCCCGGTCTTCGGGGAAAGCCAGATTCATCGCAGGCGGTCCGGCGAGGCGGCGCGCCCATGCGCGGAGGGCTTTGTCATAGTCCGGCCTGTCCGGGAACGCTGCCCCGGCGAGAGCGGCCCAGTCTTCCGCCCGGCAGTCCGCCAGCGGGAGCGGCACCGCGGAAAGGCCGTGTTCCGCGAGGAAATCGGAGAGCGCCGGGGCGGTCCCAGCATCGAAGCGGCGCTTTGCGAGGCCGCCGCCTTCCCGGTACAGCGCCGCCCCGTGCCGGCGGCCGATGAGGACGAGGCATTCGTCCGCCGCCGGGACGGGCGGGACCGCTTCAGACAGGCGCAGGCCCGCGGCGCGCGCCCCTTCGGCCCACGGGCGGAGTGTGTCTTCTCTCACCGCCGCGGCGGTCACGTCCCAGCCGTCCGGGCCGAGGGAGACGGCGGTCCAGTCCATGGCGAGCGGCGCGTCCGTGCGGAAGAGGCGGTCCGCCTCCCAGCGCAGGGTCTCGGCGAGCTCGTCCTCCGTCATGGCGGGGAAGCGGCGGCTCTCCGCACGGACGTCCGGGAAGGTCACGGCGAGGCGCACCCGTCCGGCCGCGGGACAGCGGGCCGCCGCTTCGCGAAAGAGAGAGGCCGGCGCTGTTTCCCGTGAAACCGGCAGGAAGAATCCGTCCTGCACTGCGCCTCCGTCCAGCAGGGCGAACCAGACGCGCTCCGCGCCGGGGACGCACAACAGCCGCTTACCATTTTTCATTGCCTGCCTCCTTCACCGTCACCGTGCGGCCGCCGTCCTCCGCCACATCCACCGTGAGCACCGTATACCGGAGCACGCCCGACGCGGTCTCGAGGCCGCGGGCGTACACCGTGCCGGTCCAGTGCGCCGCTTCTTCCGGCGTTTCTTCTTCCGCTGCGCGCACGAGGCGCACCTCCGTCTCCGTGCCCGGCCCGCAGGGAAAGGACGCGCGATGCTCTTCCGCCAGTCCATACTCCTTTATATACAGGAGGCCCCACACGGCTCCGCTCTCCGCGGCGTACTGCGCGGCCAGCCCTTCGCGGTACCGCTCCGCCGTGCGGCCTGTGTGCGCCGCCGCCGAGACGAGGCCCGCCGCGGCCGCCGCCAGTCCGGAGAACGCGAGCAGGAGCCACAGGGCGAGCACGCCGCGCCGCCTACGCATAGGGCTCACCTACGAGGAAATAATCCTCCAGCGGGAGCACGGCTGTCTCCACGGCGAAGTGGTCCGCCGCCCCGTGCCGCCGGAGTTCGTAGGCCAGATGCACCAGCCCGCCGGATTCGGTCCGGAAATAAGACGCCTCCCCGAGAGGGCGCACCTCGTACAGGAGAGGCTCCTCGCCGCCGGTGATGGGCTGTTTCCGCCCCGTGTACAGCTTGAGCTTCCATTCCTTTTCCTCTACAAGAAAGGTGTAGGGGCGGAGCCGACCGTCTGCGGCGATGGCGGCCACCTTATACGAAGTCGCGGGGCCCGCCGTGCCATCCGCGCGCTTCCGGGAGTGGCGGATCTTGTCCGTGATGTAATCGCACGCGAAGAGGGCGCTCTCCTCGCTGTGGAGACGCCGCTCCAGCGCGGCGGACGCGCCCGCCGTCTGTGCGACTGCGGGAAAGACGGCCGCCGCGAGCGACGCCGTGAGGGCGAGCGCGAGGAGCGCGTCCAGAAAGAGAAAGCCCCGCCGCTTCATGGCGCGGCCTCCTCCGCCGGCCCGATGACCGCACGGAACGTGACGGACCCGCCGCGTTCTGCCGTGACCGTGACGGCCGCCGCCGTGCACGGGAGTCCCGCGGGGGACGCGGCTTCCCGGCGGGCCTCCACCGCGTAGCGCTTTCCGTTCCGCTCTGCCTCCTGCGGGATGGGGAGCGATGCGTCGAAGCGCTCGTTATATTTCATCGTTTCCATCGCTTCCTCCGCGAGAAGCGTCATGTCCGCCGTCTCTGCCGCGCGCGCTTCCGCCCGGGCCGCCGCGGCGGTGAGGGCGAGCGTGCTCCCGCCGAGGATGAGGAGAAGGCACGACGCCATCTGCACCCACAGAAGGAGCAGGCCGTTTCTTCGTTTCATGGGCAGTCCCTCCTTGTCATCCGCCGGCGGCGGGGGTATGATTCATCCAAAGAAACAGGAAAGCAGGTGATCGGTATGAGCGAGTCTCTCCGCGAAGGCGTCCTCGCCTATGCAGAGGACTGTTACGGGACGGAGCCGGAATATCTGTGGGAGCGCTTCCCGCGCTACGCGGTGCTGCGCCGGCCGGACAGCGGGAAATGGTACGGCCTCATCATGGACGTGCCGCGGGACCGGCTGGGTCTTGGCGGGGCGGAGCGTGCGGACATCCTCGACGTGAAGGTGGACGACCCGTTTCTCCGGGACGACCTTCTGCGCCGGCCGGGGTATCTGCCGGGGTACCATCTCTCGTCCCGCACATGGACGGCGGTCCTTCTCGACGGGACGGTGCCGCTGTCGGAGATCTGCGCCGTGCTGGACGCGAGCTGGCGTGCGGCGGAGAAAAAGCGGAAGGCGGCGAAGTCCCGCGCGCCGAAAGAATGGCTCGTCCCGGCGAACCCCGCCTATTTCGACGTGGACGCGGCGTTCGCCGCTTCCGACGTCATCACCTGGAAACAGAGCAGCTCCGTCCGGCCGGGCGACACGGTCTTCCTCTACATGGGCGCGCCGGTGTCCGCGGTGTGCTGGCAGTGCCGCGTCCTCGAGACGGATCTCCCGTACGACTACCAGGACGAGCACCTCACCATCCGGCGGGTGATGAAGATCCAGAAGCGGCAGCATTACGAACCTTCGCAGTTCCCGCTGTCCCTTTTGAAGACATACGGAGTCTTCGCCGTGCGGGGGCCGCGGAGCGTGCCCACCCGCCTCAGCACCTGCCTGCACCGGGCCGACCGGTGAAACGGGCCGCCGCGAGGCGGTCTTTTTTTGTGCTCTCAGCGCGGCACCGTCTCCACGCGCACCCGCCCTGTATACATGGAGACGACCACCTTGCGCGCGGTATCGGACGATAGACTATATAATTCAAATTGAAAATCATCGCTTTTCCCGGCAAACACATCTTTGTCGAACCGAAGAATTACGGAATCCGGCTGTATAAAAATATCGGTCGGAAAATAGCCTGTCGGCGGCGTGCTTTGTACGCCTCGGCGGCAGTAATAGTAAATGTGATTGCCTCGTTGTTGCAGATACAATTCTTTATATTCCCTTGTCAGTGTCCCGGGGTACTGCGCGTCTCCGTTTTTCGCATCCGCCTGCACGGTGCGGATGAGAGCGCTCGCCTCCGCCGCGGCCAGATCGAGCCGCCGCTCTTCCATCCAGTCCGCCATGGAAGGCAGGAGCAGTCCCGCGGCGAGCGCCGTGATGCCCGCAAGGAGCAGCGCTTCCAGCAGGAGCAGGCCCCGCCGCTTACCACAGGGACAGCCATGCGGTCCACAGCGATTCGCCCCAGACATAGGCGGCACCTCCGGACAAACAGAGAAACGGCGCGAACGGCAGGTCGTCGCGCAGGCGTTTCCGCTTCGTGAGGAGGAGCGCCGCGCCGGCGAGGCCGCCCAGCACGCACGCGCCCCACGCGAAAAGAAGCGTCCCCTCCCATGGGAGCCACAGCGCCGCCGCGCCCGCCAGAGGCGCATCGCCGCCGCCCGCCGCGCCGCACCGGGCAAGGACGCACAGGATGAGGAACAGGAGCCCCGCGGCGAAAAGGTCCGGCCATGAACCGCCGGTCATCCAGCGGGACAGGCCGCCCGCCGCGAGCGCGAGGGACCAGCCGTCGGAAATATACCCCGTGCGGCCGTCTTCCCACGCCGCCCCGGCAAGGAGCAGCACGAAAACCGCGCCGCTCCACGGGGAACGCACTGCCGAGAGGACGGCCGCGAGAAGCCCTGCCGCCGCTGCGGCAAGGACGGGGACCGGGCAGCGGAGCAGACGGCGGGTCATCCGTTCTCCGACGTGGTGCCGAAGGACGAATAGGTCACGCCGTTGTACGTGTACGTCACCTCGCCGGACGTGCTGTTCAGGTTGTACGTGTCTCCCTCCACCGGCGGCTTCGGTTCCGCCCGGAGATAGCCGCCCCGGCCGTCCGCCGAATCCGCCACCAGATCGGTCAGCGCCGACGGGTAGCTCCCATTCTTCGCGTAGTAAATTTCCACCGCCGAGCCGATGGTGGACAGATCCGCCTGGATGCGCGCCGCCCGCGCTTCGTCCGTCGCGTCGATGAAGCTCGGCACGGCCACCGCCGCCAGAATCCCGATGATTGCCACCACGATCATCAGCTCGATCAGTGTGAAGCCCCGGCGTACCCGCCGCATGTTCCGTTTCATAGGCACCTCCCATGCATTCTGCTGCTGCAACTCTGTATTTCCTTTATGATTTCAGCTTACGCCCTGCGAAAGCGGCCGGCGGAAAGGGAAGGGGCGTGTCCGCACTTTCCCGCGCGTAATCTCTCTAATGAATGTGGCGGAAAAAAGCCCGCAAAAAAAGACGGCCCCTCAGGGGACCGCCCTTTTATTTTTTTCGCGGCTTTGGGAAATGGAACCGCGCCATGTCGAATCCTTCCAGCCGGAGGAGCGCCGCCTTCCGCTCGAGGCCGCCCGCATAGCCAGTGAGGCTTCCTGAAGCGCCCACCACGCGGTGGCACGGCACGATGAGCGACACGGGATTGCGGCCCACCGCGCCGCCCAAAGCCTGTGCCGACAGTTTCGCGGGGCCCCGTTCCTGCGCGAGGTCCGCCGCCAACGCGCCGTAAGTCGCCGTCGTGCCGTAGGGGATGGCGAGGAGCCGCCGCCACACCGCCCGCTGAAACGCGGTGCCCGTGAGATGGAGCGGCGGCGTGAAGTCCGGCCGGCGGCCGGAAAAATACACCGCGAGCCACCGCCGGGCCGCCTCGATGGCGTCCGCCCCGCCGCGCCCGCCGGGGAGCGTCCGGGGCGCATGCCGGCTTCCTTCGAACCAGAGCCCGCAGAGGCCTTCCTCATCCGCGGCGAGCCATACCGCGCCGAGCGGCGTCATGACCTGTGCCATAGCCATGGGCCATCCCTCCCCTCCTGTCCATAGCGATAAAAACTGGCGCGAAAAAATTTGTGTACAAAAGGCAGAAGCCCTGCTTCTCCCGCCGCTGATGCGGCACCGATTCCCTTGTGAAAATTCCTTCAAAAAAGGGACGAAGCCGGGGCGTCTTTTTCCTGGTGCAGTTAGAAAGATAACGAAACGAACGCTCGATTTTAGAAATACCCCGGTTATTAGGCATCGGCCGCCTTATTTTTAACCGGCATAAAACTGTAAAGGTTAGACGCGGTCTGTCCTTTTACTCCTTTTTCTCCATGTGCCGGAGCCGCCGATTTTCCCCCTTTTCAGCCCGTTTTGACGCGGAATTGACGCGTTTTTCCTATGTCAAATCGGCAAAATGCGGAAACGCGTTACGGATTTTGCATAGGTGGTTACGAATGTTCCTGTGTCCTGCGGTCTTCGATGACGGACGACAAGACGGAGACGGCGTAAAGGGGCAGGTTGATCAGCGTGTCCTGCTGCCGGTAATCGGACAGGGAGAGGCGCACGCCGAAGGGCAGATGATTGGAGGCGGTGAAGCTTTTCAGGCTCTTGGCCCGCAGATTTTCAGCGGCTTTGACTTCGAGAGGCACGATGCCCTGCCCCTGCTGGATCAGGAAATCGATCTCTCCGCTGGACGATTCGGCGGACCAGTAGTACGGCGTGAGGTGGAGGGTGGAGAGAAGCTGCTGGCAGACGTACTGTTCCGTGAGCGCTCCTTTGAATTCCGTAAAAATGGTGTTTCCCTCGAGCAAGGTCTTTTCATCGAGGTCCGCCATGGCGGAGAGAAGCCCCACGTCGCAGAGGAACAATTTGAATGCGCCGAAATCTTCGTAGGATTTCAGCGGAAATCCGCCCCGGGTCACACGCGGCACACGGCAGCACAGGCCGCAGTCTTCCAGCCACTGGATAGCGGTTTCGAATTCACGGGCCCGCGCGCCTTTCCGGAGGACGCTGTAGATGAATTTCTTGTTTTCTTTGGCAAGCTGCGCGGGGATGCCGTTCCACACCATGCGGATGCGCGGAATGAGCACAGTCGGTACATGTTTGGAAAAGTCCTGCTCGTAGTCGCTGAGAAGCTGCTTCTGGATGCGCCGCACTTCTGAAAAATCGCGGCGGGCCTGATAGGCCGCGTCCGCAGCCGGCATGCCGCCTGTGAAATAATAGGTTTTCAGCCATTCGGCGAAGCGCTCCCGGAAAGCGGAAATCATGGACCAGTCGCGGGACTCGAGCAGAGACAGCAGTCCATCCTCGCCCATGGCGCGGAGAAATTCCGGGAAGGACAGCGGATAGAGCGGCAGCGTCTCCACTTTGCCCACCGGGAAGGAAAGGCCCGCGTGGAGCGCGATGCCTAGCAGAGAGCCGGCGGCAAGGATATAGAAGGAATGGGTTTCGTCTTCGGCAAAATATTTCAGCGCCTGGATGGCTTCCGGGACTTCCTGGATCTCATCAAAGAGGATGAGCGTCTGTTCCGGGTCGATGGGCATGCCGCATTCCAGCGAGAGCCCGCGCAGGAGGCGGGGGATAGAAAGTTCTCCGGAGAAGAGCGCTTTCATCCGTTCATTCCTGTCGAAATTGATATAGGCCGTGTGGGGGAAATGCCGCCGGCCAAATTCTTTCATGAGCCATGTCTTGCCCACCTGCCGTGCGCCGCAGAGGATCAGAGGCAGCCGGCGGGGCTGTTCCTTCCAGCGGAGAAGCGCGTTCATTGCCTGTCGTTCC
This sequence comes from Veillonellales bacterium, assembly GCA_944390485.1. Lineage (GTDB taxonomy): Bacteria > Bacillota > Negativicutes > Veillonellales > Dialisteraceae > UBA1822. Next base: position 63,362 of record CALXPQ010000004.1, read on the forward strand.
ATACATTTTCTCCTTTCTGTCTGTATTATGAAAGGAGAAATCACAAAATTCAAGGGTAATTACGTTGTGAATTCCATTTTTTCGTCGGTAAAAATGGAGATCGCTTGGATTTTCCGCGGATTTCAAAAATGGGATCGAGTTGAAACCATGAAGGCCGCACGGCCGGCGGGGAAGATTTATAATAAGAGGCAAGAAGGGAGGCGGGCGTATGGAGGAGCTCATGGCGGCTTCGGCGGAGACGGCGATGAATGAGATCTGCCGGCAGGCGGTGCGCGAAGGGGCGAGCGACATCCACATCGAGCCGGGGCGGAATGCGGTGCGCGTGCGGTTCCGCCGGGACGGCCTCCTAGAGGAGCGGTACACCCTGCGGAAGCACATGGCGGAGAAGCTGGCCGTACGGTGCAAGGTGATGGGCCGCATGAATGTGGCGGAGGCGCGGGTGCCGCAGGACGGGAGCGCGGTCTTCACGGAGGACGGCGAGGACTACGACCTGCGCCTGTCCGTGCTGCCGTCCATGTACGGCGAGACCATCGTCATCCGCATCCTGTCCGGGCGCGTGGCGTTCATCGAGCGTCATGAGCTGGGCATGCTCCCGGAGCAGGAGGCGGCGTTCCGCCGGTGCCTCGCCGGGCGGAGCGGGATGATCCTCACCACGGGCCCCACGGGTTCGGGCAAGACGTCCACGCTCTACGCGGCGCTGAAACTCCTGAACCGGCCGGAGGTGAGCATCATTTCCGTAGAAGACCCGGTGGAGTACCGCATTCTGGGCATTACGCAGGTGGCGGTGAATGAGAAGGCGGGCCTCACCTTCGCCGCGGGGCTGCGCGCGCTGGTGCGGCAGGACCCGGACATCCTCATGATCGGCGAGATCCGCGACCGGGAGACGGCGGAAATGGCGGTGCACGCCGCGCTCACGGGGCATCTGGTGCTGTCGTCGCTCCACACGAACAACGCGGTGCAGGCGCCGCTCCGCCTGATGGACATGGGCGTGCCGCCGTACCTCATCGCGGCTTCGCTGTCCCTCGTCATTTCCCAGCGGCTCGTGCGCCGGCTCTGCCCGCACTGCCGCGCACGGGAGGGCGCGTATTTCACCGCGCCGGGGTGCGGAGCCTGCGGCGGCACGGGACGGCAGGGACGCACGGGAATCTTTGAAATGCTGGAAATCGACGGCGAGGCGCGGACGCTTCTCCACGACGCGGCACCGCCGTCTGCGCTGTGGATCTGCATGAAGCGCTCCGGTCAGCCGGACATGGCGGAAGCGGCCCGCCGCGCTGCGCTCGAGGGGCGCATCACCGCAGAGGACGCCGCGTGGATTGCCGGTGAGGCGGAGGAGACGATCGCCCTGTGAACGGGACGGGAAGGAGGCAGACCATGGACTGGCTGGCATCGGTGCTCGCCGCGCATCCCCGCGCGACGGACATCCACATCACGGAGGGGGCGGCGCTCCTCGTACGGGAAGATGGCGCGCTTCAGGAGGCCGGGCCTGCGGGAGACCGGGCGGCCGCGCTGGAGGCGGGGCTCCCGCCGGAGAAGCGGGAGCAGTTCCTCCGCACCGGCGCGTGCGACAGCGCGTTTTCTCTGGGCGGCGTGCGGTGCCGTCTCCATCTGTACCGCGCCTGCGGGCGGCGCGCCGCGGCGGTGCGGCTCCTGCCTTCGCTGGACGGCCTGCCGCCGGACGGGGACTGGGACTGGATCGAGGATACGGCGGCGCTCACGGACGGGCTCGTCCTCGTGGCCGGCCCGGCCGGTTCGGGGAAGAGCACCGCGCTCGCGCGGCTGGTGCTCGCCGTGAGCCGCCGGCCGTGCCACATCGTCACCATCGAGGACCCGCCGGAGTATCTCTTTCCCTCCGGCCCGGCGCTCGTCCATCAGCGCGAAGTGGGGATCGACACGGCGACTTTTGCGTCCGGCGTGAAGGAAGCGCTCCGGGAAGACCCGGACGTGCTGGTCGTCGGCGAGCTCCGGGACAGCGAAACCATGGCGGCGGCTCTCGCGGCGGCGGAGACGGGCCGCCTCGTGCTCGCCACGCTCCACAGCGGGAACGCCGCCGGCATCGTGGGGCGCATCGTCCACGCGTTCCCCGCGGAGAAGGAGCGGGAGATCCGCGCGCTCCTCGCGTCGGTCCTGCGCACGGCGGCCGCGCAGCGGCTCTGCCGCCTCGGGAGCCGCACGTTCCTCCTGCGGGAGATCCTCACGAATCTCCCCGCGGTGGCGCATCTCATCCGCGAAGGGAAGGACGAGCAGATTCCCTCGTACATGGAAATGGGCCGGCAGCACATGCGCACCATGAAGCAGGCCGCTTCGCGCCTCCTGTGGAAGGAAACGCTCTCGGCGGACGAGAAGGAAACAATCCGCCGGCTCGCAGGCGGGTAAATGGCGGACAAGCAAAAATCCCTGATGCCTTTGACGGGTATCAGGGATTTCTTTTTTGTCCGGCGCTCAGCCGATGTGCTGCGCCATGATCCGGGCGATCTCCCGGATGTCGATGGTGCCGCGGAGGAATTCAAATTCCACCCGGCCGATGCCGGAGCTCCACACGTTGAGCTCGGCGTCCACTTCGAAGGTGCCGCTCGACTCGACGGAGTAGGCGGTCATCTTCGAGAAGGGGAGGACGAGGAGCTCCCGCTTCTTGCCGGTGAGGCCCTGCACGTTGAGGGCGATGATCTTGCGGTCCGTGATGACGCAGAGGTCGCGGATGGATTTGAATTCCATGAGGACCGTCTCGCCCGGCGCGAGGACGAAATCGTATTTGTCCCGGTTCGAGCCGGGCGGGGCAGAGGTGAGGTTGTGCAGTTCCAGTGCGCTGTCAGCCATGGTGAGCCTCCTTATTTTCCGGAATAAATGATGAGCGCCATCATGACGAGGTCCGTGCTGCCGATATTTTCGATGGCGTGGCTGTGGCCGTCCGGGCAGAACGTAGCATCCCCGGGGCCGACCTCCCGGCTCTCGCCGTCGCCGGTGTAGAGGCCTCTGCCTTCGAGGATGTAGTAGGACTCGCCGTCGCCGTGATGGGTATGGGTCCCCATGGAGCTGCCCGCGGGGATGGTGACGCGCGCGTAGAGGCGGCATTTCCCGCCCATTTCCTCTTCGGAGAGGATGGGCTGGATGATGAGGCGGCCCTTGCCGCCGTTGGCGTTTTCTCTGATGATGGGTTCCAGCATGTGCAGTGCTCCTTTCTGTTGATCCTGTCTGTATTATATCATCGCCGCCGGGCGCGGCGGGCACAGAAAAACACGGCCCTGCGGAAGAGCCGTGTTCTTTTTTTACTGGTTGTCCACGAAGATCTGGGCAGCCGCTTTGTAGGAGAGGGAGTAATCCTTCCCGCCGGAGGTGAAGAGGACGGGCCCTTCGTAGGGTTCCTTCGCCTGCATGGTGATGGCCATGCCCATGACAATGCCCGAATCCTGGAGGTAGTCCATGAGCTCCGAGTCTTCCCGGCAGCAGCGGATGTGGGAGGTCTCGCCGGGCGCGAGGTCGAGCAGCGGGCGGCGCGCTTCCGGGGCGCGGGTGCCGTCCTTCTTCGGGATGGGCATGCCGTGCGGGCAGTAGGCGGGGTAGCCGAGGAATTCGTCCAGCCGGTCCGCCGCCTTCTCGGAGATGTGGTGCTCCAGGTCGTGCGCTTCCCGGTGCGCCTCGCTCCAGCGGAAGCCCAGGCACCGCACGAGGAAGACTTCCCACAGGCCGTAGTAGCGGATGAGCCGGGAGGCGGCCATGCGCCCCTTCAGGGTGAGGCGGCTCCCCTTGTAGGCGGTGTACTCGATGAAGCCTTCCTTCTGCAGCTTCACGATCATCTCGCTCACGGACGGCGGCGAGACCCGGAGCATGTCGGACAGCTCCTTGTTCGATACGACGTGCCCGTCGTCGCCCAGCGAGTACAGGGCTTTCAGATAATCTTCTTTCCCGGATGTCATGAGACAGGACCTCCCTCCAATGCAATCGGGCCGCGCAGCGTGTGCAGAAAAAGCAGGACCGAGGTCGTCCCGGTCCGTCCGTGTTCCTTGTTCCTGTTTTTTCCATCATAGCTCATTTCCGGGGGCGCGTCAAAATTTTGCGCCGGCGCCGCGGGCGGTCAGCCCTGCTTCGGCGTGACGGCGAAGACGCGCGCCGGCAGTCCCGTCGCGCCCTCGATGCGCGGCCAGGCGGCGAAGAGGAGGGCCCCCGCCGGCGCGACGCGGTCCAGATGGCAGAGGACCTCAATCTGCACCTTGCCTCGGGACAGGACGTAGCGCTCGCACGCCAGGTCCCCGGCCCGGGCCGCCTCGGCGGATGCGTCGGTGTCGAACGTCTCGTGGCCGTTCGCCGCGGCGTTCCTCGTCTCGTAGATGTAGCGCAGGGCGGAGAGCGACCAGCCGGGGAAATTTTCGCTGCCGTCTTCCGCGATGCCGGACATGCGGTCCATATCCGGCCAGAAGCGGCTCCAGTCCGTGCGGAGCGCGACGAACGCGCCGTCCGGGATGGGGCCGTACCGGTCTTCCCAGGCGCGGATGTCCGCCTCCGTTGCGGCGTAGTGCGCATCTTCCCGCACCTTGTCCGTGATGTCCACCACGCACAGCGGGTAGACCATGTGCGCCGGGCCGAAGGCTTCCGACGGGGCGGCGCCTTTCACGAAGTGCGCCGGGAAATCGATGTGCGTGCCGAACTGGCCGGGGAAGCGGAACGTCTGGATGAGGCATTCCAGCATGGGATTGCCCCAGTCGAAGACGGTCCGGCAGAGATCGACCGAGCCGTCCGGGATGCCGGACCAGACGGGGGTGTCGTTGTTGAGAGAATGAGAGAGCTCCACCCATTCGTAATCGCTGCGAAGGGCGGCGAGCAGGTTCCAGAGTGCGTATGCCATACATGCCTCCTGTCTCCGGCGCGGGCCGGATGGTTTTTCTTTCTTACTCTACCGGAGGAAAGGCGGGCCGTCCATAATGGAATTTCTATGCCGGCGCAGGGATTTTCTATACCGGGCGCGGCGCGCGGTCCGGTTCCCGCGGCGCTCTTTCTGTGATAAAATGAATTTTCGTATGGGGCGCCCGGCGCCGGTATGCTATAATAAAAAATATGATTTTTACAGCAGTGAGGGAGAAACCGCCGATCGAAGGAAATCTGTGGTTTCTATTGTCCTGCTCGAAAGGGGCTGGCGCGCATGGCCATATCCGGAGCGAAAGACGTGATGCTCCGCATCACGAGCCTGCAGGAAGATGAACAGGGCGAGACGGAGCGCATCGTGCTGGAGACGCCGGGGCATTTCGGCGTGCGCCGGACGGTGCCGTTCCTCACGTATGAGGAGACGGAGCTCACGGGCATGAAGGGGACGCGGACGACGCTCTTCCTTCATCCGGAGTCGGTCAGCCTCGTGCGGACGGGAACCTTCATGATGAAGCAGGAGTACCGCCCGGGCGAGGAGACCTACGCGGTGTGCGAGACGCCGGCGGGCCTGCTGGAGCTCGCGGTGCGGACGGAGTCCATCGAGAATACGGTCGGCGCGGCCGGCGGGAGCCTGCGCATCGTCTATGATGTGGAGCTCCGCGGACTCTTCCGGCACAGGAATGAAATATTGGTAGACGTATGGGAGGAAAAGGGGATCCATGGAAGTCAGAGAGGAACTGAAGCAGATCATTGAGGCGGCGAAGGAAGCGGCCGTAGCGGCCGGGGACCTGCCCGCCGGGGACTACGCTCCGGTGCAGCGCCTGGAGGTGCCGCCGCAGAAGGAATTCGGCGATTACTCCTCGAACGCGGCCATGCAGTGGGCGCGGACGGCGCGCCGCGCGCCGCGGATGATCGCGGAGGCGCTGGTGAAGCACATGGCTTCCCCGCTGGTGGACCGCGTGGAGATCGCCGGCGCGGGCTTCCTCAATTTCTACCTCACGACGGACACGGTATACACGGAGCTGCGGCGCATCCTCGAAGAGGGCGCGGCCTACGGGGACCTGCCCCGCCGGGAGGACGACACGGTGCTCGTGGAATACGTGTCGGCGAATCCCACAGGGCCCCTTCACATCGGCCATGCGCGCGGCGCGGCCTACGGGGACGCCATGGTGCGCCTCTACCGGGCGGCGGGCTACAACGTGGCCTCGGAATATTACATCAATGACGCGGGCAGTCAGATCCTCCATCTGGCGGAATCGGTGAACGCCCGCTACCTCCAGCTCCTCGGCGAAGACGCGGAGGTGCCGGAGAACGGCTATCACGGGCAGGACATCGTGGAGACTGCCCGGGCCATCCTCGAGCGGGACGGGCGGAAATACCTGGACATGTCCGAAGAAGACCGCCTCGCTGCGTTCAAGACGATCGCCCTCGAGGAGAAGCTCGCCGCGCTGAAGCGGGACCTCGAGCGCTTCCACGTGACCTTCGACCGCTGGTTCAGCGAGAAGTCGCTCTACCCGGACAAGGTGGACGGCGTGCTGCAGACGCTGAAAGACGAAGGCGAGCTCTACGAGCAGGGCGGCGCGTGGTGGCTCCGCACGACGGACAACGGCGACGACAAGGACCGCGTGGTCATCCGCGCGAACGGCGAGCCCACCTATTTCTGCTCGGATATCGCCTATGCGAAAGATAAATTCGACCGGGGATTCAAAAAGCTGGTGGACATCTGGGGCGCGGACCATCACGGCTACATCGTGCGCCTGAAGACGGCCATCAAGTTCCTCGGCTACGATCCGGACGCTTTCGACGTGGACCTGCTCCAGATGGTGACGCTCCTCCGGAACGGCAAGCCCGTCCGCATGTCCAAGCGCACCGGGGAAGCGGTGACGCTGGCCGAGCTCATCGACGAAGTCGGCACGGACGCGGCGCGGTATTTCTTCACGAGCCGCACGCTGGACAGCCAGATGGAATTCGACATCGACCTGGCGAAGAAAGAATCCAGCGAGAACCCGGTCTACTATATCCAGTATGCGAACGCCCGCATCCACAGCCTCCTCGCGCAGGCGAAGGAAGCGGGATGCGTCTTCCGCGGCGCGGAGCAGACGGACTTCACGCGCCTCACGGCGGAGTCCGAACTGGACCTCATCAAGAAGATGGATACCTATCATGATCTCATCGCCAATGCCGCCAGGGAGCGGGCGCCGCACCGCATCGCGCGCTACGCCTACGAGCTGGCCGGCCTGTTCCACCATTTCTACCGGGAATGCCGCTGCCTCTGCGACGATCCCGGCCTTACGCAGGCGCGGCTCGGGCTGATCCTGGCCGTGCAGTCCATACTCGTTCACGCAATGACCATTTTGGGTGTCTCTGCACCGGAGCATATGTAATAAGGAGGAGTCATGAGCAAATACATTTTTGTCACCGGCGGCGTCGTCTCGTCTCTGGGTAAAGGCATCACGGCGGCGTCCCTGGGCCGCCTGCTGAAGAACCGCGGCTACAAGGTCACCATCCAGAAATTCGATCCCTACATCAATATCGACCCCGGTACGATGAGCCCCTACCAGCACGGGGAAGTCTTCGTCACCGACGACGGCGCGGAGACGGACCTCGACCTCGGCCATTACGAACGCTTCATCGACATGAACCTGTCCAAGGCGTCCAATGTGACCACCGGCAAGATCTACCAGTCCGTCATCAATAAGGAACGCAAAGGGGAATACCTCGGCTCCACCATCCAGGTCATCCCGCACATCACGAACGAGATCAAGGACCGCGTGCTCCGCGTGGGCCGCGAGGACAATGCGGACATCGTCATCACCGAGATCGGCGGCACCGTGGGCGACATCGAATCCCAGCCCTTCCTCGAAGCGATCCGCCAGGTGCGCAAGGACGTGCCGAACCGCAACGACGTGCTCTACATCCACGTGACGCTCATCCCCTACATCTCCGCGGCGGGCGAGCTGAAGACGAAGCCCACCCAGCACAGCGTCAAGGAACTGCGCAGCATCGGCATCCAGCCGGACATCATCGTGTGCCGCACGGAAAAGGAGATCTCCGACGACATGAAGCGGAAGATCGCCCTCTTCTGCGACGTGGACGCCGAAGCGGTCATCTCGAACATGACGTGCAGCACCATTTACGAAGTGCCGCTCCTCCTCCAGGAAGAAGGCCTCGACCGCATCGTCCTGGAAAAACTCGGCCTCGAAGACCGCCCGTGCGACATGACCGAATGGAAAGGCATGGTGGACCGCATCCTCAGCGCGGAGAAGCAGGTGGACATCGCTCTCGTAGGCAAGTACGTAGAGCTCCACGACGCGTACCTCTCCGTGGCGGAAGCGCTCTCCCACGCGGGCTTCGCCTTCGGCACGAAGATTAAGATCCACTGGGTGAATTCGGAAGAGCTGGAAGACCATCTGGATACGCTGGATGAAGTCTTCGCCGGCGTGGGCGGCATCATCGTCCCCGGCGGCTTCGGCTCCCGCGGCATCGAGGGCAAGATTGCCTCCATCCGCTGGGCGCGGGAACACAAGGTGCCCTTCCTCGGCCTCTGCCTCGGCATGCAGTGTGCGGTCATTGAGTTTGCCCGCCACGTGTGCGGCATGACCGACGCCAATTCCAGCGAGATTGCGCCGGACTGCCGGTACCCGGTGATCGACCTCATGCCTGATCAGGAAGACATCACGGACAAGGGCGGCACCATGCGCCTCGGCCTCTATCCGTGCAAGCTCGCCGCGGGCACGAAGGCGAGAGAGCTCTACGGCGGCCGCGAGATCGTCTATGAACGCCACCGCCACAGATACGAAGTGAACAACGAATTCCGTCAGGCCATGGTGGACAAAGGCCTCGTCATTGCCGGCACCAGCCCGGACGACCGCCTCGTGGAAATGATCGAACTCCCGGATCATCCCTTCTTCGAAGCGACGCAGGCCCATCCGGAATTCAAATCCCGCCCGACCCGTCCGCATCCGCTCTTCCGCGGTTTCGTGGAAGCAGCCATCCGGCACGAAGAAGAAAGTAAATAACAGGTAAAAATGAATCGGCGCTTCCTCCGGGGAGCGCTGATTTTTTATGCACCGCCGCGCCGGCGCCGTTCCGCCGTGCCGCGGGCCCGTAAAGAAAGGAGACATTCCCATGAAACACATCGCGCTTTTCTGCCTCCTCTGCGCCGCATGCCTCCCGGCCGCGGCCTCCGCCATGACGATGGAAGAGCTTCTCGCGTCGCCCGGACGGTACCGCGTGCTCTATGCGGACGAAGCGGAGACGGTGTACGCGGACATGACGACCGTCCGCCGCGCATCGCGGTCCGGCGGGGCGGCCTTCTCCGGTACCCTGTACGCGGCGGTGTACAAGTACCGGCCTGGTCCGGCGGACTACCGGCGCGGGACGCTCACGGCCAATATCCAGCGCTACGACGCGCGCCTCACGGCGGACGGAGAGACCCGCACGTACCGGCTGGACAAGAAGCTGACCGACGTGTGGGATCGGGACAGCCGGCGCATCGGAGGGTCCGCGTGGTGCGGCCCGCTTTCCCTGGCAGACGGCGCGCCGCTCTTCCGGAACCTGTGGCTCGCTGCGGAAACCGGCAGTGCCGGAGAACGGCCGAATCGCTGAGCCGGCGGCGCCTCTTCAGGGCGGCACATACGGGCCGGGCATGGGAGCCGGACGGGACAGGACGCGGGGCAGCGGGCCTTACTATGCGGCGGACGCATGAATCGTCCTGCGCATGTGCCGCGGGAATGGATGCCATGCGCAGAATCTATGCATAGTTATGCAGAAAACGGCTTGACGGGCTTGACGTGAACTTGATATCATAGACACAGCTTTTACAGATGCCCCGCATGTATGGGACAGATGCCTTTCCTGTATGAGCAGGGAATGGAAGCGGAAACGGCGCAGAGGAAACAAGGCCACTCTTGCAGAAGGGTCCGCGGACGCTCCCCCGAATGAAAGGTAAAATACCAAAGGAGCGAAGAAACATGAAAAAAATTCTCGCAATGGCAGCCGTCGCTGCTCTCGCTGCAGGCGCATCCGCTTATGCAGCCAATCCGTTTTCCGATGTGTCCACTTCCGACTGGGCGTATCAGGCAGTCTCCGATCTGTCTGATCAGGGCATCGTAGAGGGCTATCCGGACGGCACGTTCAAAGGCCAGACGAACATCACCCGCTACGAAATGGCACAGATCGTGGCCCGCCTGATGGCGAAAGAAGATCAGTACAACGCGGAACAGCGCGCGACGATTGACAAACTGGCTGCGGAATACGCAGACGAACTGGACAGCCTCGGCGTACGTGTGTCCAACCTCGAAAAGAAGGTCGGCAACATCTCCTGGAGCGGCGATGCCCGCATGCGTTATAAAGCTAATCCGGATGGCACCGACAACTGGCAGGGCCGTGTCCGCATCAACATGAAGGGGCAGGTCAATGACAGCACCTACGTCTTCGGCCGTCTGACTTCCGGCAATGTCGACATGAAAGGCGACAGCAACGGCGACGTCTCCATGGACCGCATCTATGTTCACCATGACTTCGGCGACCATGTGGGCCTGACCCTCGGCCGCTATGAAGTCGACATGGGCACGCAGGCTACCTGGCTCTATGGCAACGCTTTCGACGGTGCGGAAGCGCAGATCAAGTTCAACGACGACTACTCCCTGAACTTCGGCTTCGGCCGCTTCCATGATGCAACTGGTGATTATGAAGGTGAAGTTGAGGAAGCTTTAATTGGCGGTGATGAATTCGGCGATGCGGAAGCGTTCTACGCACAGGCAAAAGCCAACTTCGGCTTTGCGAAACTGGGCGTAGATTACTACACCACCTCCAGCTTCAAAGAATGGACGGATGACAGCTATACCGCTACGAAGAAAGGTGAATCCTCTGTCTGGGGCGTGAATCTCCTCGTTCCGATCAGCGATTTCCGCATCTTCGGCGACTACTACAAAGACACCGAAGCGCAGGGCGATCCGCAGATCTGGGCTGTGGGTCTCGGCTACGGCGCGATGGATCTCCAGAAGCCGGGCACCTTTGACATCGACGTGGCCTACTACGATGTGGAAGAAGGCCTGTATCATCACAACATGAGCGGCCTCGACATCGACGGCACCATGTTCGAACGCAGCAGCAACTTCTGGCTCGCGACGGCTGACGTAGCGATCATGGAAAACATGTACATCCGCGGTGAATATGCATTCGCTTACGATCCCGACCATGCGGATCAGGACCTTGACGATGCATGGGAAATCGCGCTGAATTACAAGTTCTGATTTCTTCAGAAGAAAAGGCTCCCTTCACGGGAGTCTTTTTGCGTGGGATATTTGGCGGTGCGGACCCGCGGCCGGCAGACGGCGCAGAGGCAGAAAAAGCCCGGCACAGGGCCGGGCCGAAAAACAAAATCCATCGTTATTCTGCCGCGAGCGATTTCGTGAAGAAATCGGCGAGCTTGTCCACCGCGGGCGCAACGTACTGCGGCTTGTCATACATGTCGATGTGAGACGCGCCGGGAATGATATAGACTTCCTTGTGCCCTTCGGGGAGCGCGGCGTAGAAGCGGTCGGTCTGCCATTTCGAATCGGCGCGGCTTCCTGCGATGAGGAGGACCGGCTGTGTGAGGAGAGCACTGTTTTCGATGGCGGAGTAGGCCATCTTCGAGGCCTGGCTGCGGTAGAGGAAGCGGTTGTCCGCACGGGGGTGGTACGCCCGGGCGGTGCGGTAATACTCATAGCCTTCGCGGAAAGACGGCGCGGTGTGCGCATCCGGCTCGGGGCACATGTAGAGCATGCGGAGCGGCGCGCCCTGCGCTTCCCTGGTCCGCTGTTCCGCCACGTCTTCGAGGATGCGGATCTGTTCGGCGATCGGCCGGCCGCCGAGCCAGCTCTCCCGGTTCGCCGCGCCGATGTCCGCGGCCGAGACGCCGGCCACCGCGCGGATGCGCCGTTCCGTGGGCGCCGCGCCGATGACGTAGCCGCCGCCGGCGCAGAGGCCGAGCGCGCCGATGCGGTGAGGATCGACAAAGGAGAGCGTATCCAGATAGTCGATGGCGTAGCGGATATCCTCGATGCGGTCCCAGGGCATTTCCGAGGCGTACGGCTCCCCGCCGCTCTCGCCGGCGTAGGTGGAGTCGAAGGCGAGCGTCACGAAGCCGCGCCCGGCGAGGAGGAAGGCGTAGAGGCCGGAGGACTGTTCCTTCACGCTGCCGGCGGGATGGACGGAGAGGATCGCGGGATATTTTTTCGCGGGATCGAAATCCGGCGGGAGGAACAGATTGCCCGCGAGGACGATGTGGTTGCTCCGCAGGAAAGAGACCTTCCGCACGGTGACGCCGGTGCCAGCCGGGACGGGCGTGACGGTGACGGCTTCGCTGGGGACGGAGCCGGGAAGGGGATCGGCGGCGCGCGCCGCCGGAGGCGTGAGGACGAGCGCGGCGGCGAGGCCGAGCAGCAGGAGGGCGGTTCTTTTTTTCATGGGCAGCTCCTTTCCGGAAACAGAGGGAATACCGATTTGTCTGCATTGTAGCGGATGGATCGCCGGCGAATCAATCTGGATTTCCGACAGGGCCTATAAGGAAAACTGATGGGAAGACGCGGCGCGGATTTCGCATGAATGGATGAGAAAAGTGCAAAAATCGTATTGACAGCGCCGGGGGGATGTTGTTATACTGAATGCATATTTCAAATCGACATCCCCTCATGATGATGAACGGGAGCCATGCAAAGGCGCATTGCAGAGAGTCGCTGGGCGGTGGAAAGCGGCAGAGTCAAATTTGCATGTCCTCGCCCGGGAGTCCTTTTCTGAACGGAGTAGGAAGAGCGCAGGCCTGCGTTACGGGCTTTGAGTACAATGCAGGGTGGTACCGCGTAACTACGCCCCTGCCGGAAGTGAAAACCGGCAGGGGCGTTTTGTTATAGAAAAAATTGGACCGCATGGGCGAGCCCGTGCCATACATCCAGAATGGAGGCAATCATGGAAGCTGGAGAAAAACTGAGAGAGCGACTATCGAAGGACGAGATCCTCGTCCTTCCGGGCATTTATGACGCGCTGACGGCAAAGATCGCCGTGGCGCAGGGATTCGACGGACTGGTCATGGGGGGCTACGCGGTCTCCGCGTCCCGGCTGGGACAGCCGGACGTGGGCTATCTCTCCATGACGGAGATGCGGGACGCGCTCCGCACCATCACCCGCGCGGTGGACGTGCCGGTGGTGGCCGACGGCGACACGGGCTACGGCAACGCCATGTGCGCCCGCCGGACGTTCCGCGAATTTGAATGGGCCGGCGCGGCGGCGGTGCTCCTCGAAGACCAGGTGTGGCCGAAGCGCTGCGGGCACATGGCCGGCAAGCAGGTGGTGGACGCGGAGCTCCACGCGAAGAAGCTGCGCGCCGTGGCGGACGACAAACTGCACGACTCGACGATCCTCATCGCCCGCACGGACAGCCGGGCGGTGTACGGCATCGACGCCGCCATCGAGCGGGGCAAGCTCTACCTCGACAGCGGGGCGGATGCGCTCTTCATCGAAGCGCCGCAGAGCGTGGAGGAGCTGGAGAAGATCGGGAAGAGCTTCCCCGACACGATCCTCGTGGCGAATATGATCGAGGGCGGCCGCACGCCGAACCTCACCGCGAAGGATCTGGAGGAGATGGGCTTCGACATCGTCTTCTGGCCGTGCACCGCGGTGTACGCCATCACGAAAGCGTTCTCCGACGTGATGCACGCGCTGCGCACGGACGGCAATACGCGCAATGTGGAAGACAAGATGATGCATTTCAGCGATTTCAATCATTTCATCGGCCTCGACACCTACAACGAGCTGGATGAGAAATATAAGTAAGTGAGACCGGGGCAGGGCCCCGGAGAAGGAAAGGATGATCCCCATGAAGATGATGAAAAAGATGACGGTAGCCGCGCTGGCAGCGGCAGTGGTGCTGGCGATGGCGGGCTGCGGCGGCAGCGGCGACAAGGCTCCGGCGAAATCCGCCGGCGGCGATCAGGCGGTGACGCTGAAACTGGCGGCGGCGCTCCCCACGAGCCATCCGCTGGTGCAGGCAATGGAACAGCTGAAAACGAAAGCGGCGGAGAAATCCGGCGGCACCATCACCATCAATATCTATCCTGCAGGACAGCTCTTCAACGACAAGAACATGAACGACGCCCTCATCTCCGGCGGCATCGACATGGGGCTGAATACGGTGGGCCGCTGGGCTTCGATCGTCCCGGCGATGGACGTCTTCGACGTGCCTTTCCTCTTCCCGAGCTATGAAAAGGTCGATCAGGCCATCGACAGCGGCCTCGGCGAAAAGCTCGGCGCGGAGCTGGAAAAGAAAGGCGTGCGTCCGCTCATCTGGGCCGACTACGGATTCGTCCAGTTCGCCAATAACGGCAAGCTCATCACGAAGCCGGAAGATTTCCAGGGCATGAAGATCCGCGGCTACAGCAAGTTCTCCTCCGAGACCATCAATGCCCTCGGCGCGTCCTCTGTCACCATGGGGTCCAGCGAAGTGTACATGGGCATCCAGCGCGGCACCATCGACGGTCAGACCTCCGGCACCACGGCCATGCGCGACCGCAAGATGTACGAAGTGCTGAAATACATGACCGTCACGAACCACGCGTCCCCGGAATTCATCGTCGCCATGAGCCAGAAGTCCTACGACAAGCTCTCCGATAACCAGAAGAAAGCGCTGGACGAAGCGTGCAAGGAAGTGCAGCAGTCCATCCGCGACAACGCGAAGGCCGAAGACCTGAAAGCGCTGGACGATCTGAAGGCGAAGGGCATGGAAGTCTACGTCGTGCCGGAGAGCGAACTCCCGGCCTGGCAGGCGGCCACCCGTCCCGTGTGGGATCAGTTCATCGCAGAGACCGGCGACCTGGGCAAGGAACTGGTCGATATCTGCACGAAGCAGTGATTTCCTGATTGAAACAGAAAGTGTGATCCTTTGACATCCTTCATCCGTACTTACGACCGGGCCGTGGCGCTCGTGACGAAGCTCGCCGGCGTCATCGCCGGGGCGCTCGTCCTGGCGGTGGGCTTCATGATCGTCTATGAGATCATCGCCCGCGGCGTCTTCAATTCTCCCACCGAGTGGGTGACGGAGCTCTCCACGTACGCCGTCATCATCGCAGGCTTCCTTGGCATGGGCGTCACCTACGCCGGAGGGAAGCACATCCAGGTGGACATCCTCATCATGCACTTCTCTCCGAAGGTGCGCTGCTGGGTGGAGTTCGTCACGTGCATCCTCGCGCTCTACTACAGCTATGTCTTCGTCGTGGAAGGCTGGGCCATGACCATGCTCTCCATCGCCTTTGACAACCGCGCGCCCACGACGCTTTCGACGCCCCTGTGGATCCCGCAGATTTCCATGCCCATCGGGCTGGCCATCCTCGCGCTCCAGATCTTCGGGACGATCCTTCACGATTTCCACAAGATGACCACCGGCCAGTATGAAGAAAAGGAGGAAAAATAAATGCTCGCGTTATTTACCATCCTCCTTCTGGTACTGCTCTTCTCGGGCCTCCCCGTGGCCTTCTCTCTCGGGCTCGGCGGCGTCGCCGGCATGGTGCTCTTCCTCGGCGGCGAAGGGGCGCTCGCGCAGCTCCCCATCATCGGGTACAAATCCCTCGACGATTTCGTCCTCGTCTCCATCCCGCTCTACATCCTCATGAGCCAGGTGCTCCTCACCGGCAAGGTGGGGAACGATCTCTTCGAGCTGGCGAATAAATGGCTCTGCCACCTGCCGGGTGGCCTCGGCGTGGCCACGGTCATCGCCTGCGCCATCTTCGCGGCCATCACCGGCTCGTCCGTGGCGTGCGCCGTCACCATCGGCTCCATCGCCATCCCGGAAATGCTCTCCCGCGGCTATGACCGCCGTCTCGTTCTCGGCACCGTTGCCGCCGGCGGGACGCTGGGCATCCTCATCCCGCCGTCCATCCCGATGATCCTCTACGGGGCCATCACGGACGAATCGGTGGGCAAGCTCTTCATGTCCGGCGTCGTACCGGGTGTGCTCCTCATGTTCCTCTTCATCTGCGTGGTGGTCTACTCCTCGCGGAATCTGGAACGGCACGCCGCCGCGCCGTGGCATGAGCGCCTCTCCGCGCTGCGCCAGTCCATCTGGGGCCTGCTGCTCCCGATCATCGTCGTAGGCGGCATCTACACCGGCGCCTTCACCCCCACCGAAGCGGCGGGCGTGGGCACCGTGTACAGCCTCTTCATCACCTTCTTCGTGTACAAGACGCTGAAACCGAAAGATCTGCCCGGCATCCTGAACGACACCGTCCAGACGAGCTGCATGATCTTTGCCATCATGATCGGCGCGAGCCTCTTCGGCTTCGTCCTCACCATCCTCGACGCGCCGCAGGCTCTCACGAACTGGGTGGCCGGCCTCGAGCTCGGCAAATGGGCGGTCTTCGTGGCCATCAATATCCTGCTCCTCTTCCTGGGGTGCATCCTCGAGTCCATTTCCATCATCTTCATCACCCTGCCGATCCTCTTCCCGCTCATCATGCGGCTGGGCTTCGATCCGATTTGGTTCAACGTGGTGATGCTCCTCAATCTGGAGCTCGCCCTCATCACGCCGCCCGTCGGCATGAACCTCTTCGTCCTGCAGGGCGTCAGCCCGGACAGCAAGATGACCGACATCATCCGCGGCGTCGTTCCCTTCGGCTGCATGATGGCCCTCGAGATCCTCATCCTCTGCTTCTTCCCGGAAATCGCCACCTGGCTTCCGAGCGTATTGAAATAATGTTTCCGAAAAGGCCCGGCCTGTGCCGGGCTTTTTGTGTGGAGAAATGGAAACGTTTTTTCTGCATACGGTGAGGGCCCGCATGGTGAAGGTGCCGTTTCCTCTCAGGGGGGGGAGCGGCCCCGCATCGCGGCGTAGGAAGTTGCTTCTCATCATTCTGCGACCCGCAACATCTATCCGTACGTGTCCGAAATATACGACAATTTCCATTTTGGGAGTACGAGCGCCGTGGCCGCGCACTTTCCTTCTTTTCCGCAAAAGAAGGGAAAGTGCGCAAAGGAAGAAACCGCCGCCC
The DNA here is from genome assembly GCA_944390485.1 of Veillonellales bacterium. GTDB lineage: Bacteria > Bacillota > Negativicutes > Veillonellales > Dialisteraceae > UBA1822. The sequence continues at coordinate 80,239 of CALXPQ010000004.1, forward strand.
AGTCACTGCGGCCTGAAATTTTGGCTGGTCACTACCCTCCGAAGAGCTCGCAGCGCTCGCTCAAACAGGCCGACCGTTGACGCTGCCAGCCAAAATTTTTCCCTTCGGGTACCGGCCTCTGTTCCAATGGGCGGGGAAACCGCGCCAGTGCCGGCTTGTTCGTTTTCAAGCGGCGCGGCGGCAGGTATATTTTTCATTTGTTTGGATCCATTGTGTGCGATTCATAGGTGATACGGACTGTGAAGTATGCCGGAGTGTATCCGTATTCTTCGCGAAATCTTTCATGAACAGAAAAGAAAGGAAAAAGGCGGAGCGCGCCTTCCCTCACGGCACGTCCGCGTTTCCGGGAAACGGTTTCGTGTTTGCCGTCCGCGTAAATTTTGCGCTTCTGCTTCGCGCTTCGCTCATTCTGCACACGAAAAAACAGCCCGGAGGCTGCCTGTAAAAAACGGGTCACACGATTTCCTTGATTTTCCTGAAGTCCATGTCCATGGGGCGGATGAAAGACCACGTGGAATGCACGACCCGCCATACGCCGTCCTCTTCCTTCCGGTACAGCTCGATGCAGTTGTACTGCATGTCGAGGAGCGTCGTCTTCGCGTAGAGCTGGTATGTGAGGAGCGCCATCGTGCCGCCGAACTGCACGCGGGGCGCGCAGAAGTCGTAATGGTCGGCGAAGAGCTTGCCTTCGATGGCGTCGAGGAAGCGGCAGATTTCTTCGTACGAGTCGATGCGGTGCGGAGCCGCGCCGTCGAAATAGCTGAAATTGGTCTTCGACCAGAGCGCGCGGTATCCTGACGTGTCGCCCTGGAACCATTTGTCGAGCGCAGCCTTTTCGAGGCCGATGATGTGCGCCGCGAGAGCTTTTTCTTCGGGAGTGTACTGCGCTTCGTAAGCGGGAATGGATGGTGTCATGGTGTGTTCCTCCTTGCAGAATCATTTCTGTCATCATTTTCTTCTGTCAGCATACGACTTTTACGGAATTTGTCGAGTACGCAGTTTTTTTGTACCTGGTACGGGAGAGCGTACCGGAAGTTTTTCCGGACGGTGCGGACCGGCATTACACGCAAACCGTTTTTCCCGCATAAGGAACGGGCCGCGCTTGCAAAATGAAGGGGCTGCGGTATAATAAAAACACAAAGGTTTAAAAAGTCCCCTCGGGGAACGAAAAAGGACGAGCGGCTACTCGTCCTTTTTTGTTGCTTTTATGACTTCAGCGGTGATTGAGCCAGCGCTCGAAAAGCGCAAGGATCATGCCGGCTAAAACGGGAGCAAGCAACGGGCTCCAAATCAGGTTTAAAAAGTCCTCCACGGAGAACACCTCCTTTCTGTGGGAGGATGTTCCTATTGTATCACAGGCTCCGTTCCGGCCGGGAGACGGCAGCGGGGCGGGGTTCCTGTATAATGGAGGAAAAGGGAGTTGTTTTCAAAAGGAGGGAGCCGGCTATGGACAGAGCGGAGCGGACGCGGCGTCTGCGGGCGGTGGCGGCGGAGAATGAGCGGCTCATCGCGCAGGGCTGGTACGAGGCGGGCGGCGTGCGCCATGTGTTCTCGCCGCGCATCCGGGCGTGCGTGCTTTTCTCCGGGGAGGGGCACGGGGCGCTCATCGCGTCGGAGGGCGCGGCCCGCACGGCGGCGCGGGCGGAGATCCGCGTGGTCTCCGGGGACACGATGGCCCATGCGGAGGAGGCGGTGCTGAATTTTGCCGACGCATACACGCCGGGCGGGGCGTATCTCGCGGGGAGCGCGGCGCAGGAGGAGTGCCTCTGCCGGGAGAGCACGCTCTACGCATCGCTCACGTCGGAGGAGGCCGCGCCGATGTACGCGGCGAACCGGGCGCGGCGGGGGCCGGAGGCGGACACATTCCTCGTCACGCCGCATGCGGAGATTTTCCGCGCGCCCATGGAGGCGGAGTACGCGCTGCTCCCGGAGCCGCGGGTCTGCGCGGTCCTCACGTGCGCCGCGCCGGACTTGTCGTCGTCGTCCCGGGGCCTGCCGCCGGCGGCGGTGCGGGAGACGGTGCGGCGGCGTCTGCGGGCCCTGCTGGCGGCGGCGCACCGCATGGGGTACCGGTCGCTCACGCTCGGCGCGTGGGGCTGCGGGGTCTTCGGACACGATGCGGCGGACATGGCGGAAGATTTCCGCGCGGTGCTCATAGCGGAGCGGTGGCAGTCGCTCTTCCGGCGGATCACGTTTGCGGTGTACGCGGAGGACGCGGCGGGCCGGTACAACCTGGCGGCGTTCCGCCGCGCCTTCGGCGGCTGAAACGGGCGCAAAAAAACAGCCCTCTCGAAAGGGGGCTGTTTTCGTATGCGCTTATTCTTCCGTTTCCGGGAGCGGCTCGCCTTTGTAGGTGACCACGTCGGAGAGGGGCTTCCGGGGCGTCGCGGGGATCTCCTTGTCGGTGTAGCCGAGGGCGAGGGCGGCCACCGGCTCGCCTGCCACGCCGAGGTAGTCCTGCAGCTCGTGGTACGCGAAGTAGATGTCGCAGGTCCAGAGGCTGCCCACGCCGCAGTCGGTTGCGGCGAGCGCCATGTTCTGCATGGCGGCGGCCACGGACTGGATGTCGCTGGATTCCTTCAGCGCTTCCGCGGTGTCTTTCTCATAGTCGAGGGCGTAGCCCAGCGCGTTCAGCGCGAAGATGAGGCACGGCGCCTGCTCGAGCACGCGGGTGGTGTAGACGGCGCTGGGGATGAACTGCGGGTACTTGGAGAAGATGCCTTCGCCCGCGCGGTTCTTCCGGATGCCTTCCTTCATGCAGCGGATGACGTTCCGCCGCTCCGCGCCCTGCACGACCACGAAGCGCCAGGGCTGCTGGTTCTTTTCAGAGGGGGCCTTGATGCCCGCGGAAAGGATGGACTCCAGCACGTCCGCCGGGATCTGCTTCTTGATGAAATGGCGGGTGCTTCTTCTATGATAAATTGCCTCGATCACTGCAATACGCTCCTTTGGGGAAATTAACACTTGCCATTATAAACAATGACTTACTGATATGCAAGCCGCAAACGGGGAAACGGGCCGATTTCTCCGGGGGCGGCCGCCGGGCGGGTCTGTTATAATAGACAGCAGCAGAGAGGGGGAAAGACTATGCAGGGAGGCAGCGCGGCTTCGGGCCATCTCGCGGCGGCGGCGACGATCCTCGTGTGGGGCACTACGTATATCTCGACGAAGGTGCTCCTCGAAGACTATGCGCCCATCGACATCCTGTTCACCCGGTTCCTCATCGGGTTCTTCGTGCTGTCGCTGGTGTGCCGCACGCGGGTGCGGTTCCGCCGGTGGCGGGAGGAGCGGCTCTACATGGCGGCGGGGCTCTGCGGGGTGACGCTGTATTTCCTCTTCGAGAATATCGCGCTCACGTACACCTACGCGTCGAACGTGGCCATGGTCATGGCGTCGGCGCCGATGCTGACGGCGGTCGCGGCGCGGCTCTTCCTCCGGTCGGAGCGCATCGGGTGGTCGTTCGTGGCGGGCTTTTTCTGCGCGGCGGCGGGCATCGGGCTCATCTCGTTCAGCAGCGTGGAGGAGATGCACCTGAATCCTTTCGGGGATTTCCTCGCGGTGATGGGGGCGCTCACGTGGGCGGTGTACTCCATCTTCACGCGGAAGATCGCCGCCTTCGGCGAGACGTCGGCGGAGGCCACGCGGCATATCTTTTTCTGGGGGCTCGTCTTCATGGGGCCGGCGCTGTACGCGTTCGATTTCCACTGGGGGCTGGCGCGGCTGGCCGACCCGGTGAATCTGGGGAATCTCCTCTTCCTCGGCGTGGGCGCGTCGGCGCTGTGCTTCGCCACGTGGACGTACAGCGTGAAGACGCTCGGCGCGGTGAAGACGTCGGCGTACATCTACGCGAGCCCGGTCATCACGGTGGCCTGCGCGGTGGTCGTCCTCGGGGAGACGATCACGCCGCTCATGGGCGCGGGCATCGTGCTCACCATGACGGGGCTGTTCCTGTCGCAGTGGTTCCCCGTGCTGAAGGAGAGATGGGCATGAAGGCGGGACACGGAAAGGGCGTGGCGCTCGCGGTGGCCGGATCGGTGCTGTGGGGCGCGTCGGGCATCGCCGGGCAGTTCCTCCTGCAGGACCGGGGCGTCACGCCGGAGTGGCTCTCGGCGGCGCGCATGATCGGCGCGGGCATCCTGCTGCTCGGGCTGGACGGCCTGCGCTGCGGCGGGGACATCTTCTCCATCTGGAAGAGCCGCCATGAGGCGCTGATGCTGCTCCTCTTCGGCGTGCTGGGCATGGTGGGCGTGCAGTACACGTATTTCGCGGCCATCGCGCTCAGCAACGCCGCCACGGCGACCATCCTCCAGTACACCATGCCGATCCTTGTCATCCTGTGGACGGCTTTCGCAGAGCGGACGCGGCCATCCGGGCGGGTGCTGGCGGCGCTGGTCCTCGCGGTGGGCGGGGTGCTGCTCCTCGTGACGCGCGGCGAATGGGGGACGCTCGCCGTCTCGCCGGAGGCGCTCTTCTGGGGGCTCCTCTCCGCGGCGGGCGCGGCGTTCTACACGGTGCAGCCGAAGGGGCTCATCCGGCGGTGGCGGTCGTCCCTCGTGGTGGGCTGGGGCATGCTCATCGGCGGCCTTTTCCTCTCGCCGCTCGCGTCTCTCGCGGCCCCGCCGGGCCTGTGGGACCTCTCCGCGTACGGGGCGCTCGCCTTCGTGGTGGTCTTCGGCACGGCGGCGGCCTTCTCGCTCTATATCTCGAGCGTGGCGTACATCGAGCCGGGCGAGGTGAGCCTCCTGAATTCCATGGAGCCGCTCTCGTCCATCCTCTTCTCGGTGGCGCTCCTGGGCATGACCTTCGGCGCGGCGGAGCTCTGCGGCGCGGCGGCGATCCTGGCCGCCGTCTGCTGGGTCTCGCGGGACGGCGGGTGACCGGACGATCGGGGACAAATAAAAAAGAACGCTTCGCGATGGGAGCGTTCTCTTTTTTTTATGCCGTTCAATACGTGCCGTTCAATTCCTTTTCCGCGTCGCCGGGCTTCGAGAGCCAGCGCACGATGTCCCCGTAGCTCTCCTGCATGTGGTACACGAGGAGATTCAGGGTGGTGCGCACCATCTCCGGGTCGAAATGATCGTCCCGCGCGGTGAGGCACACGTCGAGATAGAGCCCGCCGTCCTGATTCATGGCGTACTTGAAGAAGGCGTGATGCGCGTTCAGGTTCCGCAGGTATTCGAGGAACTGCGCCTCGTCGGCCGCGCCGGGGATGCGGTCGCCCAGGTGGCAGCGGACGATGGTGTAGATGCTGTTGTCCGTGATGACCGCGGCGAGCAGCTTGTACGCGCCGGCGGGGATGGCGGTGATGTACACCACCGTGTCGGACGCGTTGCCGGTCACCCGCTTGTGGAAGAAATTCAGGTGCTCTTTCGCGAAATAGTCGTCGAGGAGCTTTACTTTTTCATTTTTGAGATCGTTGGTCGCAGCAGCCATGGGAGCCTCCTTGTGTGCGTATGTATTTGTATTATTATAATGGCCGGCCGGCGGGAAGAAAAGGGGCGGCGGCCGGGCCGCGGGGAGAAAGGCGGCGGGCGCGGCTCATTTCAGGAGGATGAGCACGCCGAGGATGTAGTTCACGGTGATGATGGACGGTCGGATGACGCGCTCGGCCCGCTCTTTGCCGAGGCGGGAGAGGCAGTACGGCGCGGCGGCCGCGCCGACGATGGTGCCGGAGGCGAGGTAAGCCACGAGCGTCCAGTCCACGCGGCCGAGGGAGAGGTGCGCCAGGAAGCCCGTGAGGGACATGACGGCGATGACCGCCACGGAGGTGCCCACCGTGCGGAGCGCTGGGCAGCGGAGCTGGAAGAGCGCCGCCGTGATGGGGCCGCCGCCGGAGAGCCCGATGGCCCCGGTCATGAGGCCGGAGAGGAGGCCGTACGCCGAGGCGGCCGCCCATTCCTTCGGCGTGAGCCGGGCGCCAGCGGGGCGGAAGGCTTTCCCTTTCTGGCGGAGCCACGTCCAGAGCATCTGCGTGGAGAGGATGAGGAGGAGCGCGCCGGAGATGAGGTAGTACGCCGCGTCCGGGAGGAGGGTGGAGCCGTACGTCCCCGCGGCGGTGCCGAGGAGGGCGCTGGCGAGGAGCGCCCCCGCGAGGCGGAAGTCCACGTGGCCCGCGCGGATGTGGCCGAGCGCGCCCACGAGCGTGGTGGGGATGATGGTGGCGAGCGACGTGGAGGCGGCGAGCGCCGGCGGGATGCCGCACAGCGCGGTGAGCACGCCCACGTAGATGGCGCCGCCTCCGCCGCCGAAGGAGATGACGAGGAATCCCGCGAGGAATCCGATGACGGGCAGACATTCGATGGGCATGGCGCGCCTCCTTTGCAAAATGGTTTCTCTTATTATATACCGGGCGGGCACTTGCCGGCGGCGGGGCCATCGGGTAAGATGGAGCCGTATCGCACGGCGGGCGGCGGCCCGCAGGAAGGAGAGCAGCATGGAGCAGAGGACAAAGGGGCGGCAGGTGACGCTGGGGATCGCGGCGGCGATGACGGCGGCGCTCCTCTTCACGGGGATGGACGTGTGCGCGAAGGCGCTGCCCCGGCTGGGCGCGGGGGAGATCACCTTCCTCCGCGGCGCCATCGGCCTCGCGTTCCTGCCCTTCATCGCGCGGCAGGAAGGGCGGCGCGTCTTCTCCGGCGCGGACCGGTTCACGCTCCACCTGCGGGGCTTCACGGGCGGGCTCGGCATCCTGCTCTTTTTCTTTTCGCTGGAAGGGCTGAAGCTGGGCGACGCGGAGATCCTCACGGAGCTCTCGGCGTTCTTCATGTGCCTCCTCGCGCCGTTCTTCCTCCGGGACAATCCCGGCCGGGAGGTGGCGCTGCCCCTCGGGATCATCGCGGCGGGCGCGGCGGTGGTGCTCCAGGTGTGGAATTTCGATTCGTTCAACGGCTACGCCCTCTTCGGCCTCGGCTCGGCGCTGTCCTCGGCGGCGGCGTATATCTGCATCGGCCGGCTCACCGAGGTGCCCGGGCGGCACTCCGGGACGGAGCTCGTCTTCTATTTCCAGCTCTACAGCATGCTCTGCGGAGCGGCGCTCCTGCCCTTCGGCTTCGTCTGGCCTGAGGGGGAGGAGTGGCTGTGGGTGCTCGGCCTCTCCGTGACAGCCATCGCCGCGCAGATGGTCTTCACCTGGGGCTGCCAGCACGCGCACTCCCTCATCATCTCCTTCGTGATGTACACGGCCATCCTCTTCCACATCCTCGCGGGATGGCTCTTCTGGGGCGAAGTGCTCACGCTCTCCTCCTGGGCGGGCGGGGCGGCCATCGTCGGCGGCAGCGCCCTCCTGCTCCTGCGCACGAGGTAGGAAAAGCGCCGGAAATACGGGGATTTTTCATTGACAGAGGGGACCGCTTTTATTATAATTAGTCTGTTACAGTGTGCAGAGATGACACTGCCATGGCAGAAGTAAGGAGGTGTGACACATGGCAAAAATGACGTTCCAGCCGAACAATACCTGGAGAAAACGTACCCACGGCTTCCGCGCCCGCATGAAGACCCGCGCAGGCCGCATCGTGCTGAAGAGAAGAAGAGCAAAAGGCAGAAAGGTACTGAGTGCCTGATTCTACGATGGACGGGGAAAGAATTCGGTATACGCTTCCCCGGGAGACCCGCATCCGCCGCAATGGGGATTACCGCCGGATCTATGCCCGCGGGAAGCGATTCAATAATCGGGCAGGCCTTCTGTATGTCGTGAAGGCGCCGGGCCGGCCGACGAGGATCGGCTTCGTGACGACGAAGAAGATCGGCCACGCATTCGCGCGCAACCGGGCTCGCCGCCTGATGAAGGAAGTGTACCGTCTCCACCGGCATGAGCTCGCCGGGGGACATGAGGCGGTCTTCCTCGCCGGTTCCTTTCTGACCCGTGCATCCTATCAGGAGGCCGAAAAAGCCGTCCTCGCTCTGTGGCGCAAAGCCGGAATGATGGAGGCGCACGCATGAAAGCATTCTTGATCGGAGCCATCCGTTTCTATCAGGTTTATCTTTCACCGCTGAAGCCGCCGTGCTGCCGGTTCGTGCCGACATGCAGCGAGTATGCGCTGGAAGCAATTCAAAAATATGGTCCTGTCAAAGGCAGCTGGCTCGCAGTCAAGCGGATCTCGAAATGCCACCCTTTCCACAAAGGCGGCTACGATCCCGTACCGTGAGGGGTTGCTTTTTCTTTTTTTACGGATTTTGCCCGCCGGCAGAGCAAATGAAATCCAGCTTGCTCCGGCCGCGGGGTTTTCCCGGGGAAAACAGGCGCCGCATCCCGGCGCGCATCAATGCGGATGAAATGAAGGCCGCGTAAGGAGAAAACGATACCATGTCAGATTTTCAGATTCCGATTCTGGCCCAGCTCGTGGGGCTCCTCGCGGACTGGATGCGCATCGCGCTCCAGTTCTGCTACGAGATGTCCACCGACTTCGGCCTGCCGAGCTACGGCATTGCGATCATCGTCCTGACGATCCTCATCAAGATCGTCCTGCTTCCGCTCGCCGTGAAGCAGATCCGCTCCATGAAAGCCATGCAGGAGCTCCAGCCGAAGATCCAGGAGATCCAGAAGAAATACAAGGGCGACCGGGCGAAGATCAGCTCGGAGATGCAGAAGCTCTACCGGGACGCGCACGTGTCCCCGCTGGCGGGATGCCTGCCGCTTCTCATCCAGATGCCTTTCCTTGTTTCCATTTACTACGCCCTGCAGGGATTCCCCTACGACCCGGCGCACGAGAGCTTCCTCTGGCTGGACAGTCTCGCCTCGCCGGACTCCACGTACATCCTGCCCGTGCTGTCCGCCCTCTCCACCTGGGTGATCTCCTGGCAGACCACGCCGAAGAACGTCCAGGGCTCGCAGAAGACGATGCTCTACATCATGCCGCTCTTCATCGGCTACATCAGCCTGTCCTTCCCGAGCGGCCTCGTCATCTACTGGGTGGTGTGCAATATTTTCCAGCTCATCCAGCAGACGATCATGTTCCGCGGGGAGATGAAGGAAAAACTGGCGGCGAGCCGCAAAGGCGTCGTCACCATCCATACGCCCCGCCGCGGTGAGGCGAAGAAGACCGTGAAGAAAGTCGCGGTGAAGAAGAGCGCTAAAGCGGAGAAGGAAGAAGAAGCGAAGAAGGCGAAAGCCGAAGCGAAACGCGCGGCGCGGAAGGCCCGCGCGAAAGCCGCCGCCGAAGCGAAAGCCGAAGAGGAAGCGGCCGACGCGGACGAAGCGCCGAAGGCGGAGACGGCCGCGGAAACCCTGCAGACGGAAGCCCCGGCCGAAGCGCCGAAGGCAGAGACGCCCGCGGAAGCGCCGGAAGCGGAGGCCCCGGCGGAAGACCGCCCGGCCGCACCGCAGGAAGACGCGCCCGCCGCGGAGCCGCAGGCCGCGGAAAAAGCGCCGGAGACGGACGCCGCAGAAGCAGGAAAAGAGGACAGGAAATGAAAACAGTACGTGTCACAGGAAAAACGGTGGAAGAAGCCGTAGCGGAGGGCATCGCCCGGCTCGGCATCTCCCGGGAAGAAGCGATCGTCCACGTGGTGGAAGAACCGTCCGGCGGCCTCTTCGGGCTGCTCCGCCGGAAACAGGCCGTGGTAGACGTGAGCTGCATGGACGACGAAGGCGCGGCGCAGCAGTTCCTCGACGAGCTCGCTCAGGAAGGGCGCGAAGCCGCTGCCCGCGCGAAGGCGGAGAACGCCGCGGCCGTACAGGGCCTCGCCTCCGCGGACGAAGCGGAAGCGGCGGACGAAGCGTCGGCCGCGCAGGCAGACGCGCCGCAGGCGGAAGAGACGCCGGCGGCAGAGCCCGCAGCCGACGCGCCGCAGGCCGAAGCGGCCTCTGCGGAAGAAACGGCACCCGCCGGGGAAGACGCCGCGGCGGACGGCGAAGCGGCAGAGGCGCCGGCCGAAGAAGGCCGGAAGGCCCGCCGGGACGAAACGCCCTTCTCTCAGGAAGAGCAGAACGCCACCGCGGAAGAAGCGAAGAAATTCCTCGCCGGCGTATTCCGGGGCATGGGCCTCGACGTCACCATGGAAAAGATGACGAACGAAGAGCGCATCCTCCTGAACCTCCGCGGCCGCGGCCTGGGCATCCTCATCGGGAAGCACGGCCAGACGCTGAACGCGCTCCAGTACCTGACGAACCTCGCGGCGGGGCGGCTCTACCATCACCGCTACTTCGTTATGCTCGACGTGGAGAACTACCGCTCCCGCCGGGAACAGACCCTCACCGCGCTGGCCCGCCGCCTCGCGGAGAAGGCGAAGCGCACCGGCCAGCCCGTGGAGCTCGAACCGATGGAGCCGGGCGAACGGCGCATCATCCATCTGGCGCTCCAGCACGATCCGGACGTGGCCACCGACAGCGAAGGCGAAGGCTCGTACCGCCACGTGGTCATCCATGCGAAATAATTCGGAAACAGCGGGGACATCTCCGCTGTTTTTCTTTTGCCCGAAGGAGGCTCTATGAATCCGCTCGAACCGCTCCTCGCCCGGGAGCCTTTCCTCGTGCTGGACGGCGCGCTCGCCACCGAACTGGAACGGGCGGGCTTTGCCATCGACGACCCGCTCTGGTCCGCGCTCGCCCTCATGGACGCGCCGGAGCGCATCGCCGCCGTCCACCGGTCCTACCTCGAAGCGGGGGCGGACGTCATCACCACCGCGAGCTATCAGGCGACGGTCCCCGGCTTCCGGCGGAAAGGCTGCACCGCTGCGGAAGCCCGCCGCCTCCTGCGCCGCTCCGTGCGCCTCGCGAAGGACGCGCGGGACGCATACGAAGAGGAAACGGGCCGCCATGCCCTCGTGGCCGCCTCCGTCGGCCCATACGGCGCGTACCTCGCGGACGGCTCGGAATACCGCGGCCGGTACGGCCTCTCCCGGGCGGCCCTCGCGGCGTTCCACCGGGAGCGCCTCGCCCTCCTCTGGGACGAAGGGCCTGATCTCATCGCCTGTGAGACGATCCCCTGCCTCGAGGAGGCGGAGGCCCTCGCGGACGCGCTCGCGCCGTACCCGGCTGGCTGTGCGTGGGTGTCCTTCTCCTGCGCGGACGGGCGCCATACCTGCGGCGGGGACGACATCGCCCGGTGCGCCGCCTTCCTGGACGGGGTGCCGCAGATCGCGGCGGCGGGCGTGAACTGCGCCGCGCCGGCATACATCGCGCCGCTCCTTTCGCGGATGCGTGCGCACACGGCGAAGCCGCTCGCGGCCTATCCCAATTCCGGCGAGGTCTTCGACACGGCGCGGCGGATGTGGATGGGACGGCCTGCGGATTTCGCCGCCCTCGTCCCCGCGTGGCACGCCGCCGGGGCGCGGCTCATCGGGGGCTGCTGCCGCACTACGCCGGACACCATCCGCGCCCTCGCGCGCGTGCGGGACCGTCTGCAGGGAGGCCGCTCATGATCTGGCTTCTCACCGGCGCGTCCCACACGGGCAAGACCGCCCTCGCCCGGCGCATTCTCGTCGCGCGGCCCCGGCTCTCCCTCTCGCTCGACCTGCTGAAAATGGGCTGTATCCGCGGAGGGCTCACGGCGCTCACCCCGGAAGACGACGACGCGCTCGCCGCGTTCCTCTGGCCCGTGGTGCGGGGCGTCATGCGGACCGCACTGGAAAACGGGCAGGACCTCCTCATCGAGGGCGGGTATATCCCCGAGGACTGGGAGGAGGATTTCACGGCGGACGAGCGCCGGTTCATCCGGTATGGCGGCCTCGTCATGACGGAGACGTACATCCGGACGCACTGGGCGGACATCCTCGCCCACGGATGTGATGCGGAGCGGCGGAAAGACCCGTCGTGGACCATGGCGGACGCGCTGGCGGACAACGCGCAGCATGAGGCGGCCTGTCTCCGCCGGGGTCTGCCCATCCTGTATATCCGGGAAGACTGGGAGCAGGACACCGCCCGTTGGCCGCAGGTTTTCCCGGACGGGGCGGTATAATAGGGAAAAGAAAGGAGGCGCGCCGTGAATCAGAAGAATTTTTACAGGGGCAAGCACATCCTCCTCGTGGGCGCATCGGGCGGCCTCGGGCAGGAACTGGCCCGTCAGCTCGCGGCGCGCGGGGCCGGGCGGCTCGTGCTCTCCGGGCGCAACGAAGCGGCGCTCGCCGCGCTGGCGGACGAAGTGCGGGCCGCGGGGACGGCGGCGGACGTCCTTCCGTGCGACGTGCGGGACCGGGACGCGCTGGCCCGCTGCCTCGAGCGCGCGCTGGAAGGCGGCCTCGACGGGGCGTTCCTCGCGTGCGGCGTCGCGCCGGGGAAGAGCGCCGACGGGCTCGAAGAGCCGGAAGAGATGACGCGGTGTTTCGCGGTGAACGTGCTCGCCCCGGCGTCCGCGCTGGTCCTGCTCTGCCGCGGATGGGAGCGTGCCGGCCGGGGCCGGCGCTTCGCGGTGGTCGTCACGTCGCAGGCGGGGCTCCTGCCGCTCCCCTTCGCGCCGACGTACGCCGCGTCGAAAGCGGCGATGAACGCGCTCGGGGAAGGCCTGCGGGACCGCCTCGCCGCGGCGGGCGCAGCGCTCACCCTCGTCATGCCGGGCTTCTTCGACAGCCCCATGGGCCGCCGGTTCCGGGGGAAGCGGAAGTGGTTCTCCCTGTCCGCGGAGGAAGCCGCCAGGCGGACGCTCGACGGGACGGCCCGCGGAGAAGCGCGGTGCATCTTCCCGTGGGAGCTCGCCTGCGGTATCTGGCTGGCGAACCATCTGCCGGCGCGGATCGTGAAGCCCGTCATGCAGGCCTTCGCCTTCGATACCGCTCCCGACGAGGAGAGCGCGGCCCGCGGGAGAGAGGACGGCCGGCGCTGACCGGCAGGCGGCGGCAAGGGCGGGCCCTGCGGGCGGTTTCCCCGGCGGCAGGGGCGAGGCAATCGATGTGTTTCACGGGAAACGGACGGTCTGGAAAGGAGGCAGCGGAATGGATCTGGAAATCTTGCGGGCGTTCCTGGTGACGGCGCGGGAGGAGAATGTCACGCGGGCGGCGCGGCTTCTCCATGTGTCGCAGCCGGCCCTGTCGCGGCAGCTCCGGCAGCTGGAAGAGGAGCTGGGGACGGCGCTGTTCCTGCGGGGGCAGCACAGCGTGTCGCTCACGGAGGCGGGGATGCTGTTCCGCCGGCGGGCGCAGGAGATGCTGAGCCTCGCCGAGCGGGCGCGGGCGGAGCTGGCCCGGTCGGGAGAGGCGCTTACGGGGGAGATTGCCGTGGGGTGCAATGAGTCGCGGAGCATGCGGGAGCTGGCGGAATGGATCGTGGCGTTCCGCCGGACGCATCCGCTGGTGAAGTTCACGCTCCGCAGCGGCGGCAATGAAGATATCCAGGCGTGGCTGGAGCAGGGGGCGGTGGATTTCGGCATCCTGGTGGAGCCGGCGGCGGTGGCGCGGTATTCCTACGTGCGGATGCGGAGCCGGGACGAATGGGGCGTGCTGGTGCACGGGTCGTCGCGGCTGGCGGAGCGCGCCGGGATCCGCGCGGAAGATCTGATGGAAGTGCCGCTCATCACGGTGATGGACGAGACGATCCACCGGGCGCTGGCCCGCTGGTCGGGGCCGTATGCGGACCGGATGATGCCCATCGTCCATTACAATCTGCTGGCGAACGCGGCGACGCTGGTGGAGGCGCGGGCGGGCGCGGCCGTCTGTCCCCGGCCGGACGGGGTCCGGGAGGGGCTCCGCTTCGTGCCGTTCGATCCGCCGTTCCGGCTGGGCGCGCAGATCGCGTGGAAGACGCGGCAGGTGTTCGCGCCGGCGGCCGCGGCGTTCGCGGAGTATCTGGAGCGGCGCGGCGGGTGATGCGTTTCCTGCATGGGCGAGACTCAGGAATGGGCATTTCCGCTTCCGCTGCGGAACGGGTAAGATGAAGACGTACCGAAAGGGGCGTCTTTTTTTACGGCACAGGGAGGGAACGGGATGAAAAAAACAATCGTCGTGGTGGGCGCGGGGCCCGGGCTGGGCAATACGATAGCGCGGGAGTTCGCTTCGCACGGATTCTGGGCGGCGCTCGTCGCGCGGAGCGAAGCGCATCTGGCAGCTTATGCGGAGGCCTTCCGCCGGGAGGACATCGAAGTGGATACGGAGGCGGCGGACGCGGCCCGGCCGGAGACGCTCACCCGGGCGCTCTCCGCGCTCACGGAGCGGCTGGGGACGCCGGACGTGCTGGTGTACAATGTGGGCGTCACGGCGCCGGACGGGGACCGGGCGGTCACGTCGGAGCTCCTCATGGAGCGGTACCAGATCGACGCGGCCAGCGCGTGGCACTGCGCGTGCCTGACGGCGACGGAGGACTTCGCGGCGAAGCGCGGGGCCATCCTCTTCACGGGCGGCGGCTTCGCGCAGACGTTCCGCCCCGTGCCGGGCCTCGTGCCGCTCTGCATCGACAAGGCCGCGCTCCGCGCCATGGCCTGCATCCTGCATCAGCAGCTCGCGCCGCGGGGCATCTTCGCGGGGACCGTGCTGATCCGCGGCGTGATCGCGCCGGGGGATGCGCGCTACGACCCGGCGGTCATCGCCCGGGTGTACTGGGATATGTATGAGAAGCGGCAGGACCGGGAGATCCTGTATTGAGCAGAGGAGGCATCGTATGGAACAGAGACTGACAGGGAAGACCGCGCTCGTCACCGGCGCGGGCACCGGCATCGGCCGGGCGGTGGCGCGCCGTTTCGCGGCGGAAGGGGCGGAGGTGCTCATCCTCGGCCGCACGGAGGCGACGCTCCGGGAGGCCGCGTCCGCGGACAGGAAGATCCGGTACACCGTGGCGGACATCGAGAAGGAAGACGATCTGGACCGCGTGACGGAACGCATCCGGCAGGACTGGGGCCGGCTGGATATCCTCGTGAACAATGCGGGCTGGGCGCCGGTCACGCCGATTTCCGAAGTGACCATGGCCGAGTACGACAAAGTCTTCGGCGTCAATGTGCGGGCGCTCGTCAATATGACGATCCACGCGCTCCCGCTCGTCAGAGCGGCCAGGGGGACGATCCTCAATATGTCCAGCGTGATCTGCCGGAACGCGCTGCCGAACATGTCCATGTACGCGGGGACGAAAGCGGCGGTGGAAATCTTCACGCGCATCTGGGCGAAGGAACTGGCCCGGGACGGCATCCGCGTGAACGCCATCGGCGTGGGCTCCATCGAGACGCCCATCTACGGCAAGACGGCGCTCTCGGCCAGCGGCATCCGCGAGCACATGGAGCGCATCGCCCGCGCCATCCCGCAGGGGCATTTCGGCCAGCCGGAGGACATCGCCGCGGTGGCGGCTTTCCTCGCGTCCGATGAGGCGCGGTTCGTCACCGGCTCGGTGTACGGCGTGGACGGCGGCTTCGGCGCGTGAAGGCACAAAAAAGAGGACCCGGAAGGGTCCTTTTCTATTGGGTCTGTCAGGCGAAGAGCATCGCCCCCGAGAGGAGGAGCAGGCCGTAGGTGATGCGCCGGAAGAGGGACTGGGAGATGCGCTCGTGGATGCGGTTGCCCAGCCACACCGCGGCGGCGAGGAACGGCAGGGCCGCGAGGAGCAGGACGGCGAACTCGGCGGTGTACACGCCGCGGCTCCAGTCGGAGATCATGAGGAGCGGATTGAGCGCGGTCCACACGGCGGCGGCGTTCGCCCGGAAGGCGTGCTTGTCCCGGAAGACCGCGGCGAGGTACACTACGAGGAGCGCCCCGCCGGAGACGAAGAGGCCGTGGATGATGCCCGCCGCGGGGAGGATGGCCGTGAGGAGCGGCGCGGGGAGGCGCTTCTCCGAATGGACGAGGAGATTCTTCAGCGCTACCGCGATGAGGAGCGCCCCGTAGAGCGGGATGAGGACGGACGCGTCGAGACGGGCGTAGAGCCACACGCCGGCGGCCATGCCGAGGAGCATGAGCCCCAGGATGTGCGCGAGGCGCCGCCGGTCGAGCCAGGCGCGGTTCTGCCACGCCACCGCGCCGCACAGGAGGAGGCCCAGCACATTGGCCAGCGCTTTCGCTAGGTCGGGGCCGAAGAGGAGGATGCACGGCGGCAGCGTGAGGAGCGTCCCGGCGAAGCCGGTGAGCGCCTGGATGACGTTCGCGCCGAAGATGACCGCGCAGTACAGCGCGAGCGCGGCCGGCGTGATGAAGGAAAACAGTTCCATGAGGCACCTCCCTGTTCGTGATTCTTTCCTTATTATAAATCAGAATGACCGGTGAATACACCGGCGCATTTTCCGAGCGGCGGCGCGTCCTGCATGTTATAATGAAACCAGAATAGGCGGATTAGACGCCTGACGCGCCGGGAAGCCGGCGATTCCCCGCAGAAAGGATGTCGAACGTATGGAAGACGGCGGCCACATATGGTCGGAAATTCTGATTATTCTCGTATTGATTGTATTTAACGGCATTTGCTCCATGACGGAGATCGCCGTCGTGGGCGCGCGGAAGACGAAGCTCCGCGAGATGGCGAAGAAGGGCAATAAGAAAGCGGAGTACGCGCTGAAGATCGCGGAAAATCCGGAGAACCTTTTCTCCACGATCCAGATCGGCATCACCGCCATCGGGATCCTGACGGGCATGTTCTCCGGCGCGTCCCTGGCGGTGCCGCTCGCGGCGGAGCTGCGGGAGATCCCGGCGGTCGCGCCGTACGCGCAGGGCCTGGCCATGGCCATCGTCATCTCCGCGGTGACGTACGCCACGCTCATCCTGGGCGAGCTCGCCCCGAAATGGCTGGCCATCGCCATCCCGGAGAAAGCGTCCTGTACCATCGCCAAGCCGATGCTCATGTTCTCCGCGCTGTGCCGGCCGCTCGTCATGTTCAGCACCTGGTCGACGAAGGTCGTCATCGGCCTCATCGGCATCGACATGAATAAAGAACAGCCCGTCTCGGAGGAAGAGATCCGGGTCCTGCTCCGGCAGGGCGCGCGCATGGGCACCTTCGACCAGGCGGAGCCGATCCTCGTGGACCGGGTCTTCCAGCTGGACGACCTCACCGCGGCGGACTGCATGACCTCCCGGACGCAGCTCACGTGGATCGACATCGAGGACACGGAAGCGGAGATCTGGAAGGTCTTCGAGGAGTCGAACCATTTCCGCCTCCCCGTGGGGCAGGGCTCCCTCGACGATTTCATCGGCATCGTGGACGTGAGCGACGTGCTCATGGACAATCACCGCCATCCGGAGCACACCATTGCGGACTCCATCCGCGCCGTGCTGCGCCAGACCGTGTACATCCCCGAGACGCTCACGCTGGTGAAAGTGCTCCGCCAGTTCCACGACAAGGGCGTGCATGAAGCCATCGTCATCGACGAATACGGCGTGCTCTCCGGCCTCGTGACGCTCCACGACGTGCTGGAAGAGATCGTGGGCGACATGCCCGGCGACGCGGAGGATATGAAAGAGGAGCAGAACCGCTTCATCCGCCGGTCGGACAATTCCTGGCTCGTGGAAGGGCTGTGCAGCATCGACGATTTCCGCGAACATTTCCATCTGGAAGAAGAACTCCCCGGCGAAGCGGAAGACTACTACAAGACGCTGGGCGGATTCATCGTATACCTTCTGGGCTATATCCCGAAGGAAGCGGAGACGGTGGACTACGACCGTTTCCATTTTGAAGTACTCGACTGCGACAACCGCCGCATCGATAAAGTGCTCGTCACGGAGCGGCAGGAAGGTCCTGCCGGAAAGGAGAAGGCATGAACGGGAACAAAGAGTGGAAAATGTCTCTGGAGGACGCGCTCCGGGAGATCCACCGCCAGCTGATGGAAGACGAGATCTTCCTGAACCGGCGCCTGCAGCAGGGGTCATTCATGGAGGAGCTGCCCGATGAGGAAATGCGCATCCGCCGCATCTTCTCGCTGGCGGTCCTGATGGAGGAGACCATCGACCATGTGCTGAAGGAGATCGAGAGCGGGGAGGACGCGGACGGCCGGCGGGCCGGAGAGGCGGACGAACTGCAGAGCCTCGAATACAAGAGCCACACCATCGGCACCCCCGACGACGGCACGCCTTCGCCGGATATCGAGGACATCTCCATCGACAGCGGAGACGGCGCCGTGCACGTGGAAGTGACGGGCGGCGAACCGCTGCCGGAAGAAGGCGCGGCAGAGGAGCCGGAAGCCGAAGCGGCGGCACCGGCGGAAGCGGACGTCCCGGAAGACCAGCCGGACGCGGTTCCCGCCGAGGAAGACGGCCTCACCGCGGAAGAAGCGGAGAAAGCCGCGGTCTTCGAGGAAGCGGCCGAAGCGACGCTTCACGACGAAGAGGAGCCGGCGAAAGAAGCGATGCCGGAGGAACCGGAAGAGACGCCCGCGGAGGACGCGGAAGAAGCCGCCGCCCCCTCGGAGGAAGCGCCCGCCGATGAAACGGAACGCGAAGCGGAGGAAATCCCGGCCGCTGAGGAAGAACCGGTCGAAGCCGCTTTCGCCGAAGCGCCGGCGTCCGATGAGGAAGCAGCGGACGAAGAAGCGGACGAAGAAGACGAAACAGAATCCGGCGAAGAGGAAGACGACGAGGACGACGAAGAAGAGGATGAAGATGAGGATGACGACGACGATGATGACGATGACGAGGACGGCTTCCCCTTCGTGACGGAGGAGAAAGAGCGGAAAGAAGCGCTCCGCGCCGCGGCCGTCAAAGACCGGAAAGAAAAGGAAAAGAAAGACAAGAAGAAAAAAGAAAAAGAGAAAAAGAAGAAGGATAAAGACAAGAAGGACAAGAAAAAGAAAGACAAAGAAAAAAAGAAAAAGGACAAGAAGAAAGATAAGAAAAAAGATAAGAAAAAAGATAAGAAAAAAGGCAAGCGCATCAAACTGGTGATCGAAGAATAAAAAAGAGCCCGGCTCCCGAAAAAAGGGGAGCCGGGCTTTTTCTGTGCCGGCGCGGCGGTCAGCGGATGCGGCGGATGAGCCGCGCCATGACCTGCACGTCCGACGGGCGGCCGAGATGGACCGTATAGGTGAAGCCGTCTTTTTCCCACTGCACGGCGTATACTGATTCGCCGAAGCCGGCGAACACGGTGTCCGTGCCGTCCACGGGGAACGTGCGCACCGTGGGATACGGACCGGGCAGCGCCGCGGGGCCGAGCGTCTTCGTGATGCGGATGGGCGCGGCGGCAGGCGAGCGGTACGACGCGGTGATGGTCCGGCCCGGCACGGCGCAGAATCCCCGGCTTTCATAGCGGGAGAAAAGCGTCTCCGGGACGCAGAGGGAGAAGCCCGCGGTCCGTTCTGCTTCAGCCTGCGCGGAGCAGGCCGACGAGGCGCCGGCAGGCAGGACGGACAGGGCAAGACAGAGCAGCGCCGCGGCGGGCAGGAGAGAGCGTTTCATGGGAAACTCCTTTCTGTGGGATGCGGAAACAGGGGCCCTCACGGCCGGTTCTGTTTCATGCGGAGGTAGAAGACGAGGGACAGGAACACAGGGCACGCGTGCGGCTCCGGAATTTCCATGAAAGACGGCCGCCGGAGCGGCCGTCTGGGAAGATTCATTCAAAAGGTGAGCGCGCCTGTGAGGTAACATGCGGCGGTCATGACGAGCGTGGTGCCCATCGCCCAGAGGAACATGAATTTCTGGTGGTCCACCACGTCCACGCGGGACAGGCTGATGAGCACCAGCGTCGCCGCGGCGAGCGGGGAGAGCGGGAAGCCCACGGTCATCTGGCCGAGCACGGCCGCGCGGCCCACTTCGAGCGGATCGACGCCGAGGGACGCGGCCATCTCATAGAGCACGGGGAGCACGCCGAAGTAATAGGCATCCGTGGGGAAGACGAGGCTGAGCGGCACGGAGGTCACCGCCACGAGGAAGGGGAGCACGTGGCCCATGCCCACCGGGATGAGCGACACGAGGGCCTGCGCCATCTCGGTGATCATCTTCGTGCCGGAGAGGATGCCCGTGAAGCAGCCCGCGGAGAAGATGAGCGCCACCACCATGAGCACCTCGCCGGAGTACGCCTTGAGGCGCTTCGTCTGGTCGGAGAGCTTCGGGTAGTTCACCGTGACGGCCAGGGCGAAGCCCATCATGAAGATGGTAGCCATGGGCATCACGTCCATGAGGAGCACCACGATCATCACCACGGTGAGGAGGAGATTGAACCAGAAGAGCTTCGGCCGCTTCGCCTCCGGGTCCGTGCCGAGGCCCTCGAAGGTGTGCGCGTCCATGTGGAAGACGCCCAGGCGCTTCCGCTCCTTCATGCCCATGTACCAGCAGGCGAAGAGCACCCACGCGATGCCCGCGGCCATGGCCGGCACGAGCGGCGTGAAGACCAGCGACGAGTCCGCATGGAGCACCGCCATGACGCGCGTGGTGGGGCCGCTCCACGGGAGCAGGTTCATCACGCCCGCCGCCATGCCCACCGCGAAAGGCAGGATGAGCGGATTCATGCCGAGCTTCGTCGTGATGGGCAGCATGGCCGTCACGGAGATGATGAAGGTGGTCGTGCCGTCGCCGTCCAGCGAGACCAGCATGGCCAGCACCGCCGCGCCGATGGTGACCTTCACCGGGTCGCCGTGAACGAGGCGCAGGATGCGGTTCACGATGGGGTCGAAGAGCCCCGCGTCGATCATGAGGCCGAAATAGATGACGGCGAAAATGGGGATCATCGCGGAGGGCGTCACCTTCAGCACGCCGTCGATCATCATTTTGCCGATGTCGAGGCCGAAGCCGGCGATCAGCGCGGCGACGACCGGGATGCCGATGAGCGCCGCCTGGATGGACAGCTTCTTCGTCATCGTGGTGTAGAGAAAGATCGCGATGGTCGCGAAACCCAGTACCGCTAACATAAGCTCACCTCCTGGGGGGGAAAAAATCCGGGAACTGTCTGTCAGATGTGCGTGTCATGCGTGCGGATGATCTCGACCATCTCGCAGCACGCGCGGACCAGATGGTCCACGATCTTTTTGCCGCGCTCCGCGGACGACGCGAAGGGGTCGCCCATGACGCCCTGCTTCGTCATGTCGCTCATGTCCATGTACACGTTGAACGGTACGCCCGCCACCATGCCCTTCTTCAGGCCGGTCACCGGGACGCCCTTGTATTCCTTGATGTTTTCCACCGGGCCGAGCAGGTCCATGCGCATGCACTCCGGGAAGAGGTACATCATGACCGACGTGAGCGGGTCGCCGCCGTGGCCGGAGGAATCCTTTTCGCCGTAGATCTCCTTCTTCGCCGCGTCCGTCAGCCCCTGCCACAGGTCGATGGAGAAGCAAGCGAGGCCTTTCTCCCGGCGGAGCTTCCGCGCCACGTCCTCGATGGTGGGCGTATTGCCCGCGTGGCCGTTGATGAAGAAGAGTTTCGTCACGCCGTGCTCGGTGAGGCTCTGCACCACGTCCGTGATGACCGCCTCCACCGTGGACGGCCGGAGCGAGATCGTGCCGGGGAAGCACCGGAAATATTCGCTGCATCCGAAGGGGATGACCGGGATGTAGTACGCGCCGGACGCCTCGGCCGTGCGCTTCGCGATCTCCTCCGCCGCGAGATAGTCCCCCGTGAGCGAGTGGATGCCCTGCTGCTCCGTGGAGCCCATGGGGATGAGCACCACCGGGTCCTGTGCGAAGGCGTCCTCGATTTCTTTCCACGTCATCTTATACAGCGCATGTTTTTCCATACGATTTCACTCCTTTTCTCTTTACCATATGAAAATATCATTATATTATTATATTAGGACATGCAGAAAAGAAATGCAAGGCGGCCGGACAAAAGCCGCGGAACGGGGGAATGACCATGAGACAGACGCTGAGTCTGCGCATCTACCAGGACCTGTACAACAGGATCCGCAGCCATTTTTACAAGCCGGGCGAGCAGCTCCCCACGGAGAACGCCATCGCCGCCTCGTACGGCGCGAGTCTCTCGCCCGTGCGGCAGGCGCTGGGGAGGCTCGAGCTGGAGCAGCTCATCCGCCGCATCCCCGGCCGGGGGACCTTCGTGTCCCGCTCCATGCCGTGGGAAAACATGCTCCTCATGAGCGGGTTCGGCACGCATTTCATCGATAAGAAGATCGAAGGGGATAGCATGCGCTGCGAGACCCTGCTCTGCGACCGCCGGCGCATGACGCCCGAGCAGGCCGCGCTCTTCCACACGCCGGAAGAGCGAGAGTACACCTTCGTCTCCCGCGTGCGCTACGTGGACGGGAAGCCGCTCTTCTTCCTGAACCATTACTTCGGGCACCCCGGGCCGGAGGACGTGCAGCGGGCGGGCGAGATCAAGTCCATCCGCGCCTTTCTCTCCGGCTACGGCCTGCGCCCGGCGTACGTCACCGAGCGCGTGAAAGCCGCCGCGGCGGACTGCACGCTGGGGAATCTGTTTTCCGTGCCCTTCGGCTTTCCGCTCCTCAAGATCCTCCGCAAGGAGCTCGACGCGGACTACGAGCCCATCATCTACAGCGAATACTACGTGAACTCCGAAGTGTGGGACTACCGTGTGCAGTACAACGCGGGCGAATTCTGAGCCGGCAGCCGAAAGAATGTAAAAAATATTATAATATTATGATTTATCGGGCGAAGGCGGGCAGACCGAAAGAAAGGAGCCGCCGACCCCGGAGGAGGGATATCCGTATGACAGCCATCGAAGAACGAATGAAAGCGCTCGCGCCGGAGTACATCGAGGTGCGCCGTGCGCTGCACCGCCGGCCGGAGACAGCCTTTGAAGAAGTGGAGACCACCGCACGCATCCGGGAGGAGCTTGCGCGGTGCGGCATCGAAATCCTGCCGAACGGGGACGACACCGGCCTCGTAGGCATCCTCCGCGGGGCGGCGCCGGGGCCGGTCATCGCCCTCCGGGCGGACATGGACGCGCTTCCCATCCAGGAGGAGTCGGGTCTCCCCTTTGCCTCGGAGATTCCCGGCCGGTGCCATGCCTGCGGCCACGACATCCACATGGCCACGCTCCTCGCCGCGGCGCGGCTCCTCTCGGAATACCGGGCGCACCTCCGGGGCACGGTGAAATTTTTCTTCCAGCCTGCGGAAGAGAAGCTCGGCGGCGCGCGGTCCCTCATCGCGCACGGCTTCCTGGACGACGTGGACGCCGTCTTCGGCGCGCACACCTGGCCGGACACGCCCGGCGGCTCCATCGGCTACCGCCGCGGCGCGATGATGGCCGGCTCGGACACCTTCCGCATTACCATCCACGCGCCGGGCGGCCACGCGGCCCATCCGCACAAGACGCCCGACCCGGTGGCGGCCGCGGCGTACATGATCACCCAGCTCCAGACCATCGTCTCCCGCGAGACGGCCCCGCTCGACTCGGCGGTGGTCACCGTGGGGAAGATGACCGCGGGCACCGCGGCGAACATCATCCCCTCCGAAGTCGTGCTGGAAGGCTCCCTGCGCTACCTCCTGCCGGAGACGAGGGCAAAGATCCACGAGAGCATCCGCCGCATCGCCGCGGGCACCGCGCTCTCCCTCCGGGTCGAAGCCTCCGTGGAGATCCTGCCGGGCTGCGGCCCCGTCATCGGCGAAGACCGCCTCGTCGACATGATCGAGACCGCGGTGACGCGCCTCCTCGGCCCGGAGAAGGCGGACGTCCTCCCCACGGCTTCCATGGGGAGCGAGGACTTCGCCTTCTATCTGGAAAAGAAGCCCGGCGCGTTCTTCCGCCTCGGCACCGGTTCGGACGACCCGGCGAGCCGTCTCCCGCTCCACAACAGCCGCATCCATTTCAGCGAAGACGCCATCTCCGCCGGGGCGGTCGCCTTCTGCGGCATCGCCTTCCTCGCCACCGGCTCGGACCTGTCTGTACTGGAATGATCTCTGAACACGAAAAAAAGACAGCCCTCACGAGCTGTCTTTTTGTGTGCTTACTTTCCGGGAAGCCTGCCTTCGCGGCACGCGGCGAGGAGACCCGTGCAGGCGCGGAGGAGGTCCTGATAGGTCGTTTCGAAATCGCCGGTATACCACGGGTCGGCTACCTCGCGGCGCTCGCCGGCGTACTCCATGACGAGGCGGATCTTGCCCTCCCGGTCGGGCCCGAGGAGGCGGGAGAGACGGCGGAGGTTCTCCCGATCCATCACGGGAATGACGTCGGCCGCCGCGTAATCCGCGGGGGTGATGAGCCGCGCCACCCGGGGCGCGAAGGGCACCCCTTTCTCCCGGAGCTTCCGCTTCGCCGGCGGATACATGTCGCGCCCGATCTCCTCCGTCGTGGCCGCGGCGGAAGCAATGTCGAACTGCCCGGCCAGCCCGGCTTTCGTCACGAGATCCTTCATGATGAATTCCGCCATGGGCGACCGGCAGATATTGCCGTGGCAGATGAATAAAATACGTGTCATGCGCGTCCGCCTCCTTCCTTTTGTGTCTGCATCCGCCGCAGCCATGCGCGGAGAAAAGCGAGCTCATCCACCGTGTGGAACCAGTGCCCGCCGCCCGGCAGGATGGTGAGACGCGCGCCGCACCGCCGGGCAAACCGCTCCACGGAACCGGGCGGGAGGAGCGTGTCCTTTTCGCCGCAGAGGATGTCCGTGGGCACAGTCCAGCGCAGGGGATGGGCCCGCACATACTGAAGATAGTCCCACGAGAGAGGCTCGCCGCCTTCTACGGGGATGGATTTTCTTTTCCGGAGTTCGTCCTCCGTCACACCCGCCAGGGCCATCAGGTCCGCGATGAGCGCTTCCATATCCGTCACGGGCGAGAGAAAGAACGCCCGCTCGATCTCCGCATCGCCGAGGGTGGTCATGGCGAAATACGCGCCGAGGCTCACCGCGAGGAGAGACACCGTCCCTTCCCACCGGGCCGTATCATAGGCCGCGCGGATGTCCGCAGCGGCACTTTGGGGCGTTTCGTCCCGGTAAGATACGCCGCGCACCGCGTACCCGGGGAACAACGGCCGGTACCACGCCGCCTCTTCCGGGCCGCCGCCTTTGCCGTGAATGTAGAGCAGAATCCGTTTCATTAAAGAACCTCCTTATTACGTTGTCCGTATGGCAGCAGATGTTTCCCCACGGTCAGGATTCCAGGGGGATCAGTAGCAGAGCGGGAGGATGACGGGGACGGCGGCGGAGCAGAGGATGCCGTTTACCACGGCGAAGACTGCGGTCTCTTCATTGGTGTAGCGGATGAGCATGGGGAGCGTCGTGTCTTCGCTAGTGGCGGCCGCTGGGGCGATGGCGGTCCAGCCGTTCAGCCCGCGCGCGAGGAAGGGGATGAGGAAGAAGGAAAAGAGTTCCCGCAGGAGGCTGGCCAGGAAGGCGATGCTCCCGATCTCGGGGCCGGCGAGGCGGCTCACGGCGGCGCCGGAGAGGCTGTACCAGCCGAGCCCGCCCGCGACGGAGAGAGCCGGGCCGAGGGGCCAGTCCGTCACGAGGGCGAGGAGCGCGCCCCCTGCGAGGGACCCGGCGATGATGCCCGCGGGGATGACGAGGATCTTCACGTGGTAGTGGCGGATGATGGCGGGGAGGCCCCGGCGCATGCCCACGCTCACGCCCACGGAGAGCATGAGGAGCAGGAGCAGGCCGTCGGAATACGCGGACAGCGGGACGAGATACGCCGCGGAGACGGACCAGGCGCCGCCTGCGAGCCCCGCCGCCAGCGATCCCGCCGCGAGGAAGACCATGGGGTCGCCCGCCGCGGGGACGGCGCGTTTCGGCCCCTGCTCCGCGCCCGGCGCGCCGCCGTCCATGAAGCGGCGGGAGAGCAGGTACACCGCCGCGATGGAGCCCGCCGTGGGGACGAGGCAGAAGAGGAGGCTCTGCCCGCCGATGAAGGCGAGGCCGGAGAAGAAGCGCCCGCTCCCGCCGAGAGAGACGCCCATGGCGAAGATGAGGAGAAGGGTGCAGGCGAGCTGAAGTTTTTCATTTTTCGATTTGTGCGCGGCCGGGAAGAAGCGTCCCGCGAGGACGCCCAGCAGCATGACAGCGAGGGTGAGCATTGGTGCCTCCGTGGAGCGAAGCTCCGAAAAAAGGCATCCAGGGCTCCTCCTTCGGCGCTGTGCGCCGCACCTGCGGAAAAGCTCTGAATGCCTTCATGGCCGCGGCATCCGGTGATGCACAGCCGGCGTTTCTGCTCTGCATGGTACCATACGGCCCGCGGAGGTGTCAAACGGCGGCGGGCGTGAAAAAAGCCGGGCGTTCCCGGCCCGGCGTCAGTCCGGCCTGTCCTGCCCGGCGCGCTCTCTGTCCTCCGGGAGGGCGGTGTCCGCCAGCCGGGCGAGACGCTTCTTTTCCCGCTCCGCGCGTACGGCGGCCTGCTGCTCCGCTTCGCGGCGGTTGATGGCTTTCCGCAGGCCGTTCCCCACGTAGAGCGTCCACCCGAGGAAGCCCGCCCAGACGGTGATGGAGAAGATCTGCTGCGAGGGCGTCCGGGCGGCTTCCCAGGCGCACCAGAAGATGGCCGTGAAGATCGCGATGAAGAAGAGGAGGAAGATCACCAGCCCCGGCCGGGTGTACTTCGGGTCGTCCGTCTCCCAGGTGAACCACACGCCCCAGCCCTTGCGCCGCTCGATGGACGCGCCCTGGCTCTCCTGCCAGCCGTCTTCCGGCCGCTGGACGATCTTTCCCGTGCGGGTGTAGGAACCGTTCGGATTCTTTCTGTACGACGTGGTCTTCTCTTTCATGATGGCCTCCGCGGGGAATGCAGACTGTTCTTTTTCTCCAGTATAAAGAAAAACGGGCGCCGCTTCTATCGGGGCCGTGTCAGCGTTTCGTCAGGTTTCCGTAAAGAAGGGCATGAAAAAAGCCGGGGCGTCCCGGCTCTTTCCCGCCTCAGAGGAGCTGTTCCTTCTTTTCGAGGATGGCCGCTGCCGCGGTGCACGCGGGGCAGTCGCAGTAGAGGCGGCCCGCGTCTTTCAGCGCATGGCCGTGCGCCGCCATGGCAGCGGCCCGCTCTTCGCCGAAGAGCGCCTTCCCGGCGTCCGATTCGGTGAAGGCGATGAGCCCGTCCACCGGCATGATGTCCGCTTCGAGCTCTGCTGCATAGGCTTTCGATGCGGCGGCTTCCTCCTCGGTGCCGAGCGCGGCGAGCCACGCTTCCGCCGCGGCGCGGAGCTCCTTGCAGCACATGGGAGCGGCGAGCAGGTCCGCCGTCTTTTCCTTCACATAGTCCATCAGTTCTTTGTCCATGAGACACACCTCTTTCTTTTCTTTTTTCTTCATTATAGCCCCGCCGGCGCGGCGGGAGAAGTACGCACGGGAAAGTGCCCCGGTTTCCTCCGGGTGACCGGCTTGACGGATGGGGAGGAAGGGGGTAAGATTATCTATTATATGAAGCATTGAAGGAGACGGTCTGCGCCGCAGGATGCTGGCAGAGAGCCCCGGAGGGTGGAAAGGGGCAGCACGGGAGCAGACGGATCACTCCGGAGCTGCGGAGAAGAAAAGCTCCGCCGGGACTCACAGCCGTTATCTGTGCCGAGTGGCCGCACGGTCATGAGGGTGGTACCACGGGAACTTTTTCTCGCCCCTTACGAGGGGCGGGATTTTTTTTGAGGAGGAACAAATGGATTACAGCAAGACTCTGCATCTGCCGCAGACGGACTTCCCCATGCGGGGCAATCTGCCGAAGAAGGAACCGGAATTCATCAAATTCTGGCAGGACATGGATCTCTACCACAAGCGCCTGGCGAAACGGGACGGCGCGCCGAAATTCGTGCTCCACGATGGCCCGCCCTACGCGAACGGCAAGATCCACATCGGCCATGCCATGAATAAGACCATCAAGGACATCATCGTGAAATACAAGGCCATGCGCGGCTGCGAGGCGAACTACGTCCCCGGCTGGGATACGCACGGCCTGCCCATCGAATATGCTGTCCTGAAGGATTCCGGCGAGGACCGCGCCACCATGACGCCCCTCGAACTGCGCCGGAAGTGCCTCGCCTACGCGAAGAAATGGATCGAGATCCAGAAAAGCGACTTCATTCGCCTTGGCGTCATCGGCGACTGGGACCATCCGTACGTGACCTATGACCCGAAGCTCGAAGCGCACGAGCTGGAAGTCTTCGGCAAAATGGCGGACAAAGGCTACATCTACAAAGGCAAGAAGGCCGTCTACTGGTGCCCGCACTGCGAGACCGCCCTTGCGGAAGCGGAGATCGAGTACAAGGACCGCAAGTCCCCCTCCATCTACGTGAAATTCCCGGCCATGGACGTGAAGGGCCTCGGCCCGGACGGTGTGGACGAGAAGAAACTCTACGCCGTCATCTGGACCACCACCCCGTGGACCATCCCGGCGAACCTCGCCATCTGCGTGAACCCGAAATTCACCTACGTGTGGGTGCACAATCTCGATGCGGACGAATATTACCTTATGAATAAAGAACTCGCGCCGAAGGCCCTCGAAGAATGCAAGGTAGAGCATTGGGAGTTCACCGGCCGCGAGATGACCGGCGCCGAGTGGGAGCTCGCCACGTTCCGCCATCCGCTCATCGACCGCCCGTCCTACGTGCTCGAAGGAAACCACGTCACCCTCGATGCCGGCACCGGCTGCGTCCATACCGCTCCGGGCCACGGCGTAGACGACTTCGAAGTCGTGCAGAAATACAACAACGAAGGCAAGCTCCATCTGGAAGCGCTCTGCCCCGTCGATGCGAAAGGCCATATGACGGACGAAGCGGGCGACCCAGACCTCACGGGCCTCTCCGTGTGGGATGCGGAAGTGCAGGAGATCGTGAAGCTCGCCCATGCGGGCATGCTCCTCGGCAAGAAGAACATCCATCACCAGTATGCCCACTGCTGGCGCTGCAAGAATCCTATCATCTACCGCGCCACCGACCAGTGGTTCGCCTCCATCAACTCCTACCGGCAGGAAGCGCTCGCCGCCGTGGACGCCACCACGTTCTACCCGGCGTGGGGCCACGACCGCCTGTACAACATGATCCGCGACCGGCAGGACTGGTGCATTTCCCGCCAGCGCTCGTGGGGCGTGCCGATCCCGGCCTTCTACTGCGACGACTGCGGCAAGTACATCATCAATGACGACACCGTGAAGCACGTCATGGACATCGTCGAGAAAGAAGGCACCGACGCCTGGTGGGCCCACACCACCGAAGAGCTCCTGCCGGAGGGCTACAAGTGCCCCTTCTGCGGCGGCACCCATTTCCACAAAGAGACGGACATCATGGACGTGTGGTTCGACTCCGGCTCCACGTGGAACGGCGTCCTCCGCCAGCGCGAAGGCATGGACTACCCCTGCGAGATGTACCTCGAAGGGGCCGACCAGCACCGCGGCTGGTTCCACAGCTCCCTCCTGACGAGCGTCGCCGTGAACGGCTGCGCGCCCTACAAGTCCGTCCTCACCCACGGCTTCACCATGGATGAAGAAGGCCGCAAGATGTCCAAATCCGTGGGCAACGTGGTCGCCCCGCAGGAGATCATCGACAAATTCGGCGCCGACGTGCTCCGCCTGTGGATCTCCAGCGTGGACTACCAGGGCGACGTCCGCCTGGGCAACAAGATCATCAAGGGCATGAGCGATGTGTACCGCAAGATCCGCAACACCTTCCGCTACCTCCTTGGGAACCTCTCCGATTTCGACCCGGCGAAAGACGCCGTTCCCTATGACCAGATGGAAGAATTCGACCGCTGGGCCCTCCTCCGCATGGAGCGCGTGCGCAATGAAGTCACCGCGGCCATGGAAGAATACCAGTTCCACGTGATGTACCACGCCGTACACAACTTCTGCACCGTGGACCTCTCCTCCATCTATCTCGACGTCCTGAAAGACCGCCTCTACACCGAAACTGCGGACTCCCGCCTCCGCCGGAGCGCGCAGACCGCCATGTACGAGATCCTCGACACCCTCGTGCGCATCATGGCGCCGGTGATCTCCTTCACCGCCGAAGAAGTGTGGCAGGCCATGCCGAAGAAGCCGGGCATGGAAGAAAGCGTCCATCTCGCCGACTGGCCCGAAGAAAAGCCGCAGTACCTCGACGCGGCTCTCGAGAAGAAATGGGAGAAGCGCCTCGCCCTCCGGAGCGTCATCACCAAGGCCCTCGAGAATGCCCGTGTGGCGAAAGAGATCGGCCATGCCCTCGATGCGGACGTCACCGTCTACGCCGATGGCGCAAGCTATGACGCCCTCGAAGACATGAAAGACTTCCTCGCCGACTTCTGCATTGTCAGCACCGTCACCCTCGTGAAAGGCACCGAAGGCGCTCCCGAAGGCGCGCAGGTCTCCGAAGACGGCGAAGTGAAAGTCACCGTCACCCCGTCCGTCCGCGAGAAGTGCGAACGCTGCTGGAAGCACGACCCCACCGTCGGCTCCGATCCGGCCCACCCGCACGTCTGCGCCCGCTGCGCCCGCGTCCTCACCGAAATGGGCGAATAATCATTTCACAAGAAAAATCCTGTCAGACCCAAAGTCCGGCAGGATTTTTTCGTGTACGGAAAAATAGGGGGAAAGTCATTTCTGTTTGGCGGATATGAGCGATGCGGGCACTGCCGGGAATTCTGCTGGAAGGGTACCTTTTCATAATGGGCGGTCATTGACGCAAAATCAGGAGAAGTGCTAATATAAAATTATTATAGTTTTTAAGCGTTGGACATATGGATTGGAGCATAAAAATGAAATATGATTATCTGATTGTGGGGAGCGGCCTCTTCGGCAGCGTCTTTGCTCACGAGGCAGCGAAGAAAGGGAAAAAGTGCCTTGTGATCGACCGACGGGATCATCTGGGCGGGAATATTTACTGTGAAGAAAAAGAGGGCATCCGCATCCATACATATGGGGCGCACATTTTTCATACTTCGAATCGGCAGATCTGGGATTATGTCAATCAGTTCGTTGAATTCAACCACTATGTGAACAGCCCGGTGGCAAATTACAAGGGCGAGATTTATAATCTTCCGTTCAACATGAATACCTTTTCCCGGATGTGGGGGATTTCTACTCCGCAGGAGGCGGCGGCAATCATTGCGGCGCAGAGAAAAGCGATCACCGGAACACCGGAGAATCTGGAAGAACAGGCTATCAGTCTGGTGGGGACAGATATCTACCAGAAACTGATCAAGGGATATACGGAAAAACAGTGGGGACGGGACTGCAAAGAGCTGCCGGCTTTCATTATCCGCCGCCTGCCGGTACGGTATACCTATGACAACAACTACTTTAACGACCGGTATCAGGGGATTCCCATCGGGGGCTACAATCAGATCATCGAAAAACTGCTGGACGGTATCGATACGGAAATCGGTGCGGACTTTATCGCTGACCGGGAGAAATGGGAAAGGGCGGCAGATAAGATTGTCTACACAGGACCCATCGATGAATATTTCGGGTATGAGCTGGGCCGGCTGGAATACCGCGGACTTCGGTTCGAGACAGAGCGGTTGGAAGAAGAAAACCATCAGGGCGTAGCGGTCATGAACTATACCGACCGGGAGACGCCATATACCCGGGTGATCGAACATAAGCACTTTGAATTCGGGCATCAGCCGGTGACGTATATCACAAGAGAATACCCCTGCGAATGGAAGCCGGGTGACGAAGCGTATTACCCGGTGAACGACGCAAAGAATCAGGCGCTGTATGCGAAGTATAAAGCATTGGCTGAAAAAGAGACACACGTGATTTTCGGAGGCCGGCTTGGAGAATATAAATATTACGATATGGATAAAGTAATTGAGCGTGCATTGACTTGTATTGATGGTATTTGAATGAAATGGGGAAGGGGATATTTGTGAAAATTATCGTTTTTTGTCCAGCAAATGCGGCTTCTGGTGGACCTGAAGTGTTACACCAACTGTGCTATTGGTTGAGGAAAACGAATTATAACTGCATGATGGCTTATTATGACTATAATTCAAAGAAATATTCTACACCAGTATGCGAATGTTATATGCATTATAAAAATCCATATGTGTTAAATTATATTGATTCTAAAGAAAATGTCTGTATTATGCCGGAAACAAGAACGAAAGAGTTTTTTTATATAAAAAAAGGGATGAAAATTCTCTGGTGGTTGAGTGTTGATAATTATGCGGATAGAGTAAATACAACACATGGACATACTTTTAAATCAAATGCAGCAAAAGAAGTTTTGCGGTTAATTAAGCATTGGGAAAAGAAAGCTTATAACGTAAAAAAAGATGATATTGCTTTCCATTTAGTTCAGTCTATATATGCTAAGAATTTTTGTCAGCAGTTGAAAATACCGAATCAAAAGATTTTATATTTATCTGATTATTTGAATGATACATATCTGCTAAATGCTAAAAATAATGTAACTTGTAAAAAGGAGAATAGGGTATTATTTAATCCGAAAAAAGGTTATGAATTTACAAAATTATTGATGGAGGCAGCACCAGATATAGATTGGGTGCCATTGATTAATTTGCCTTATAATGAAGTTGTCAATTTGATGCAGCATAGCAAAGTCTATATTGATTTTGGAAATCATCCAGGAAAAGATCGATTGCCGAGAGAAGCGGCGGTAAATGGTTGTTGCATCATCACTGGCAAACGTGGGTCTGCTGCTTATCAAGAAGATGTTGATATTCCTGTAGAATTTAAATTTGAAGACAGAGAAGAAGAAATCCGTGAGATTATTCAGAAAATTCGGGATATTTTTGCTTCATATGATGAAACAAAAATGAAATTTGATAAGTATAGAGAAAAAATTTATCAAGAGCCGCAAAAGTTTAGAGAGGATATTAAATGTATTTTTCCTATTATTGAAGAGTGTTGGCGTAACCGGAAATTGTAATCAAAATCCTGTGTGAAAATTTTTCACACAGGATTTTTTATTTCAGAATCTTATCTTCCCGCACGAGGAGAGAAACCAGCTCCACGTGGGTCGTCTGAGGGAACATGTCCACCGGCTGGACCTTGACGAGTGTGTAGCCGAGGGGGCGGAGGCGGGCGGCGTCCCGGGCGAAGGTGGCGGGATTGCACGACACGTACACGATGCGCCGGGGCCGCATGCCCGCGGCGGCGCGGAGCACCTCCTCACTGCATCCGGCGCGGACCGGGTCGCACACGATGACGTCCGGCGTAAGGCCTTCTTCATAGAGCTTCGGCATGAGCCGGCCCGCATCGGCGGCGTAGAATTCCGCGTGGGCGATGCCGTTTGCGCGGGAGTTTTTCTTCGCGTCGCGGATGGCGTCGGGGACGATCTCGATGCCGATGACGCGCCGTGCTTTCCGGGCGAGGCAGAGGGAGATGGTGCCTGTGCCGCAGTACGCGTCGATGACCGTTTCCTTTCCCGTGAGCGCTGCGAAGTCGAGGGCCGTGTCGTAGAGCACTTCCGCCTGCTCGGGATTCACCTGAAAGAATGAGTACGGCGAGACTTCGAAGGTGAGGCCGCACAGGGAGGCGGCGAGCGTCTTCCGCCCCCAGAGGCAGCGGATCTTCGGCCCGAGGATGACGTTTCCCGGCCGGCTCTGCACATTGTGGTAGAGCGAGACCAGCTCCGGCAGGGCATCCCGCATTTCCCGGATCCATTCTTTTTCGCAGGGGAGCTCCGCCGTGGCGGTGACGATGACCGCCATGAGCTTCCCGCCGTCGCCCACGCGGCCCATGATGTGACGCACGCAGCCCGTGCGCGTCTTCTCATCGTACGGCGCGATGCCGTGCTGGTTCAGGAATGTCTCGGCGAAGAGGAGGAGCCGGTTGTTCGCGTCCTGCTGGATGGCGCAGGACAGCGTGGGGATGACGTCGTGGCTTCCCTGCCGGTAGTAGCCGAGACGCGTCCGGCCGTGGAAAGTGCCTGCGGGGACGGCCATCTTGTTCCGGTAGCCGAAGGGGTGCGGCGCGGCAAGCACGGGCCGCACGATTTCTGCGGGGTAGCCGCCGATTTTGGCGACCGCTCCGGCGGCGCGCCGCCATTTCGCCTGCAGCTGGCTGTCATAGGTGAGATGAGAGATCTGGCACCCGCCGCAGTCCGCGTAGACCGGGCAGGCAGGGGCCGTCCGCTCCGGCGCAGGCGTGAGGATGTCTGTGAGCGTGCCCACTGCGTAGGATTTCTTCACGAGCGTTACGCGGGCGCGCACGGTCTCACCGGGAAGGGCGCCCGGGACGAAGAGCGTGAAGCCTTCGTATTTCCCGATGCCTTCGCCGTGGATGCCAAGGTCATCGATGGAAAGTGTACAGTCCTCGCCGGCGGATACGGGGACGGCCGGATGAGAGCCGCTCATCTTAGAGACTCCCCGTGAGGAGCAGGCGGTTCGCTTCGCGGCGCTCCTCCGGCGTCAGGTCGAAATAATGCGGCGCGAGCGCGGAGACCCACGCGCCGTAGACCGGGTTCGGGAAGACGATGTACTTCGTGCCGAAGTCCGCCCGGTGCGCGTCAATCACCGCGTTCCGGCCCGCGCGGTCCTTGCCGTATGTGCCGATGGGAAGGTCGCCGGCATTGTCGCCCATGTAGCACACCACGTCATACCGGGCGGCGATTTGATCGAAACGGATCTGTTTATTGCCCGTGTCCACCGCGAGGAGCAGATGCTTCCGGTCCACCGACGGGAAACCCAGCGCGCAGAGATTCCGCTCCGTCGCGGCATAGCCCGTCGATTCGAGGCGGTTCGTTACGTAGAAAATCGCCACACCCTTCGCATGGACGGCGTTCAGGAAATCCGCCGCGCCCGGCAGGGCCTCCGCTTCTCCGCGGGCCACCCATGCGTTCCACCACGGCGACGTGTAAAGCCCATTGCCGTCTGCTGCCGCCCGGGCCAGCGCCGCCGTATTATCCACTACCGTCTCGTCGCAGTCCAGCACGATGGCGAGAGGCTTCCCGCTCCGTGCCGGGTCCGCCAGCGCCCTGTCGACCTCCGCCATGGCCGCGTTGTATCCCTGATAGCACAGCGCCCGGTACTCCGCCGTCGTCCGCATCCACAGAAGCGCCATCACCTCTGCGTCCGCCGTCTGCTGCGCGCTCTCCGCCCGGATATCTGCCGCCGCACGCCGTTCCACTGCGGTCTGCGCGTCCGCAGGGGCCGGGACTTCTCCCTTCACCGCCGCTTCCGCACCGCCGCCCAGCGCAGCCCACACCGCCGCTGCCAGCAGCATTTTCTTCATCCAATCCATAAGATCAGCTCCTTTCCAGAGTTTTCATCCATCCTATCACAGCCCCCGCCAGAAATACAGAGGCAGCGGACATTCCAAGGGAAAGCTGCTATAATACAATGGAAATAAACAGCTTTATTGGTACAGGAATTTTTATGAATACAAAAAAGGAAATGTTTCAACTCATCGTCAATGCGGATGACTTCGGCCGGCATCCGCTCATCAACCGGGCCGTGGCGGAGTGCGTCGAGCGGGGGTGCTTGCGGTCGGCGACGCTCATGCCGGGCGGGAAAGCGTTTGACGATGCAGTGGATACGGCGCTGGCGCATCCGGAGCTCGGCGTGGGCATCCATTTCACATTGGTGAACGGCTATCCAGTGCGTCCACCGGAAGATATTCCGTCGCTCGTGACGGAAGCCGGCGTCTTTTATGATGACTATATCCATTTCGTGAAGCGCTATCTGACAGGGAAAGTGCGCATGGAAGATGTGCGGCGGGAGCTCGCGGCGCAGGCGGAAAAAATGGCGCAGACGGGCCTGTCGCTCACCCATGTGGACAGCCATCAGCACATGCATGTCCTGCCGGGCATCTTTGACGCAGTGCTCGATGCGGCGGCGGCCATCCATATCGATGCGGTGCGCATCCCCAGAACACCGCTTTTCGCCGGAGCATCCGGCAGTCTCGGACAGCTCGTGGGACGGGCCGGCCTTGCATCGCTGGCGCAGATTGCCGGTGCAGAGGCGAAACGGCGTGGGTTCCGTACGCCGAATCATTTTGCAGGCATCGTCGCCGGCGAGGCGGTCCATGAGGGACACTTCCGCCACATCATCGAGACGCTGAAGCCGGGCGTGACGGAAGTGATGATGCATCCCGGGACGGATACGGCGGTGCTGAAACGGGACTGCCGTTGGGAGCACGATTTCGAAGCGGAGCGGGACGCGATTCTTTCATCGGATATGGCAGAGCTGCTGAAAGAGAAGCAGGTAGAAATCATCAATTTCCGTGACTTGAAATAAATTGTGTCCTAAAGGAGTGAGTACATGAATATCATTCTGGCGTATTTTGAGGATATGGTGAATATCCCCGATGGACTGGAAAAAGTCATTTGTGATTTTGCCAATGAACTTACCCTACGCGGTCATCGAATTACCATTGTTGATTTTGATAGTAAACAAGGGCGGCCTGCGCATCCGCTTCTTGAAACCGTGCCGGTTATTAATCTGCAAACAAAGCCTAGGCTGAAAAAAACACGACAGGAAAAGATTGTAAGAGAATGTTATCGTTTGTTTGGGCGTGCAGCGGTGAGAAGCTGGATCGCTGGCTATAAAAGGAAACATGGCGTTTCTCGATTTTCAACAGTTGTGAAGGAAATCCAGCCAGATGTTATTGTTTCTTTTGAGACCATGACCAGTGCGGAAATCTGTCGGGAAAAAATTGATGTGCCTTTGGTATCTTCATTGCAAAATGAGCCACATGCTTGTTGTGACTGTTTACCGAAAAGTGAAATGCAGGCACTCGAGAAGAGTTGTGTGGTTCATGTGTTGATGGAATCTTTTGTGAATATTGCGCATAGGCTTATTAAAAATCCAAATATTGTGTATATTCCAAATGCATTGCCTCAGTGTGGTTCTCCAGCGAAATTAGACGGAAATAAAGAAGTATATCGAATTATAAATGTTGCACGATTAAATAAAAAACAAAAACGACAGGAAATTTTGATAAAAGCATTTAATAATTTAGCGAAGCGGTACCCACACTGGATAGTAGAAATTTGGGGAGGGGATACGT
Organism: Veillonellales bacterium; assembly: GCA_944390485.1. Lineage (GTDB taxonomy): Bacteria > Bacillota > Negativicutes > Veillonellales > Dialisteraceae > UBA1822. Next base: position 116,832 of record CALXPQ010000004.1, read on the forward strand.
CAGGGTATAAAAAAGAATTACAATCAATGATAGAAAATGCGCATTTAGAGAATCAAATTTTCTTAAAAGGAGTCACACATCACGTAGATGAAGTGTATGCACAAGCAGATATTTTTGCATTTCCAAGTAAATTTGAGGGATTTGGACTATCTTTAGGAGAAGCGATGAGTGCTGGCTTGCCGGCAGTCGGCTTCCGCTCTTGTGCGGCGGTTAATGAATTAATTAAAAATGGTAAAAATGGTTTGCTTGCTGAAGATGGCGTAGACTCATTTGCACAAGCGCTGGAAACGCTGATGAAAAATCAGGAAACTCGGGTTCGAATGGGGAAAGCTGCTCACGAATCCATGAAAGCATACAGCCCAAAGAATGTATGGGATCAGTGGGAGGTATTGTTGCAGGACATTGTAGAAAAAGCTAAGAATACCGCTGTAAATAATTGATACGCAGATGTAGATTGGTTGAAAAGAGTAGAGGATAGTATGGTGAATGTATTATCTCATGCACTGATGAAGACAGTTTTCCTTGGAAAATCCGTACCGGACAAGGCTTTTCACATCGCCCTTACAGGCACGGCAGATTATATCCCGCACATGGGAGTGGTCATCCTCTCTGCAGCAAAATACAATGTGGATCTGCCTATCATCTATCATGTGTTTGTGAACCGCCTCACAGAGACGGAGAAGATTCGCCTCACAGAAGCGGCGGAGATGGCGGGAAGCGAGATCCAGGTGCACCTCATCGACGACCGCTGCTTCGAGACGATGCTTCTTTCCGACGGTGTGGCGGCTTTCTTTTACCGGTTCCTCGTCCCGCCGGCCATGGTCGGCATCACAGACCGCGTGCTCTATCTCGACGGGGATATGATGGTGCACGGCTCTCTGCGGTACCTGGCGGAGCTCGATTTCGGGGGCATGGCCGCTGCCGTCGTCACCGACCGGAAAGAAAAGCTCCAGATGGATCGCGTGCACACCGCTCATTATTTCAATGCAGGCATGATGCTCATCAATGTGGAGACGTGGCAGGAAGAAGGATTTTTCGACGACATCGTCCGCCGCGCGCAGGACAACGTGAAGAAGGTCGGGAAGCGTCTCTCTCATCACGATCAGGACATCCACAACCAGATGCTCGACGGGCACACCCTCTACATCGACAGGAAATACAATTATCTCTACAATCTGGACCGCCAGTCTCTGTTCAAAAAGCAGCCCGTCAATGCGGACTGGCAGGATCAGGTCATCATCCATTTCGCCGGCCACGCGAAGCCCTGGCACAGCTGGGTGCAGGACTGGCCCGTCGTCGCGGCCTATGCGAAGATTCAGCGGCAGTCGCCGTGGAGGGACGTTCCCCTCGTGCCGCCAAAAGGCAAAAAGAATCTCCATCAGGCCGCCCGCACCGCCCGTATGCAGGGCCGCTGGGGCGAGATGCTGAAATGGTATGGAAAATATGTGAGGAGCAAATTGTGATATTTATCAAATCCGGTGCAGCGAATGCATCGGATTTTTGTGGTGCAGCAGCATATACGTGCAGATGTGGAGGATACCTGCGGGATATGGTACAATGAGAACCAATAGCAAAGGTAAATAGGCAGTATTAGACTTTTAGATAAAAGCGCTGTTTTTTTATCCAGTTTGAAATGGGAAAGGATTGCGGAAAGATGAAAATTGCGCTGGCCTATTTCGAGAAATTCATTGAGATGAGCGGCGGCATCGAAGGCGTCTGCTGTGCCATGGCCAATGCCATGGCGGCACGGGGGCATGAAGTTTCCATTATATATTGCTATGGCCGATCCGGTCGGCCTTTCTACCCGTTGTCGTCAGAAGTGAAATTATACAATTTGATGGCCTGCCATCCGGAAAAATGGAAAAATGCTTCGCTCAGTCAGTGTGTGTCCGGCAGAGACAAACTGGTGAGGGAAGTGATCCGGCTGTTTGATGCCAATAAGGGCAGAGACTGGAATGAATCGGTCAAAGGGCGGATGATCCGGGACGAGGTGCGGCAAACGTTGGCGGAGGTTCGTCCGGATGTGATCGTGGCGCTTCGTTTTGAGACGGGGAATTATCTGCTGAATGCGGCACAGACCGATATCCCTGTCATCATGCGGTCCTATATCAGTCCGCGGGTCATCCTGCCGAAAGCGCCGGCCGGAGAACTGACCGCTCTTCGGCGGTGTGCAGCGGTCCATGTGCAGCTGAAAGAAGATATCCCGGACATGCAGGCATATTGCCCGGAAGCGAGGATCGTATGGATCCCCAATGCGGTGCCGCAGTATGACTGTCAGGCGGATCTGGCGGAAGATAAGCAGACATATACGATTATTCATACCGGGCGGATGAATAAAGAGCAGAAAAGACAGCATCTTCTGATTGATGCATTTGCCCGGGTTGCAGCTGATTTTCCGGACTGGACCGTGGAATTCTGGGGCGGCGGCAATGAATCCGGAGCAGCGTATGTGGAAGAACTGAGAAAACAGATCCATGAATACGGATTGGATGACCGGATTTTCCTCAAAGGAGAAAGTCAGCATATCATAGATGAATATGTGAGAGGAGATATTTTCTGTTTCCCCAGCGCTTACGAAGGATTCCCAAATGCACTGGCAGAGGCCATGAGCGCGGGACTGCCCCCGGTAGCATTTCATTCCTGCTCCGGCGTACCTTCCCTGATTCGGGATGGGGAAACCGGCCTTCTTGCAGACGACGGTGCGGAGGCATTGGCCGGCGCGCTGCGGAAACTGATGGAAGACCGGGAACTTCGCGTGCAGATGGGGCAGCGGGCCAGAGATGCCATGGCGGCCTATGCACCGGACAGGATCTGGGATCAGTGGGAAAAGCTTTTGAAAGAAACAGTGGAAAAGAGAGGGAAATAATGGAAACTGTCGATGTAGAGAAAATGAATCGATTATTGGAACATGCAGTCCTGAAACGGGAGGTGTTGAAAACCTGCAGGCAGGAGGATGCATATCATGTGGCCTTATCAGGTACGTCGAATTATCTGGTTCATACAGGAATATCCATGTGTTCCATCATGAAAAGCAATCCACAGAAGGCATTTGCATTTCATGTCCTGCTCAATGACATTTCAGCGGAGGATAAGGACAAAATGGAGCAGTTGGTGGCGTCGACATCGTCCGGTGTGACCCTGTATTATATCGATGACCGGATTTTCAGTCAGATGCTTCATAAAGACGGCATTGCCGGATACTTTTATCGGTTTCTCATCCCGCTAATCATAGGTCCGGAAGGCGTGGATCGTGTGCTGTATATTGATGGAGATGTCATGTGCCAGGGCAATCTGGCACCCCTCATGGATATGGATCTGGAAGGGAATATTGCAGCCTGTGCGGAGGATTCCCCGACCGGAAAGGCAGAAGGATTGAATCGGCTTCATACGGCAGATTATTTTAACAGTGGAATGATGATGATCGATGTGCCCGCGTGGAACCGGGAACAGTTATCGCAAAAATCGGCAGCGATGGCGATTGAACGAAGACAGTCCGGTATGCGGCTGGAATCGCACGATCAGGATATCCTGAATATTCTGTTGGACCGGAGATATAAAAATGTAAGTCGCAAATATAACTGGACTTACAATATGTCATTACGAGGATTTTTTCAGAAACAAAAGCAGTTCATTTATGATCCGGAAGCGGTGCTGATTCATTTTACGGGTCTGGTCAAACCGTGGAGAACCTGGGTACAGGATCTGCCCGCCGTGCAAAGATATAATTCTTTTCGAATGCAGTCGCCATGGAAGGATATCCCTCTGACAGGTCCGTTGTCACGCAAGGATATGCATCAGGCCGCCCGCCATGCAAGACAGATGAGGAAGTGGGGAAGAACATTTTCCTTATATATGATGTATTTCGGAGAAAAAATAATGGGGAAGAAATAACTCGTGGGAATGACATATAAAAGGGAGAATATGCCGTCGTTGATGACGGCGGCAATAATTGTATGGGGCGCGACTGCTTATGGATATATCAATACGGGATTTTCTATTGCAATGATATCCTTTGCATTGTATTTTTTTTGGACGCGCTATAAAAAGGAGCCTTGGCCCCACTGGCAGCTGGATCGGCGCATGGTGTGGGCTTTGGGCATTCTTTACGGAGCGTTGCTTGTTTCGACGTTGTTTCATCTGGACAATATAAAGAATCTGGGTGGCGGTTATTTCAGCGCAGTGGGCTTCATTCAGTACACTTTTCCGTTGTGGATGCTTTTGTATGTCGGCTGGACGCGGGATATTCGGAAAATCATATGCATCACATTTTATGTCATACTGTACGCATTTTGTCTGTTTGGAATAGCTAAATATATTGTGTTGGGAGAAAGTCGTCTCAGTAGTTTTTATGGATTTCCTACCCGGATCGGGATGCTGCTCGATATGTTCATTCCTTTTACAGTAGCCTTTCTGGGATATTACTGGAAAAATAGACTATTCCGCTGGGGATCATTTCTTCTGATTGTCCTCGAAATTATCTGTCTGATTCTGGCAGAAGTACGCGGCTCCATGCTGGCGCTGTCACTGGCCGTTATTTTTGTGGCGGCTGTATGGATTACGAGAAATCGCGCACAGATTCCGAAACGGGTGCAGCGAAGTGTGATTCTGGCAGTTTTTCTATTCGTAGTGGTCGCCGCGGTGTACGCCATCACTCTTCGTTGGGGAAATTATGCGGGGATGATTGGCGGTGAGCGGTTCATGATGTGGGAGAGCAGCTTTTACATGTGGATTGATCACCCTTTGACAGGCATCGGGTTGAATGAATGGCAGGCCGCTTATGCGGAAGGGCCGTATCATCCTGCGGCGAGCCGCGAAGCGGGGCAGGTCATGCCACATAATGTATTTATTTATTTCTTTTCAACTGCGGGGACAATCGGTGGATTGGCATATCTGGCCTATTGCGGGCTGATGCTGTCCTGGCTGCTTGAAAATACCAGGAAATGGGCAGATAATCCGTTTAGCTGGGCTATGCTGTTTATGTTTACAGCCGCGACCACTCATGGGCTGGTTGATCAGACATTTATTTTAAAATTAACAGGCCGTGTCTTTTATTTGCTTTTGGGGATTGGGCTTTTGTTTTTGCGATCTGAGAGCAATAGATAAAATCGGTAGCTGGAGTGTGAATGGCAAGGTGTTGCAAATGGAGAAGATTCCTTCAATATCCATAGTTGTTCCTGTTTATAATGTGGAGCGTTATCTGAAAAGAGCAATCAAAAGCGTACTATATCAGACTTTTGCTGATTGGGAAATGATTCTGGTAGATGATGGTTCGCCCGATCGTTGCGGAGAAATCTGTGAGTCGTATGCGAAACAGGATAAAAGGATCCGGGTGATCCATCAGGCAAATGGGGGATTGTCAGCGGCAAGAAATACAGGCATGTCTCATTGTGCCGGGGACTATTTGTTTTTCCTCGATTCAGATGATTATTTGGCAGGAAATGCACTGGAATTCCTATGGGAAAAAGCACGGCAGGGCTCATTCGATATCGTGATGGCAGGACATCGGCGTGTGGAACCGGATGGCAGTACGCCGCTCCAGTCATCAGGATGGCTGGAGAGCGAGGATCTTCATCAGATTAGAAAAAGGATTTTGCTGAATGAACTACCCAATTTTGCCTGGGGAAAATTGTATAGAAGGGACTTGTGGGAGGATATTCGTTTTCCAGTAGGCCAGTTGGTAGAGGATATGTATGTGGTAGCCAGAGTTTTTTATAAGGCCCGGAGTGCTTATGTATGTAAAGCCCCCCTGTATTATTACAGCCATGAAAATGCGGGAAGCATCATGAATGCACCGGGATTGAGAAATTATATCCGGATTCGTTATGGCAGGTTCATCGGTTGGAGAGAGCATGAAAAACTGGCATCCTCATTTGACCCCGCTTGCCGGGATGTGTGCGCAGCGCAGGCAATGAAAGCAGCTGTTCGGGCATATGCGTTGGATACGGAAAAAATGGCACTAACAGAATCGGAAAGGGATCATATCCGGGAATATATTGCCGGACATAGGAATCTTCATCTTCCAAAGCGCATCCGGTTAATCGCTGGTTTGATTGCAGGCGGCCATGACGGTGCACTTGATTTATTGGGGCGGTTGCAGAGGCGGCTGGTCATGCATCAGCTGATCCGGCGTCAGGAAAAACTGATAAAGCAGCAGGCACGGTAGACTGACGGGATAAAAAGGAGGATCGGATGAATATCGTCATTGCTCATTTCAACAGCGCTTATGTGCGCATGCCCGGCGGGGTGGAAAAGGTCACCTGCAGTCTGGCCAATGCGCTTCACCGGCGCGGTCATCAGGTGACCATTCTTTTTCGCGACTCCAAGCTGGGCCATGCTTATTTTCCTCTCGATGAAGGCATTCCAGAGCATAATATTCTCTACGATGACGATGGAAACTACGTCATTCAGGATAAACTTCCCCGGCCTATTCGCTTGAAGCGGGAATTTTTTCGCCTGTTCAGCGCAAAGAAAGCGCATGAAATCAACGCTGTCGCAAAGGGGCGTTCCTACGGCCCCTCCATCCGGAAATGGCTGGACCGTCTTCATCCGGACATCATCATTGCGACATCTATGCCATCGGCGAAATACGTTGTGGAAGACGCCGCAGCAGAAGCGCCGGTCATCACCATGATCCATTCCCAGCCGTCCGTGCAGTTCGAGGCCATTTCCCCCGCAGAGCAGCGGGCGGTCGGCCATTGCGCAGGTATCCAGATTCTTCTGCCTTCCGGCGCAGCCGTGACGCGTCAATATTTTCCTGATCTGCCGATCCATGTCATTGGGAATGCCGTGGAAATCCCGGACTGGCAGGCGGATCTCGGGCAGGAGAAGGAAAGGTACCATCTCGTCTGCGTAGGGACGGTCAATCCCAATAAGAACCAGAAACTCGTCGTCGAGGCGTTCGCTTCGCTGGCAGCCCGCTTTCCGGATTGGGATGTAGAATTTTGGGGCAAGGCGGATGAACGGTATGCCCGTCCTCTTCGGGAATACGTTAAGAAAAAAGGACTGACAGCGCGCGTTCTTTTCAAAGGACTGACGAAAGACGTGGATGGAGACATCTACCGCCGGGCGGACCTCTTCGTTATCCCCAGCAAACGGGAAGGTTTTCCCCTGGCCCTGACAGAAGCCATGGCGGCGGGCTTCCCGGCGATCGGGCTCCGCACCTGTCCCGGCGTGAATGAGCTCATACAGGACGGCAAGACCGGTTTCCTCGTGGACGGAACCGCTCCAGCAATGGCAGACGCGATGGCCCGCCTCATGGCCGACCGCGGCCTTCGCATCCGCATGGGGGCAGCGGCCCGGGAGGCAGTGAAAACGTACGAGGCAGATACAATCTGGGATCAGTGGGAAACCCTGTTGGAAAGAACGGTAGCAGAAAGTCGGAAGGAATAAAAATGAACGGGAAGACGTTTTCCTATGGGCAGATATTTCCGGGCCGGACCGTTCTGGTCTTCGTGCCGCATGAAGATGATGAGATCAATGTGGCGGGCGCACTCATGTATGGACTGCGGCAGGAAGGCTATCGTGTCATCTGCGCTTTTGCGGCGAACGGTGACCGCAGCTATCTCGCGGAGACGCGCATCACAGAGGCGCTCCGGTCGCTGCAGACGCTGGGCATACCGGCGGAAGACGCGGTCTTTCTCGGCTATCCCGATGGAGGTCTTGATGCGGCGCGGTGCGTCTTCATGCATGGATGCGAGGGCGTGCTCACCGTGGACGGCCGTTCCGAGACGTACGGCATCGAAGGGAACCCGGATTTCTGCATGACGCTCCATGGGCATCACAGGCCCTATACCTGGCAGGGATTCCTCGATGATGTGCAGGACCTTCTTTTACAGTATCAGCCGGACAGCATCATCGGGGTGGACTTCGACTCCCATCCCGATCACCGCATGTGCTCCATTGCACTGGAGACCGTCATCGGCGAACTGATGAACCGGAAAGGCAATACCTGGCATCCCCTTGTGCTGAAAGCGTTCGCGTACAATACCGGCTTTGAATCGGTAAAAGATTTTTACGCGGACAATTTAATTTCTACGGTATTCAACCGGGCGCGCATCCTGGACGAAGCGCTCAGTACAGACAATCCTGTCCTCGAATGGGATCGCCGCCTGCGCTTGCCCGTGCCGCCGGCCTGCCGCGAGCCGCTTCTGTGGGACAATGTCATTTTTCAGGCCTGCCGGGCGCATCTGTCCCAGCGGGCCATGCTCCGGGCGGACCGCATCATCAATGGAGACGAAGTCTTCTGGCTCCGCCGCACGGACAATCTTCTGTTCGAAGGACACGTCGCCGCCTCTTCGGGGAACAGCCGGTATCTTCATGATTTCCGCATGCTGAATACCCGGGACATCGTCCCGAAGCACGACGTCCGCATGGAGGACTGCCTGTGGGTGCCCGATGCAGACGATCCGGAAAAAGTCTGCCGCTGCACGTTTGACGGGCCGCGCCATATCGAGGCCGTATCCTTCTATGGCAATCCAAACGGGACCGGCCGCATTACGCGGGGGTGCCTCACGTTCAGCAGCGGCTATGTCTGTGAGGTGCCTGCCCTCTGCCCATTCGGTCGGGAGACGCCCGTCGCCATTCCGCCGCAGGACCATGTGGAGTGGGTGGAATTTCGCGTACTGGAAATCGAAGGGGAAGAGGCAGGTCTCTCCGAATGGGAAATGTTTGCGCGAAAAGAGACGCCGCTCAAAATTCTCCATATCCTCGCCGATGGTAATTTTGCTTATGAATGGCATGTGCCCCGCGGCGCGCCCGGTCCGGAAATTTCCGCGTACACTTCTGGCATCACCGGTGAGATTTGCTGGTACTGGGACGGCGTGTCCTGTGCGCTCGCAGACATTCAGGCCCGCTGTGCCGCAGGCATCACGGAGCTCCATACGCTCCGCGTCGAAGCGGAGGGCCTCGTTTCCGAAGCGTGTCTTCTTCCTCTGACCGCGGGGCAACGGATGCGGCGCCGATGGGCCATGCGTGCGGACCATCTCCGCGTCTGGTGGGAGAAGCAGCGGATCAAGCCGGCGCATCACCGGCTGCGCGAGCTGAAACGAAAACAGAATGCACGAAAGGAATCCTGAAAAGGGAAAGAGAATCACCGGGAGGCGGTTCTCTTTTTTCGTGGGAGGGAAGGCCTTGCATGACAGATGTGATGCCGCACAGGAAAGGAAATAGAGGTCAGATTAATAAGATTTATCTAAAATTTCACAAGAATCCATAAATTCACAAAAACCATAGTTGAGGGGGGGGTGCTAAAGTGTGGTATGATATAGGCAACCGCAAAGGAATCCCCATCCCGTGCGGCGGACGGAAATGAATGAGAATGAGCGGACACAGAGGAAACAAGGCGACTCGCGCAGAAGCTCCTTCCCGGACGGCTCCCGAAAAAAAGAAACGGGGAAAAAAGAAAGGAGCGAAGAATTATGAAAAAGATTCTCGCAATGGCAGCTGTAGCTGCTCTCGCTGCAGGCGCATCCGCTTATGCAGCCAATCCGTTTTCCGATGTGTCCACTTCCGACTGGGCGTATCAGGCAGTCTCCGATCTGTCTGATCAGGGCATCGTAGAGGGCTATCCGGACGGCACGTTCAAAGGCCAGACGAACATCACCCGCTACGAAATGGCACAGATCGTGGCCCGCCTGATGGCGAAAGAAGATCAGTACAACGCGGAACAGCGCGCGACGATTGACAAACTGGCTGCGGAATACGCAGACGAACTGGACAGCCTCGGCGTACGTGTGTCCAACCTCGAAAAGAAGGTCGGCAACATCTCCTGGAGCGGCGATGCTCGTATGCGTTACCAGAGCAAGGACAACAGTGCTGATGAAAAATGGGACGGCCGTATCCGCATCAACATGAAGGGCCAGGTCAATGACAGCACCACCGTCAATGCCCGTCTCACTACTGGCAACGTGAACTGGAAAGATGATACCGACGCAAATGTAGAAGCTGAAGTTCTGAATGTAAAGCATGACTTCGGTGCATGGGACATCACCCTCGGTCGTTACGGCAACAACTTCGGTAACCAGGGCGGCTGGCTCTATGGCGCATCTAACGGTTTTGATGGCGCACAGGTTGCTGCTGAACTCGGCAAAGTCAATCTGGCAGTTGGCTATGGCGAATTCAATACTGACTTTGATTATAGTGGTGCGCTGGGCACGCTGGCGACGGATGATGCTTTCTATGCAAAAGCAGATGCAGACTTCGGCACGTTTGATCTCTATGCAAACTACATCGCTATGAATCTGGATAGCGCGATGGTTGCAGGCAATGCAGATGAAGCCAATATCTGGGGTGTTGGTCTCGTAGTGCCGATCAGCGATTTCCGTGTGTTCGGTGAATACTGGCAGAATACCGAGGATTATGAAGGCTACGAAGATACTGCGTGGAATGCAGGCATCGGCTATGGCAAGAAAGACCTGAAGAAGCCGGGCACTTGGCAGTTGGACGTTGCTTACAATGATGTAGGTGCAGGCGTGTATTTTGGCGGCACCGGCTGGCAGACTGATATCCTGGATACGCTTCTCACGGGCGGCGCATATGATGTCGATGAAAATGGAAATATGACTTCTCGTTACAGTGAGATTAAATTCTGGAATGCTATCGCAGAAGTCACCCTCATGCAGAATGTTTACCTCCATGCAGAATACGCATTCGCAGCAGAAGGTGAAGGCGAAGGCACGACTGGCGATCCGGACGACACCTGGACCGTTTCCCTCAACTACGTATTCTGATTTCCCTTCGGAAGGCAGATTCGCAGCGTGAATCCAAAAAGAGAGAATCTGAAAAGATTCTCTCTTTTAAATTGCGAGAAAAATCGTTTTCAAACAATTAAATTTCAGTAATAACAACTTAAGATGTAAATACAGTTAGAAATAATAAAACCGAGAGGTACCCGTCTTGCGGCCAGAAATATCGTATGCTATATTGATGACAACCGCAGGGAGCCTCTCCGGCCCGGCGGCGGACGAAGCGAAAAGGAAAAAGAAGACACAGAGGAAACAAGGCGACTCGCGCAGACGCTTTTTCCGGACCGCTCCCGAAAAAATTTCCGGAGGGAAAAAGAAAGGAGCGAAGAATTATGAAGAAAATTCTCGCAATGGCAGCCGTAGCTGCTCTCGCTGCAGGCGCATCCGCTTATGCAGCCAATCCGTTTTCCGATGTGTCCACTTCCGACTGGGCGTATCAGGCAGTCTCCGATCTGTCTGATCAGGGCATCGTAGAGGGCTATCCGGACGGCACGTTCAAAGGCCAGACGAACATCACCCGCTACGAAATGGCACAGATCGTGGCCCGCCTGATGGCGAAAGAAGATCAGTACAACGCGGAACAGCGCGCGACGATTGACAAACTGGCTGCGGAATACGCAGACGAACTGGACAGCCTCGGCGTACGTGTGTCCAACCTCGAAAAGAAGGTCGGCAACATCTCCTGGAGCGGCGATGCCCGTATGCGTTACCAGAGCAACGATAATAAGTCCTCCGGTGAAGGCTGGAACGGCCGTATCCGCATCAACATGAAGGGCCAGGTCAATGAAAAGACCACTGTCAATGCTCGTCTGTCCACCGGCACTGTTGACTTCAAAGGCGACGGCGCTGACGACGAAGTGAAGGCGGAAGTGCTGAACGTAAACCATGACTTCGGTGCATGGGATATTACCCTCGGCCGCTTCGGCAACAACTTCGGCAACCAGGGCGGCTGGCTCTATGGTGATTCCACCGGCTTTGACGGCGCACAGGTTGCTGCACAGTTCGGCAAAGTGAACCTTGCTGTTGGCTATGGCCAGTTCAATGCTGGTAATAGTGTATCTTGGACACATAAAAATAGCTGGGGCAGATGGGAACGTCCGTGGTTGGCGACTGATGAAAGTGCAACACTGCTGAAAGATCAGGATGTGTTCTATGCCAAGGCGGATGCAGACTTCGGTGCGTTCGACCTCTATGCGAACTACCTGTCCAACATGGAAAGCAATCCGGCCGTTGACTTCGACATCTGGGGTGTCGGCCTCGTAGTTCCGATCGATCAGTTCCGCGTATTCGGTGAATATTGGAACAACACCTCCGCGGAAGACGGCCTCGAAGATAGTGCATGGAATGCGGGCATCGGCTACGGCAAGCGCGACCTGAAGAAAGTCGGCAGCTGGCAGCTGGATGTGGCTTACAATGATGTAGGCGCAGGCGTCTACATGGGCGGCACCGGCCTCCAGACTGATATCCTGAATCCGCTGTGGGACAATGCAATTTCTGATAAACATACGTATGAATTTGGTAATCAGACGACTACGACTGGCGGCGATTATGTTGGCGCAAACGAAATCAAATTCTGGAACGCCATCGCAGAAGTCACCCTCATGCAGAACATGTACCTCCATGCAGAATATGCTTTCGCAGCAGACGCTGACCAGGGCGAAGATCCGGACGACACCTGGACCGTTTCCCTCAACTACGTATTCTAATTCGGCAACGAATCAGCATACACAAAAAAGAGAATCCTTCGGGATTCTCTTTTTTGCTGCCTGATTTCTGGATATGCTCCTGTGCCTGTTTATTAAATAGGGACATTTTGTCAGTTGTATCTGATAAAATGATGGAAAGTTTATATTTTGACAGAGATAGCTGATACAAATGAGAGCAAAACTCTTTTTGCTGCGGAGAGAGAATTGACAGGAGCGAGATAGAGGAGATGCATCGGAATTCTGCGGATTCCGTATGAAATGTTGAAGGAACTTCATGGGTATGGTATATTGATACCACTGCTATCGATGTCCTGGGCATGGCAGGCGGGGGAACAGAAGAGACGGGCCGCAGAGAAAACAGGGGGACTCGCGCGAATGTTTCGTCTCAGACAGATTTCCGAACAGAATCCGGGAAAGAGAAAGGGGAAAAACGATGAAGAAAATTCTCGCAATGGCAGCTGTCGCTGCTCTTGTTGCAGGCGCATCCGCTTATGCAGCCAATCCGTTTTCCGATGTGTCCACTTCTGACTGGGCGTATCAGGCCGTGTCCGATCTCTCTGATCAGGGCATCGTAGAAGGCTATCCGGACGGCACGTTCAAAGGCGGGCGTTCTATCACCCGCTACGAAATGGCACAGATCGTGGCTCGTCTGATGGCGAAAGAAGATCAGTACAACGCCGAACAGCGTGCAACGATCGACAAACTGGCTGCGGAATACGCAGACGAACTGGACAGCCTCGGCGTACGCGTGTCCAACCTCGAAAAGAAAGTGGGCAACATCTCCTGGAGCGGCGATGCGCGCATGCGCTACCAGAGCTATGACAACAGTGCGGACGAGACCTGGCAGGCCCGCCTGCGCATCACCATGAAGGGACAGGTCAACGAAAATACCACGGTCAACGCCCGCCTCACCACGGACAACGTGAGCCTGAAAGGCGACTCCGATGCGGAAGTGGCGGCGGAAGTGCTGAACGTGAACCATGACTTCGGCGCCTGGGATATCACCCTCGGCCGCTTTAACAACGGTTTCGGCAATCTGGGAGGCTGGCTCCTGAGCAGCACCTACGGCATGGACGGCGCGCAGATCGCGGCGGACTTCGGCCGCGTGGATGTGGCAGTCGGCTATGGCCAGTTCAATTCCGGCCGGAATACCGGATTTGATCCGGACGCTAAAGACTGGTCCAAAAATTCCGGCGTACCGAGCGATAACCAGGATACCTTCTACGCACGGGCGAATGCGGACTTCGATGCCTTCGATTTCTACACGAACTACTATACCAATGTGGAAAGCACTGCACCGCAGTGGCGCGATTATGACATCTGGGGCGTGGGTCTCGTCGTGCCGGTGAACGATTTCCGCGTTTTCGGCGAATATTGGCAGAATACCACCGCGCCGGGCACTGTGGGTGAAGATACGGCCTGGAATGCGGGCATCGGCTACGGTCAGAAAGATCTCAAGAAGCCCGGCACCTGGCAGCTTGATGTGGCCTACTACGATGTGGGCGCAGGCATTTACCTCGGCGGCACCGGCTGGCAGACGGACATCCTGAATACCCTGAACCACTCCGGAAAAGGTACGGATGTGGCCCGCTTTGACGAGCTCAAATTCTGGTACGCCGTCGGCGAAGTCACCCTCGATGAGAACGTCTACCTCCACGCGGAATACGCTTTCGCTGCGGAAGGGGAAGGCCACGAAGGCGATCCGAATGACACCTGGACCGTCTCCCTCAACTACGTCTTCTGATCCGGAAACGAAGCCCTATACACGAAAAAGAGAATCCTTCGGGGTTCTCTTTTTTGCTGCTGACAGGATATGGTTTATAATTCGGTGGGAGTCGTATATAATAAAGAAAAATATGTACGCAGGATTGAAATATAGAGGAGGAGTATACATGAAGATTGCCATTGCAGGGACAGGGTACGTAGGACTGTCGAACGGCGTCCTGCTGGCGCAGCACAATGACGTGGTGGCGCTGGATATCATTCCGGAAAAGGTGGAGCTGCTGAATCAGAAAAAATCCCCCATCGTGGATAAGGAAATTTCCGAGTATCTCGCGGAGAAACCGCTCCATTTCCGGGCGACGCTCGATCCGAAGGAAGCCTTCACCGGTGCAGACTTCGTCATTATTTCCACACCCACCAACTACGATCCGGACAAGAATTTTTTCGACACCTCGTCGGTGGAGTGCATCATCGAAGAAGTGCTGGCCATCAATCCGAACGCGGTCATGGTCATCAAATCGACGGTGCCCGTGGGCTATACGGCGCAGATGAAGGAACATTACCACACGGACAACCTGATCTTCGCGCCGGAATTCCTCCGCGAGGGCAAGGCGCTCTATGATAATCTCTATCCATCCCGCATCGTCGTGGGCGAGGATTCTGAGCGTGCCCGCACCTTTGCGAACCTGCTGGCGGAAGGGGCCATCAAAAAGGACATCCCCATGCTCTTCACCGGTTCTACCGAAGCGGAAGCCATCAAGCTTTTTGCGAATACGTACCTCGCGCTCCGTGTGGCGTATTTCAATGAACTCGACTCCTATGCGGAAATGCGCGGCCTCAGCACGGCGCAGATCATCAAGGGCGTCTGCCTCGATCCGCGCATCGGCGATTTCTACAACAATCCCTCTTTCGGCTACGGCGGCTACTGCCTGCCGAAGGATACGAAGCAGCTTCTCGCGAATTACAGCGATGTGCCGCAGAACCTCATCTCTGCCATCGTCGCGGCGAACCGCACGCGGAAGGACCACATTGCGGATATGATCCTCGCGCGTCATCCGAAGGTGGTCGGCATTT
Source organism: Veillonellales bacterium (assembly GCA_944390485.1). Classification (GTDB taxonomy): domain Bacteria; phylum Bacillota; class Negativicutes; order Veillonellales; family Dialisteraceae; genus UBA1822. The sequence goes on from CALXPQ010000004.1 coordinate 132,076, forward strand.
ACCGGCTCACCATGAAGACGGCGTCCGACAATTTCCGGGCCTCTGCGATCCAGGGCGTGATGAAGCGCATCAAGGCGAAGGGCATCGAAGTCATCGTCTACGAGCCGACGCTCGACGCACCGGATTTCTTCCATTCCCGCGTGGTGAAGAACCTGGACGAATTCAAGAAAGAAAGCGACGTCATCGTGGCGAACCGGCTTGCTGATGAACTGACCGACGTGCGGGAAAAAGTCTATACGCGCGATCTCTTCGCGCGGGACTGAGGAGGTCCTATGGCAAAATTTCGACCCTTCGATCCGTCGAAAAAAGTCTTCGTCACCGGCGCGGCCGGCTTCATCGGATTTCATCTGGCCAGGCGCCTGCTTTCGCTCGGCGCGGAAGTCGTCGGCCTGGACAATCTCAACGATTATTACGACGTCTCCCTGAAAGAGAGCCGCCTGGCAATCCTCGAAAAAGAGCCGAAATTCACCTTTGTGAAGGGCGATCTGGCGGACGAGGAGACGGTGAACCGGATCTTTCAGGAGCAGCATCCGGCCATCGTAGTGAGCCTCGCCGCACAGGCGGGCGTGCGCTACAGCATCGACCATCCCCGTTCGTACATCCAGTCGAACATCGTAGGTTTCTTCAATATCCTCGAAGCGTGCCGCCATCATCCAGTGGAGCATCTGCTCTTCGCGTCCAGCTCCTCCGTATACGGCATGCAGCAGAAGACGCCCTTTTCCACGACGGACAATGTGGACCATCCCATCAGCCTCTATGCGGCGACGAAGAAATCCGACGAGCTCATGGCCTACACCTACAGCCATCTCTACGGCGTCCCTGCAACGGGCCTGCGGTTCTTCACCGTGTACGGGCCCTTCGGCCGTCCGGACATGGCGTATTTCAAATTCACCAATAAGATCGTCCGCGGCGAGCCCATCCAGATTTACAACCACGGCGACATGTACCGCGACTTCACTTACATCGACGACATCGTCCGCGGCGTAGAGAACATGCTCTGCAATCCGCCCGCGCCGAACGAATTCGGCGACCGGTACAAAGTGTACAACATCGGCAACAACAAGCCGGAGAAGCTGATGGACTTCATCCGCACGCTGGAGCAGTGCATCGGCCGGGAAGCGGAGAAAGAATACCTCCCCATGCAGCCCGGCGACGTGTACCAGACCTACGCCGACGTGTCCGATCTCATCCGCGATTTTGATTTCAAGCCCGATACTTCCATCACAGATGGCCTCGCCCGTTTCGTGAAATGGTACAAGGAATACTACAGGAAATAAAAAGGCTGTTGATTTGGGGTACCCCAAAAAGTTAGATGATTTTTTGCAAGAGAAACATTTCATTCGTTGAAAAGGCTTGTTACTTGTGTATCACAGATGGCAGGCCTTTTTTGTGGGATGATTTTCAGAAATAAAAGCGGTAGAAATGTATACGCAGGAAATGATGAAATTGAGGAGTCACCATGATATAACAGGATATGATACAATGAAATATAAGTAAAAGTGTAATTTCTAAAAGGAGAAATAATGGAAAAACCATTAGTATCAGTATGTTGTGTTGCTTATAATCATGCTCCTTATATTCGGCAGGCACTGGATGGAGTGCTGATGCAGCAGACAGATTTTCCGTTTGAAGTGCTGGTTCATGATGATGCCTCTACAGATGGGACGACAGATATTATCCGGGAATATGCAGCGCAATATCCGAATCAGATTAGACCGCTCTATGAAACGGAAAACCAGTATTCCAAGGATAACAGAGTTTTCAAGAATTTGATTTATCCGCATGCGAAGGGTAAGTATTTTGCTTTGCTGGAATGTGATGATTTTTGGTGTGATTCGCAGAAGCTGCAAAAACAGGTGACCTATATGGAGGCACATCCAGATTGTTCCGGGACTTTTCATGCGGCAAACTGGTTGCGGGGAGATAAGGTCATAAAAAATGACCGGCATTTTTCTCAGGAGTTTGACGCTTCTCCGGCGCAGGTTATAGTAGGAGGAGGCGCTTTTTGCCATACTTCGTCCCTTTGTTTTCGACGTGAATACGCCTTTGATTTGCCATTGTTCCGGCGGATGGATCCAATTGGGGATTTCTCTTTTGAAATTTTACTGGCATTGCGGGGGAAGTTTCATGGATTTCCGGAAATTATGAGCTGCTGGCGTTTCAGCCGGCCCGGCTCATGGACAGAAAGAACTGCCAAATCCCTGGAAAATCAGATTCGGTTCAATCAAATGGAAATCGCGGAATTGCAGGAGTTGGATCGGTATACGAATTATTTGTACTCCACAGAAATTTATTATCAAATCTCCAAGGATCGGTGCGATTTATTTTCTTGGGGACAACTCCCATTTTCAGAAGTCAAAGAATCGTTTTCGCATATGAGAATGTGCCATATGAAATTGTCCCGCATGCGAAGATGTTATGATCGATTGCTTAGAAAACACTGCAGGTGGATGAAACAAAAAACCTAAATGGAGTATATGAAGAGCTAATAGTGAGACGCAAAAAGAAAGTGATTTCCTTGTGAACTACCCCTATTTGTTAGACAGTATGATTGTTGAATAACAAATGGGGGGTTATTATTTCGGAAGGAAAAATTAAAGATGTTTGGCGGAACTTAAGAAGTTGGCTGAGCAAAAGGAAAAAGCTTAGTTATAAGAAAGCTGCAAGGTGGTTTGAGGTCTGTAATGTGGATCAGGACGAAAACTGGGAACCGGTTTATCTGGTGGAAGGTCAGGAAGAGACGAGAAGTGATTGTGTATGATCAAGATTACCATCAATAAATTATCATTAAAAACATAAAAATGCATAATTAGCGATAATTATGATAGCTAAATCATAAAGGGAATGAGGCTTGCAAACGTTTTATCAAGAGCAGACAAATTGAGGAACCACATTGGTATAAATAAAGCTTTTAGGAGCTCTTATAATGTCAGTATGTGGCGGATATGATAAAATTAAAAACAGAACCAGCTGCGGTGCAGTTCATGTATGGCATTCTTATAAAAATATAAAGGCAGAGTAAGATATGACAGGGACATTAAACACGCAGAGAGAAAGACAGCCGGTGAGGCAAGCTTCTCCGATACTTCCAAAATTGGTTATGGCAACAGGAGATTATGCTGCGATCCTGCTCGCGGAGTGGATGAGCCTGACTCTGCGCAATGGTTTTATGACGTACAGTGTCTATCATATTTCGTCGGTGTATTTCTATCTCATTACACCGTTTGTTTTTCTGATATTTCTTTTTCTGAACCGTCTGTATAGTGGGAAACTGCTGTTTTATCAAACTGTAGAAAAGATTTTTTATGCCTGCCTATATAGTGTCCTCTTTGCAGTAGTACTCATATTTCTTGGTAAAGTATCGGAGGATGTATCTCGGGTTTATGTAGGTTTGCTGGCTATTTTGAGTTTCTGCTTTCTTGTGGGAATGCGGTATATGCTGAAGCATACGCTTGGTCAGGCGGAGTTCTTCCATACGCCGGTACTTATTGTGGGCGCTGGCATGACAGCGGATGCGGTGGTCAGGGAATTTGAAAAGGACAGTGGTTTGAATTATCGAGTGGTGGGATTTTTGGAGGACCACGCGCCAAAAACAAAATACGCGAAGGCATATCCTGTACTTGGCGGATTTGCGGATTTAGAGAAAGTTGTGACAGAGACCGGTGTGCAGCATGTTCTCATCGCGGCGCCGGGTTTGCCACAGGACCAGCTGGCGAATCTGCTCTACCGGGCACAATCCATCTGCTCCGATGTGGGCGTCGTGCCGAACCTGGTAGAAGTCCCCATGTCCAATGTGCAGGTGGAGTCCTATTATGATGCGAAGGTGATGATCCTCCACGTGCAGAACAATCTGGCTCGCTGGTCCAATCGGGCGGTGAAACGCGTGTTCGATGTGGTCATGACTCTCGTGGGAGGCCTCCTGATCTCACCAATCCTTCTTGGCGTGGCGCTTTGGGTATATCGGGATTCGCCCGGCCCGGTCATCTATAAGCACCGCCGCGTGGGAAAAGACGGCAGGGAATTCGACTGCTACAAATTCCGCAGCATGTGCGTCGACTCGGCGGAGCGGCTCCAGAAACTGCTCGATTCCGATTCGGAAGCGCGCAAAGAATGGGAGACTTCTTTTAAACTGAAAAATGATCCGCGCATCACACGCTCCGGTGTGTTCCTGCGGAAAACCAGCCTTGACGAACTCCCTCAGCTCCTGAATGTGCTGAAAGGGGAAATGAGTCTTGTCGGTCCGCGTCCCATCATTCAGAAAGAAGTGCCGCGTTACGGCGAATTTATCAAGGAATATTACATGGTACGTCCCGGCATCACCGGCATGTGGCAGGTGAGCGGCAGAAGCGACATCGATTACCCTGAGCGCGTCCGCATGGACAGTTGGTACGTCCACAACTGGTCCGTTTGGCTGGATATCGTCATGCTCTGGCGGACCATCAAAGTCGTAGCCGGCCACAAAGGGGCATATTGAAGTAAGAGGTAGAATATGCAGATTGTGCATGTGACAGAGTGTCTGGCTGGTGGGGTTTTGACGTTCCTCCTGAACTTGACCAGTGTATTGGACGAGGAGCAGCATATCATTATTTTCAGCAGACGGGATAATACACCAGCGAATGTAGAAGACTTATTTGGAAAAAATGTAAAGCTTGTTCCGTGGAAATATGCCGAACGGGAGATCAATGCAAAGCAGGATTTTCTGGCATTGCTGGAATTAATGAAATTACTGAAGCAGTATCCAGATGCCGATGTGATTCAATTGCATTCCAGTAAAGCTGGTTTTCTTGGAAGACTTGCATGTCGGCTTCAGGGAAGAACAAAAAAAGTCTTTTATCTGCCACATGGCCTTTCTTTTGCACGGGAAGATGTCAGTGCAGGGAAAAAGAAATTTTATATCTGTTTAGAAAAATTAGGAAATTTCTTTTGCGGGGAGGTCATTGCCTGCTCTGATTCGGAAAAAAAGCTGCTGGACAAAAATGGCATTTGTAATGTACATGTCATCAACAATGGAATAGAAGTATCTGCAATGCCACCAGTATATCGGGCATTTTCTTATCCGTTAGTGGTAGGAACTGTCGGCCGTCTGACCTACCAGAAAAATCCCTCCTTATTCAATGCAATTGTGGAATCCTTTCGTGGCGATAATCGAGTACAGTTTGTGTGGGTTGGGGATGGCGAATTACATAATGATATTCAGATGGCTGATAATGTTGAAATTACAGGTTGGTTGAACTCAGAAGAAGTTCAAAGGGAATTGACGAAGATAGATGTATATATTTCGACCTCATTATGGGAAGGATTGCCTTATGCGGTATTGGAAGCAATGAGTTTGGGAAAGCCTTTACTTTTATTCGATTGTATAGGAAATAGAGATCTTGTGGAAACCGGTAAGAATGGATATTTGTACAAAACAAAAGAAGAAGTGATAAGCAATATCAAGAACTTGTTAGCAAATCCACACCTTGTGAATGTTTTAGGGGAAAACTCTTATCAACTGGTTAAACGGTCATTTTCATTAAAAAGAATGCAAATTAAATATAGACGTCTTTATTGTGGATTATGAACGATAAGCGCGGAATTGCGATGATATGCTTATATGATGCTAGTATAGTATCCAATATATAGCAATTATAAAAAGAAGTTATGACATATTAATGAATAGAGTTGAAATGTAATAGGGACTAAAACATAAATGATTGTTTTGGAATAGTAATGCCATTAAAATTTTTGAAGGAAGATAATTGATAATCAGAGAGGGTTAAAATCTATGGATTTACTGTGAAGAAATTAAAGAGGCAGTTTGTGATTTTGCGCAAATTATATATAATGCAGCAATCTATTATTACGACCTTCATTGCACACATCCCCCAATATAATAGAAATTTAATCTATCTTTTTGCGAAACCAGAAAATGCTTTTTGACTCCTAATTCATCCCATGCGGAATTAACCTTAAGACGCATATTAGCCTTTCTATTAAGAAAGGTTAATACCCTAAGTTACACAAGATTATTATTCTAATTAGATGAAATATGATGAGAGTTTATTCAATGTAGATAATTATTGAAACCAGTTATGATATAAAATAGACAAAGGGCCGTTGAGAACGCCAATCATTTAATCATTACAACTTAGTTAAAATTCAAAACACTTATCTAAAAAGCAGTTTTTATGTCATATAATAAAAGCAAATTTAGGAATACAATTTTAGTATTGAAATTTAGGGATACGCAATGATACAAAAAGGAATTATTTTGGCAGGCGGCAGCGGGACTCGGCTTTACCCGCTTACGAAGGTCATCAGCAAGCAACTCATGCCGGTCTATGACAAGCCGATGGTGTATTATCCGCTGGCCTCGCTCATGCTGGCCGGGATCCGGGATGTCCTGATCATCACCACGCCGCGGGATTCAGAAAGTTTTCAGGCTCTTCTGGGGGACGGCAGCCAGTGGGGGATTTCGTTGTCCTATGCAGTGCAGCCGAGTCCGGACGGACTGGCGCAGGCTTTTCTCATCGGGGAGAAATTTCTCGATGGAGAAGGCTGTGCACTGATTCTCGGCGATAATATCTTTTACGGCGTAGGATTCTCAGCTTTGGCGCATCAGGCAGCGAGGCAGGAGAAAGGCGCGACGGTTTTCGCTTATTATGTGAGTGATCCGGAACGGTACGGCATCGTGGAATTTGACAGCGCGGGGAACGCAGTGAGCCTCGAAGAAAAGCCGGTCAAGCCAAAGTCGAATTTTGCAGTGACGGGGCTGTATTTCTACGATGGTTCCGTCGTGGAAAAGGCAAAGACACTGAAACCGTCGGTACGGGGTGAGCTGGAAATCACAGACCTGAACAAGCTGTATCTGGCAGAAGGCACGCTCCATGTGGAGACCATGGGGCGTGGTTATGCCTGGCTGGATACGGGGACACATGAGTCGCTCCTGCAGGCGGCGTCTTTCGTAGAAACCATCCAGGAGCGGCAGGGACTCAAGATCTGCTGTCCGGAGGAGATTGCCTACCAGCTCGGTTATATCGATCAGGCGCAGCTGATCCGGCTGGCGGAACCGTTGATGAAAAATGAGTACGGACAATATTTGATGCATATCACGGAGAGGAATTCACCATGGATCTTTTGAAAACAAAGCTGGACGGGGTGTACGTGCTGATGCCGCAAGTGTTCGGCGACCATCGCGGTTTCTTCATGGAAAGCTGGAGCCGGCGCACCATGGAAGAAGCAGGACTTCTTTACGATTTCGTGCAGGACAATCACTCCATGAGCACGGTGAAAGGGACGTTGCGGGGCATCCATTTCCAGAGAGGCGATAAAGCGCAGGCCAAACTCGTGCGGTGCGTGCGCGGCGCAGTGCTTGATGTGGCGGTGGATCTCCGGCATGACAGCCCGACTTATAAGCAGTGGGTAGGCGTAGAGCTCTCGGAAGAAAATAAAAAACAGCTTCTCATTCCCCGCGGCTTCGGCCATGGCTTCGTCACACTCACGGATCATGTGGAATTTCTGTATAAGGCGGACAACTACTATGCGCCGGAAGCAGACGGCGGCATCCGTTGGAACGATCCGGACATCGGCATCGACTGGGGTGTTGAGACGCCGATCCTGTCGGCAAAAGACCAGATGCATCCTTTCCTGAAGGAAATCGAGCCTGTATTCTGAGGAGAAAAGCATGAAAATCATCGTGACCGGCGGGGCCGGATTCATCGGAAGTAACTTCATTTACTACGAACTGACGCATTCGGAGGATCAGATCCTCTGTCTGGATAAGCTCACCTATGCTGGGAATCTGGAGACGCTTGCCCCCATCTGGGACGATTCTCGGTTCTCTTTTGTGCGGGGTGATATCGCGGACCGGCAATTCGTGTACGAACTCTTTGAAAAGGAAAAGCCGGATATGGTAGTGAATTTTGCTGCAGAGAGCCATGTGGACCGCTCCATTGCCGATCCCGGTGTATTTCTTGCGACGAATATCATGGGGACGGGCGTACTTCTTGACGCGTGCCGGCTCTATGGCATCCGGCGCTTCCATCAGGTGTCGACCGACGAAGTGTACGGCGATCTGCCGCTGGATCGGAAAGACCTCTTTTTCACGGAGACGACGCCCCTCCATGCATCCAGCCCGTATTCCTCTTCAAAAGCGTCGGCGGATCTTCTTGTGCAGGCCTGGCACCGCACCTACGGCGTACCAGTGACCATTTCCCGCTGTTCCAACAACTATGGGCCGTACCAGTTCCCGGAGAAACTCATTCCTCTCATGCTCATCCATGCGCTGGAGGACAAATCACTCCCGGTGTACGGTGATGGTGCAAATGTGAGGGATTGGCTCTATACGGAAGATCATTGCCGGGCCATCGACCTGATTCTCCGTAAAGGAAAAGAAGGGGAGATCTATAACATCGGCGGACATAACGAACGGGATAATCTGACCGTAGTGAAGACGATTCTCCATGCTCTGGATAAGCCGGAGTCACTTATCCAGTACGTGAAAGACCGCCCGGGCCATGACCGTCGCTATGCCATCGACCCGACAAAAATCCATAACGAGCTCGGTTGGCTGCCGGAGACGACTTTTGAAGAGGGGGTCCGAAGAACTATCCAGTGGTATCTGGACCATAAAGACTGGTGGCAGCATATCCTGAGCGGGGAGTATCAGGCGTATAATGTGGCACATCAGTGAGGAGAAATGATGAAAGTACTGGTAACAGGAGCTACCGGCCAGCTGGGCTGGGACGTGGTGAAGGAATTAGAACGGCGCGGCATGGATTATCGCGGGACAGGATCGAAGGACTTGGATATCACGGACCGGGAAGCCGTGATGGAGTATATCTGGGACTATCAGCCGGATGCGGTCATCCACTGCGCCGCTTATACGGCGGTTGACAAAGCGGAAGACGAGCCGGAGAAATGCCGGGATGTGAATGTCAATGGGACCACTTACATTGCGGAAGCCTGCAAGGTAGTCGACGCCAAAATGATTTATATCAGCACCGACTATGTCTTTGGTGATGACGGGGACCAGCCTCACGAAGTAGACGACCCGGTGCACCCGCTCAATGTGTACGGGCAGACCAAGTGGGAAGGCGAGGAAGCGGTACGGCGCATCCTGCAGAAATATTTCATCGTGCGGATCTCCTGGGTCTTCGGAGAGCACGGCAATAACTTCGTGAAGACCATGCTGCGATTGGGGCAGACGCATAAGGAGATTTCTGTCGTGGCGGATCAGTTTGGCGCGCCTACCTATACAGCCGATCTGGCACCGCTTCTCTGTGACATGATGACGACAGAGAAATACGGCACCTATCACGCCTGTAACAGCGGCTGCTGCTCCTGGGCGGAATTTGCAGAAGAGATTTTCCGGCAAGCACATATGGATGTGAAGGTTAAATATATCACTACGGAGGAGTATCCAACGAAAGCTGTACGGCCGAAGAATTCAAGATTAAACAAAACGTGTTTGCAAGAGAATAATTTTCTGGATTTGGAGAGATGGCAGGATGCGTTAGACGCGAATGTTTACAGAAATGTGGGAAGTAAAGGAGCGATCCAAATGGCGTTTAAGGTAATAAAAGCGGAAGAACTCTCGTGGAATCCTTTCCTGCAGATCGGGAAGGGATGGTTCCTGGTGACGGCGGGGACGAAGGAGAAGTGCAATGGCATGACGGTGAGCTGGGGAGGATTCGGCGTGTGGTGGGGAAAGAATGCGGCGACGGTGTATATTCGGCAGAACCGCTGCACGAAGGAATTCATCGACGCGGGGGATCGCTTCACCATCGCGGCGATGCCGGAGTCCTGCCGGAAGGCACTCGGGTACATGGGTTCCCATTCCGGTTATGACGGAGATAAATGGCAGTCGGCAGGGTTGACGCCCATGGAGGTGGAAGGCACGGCGGCGCCGGAGGAGGCGGAAGTCATCCTCATATGCCGGAAGCTGCTGGCTGCAGAGCTGACGGAGGAGACCTTCCTTGATCCGGCCATGAAGGCGCGCTGGTACTCCGGCGGGGATGAAGGCAATTTCCACACCATGTACATCGCGGAGATCGAAAGGGTACTGGTGAAGGAATAACAAAACAAGAGAAGCAGAGTCTGAAACGGGCTCTGCTTTTTCTATTGCATGACATGAAGGCGTTGAGCCAGGCGAAGTGCCTGAAGCCCACTTGGAAATTGGATAGTTACAAAATAGTGTACTTTCTACCGCGTGTAATATATAATGACAATGCACAGCATTTTACTGATGCATAAGCCGCTGGCTTCGTTTGATACATCCCAGAAAATGAAAGCCAGCAATGCAATCAGTGTAATTATGAAGAGAAAGGGAGAGTTTCATGAATAAGATTCAGATTAAGATTGGTGATATGGAATTTGGCGCGGAAGGAGACAGCGATTTCATTGCCCGAGAGCGACAGCAATTTTTGCGGCACATTTCAGGGATCGAGAATCGGTTGCCGAAAGTTTCCGAGCCGGCTGTGGTCAAAGCCATATCGACAGACCTGGGACATCTGAATCTATAGAAAAAGTACAGGATACAAACTCGGATTCGCTGTCAGATTTTTTAGGAAAGAAAAAATTCAGCAGCGCGGTAGAAACGGTCATGGGCGTTGCCTATTATTTGACATCTGTGAAACAGATGGATAATTTTACTGCACGGGATATTCTTACCGCACTGGAAATGGCGCATTGGCCGGCTCCTCACAATGTATGGTCTGGGATTCGGAGAAATATAAAACACGGGTGGCTGCAATTGGGCAAAGAAAGACGCGATGGGAAAAATACCTATCGAGTGCTTGAGGCAGGGCGCCGTTGGTGTGAAAAGTACCGCCCTGTTTCAACCGGGGCGATGAAAAAGAAGAATAAAAAAGAAAACGCTTTAAGAGCCTCATCTGCAATTTTGAAAGTTACCCGGGAAGATCTTCATTTGGCTAAATATTGTAATCCCGTCGGTTCAAAGAAGTTTAGAGAACAGCTGTTGATGGTCATGTATATTTGTATCCGAGAAACAGGGATTCGTTTTTTCTCTGTGGCGGATTTGATTGCCCTGTTTGCCAATCTGTTTCAGGAAAAGGTCAGTTCGCGTAAAGTATATTACGCAATTAATCATGGAGAGCGGGAATTTGAGGGGAGAAATAAGAAAAAAGCAATTTACCATACGCTGACCAGGGATGGAATAGAGGAGGCAGAACGTCTTATTGCAAGATATAGGACGGCAAAAGCAAAAAACAGATAAAAATAGCGCGATGAGTGGAATTAGAGTACGATAAATAGAAAAGAGGCTGGAACTACAATGCCCAGCCTTTTATATTGTGAATTTGTATCCGTAGAAGCCATTACTTTTAGCGTTTGCGCATTCAGTACTGCCCGGGCGAGACGATGAATGAAATATTTGCTTTGATTCGGGAGGCGAGATTTTGATATATTACAATTTTATGTGAGTTGCTATTGCGAATTGTCAAATCAAGGGCAACATTTTGTTGGGATAGACTTTATAGAAGGGGCCTGTAATTTAAGCATTTCTTTAGTCGATGATTCAATTCATCGACCTTGTTTTGCATATACTCATCCGTATATGCCGTAAACAGTGCTGCGCGCCCAGATATCCTTTTTTTATATTCTTGCTGTTAAATGATCTGGCATAGATCGCCTGATAAATGGTGGAATAACTGACGCAGAATTTCCCTTCCTGCTTCATGCGGCCTGCAATCTGCTCAGGAGAGCACTGATGATTCCGGAATTTGTCCTTGGTGAGAAAGAACAGCGGCTGATTGAGCTGGAGTATCTTTTTCTGATGGCGGGCTTTTCTGCGGTTCACATATCGCTTCTTGGCACGACAAGGGATGTAGGAAACATACTTGGGTGTATTTCGGCGCAGTTTTCTGGAAATGGTAGATTTACTTCTGCCAGGGGATTTGGCGGCAGCAGAAATGGACAGACCGGGAGCGAGGAGGGGACTTGCTTTTTTCTTTGCCGGCGCGGATATTCCAGACGTTTTGCGTGCGGTATAATAGAATTAAATTTCATGAAAAATACGACGAATAAAATGAGATAAAAAGCAATCGCCCTTCGGGGCGGGGAGTATGGGATGGATGATATCAAGGATCTGCTGAGCCGGCTGATGCGGCGGGATCAGGATACGGATAAGGCGGTGACGGATGACCTGAACCGCAAGATCAATGCAATCTACAGCATTTATGCGAATCTGGTGGGGCCGGAGGAGCTCATCGTGCATACGAGCCGGTATGATGCGCTGAAGTATATCCACGATGAGAATCCGCGGGTGCGGCTCATCGGGATGCAGCGGCTGATCCTGGAGAGCCGGGATTACAACCGGCCGCCGGCGGATGAGGAGATCCCGCTGGTGCTGGACAATCTGGAGGAGAAGCTGTCGGACCTGCTCGCGCGGCGCGCGGTGGAGGAGCAGCTGGAGCGGAAGATCTCGGACCGGCTGGAGGAGCGCCATCAGGAGTATGTGGACGAGATCCGCCGGGAGGTCATCGAGGAGGAGACGGAGGACATCGAGACGCCCCAGACGCGGCACCGCATGGAGAAGCTGGAGGCGCTGGAGAAGGTGCGCCTCACGGACACGGCCATGAAGGTGCTCCGCCCGCAGAAGATGGAGGAAATCGTCGGGCAGGACCGGGCGGTGGAGGCGATGCTTTCGAAGCTGGGGTCGCCGTACCCGCAGCACATGATCCTCTACGGGCCGCCCGGCGTGGGCAAGACGACGGCGGCGCGGCTCGTGCTGGAGGCGGTGCGGGGCCGCGGGGCTTCAGTTTTCGGAGAGGACGCGCCCTTCATCGAGTGCGACGGCACGACGCTCCGGTGGGACAGCCGGGACATGACGAATCCGCTCATCGGCTCGGTGCACGATCCGATCTATCAGGGGGCGAACCGGGATTTCGCCGACGAGGGCATCCCGGAGCCGAAGCCGGGCCTCGTGACGGACGCCCACGGCGGGGTGCTCTTCATCGATGAGATCGGCGAGCTGGACCCGATCCTCCTGAACAAGCTCCTGAAGGTGCTGGAGGACAAGCGGGTGTATTTCGAGTCCGCCTATTACGATGAGGAGGACGACCGGGTGCCGGCGTACATCCACAAGCTTTTCAAAGACGGCGCGCCGGCGGACTTCATCCTCATCGGGGCGACGACGCGCCTGCCGGAGGAGATCAATCCGGCCATCCGCTCGCGGTGCGCGGAGATTTTCTTCGAGCCCCTGTCACCGCAGTCGGTGACGGCCATCGCAGAGGACGCGGCGCGGCGCCTCGGCGTCTCCATGGAGCCGGGGGCAGCGGCGCTCATCAGCGAGTACACCATGGAGGGCCGCAAGGCGGTGAATCTCCTCTCCGATGCGTACGGCCGGGCGGTGTACCGCGCAGGGAAGACGGAGGGCGCGGTCATCACGGAGGCGCTCATCCGGGAGACGGCCCGGGCGGCGCGGCTCTCCCCGTGGCGGGAGCGGCTCGCCTCGGATGTGCCGCGCATCGGCCATGTGTACGGCCTCGGGGTCGCGGGCTATTGGGGGAGCATCATCGAGATCGAAGCGGCGGCCTACCCCGCCCGCGAGCCGGGCAAGGGCACGATCCGCTTCAATGAGACGGCGGGCTCCATGGCGAAGGATTCCGTGGCGACGGCGGCGTCCGTGGTGCGGCGCTATCTCGGGAGGGACCTCTCGGACTACGACCTGCACGTGAACGTCATCGGCGGAGGAAATATCGACGGACCGAGCGCGGGATGCGCCATCACGGCGGCCATCCTGTCGGCGGTGGAGCAAGTGCCGATCCGGCAGGATGTGGCGCTCACCGGCGAGATTTCCCTCACGGGCGAGGTGAAGCCCGTGGGCGGCATCGCGGAGAAGGCCTTCGGCGCCTGCCAGGCGGGGATGAAGACGCTCCTCATCCCGGAGCGGAATAAGGAAGACATCGGCGCTCATCATTTGGGGATGGACGTGGTGCCGGTGAAGAATATCGAGGAAATCAGGGATATCCTGATGGTCAGAGAGGGGGATCGCGGTGCCGTTTGAGAAGCGACAGGACCGGCGGAAGACGGAAGACACGGGCGCGATGGCGGTGAGCCGCCTGCCGCCGCAGAGCATCGAAGCGGAGCAGTCCGTCCTCGGGGCGATGCTCCTCGACAAGGAAGCGGTCGTCGTCGGGGAGGACCTGCTCCGGCCGGAGGATTTCTATAAGGAAGCGAACGCGGTCATCTTCACGGCCATCCTGAATCTGGCCCATCAGGGCAAGGAAGTAGACATCCTCACCACGTCGGAGGAGCTGCGCCGCATGGGCCGGCTGGAGGACGTGGGGGGCGTGCTCTACGTGAACGAGCTCCCCGAGCACTGCATCCTGCCGAAGTCCGTGCGCCGTCATGCGGAGATCGTGGCGGACAAGGCGAAGCTCCGCCGGCTCATCGACGCGGCGAATATGATCGCTTCCGCGGCGTACGACGGCCGCGGGGAGACGCTGGACATCGTGGACGACGCGGAGCGGCGCATCCTCGAAGTGGCGAAGGACGACCGCAAGGGGGATTTCGTCTCCCTCGGCGAAGCGGTGCAGCAGGAGCTGTCGGACATCAATACGAAGTACCAGAACCGCACGGGCATCACCGGGCTGTCTTCGGGATTCCAGAAATTCGACGCTCTCACCAGCGGGTTCCAGAAAGGGGACTTCATCATCGTGGCGGCCCGCCCGTCCATGGGCAAGACCGCTTTCGTCCTGAACATCGCGAAGAACGTGGCCCTCGGGGGCAAGAAATCCGTGGCGTTCTTCTCGCTGGAAATGCCGCGGAGCCAGCTCGTGCAGCGCCTGCTCTGCTCGACGGCGCTCATCGACAGCCAGAAGCTCCGCACGGGGCGGCTCTCCACGCAGCAGGAATGGACGAACCTGGCGAACGCGGCGAGCGTGCTCATGGACGCGCCGCTCTACATCGACGACACGTCAGGCATCACCGCGGCGGAGATCCGCTCGAAGTCCCGCCGCCTCAAGGCGGAGAAGGGGCTCGATCTCATCATCATCGACTACCTCCAGCTCATGCAGAGCCGGAGCAGCCGGGCGAACGAAGGACGCCAGCAGGAGATCTCCGAGATTTCCCGCTCGCTCAAAGGGCTCGCCCGCGAGCTGAACGTGCCGGTCATCGCGCTGTCCCAGCTCTCCCGGAGCGTGGAGGCGCGGCAGGACCACCGGCCGTTCCTGTCCGACCTGCGCGAGTCGGGCTCGCTCGAGCAGGACGCGGACATGGTGAGCTTCCTCTACCGCGAAGCGTATTACAATAAAGAACTGGAAGCGGACGACGCCCGCCGGAACCTGACGGAAGTCATCCTCGCGAAGAACCGCAACGGCCCGGTGGGCACGGTGGAAATGTACTTCGCCGGCCAGTTCACCCTTTTCTATGAGACGACAGACCGGGAAGAACCGGAAGGAGCATGATCGATGGACCTGTGGGGCAGAGAAGATCCGGAAGACCGGATGCAGGAAGCCGCGGAAAAGAAAGCGGCGGCAGAGGCGGCGCACTTCGCCTCTCATGACGAGCTGGCAGCGGCCATCCATACCTGCGCGGCGTGCCATCTCCGGCAGGAGGGCAATCTGGGGCCCGTCCTCTCCAGCGGGCCCGTGCCGTCACCGCTTATGTTCGTGGGCGAAGGCCCCGGCGGCGTCGAGGACGACTACGGCGCGCCCCTCGTGGGGCCGTCGGGCCAGCTCCTTGACAAGGCGCTCGCCTCGGTGGGCATCACCCGCGACCGCGTGTACGTGACGAACGTGGTGAAGTGCCGCCCGCGGGGCAACCGCACGCCGGACATCGCGGAAGGGCGCTTCTGCGCGGACAAGTGGCTCCGCGAGGAGATCCGCCTCGTGCAGCCGAAAGCCATCGTGGCGCTGGGCAAGGCGGCGCTGCGGTATTTCCTCGGCCATGAAGCGGGCATCGTGCGGAGCCGCGGGCACTGGTTCGAATGGGAAGGCATCCCCGTCATGCCCACGTACCACCCGGCGTACCTCCTCCGCCAGTACGGCCGCGATCTGGTGAAATCCAAATGGGACGTGTACTACGACCTGAAAGAGGCGAAGGAGCGGGCCGCGGCCGCCGCGCCGGACTGGGTGTGGCAGAGCGAGACGCCGCCGAACCTCATGGAAGAATTCGCCGCCGTGCGCGCCGCGCGGCATCGGAAATGAAACCGCCGGTCTCCCCGGACAAGGGAGGCCGGATTTTTTTATGCTGGGAGAGCGGTGCGCGGGCGGCGGCCGCACTGAAGAGGCGGGACGTGTCCATGATGGGAGGGAGACGAAGAAAATTTCATCATCTCTTTATTTCTGCATTGCGCAAAAGAAATGGCCGTGATATAGTAGGCGTAACCTGCAGGGAAGCCAGTTTTCCCGGCGGGAGGCAGGCGGGCCCGGAGCCGGTCTGCGGCAGAAACGAAAGGAGCGGGAAACGATGAAATATATCCTCGCGGGGGCCGCGGCGGCCCTTCTGCTTTCCGGAGGCGCGGCTGCGGCGGCGAATCCGTTTTCCGATGTGGCACCGTCCGACTGGGCGTATCAGGCGGTGGCGGACCTGTCCGATCAGGGCATCGTGGAGGGCTACCCGGACGGGACCTTCCGGGGCGGCGCGCCCGTCACGCGCTACGAGATGGCGCAGATCACGGCGCGCCTCATGGCGAAGGAGGACCAGTACAGCGCGGAGCAGCGCGCGGTCATCGACAGGCTGGCCGCGGAGTATGCGGACGCGCTGGACAGCCTCGGCGTGCGCGTGACGAATCTGGAGAAGAAGATCGGGAACATTTCCTGGAGCGGCGATGCGCGCATGCGCTACCAGAGCGGCGACAACATGGGCTCGGAGAGCTGGAACGGGCGCATCCACATCATGATGGAGGGCCGCGTGAATGACCGCACCATGGTGAATGCGCGCCTCTCCACGGACAACGTGAGCTTCAAAGGCGACGATGACGCGGACATCGGCTTCGAGTCCATGAACGTGCGCCACGACTTCGGCGGCGCGGCGGTCACCCTCGGCCGGTACGATCTCTTCATCGGCAATCAGGCGGGCTGGTTCTACGGCAGCGGCTGGGGCTTCGACGGGGCGGAGGCATCGTTTGCTCTCGGAGACCGGGTGACGCTCCGCACGGGCTACGGCCAGTTCAATTACGGCTCGTCCCGGCGGCTGTCGGACGGTACGGCGGATCTGTCGGGCAGCCTGAAGAGCAAGGACGTGTACTACGCGCAGGCGAAGGCCCGTCTCGGCGGCCCGATCCTCACGGCGAGCTACCTGTCCTTCCAGGACGGGATCGACGATTACGGCGGCACGCCGTACTGCCCGGAGATCTGGGACGCGGACCTCCTCGTGCCGCTGGGCGATTTCCGCATCTTCGGCGAGTACATGAAGAACACCACCGCGCCCGACGGCTACGACACCGCGTGGAACGCCGGCGCGGGCTACGGCGCGATGGACCTCGCGAAGCCCGGCACGTGGACGCTGGACGTGATGTACAACGATGTGGACTACAACACCTACTTCGGCGGCACGGGCTACCAGACGGACATCCTCGAGACGCTCACTACCTCCGTCCCGCAGGAGGAGCGCCAGAAGAACATCACCTACTGGATGGCGAAGGCCCGGGTAGTCGTGGCGGAGAACACCTTCCTCCACGGGCAGTACGTCTTCGGCACGGACGGCACGACGAACGGCGGCCCGAAAGACACGTGGACGCTGTCGCTCAATTACGTATTCTGAATCGGAAAGCCCCCTCGCGGGGCTTTTTTCGTGCGGGCATGGACGGGCATGCGCGGCGCGCATTCGTCAGCGGCGGCGGAAACGGGTATAATAACGGATATGACAGCGGCCGGAAGAGGCCGCGCGCAGGGCGTGGGCCCGGGAGGTCTGTATGATCAGGAAATTCGACAGGGAGGCGTACCGCTGGGAAGGCGTCGCGCCTCACGTATACAAGCAGGATTCGGCGGTGTTCCGCGATGTGACGAAGCAGGTGCTCTTCGAGGACGAGGGGGATCTGCCGGTGCAGTTCCGCTATTTCCAGGTGGAGCCGGGCGGCTGGTCGTCGTTCGAGCACCATGAACACATGCACATGGTGGTGATTTTCCGCGGGGAGGGGCACGCGCTCATCGGGGACGAGGTGCACGAGGTGCGGGAAGGCGACCTCATCACGATCCCGCCGTGGGCGTGGCACCAGTTCCGGGCGGACCGGGGCGTGCCGCTGGGCTTTTTCTGCCTGGTGAACGCCCGCCGGGACGCGCCGTCGTACCCGACGGAGGCGGAGGAGGCGGCGCTCCGGGAGAAGCCGGAGGTCGCGGCTTTCCTCGACGGGAAGGCTTGACTTCGAGCGAACTTCAGGGACTATAGTGGACGTACTGCGGAAAGGAGGCGGAGGCATGGAAGGCATCCGGGAGAAAGAGACGGCGCTCATGGCACATCTGGCGCCGATGGGCCGGGCGGCGGTGGCGTTTTCCGGCGGCGTGGATTCCACGTACCTGCTCCATGCGGCGGTGCGGGCGCTCGGTGCGGCACAGGTGCTGGCGGTGACGATGCAGCTCGCGTCGGTCCCCGCGCGGGAGCTGGCGGAGGCGCGGGATTTCTGCGCGTCCCGGGGCATCCGGCAGACGGTGCTGCCGCTGGACCAGTTCCGGGCGCCGGGCTTTGCGGACAATCCGCCGGACCGGTGCTACCGGTGCAAGCGCTTCCTTTTCGAGACGCTCCGGTCGTACGCGGCGGGAGAGGGCTTCTCTCACGTGCTGGACGGGACGAACCGGGACGACGCGGACCATTACCGGCCGGGGATGCGGGCCATCGCGGAGCTGGGCATCGAGAGCCCGCTCCGGGCGGCGGAGCTGCGGAAGGCAGACATCCGCGCGCTGTCGAAGGAGGCGGGACTCCCCACGTGGAGCAAGCCGGCCTTCGCGTGCCTGGCGACGCGTTTCCCCTACGGGGAGCGCATCACGGAGGAGAAGCTCCGCATGACGGAGGCGGCGGAGGATTTCCTATGGCGGCACGGCTTCGCCCAGTACCGGGTGCGCATGCACGGGGATCTGGCGCGGATCGAGGTGCCGGAAGGGGACCTCGCCCGCCTCTTCGCGCTGCGGAAGAAGACGGCGGAGGCGCTCCGGGCGCTGGGATTCCACTATGTGACGATGGACCTTATGGGGTACCGCATGGGCAGCATGGATGAAGCGCTGCCTGCCGGCGGGAAGGAGACTGTATGAATACACGGGAACTGCTGGAAAAGATCAGGGACGGCGCGCTCTCCGTCGAGGAGGGCGAAGCGTATTTTCAGGAGAAGCGGCAGGAGAAGATGTACCGCGAGCTGGGCTATGCGAAGCTCGACACGGGGCGGAAGGCGCGGTCCGGCTTCGAAGAGGTGATCTTCTGCGCGGGGAAGCCCGACGCGTACCTCGCCGCGATCTACGAGAAGCTCTATGAAGCGAACGGGGAGGTCTTCGGCACGCGGGCGACGGCGCATCAGTACGAGCTCGTGCGGGAGAAGATCCCCGATATTTCCTACGACCCGATCTCGCGCATCCTGAAGAAGGAGAAGGCGGACAAGCCGCACATCGGCCGGGTGGCGGTGTGCACGGCGGGCACGTCGGACATCCCGGTGGCGGAGGAGGCCGCGCAGACGGCGGAGTACTTCGGCACGTACGTGGAGCGCATCTACGACGTGGGCGTGTCGGGCATCCACCGGCTCCTCTCGAAGGAGGAAGCCATCGCGAGCGCGCACTGCGTCATCGCGGTGGCCGGCATGGAGGGGGCGCTGGCGAGCGTCATCGGCGGCCTCGTGCGGAACCCGGTGATCGCGGTGCCTACGTCGGTGGGGTACGGCGCGAGCTTCCACGGCCTCTCGGCGCTGCTCACGATGCTGAACAGCTGCGCGAACGGCATTACGACGGTGAATATAGACAATGGATTCGGCGCGGGCTATGTGGCGACGCAGATCAACCGGCTCGCGGAAAGGGGCAGACTCTGATGGCAGAGAAAAAGGTACTGTATATCGAAGGGACGTCCGGCATCAGCGGGGACATGTTCGTAGGCGCGCTGATCGACCTCGGCGCGGATCTGGAAGTGCTGGCGAAGACGTTTGACTCCATCCCGGCGGAGGGCTTCGCCGTGGACGTGGGCCGCGTGAAGAAGAACGGCATCGACTGCGTGGATTTCGACGTCATCCTCGACGAGGCGCACGAGAACCACGACCACGACATGGCCTACCTGTACGGGCCGGAGCCGGCGCTGGCCGCGGAGGAAGCGCACACCGCGGGCGACGTGTGCAGCTGGCAGGCGCAGGACGCCCGGGACGGCGCGCACTGCCACGAGGATCTGGAAGAGATCGCCCGCCATGCGGAGGACGTGCCCTCCCATACGCACGGCGAGGGCTGCGGGTGCGGCCACCATCATGAGGAAGAAGGTCACTGCTGCCACCATCACCACGAAGAGGGTGAAGGCTGCGGGTGCGGCCATCACCATGAGGAGGAAGGTCACTGCTGCCATCATCACCACGAAGAAGGCGAAGACTGCGGGTGCGGCCATCACCATGAGGAAGAAGGTCACTGCTGCCACCATCATCACGAAGAAGGCGAAGGCTGCGGATGCGGCCATCATCACGGCGAAGGCCATCACCACCATCATCATGAGCACCGCCATCTGGCCGACGTGGAAGCGGTCATCGACGGCACGGATATGACGGACAACGCGCGAGCCATCGCGAAGCGCATTTTCCGCATCGTGGCGGAAGCGGAGTCGAAGGCGCACCGCCTGCCCATCGAGGAAGTGCATTTCCATGAAGTGGGCGCGGTGGACTCCATCGTGGACATCATCGCCGCGGCGGTGTGCTTCGACAATCTGGGCATCACCGACGTGATCGTCCCCGCCCTCTCGGAAGGGACGGGCACCGTGCGCTGCCAGCACGGCGTGCTCCCCGTGCCGGTGCCGGCGGTGGCGAATATCGCCGAAGCGTACGGCCTCGACCTGTCCATCATGGATGTGAAAGGGGAATTTGTGACCCCCACGGGCGCGGCCATCGCGGCGGCGCTCCGCACGTCGAGCCGCCTGCCCGCCCATTTCCGCATCGAGAAGATCGGCCTCGGCGCGGGCAAGCGGGCCTATACCGAGCGGCCGCCCTTCCTGCGGGCCATGCTCATCGTGCCGGAGGAAGACGGCCCGAAGGACGAAGTGGTGCTCCTCCAGACGGACATCGATGACTCCACCGGCGAAGCGCTGGGCTACGTGATGGAGCGGCTTATGAAAGCGGGCGCGAAGGACGTGCATTACAGCCCGGTCTACATGAAGAAGAACCGCCCCGCGTGGGAGCTCTCCGTCATCTGCACGAAGGACGACGCGGCGGCCATGGAGCAGATCATCTTCCGGGAGACCACCACCATCGGCATCCGGGAGCTGCCCGTGCAGCGCACCATCCTGCCGCGGGAAGAGATCACCGTGGCGACGCCTTACGGGGAAGCGGAAGTGAAGTGCTGCACCGCGGGCGGCGTGGTGAAGTGCTACCCCGAGTACGAAGCGGTGAAGCGGATTGCCGAAGCGGAAGATCTGCCCTTTGCCGACGTGTACCAGATGGTAAAGACCGCCGCGGAGAACCGGTAAAAATAATAAAACAGAAAAGCCTGCCCCTGCGGCGGGCTTTTTGCGTGGGGCATTTAGGAAGAAGAAAGAATTTCTGCGGAATGCCTGCGGAACCGCAAATTCTTTACTCCTGCGTTGCATAAAAGCAGGCGCCATGGTATAGTAGGCACAACCCGCGGGACGCCTCCCCTCCCGCGGGCGGAAGGAGCGGCCCGGCCCGCAGAGGAAACACGGCCACTCGCGCAGGCCTCCGCGCCTCCCGGCAGAGAGAGGGAGAGAAAGGAGCGGGAAATATGAAACGACTTCTCGCAATGGCAGCAGCGGCTGCCCTCGCTGCGTGCGGCACGGCCGCGGCGGCGAATCCGTTTTCCGACGTGGCAGCGTCCGACTGGGCGTACCAGGCGGTGGCGGACCTGTCCGATCAGGGCATCGTAGAGGGGTACCCGGACGGCACCTTCCGGGGGCAGACCTCCATCACGCGCTATGAGATGGCGCAGATCACGGCGCGCCTCATGGCGAAGGAAGACCAGTACAGCGCGGAGCAGCGCGCGGCCATCGACCGGCTCGCGGCGGAGTACGCGGACGAGCTGGACAGCCTCGGCGTGCGCGTGACGAATCTGGAAAAGAAAGTGGGGCACATCTCCTGGAGCGGCGACGCGCGCATGCGCTACCAGAGCGGCGATAACAGCAGCGATGAAGCGTGGAACGGGCGCATCCACATCATGATGGAGGGCCGCGTGAACGACACGACCACGGTGAACGCCCGCCTCTCCACGGACAACGTGCAGTTCAAGGGCGATGGTGACGCGGATATCGGCTTCGAATCCATGAACGTGCGCCACGACTTCGGCGATGCGGCGGTCACGCTCGGCCGGTACGACTTCGTCTGGGGCAATCAGGGCGGCTGGTCCTACGGCAACGGCTGGGGCTTCGACGGCGCGAAGGCGGACTTCCGCCTGGGCGATCGGGTCACCCTCACCGCGGGCTACGGCCAGACCAACGTCAGCTCGTTTGAGGGACCGAGCGCGGACCGTCCTCACGAATACGATCAGAGCTATGCGTCCAAGGACCTCTTCTACGCCATGGCGGAAGGGGACTTGGGCTTCGCGAAGCTCGGCCTGGGCTACCTGTCCTATCAGGACAAGGTGGAGTCCATGGGCGGCACGGCGTACGATCCAGAGCTGGTGGATGTGCAGCTCACCATCCCGGCGGGCGATTTCCGCGTATTCGGCGAATACATGAAGAACACCACCGCGCCGGACGGCTATGATACCGCGTGGAACGCCGGCGTCGGCTACGGCGTGATGGACTACAGGAAGCCCGGCACGTGGAACCTCGACCTGTCCTATAATGACGTGGACTACGGCACCTATCTGGGCGGCACCACCTACGAGACGGACATCCTCGAGACGCTCACGAACTACAGCGATAACGCCGTCGGCCAGCAGGCGAACGTCACCTACTGGCTCCTCATGGGCAATGTGGCCGTCGCGGAGAACGTCTTCATCCACGGCGAGTACGCCTTCGCGGCGGACGGCACCACGGCCGATCCGGAAGACACGTGGACGCTGTCGCTCAATTACCGCTACTGATCCGGAAAAAGGGACCTTCGGGTCTCTTTTTTTATGGAAATTGGCGCCGGGCATTTGACGAATCCGTTTCCATATGCTAAAATTAAACTCGTCATATGGCGCAGGCCGTATGACGCCCGAATGTGGCGGGTGTGGTGAAGTGGCTAACACGGCGGATTGTGGCTCCGTTATGCGTGGGTTCGAGCCCCACCACTCGCCCCATTTTTTTTTACCCGTTTCACAGCGCGGGGGTATAGCCAAGTGGTAAGGCAACGGACTTTGACTCCGTTACGCGGTGGTTCGATCCCACCTGCCCCTGCCAGAGAGAGGATGCAGCTCCGGCTGCATTTTTTTGTTGCCCGCTATGTGAATTTTGAATGCCGCACGGCGGATTTAACTATGACGCGCCGGGCGATTTTCCGGAAATCTGGCGCATTTTAGAGAATTTCTGTAAAAATAGGCGGATAACCGCATTTTTCGCGAAATACAGGGATATTGTATAATGAATCCATGGGAACGGCCGGCGGCGCGCCGGGCAGAAGGGCGCGGCCGGGACCGGCGCGGCGGGCGCGCGGACGGTTTGCCGCGGCATTGCTTCCCATGGGTAAAGAAATCCAGTACAATAAAAGTATATACTTTCTTTACGGCATGACGGATGTCAGCCGGCGGAGCGGGGGCTCCGCGCGAATCGATCGGGGGAAATCATATGGACAGTACGATTGCATTTTATCTGGCGGTGGCGGTCTTCCTGCTCACCTATATCGGGATCATGTCGGAGAAGATCCCCCGCACGATCTGCTCGCTCGCCGGCGGCGGCCTCATGATCTACCTGGGCTTCGTCTCGCAGGACGAGGCGCTGAAAGAATTCATCGACTTCAATACGCTGGGCCTCCTCACGGGGATGATGCTTCTCATCGCCGTGGTGAAGCGGTCCGGCTTCTTCGAGGCGATGGCGCTCTGGACGATGAAAGCGAGCCGCGGCGACGCCCGCGTGCTCCTCGTGCTCCTGTCGTGCATCACGGGCTTCTCCGCATCCCTCATCGACTCGGTCACGGCGGCGCTCCTCATCGCGCCCATGACCATCTCCCTGTGCCGGATGATGAAGATCACCCCGGTGCCGATCCTCATCGGCGAGATCCTCATGGCGAATATCGGCGGCACGGCGCTCATGATCGGCAACCCGCCGAACGTCATGATCGGCTCGGCGACGCATCTCGACTTCAACGATTTCATGATGAACCTCGCGCCGGCGGTGCTCATCACCACGGTCTTCACCATGGCCGCGGTGATCCTGCTCTTCCACCGCCAGCTCCACACGGAGAAGATGTCCCAGGAGTACCTCGACTCCATCGACGTGGCGGGGGAGATCAAGGACCCGATGATCCTGAAGCGCTCCCTCGCCGTGCTGGTGCTCACCATCGTGGGCTTCGTGCTCCACGGCATGCTGGGGCTCCAGTCGGCCACCATCGCCATGACCGGCGGCCTCCTCGCCGTCATGGTGTGCCATGTGGAGCCGGCGGACGCGCTCCGTGAAGTGGACCTGGACACGCTCCTCTTCTTCATGGGCCTCTTCATCCTCGTAGGCGGCATGGAAAATACGGGCGTCATCAGCGCGCTCGCCAGCTGGGGCATCCACCTCGTGGGCGGCGACCCCGAGATGATGACCTACCTCATCCTCGTCCTGTCCGGCTTCGCGTCGGCCTTCATCGACAACATCCCCTTCACGGCGACCATGATCCCTCTCATCCAGGAAATGCAGAACATGATGGGCCTGGCCCATGCGGACTACATGTGGTGGTCGCTCGCGCTCGGCGCCTGCTTCGGCGGCAACGGCACGATCATCGGCGCTTCGCCGAACGTCATCATGGTGGCCATCGCGGCGCGCGAAGGGCACAACATCTCCTTCGGCAAATTCATGCTGTGGTGCTTCCCCATCATGATGATGACCATCGCCGTGTCCGGCATCTATCTCTACGTGCGGTACTTCATGTGACCGGCCTCCGCATCCGCTCTTCCACCGAGGAGGGCGGATTTTTTGCGCCCGTTTCACAGACGGCGGGAAATCCGGAAGGGGCTATAAGTTTTTTCAATAAGCAGGCTCCCAAAGGGCCTCCGGGGGCTTCCCTGGTACGCGCCTTCCCGGGAAATGCGGAAATACGGGCACTTTTTCCGGCTTCGGGTCTTCGGGTCGGCGCAGTGCGGCGGAAAAAGTGCAGGATTTTTCTACGCCGCCGGAATTTCTGTACCGTAGAAATTTGACTTTCCTCAGACAGTAGTATACTATAAAGCCATAAATGAAAATTAAGCATACACTTTCTATAAGAGAACAGGTTATTTCCAAGGAGGAAAGCAATGGACAAGAGAGAGAATGCGTATGTACTGTGGTTTGACGAGCTCCGCCGCGAAGACGTGGCGCTCGTAGGCGGCAAATCGTCCTCGCTGGGCGAACTGACCTCCGCGACCCATGTGCCGGTGCCGTACGGCTTTGCGACGACCGCGCACGCGTACCGGTACTTCATGGACGTGACCGGCACGAACAAGAAGGTCCACGCGCTGCTGGACGATCTGGACGATGTGGAAGACTCCGCCGAGCTCCGCGATGTGTGCGCGAAGATCCGCGCGGAGATCGTGGCGGCGGAAATGCCGGAAGACCTGGCGGACGCCATCGGCGACGCCTATGAAGAACTGGCGAAGCGGGCGCAGAGCCAGGGCGATCCCTTCGTGGCCGTCCGCTCCAGCGCGACCGCGGAAGACCTGCCGGACGCCTCCTTCGCGGGCCAGCAGGACACCTACCTCAATGTGCGCGGCCGCGACGAAGTCATCCGCAAGGTGAAGGAATGCTACGCGTCCACCTTCACGGACCGCGCGACCTACTACCGCGTGAAGAAAGGCTTCGCCCATGAAAACGTGGCGCTCTCCGCCGCCGTCCAGATGATGGCGTACTCCAAGGTGGCCGGCGTCATGTTCACCGTCGACCTCGCCACCGGCGCGGACGACAAGATCATGATCGAAGGCTCCTGGGGCCTCGGCGAATACATCGTCCAGGGCACCGTCACGCCGGACAACTTCATCGTCGACAAAGAGACCCTCACCATCCTGTCCCGCCGCATCAATGAGAAGCCCATCGAACTGGTGCGCAATGAAGAAGGCGGCGTAGAAGAGCGCCGCGTGCCGGAAGAACTGGCGAAGGCGCAGGTCATGAGCGACGAGCAGATCGCCGAGCTCGCAGGCTACGCGAAAGCCATCGAACAGCACTACGGCTGCTACATGGATATGGAATGGGCGCTCGATGAAAACAACAAGCTCTGGATCCTCCAGGCGCGCCCGGAAACGGTATGGTCCAGAAAGAACAAGGAAAAGAAAGAGGGTAAAAAAGTGAACGTCACCACCGATCATAAAGTGCTCGTCAAAGGTCTGCCCGCCAGCCCGGGCCTCGTCGCAGGCAAAGCCCACGTCATCACCGACCCGGCGGATATCGACCAGTTCAAGGACGGCGAGATCCTCGTCACCCTCATGACCTCCCCGGACTGGGTGCCGGCCATGAAGAAAGCGCTCGCCATCGTCACCGACGCGGGCGGCATGACCTGCCACGCCTCCATCGTATCCCGCGAGCTGGGCATCCCCTGCGTGGTCGGCACGAAGAGCCGCAGCACCGACGCCACCGCGGTCCTGAAGACCGGCCAGGAGATCACCGTCGACGCGCAGAACGGCATCATCTATGAAGGCATCGTGGAAGACATGATCGAAAAGCCGCAGGAAACGGCCGCCGCTCCGGGCGCCGTCGTCCAGGCGGAATACTTCGCGCCCACCGGCACCACCGTCCTCATGAACCTGGGCGATCCGGACCTGGCGCAGAAATACGCGTCCCTCCCGTGCGACGGCATCGGTCTCATGAGAGAGGAATTCATCTGGACCACCTTCATCCATGAACATCCGCTCCACCTCATCGAGACGGGCCATCCGGAAAAAGTCATCGACATGCTCGCCGAAGGCATCAGCAAAGTCTGCCGCGCCATGGCGCCCAGACCGGTGGTGCTCCGCTTCTCCGACTTCAAGTCCGGCGAATACAGAAACCTCGTGGGCGGCGACAAATACGAACCGGAAGAACCGGCTGACCTCCTCGGCTGGCGCGGCGCGTCCCGCTACTACGATCCGAAGTACACCGCGGCGTTCCGCCTCGAACTGAAAGCGGTGAAGAAAGTCCGCGACGAATTCGGCCTCACGAACCTGAACTGCATGATCCCCTTCTGCCGCACCGTAGACGAAGCGCGCAAAGTCACCGAGATCATGAAAGAAGAAGGCCTCCAGCGCGGCCCCGACTTCAAGCTCTTCCTCATGGCGGAGATCCCGTCGAACATCATCCTCGCCGACCAGTTCAACCAATACGTGGACGGCTACTCCATCGGTTCGAACGACCTCACCATGCTCATCCTCGGCTGCGACCGCAACAACGACACCGTAGCCTCCCTCTTCGATGAACGGAACCTGGCGATCCGCCGCGCGATCCGCCACCTCATCAAGACGGCGCACAAAGACGGCAAGACCGTATCCATCTGCGGCCAGGCGCCCTCCGTCTACCCCGACTTCACGGAATTCCTCGTGCGGAGCGGCATCGACTGCGTCTCCGTGAATCCGGACATGGTCAAGGCGACGAAGCGCAACGTGGCCCGCATCGAACAGCGTCTGCTCCTGGACGCCGCCACCGGTCGGGGCCTCAAAGAAACGGAAGAATACGACTGGTAAGACCATCGGGCAGGCGGCGCGCGCCGCCTCTCCCGTACCGCAGCGCGGGAGAGTAGCCCGCGGGAGATGGGGCTGTCCATGGGGGCAGTCCCATTTTCCAGATTGAAAGAAAGGAAACCAACAACGTGCAGCTCACAGACCGACAAAAAGAAATCACACGCATCGTCCGCGAGGACGGTCCCATCACCGGGGAAATAATCGCGGCCAAGCTCCATGTGACGCGGAGCGCGCTGCGGGGCGATCTGGCGGTGCTCCTCTCGGGAGAAGTCATCGCGGCCCGGCGCCGGCTCGGCTACTACTATCTGGGCGGCGGCACCGACCCGGCCGCTTCGGAGATCCGGAAATGCATCGTCGACGACTGCATGTCCCGCCCCGTGCTCGTCGGCAGCGACGCCAACGCCTACGACGCGGCGGTGCTCCTCTTCACCGAGGACATCGGCACCATCTTCGTCGGCGAGGAAGACAATCTCCTGGGCGTCGTCTCCCGCAAAGACCTGCTCAAGGCCGCCATGGGCCGGGAAGGGCTCCAGCAGATGCCCATTTCCATGGTCATGACGCCCCGGTCCAAGATGATCTATGCCGAGCAGGGCGAAGAGATGCTGGGCGTGGCGCAGAAGCTCATCGACTACGAAGTGGACTGCCTGCCCGTGGTCCGTGTGGAAGACCACGGCGGCGAAAAGCGCTTCAAGCTGCTGGGCCGCATCTCGAAGACCAACATCACCCGGCTGTTTCTGGAACTCGGTCTGGGACACAGGAGGTAATACTGCGTGAATACACAACCCACTGTCTACGTCATCTCGGACTCCCTCGGCGAGACCGGTGAAAAGCTCGCCCACGCGGCGATCAGTCAGTTCGACCAGGAAGACATCGACGTCATCCGCGTGCCCTTCGTGCGGCACTGCGACCAGCTCCGGGACATCGTCGCCGAAGCGGAAGAAAAAGGTGCGGTCATCTGCCACACCCTCGTGTCGCCCGACCTGCGCGAGACCATCGACGAGCTCTCGAGAGAGCACCACGTGCGCTACGTGGACCTCCTCGGGCCCATGCTGGACGCCGTCTCCTCCATCGCGAAGACGAAGCCCCGCATGAAGCCGGGCCTCATCCACAAGCTCGACGAGGAATACTTCAAGAAGGTGGAGGCCATCGAATTCGCCGTCAAGTACGACGACGGGAAGAATCCCTCCGGCTTCGAGAAAGCGGACATCGTCCTCATCGGCGTGTCCCGCACCTCCAAGACGCCCATGTCCATGTACCTGGCGCACAAGAAGTACAAAGTGGCGAACCTCCCGCTCGTGCCGGAAGTGGCGCTCCCCGAAGAGATCTTCCGGGTGCCGCCGTACCGCATCGTGGGCCTCATCATCGACCCGTACAAGCTCAATACCATCCGCACGGAGCGCATGAAAGCGCTGGGCTTCTCCGGGACGGCGAACTATACCGACATCGCCCGCATCGAAGACGAGCTCGCCTATGCGAAGGCCGTCATGCGCCAGCTCCACTGCGTCGTCCTCGACGTGTCGAACCGCGCCATCGAAGAGACCGCCAGCCGCATCATCGAGATCATCCAGCGGAACCGCCAGATCTACGGCGAAAAATACTGAACCCCGAAAGCACTGCCTTGCAGAGAGGCGGTGCTTTTTGTTACATTGAAAAGAGACGGCCCCGCAGGAGCCGCCTGACATTCCCGCCGCGTCCGCGGCGTTTCCCTTCTGCGAGGTGCCTATGACCATACGAGAACGTACCGAAGCCGTCGAGCGCCGGCTCCTTTCCCCGCACGCGTCCTTTGCCGACGAAGCCGTGCGGGACCGGCCCGAAGAGGAATGCCCTCTCCGCACCGCCTTCCAGCGCGACCGGGACCGCATCCTCCACAGCGGCTCCTTCCGGCGCATGAAGCACAAGACGCAGGTCTACATCGCGCCCCGCGGCGACCACTACCGCACCCGCATGACCCACACCCTCGAGGTGGCGCAGATCGGCCGCACCGTGGCGCGGGCCCTCCGGCTCAACGAAGACCTGGTGGAAGCCATGGCCCTCGGCCACGACCTCGGCCACACCCCCTTCGGCCACGTGGGCGAATCGGCGCTGAACGACATCTGCGGCCATTTCCATCACAACGAGCAGAGCGTGCGCATCGTGGAAGTGCTCGAAAAAGGCGGGCAGGGGCTGAACCTGACGAAGCAGGTGCGGGACGGCATCCTCCACCACACCGGGAGCGTCCCCGCGGCCTCCCTCGAAGGGCAGCTCCTGAAATACGCCGACCGCATCGCCTACCTCTGCCACGACTTCGACGACGCCGAGGCAGCGGGACTCCTCACCGCGAAAGACCTGCCCGGCCGCGTGCGCCGCCGCTTCGGCGAGACCCACTCCGAGATGATCACTTCCATGGTGACCGACCTGATCCGCGGCGCGCTGGACAGCCAGGCCATGCGCATGTCCCCCGAAGGGGACGAGACCCTCCTCGAATTCCGGGAATTCATGTTCCGCCGAGTCTACCTCTCGCCGTCCCTCGTGCCCGACCGGGAGCGCGGCTACAAAGTGGTGCAGATGCTCTACACCTACTTCATGGAGCACCCGCAGGAGCTCCCCGCCGAGCGTCGCCTCCTCGCCGCCGACGACAGCCAGGCCGCGGTGGACTACATCTCCGGCCTCACGGACAACCACGCCATCGCGCTCTTCCAGGACCTCTTCGTGCCCCGCTACTGGAATTTCTAATAATAAGATTAGAAATAATAAAACGCTCTTATCGTTCCTTGAGATGGACGAAAAGGTTCTCTATAATAAAGACAAATCCATCATCCGCTCGCGGATATCTGCTGCGGCCCGCCGCCGCAGCGCCGGAAAGGAGTGTCACACCATGAAAAAGATCCTCGCCGCCGCCGTTCTGGCCGCCCTCACCGCCGGATTCTCCGCCGGGGCCGCCATGCCCTTCGGAGGTCATCCCGACCGCGGACCGGGACCGGACCGCCGTCCGCCCATCACCGCTCGGGCCGATAAGAACGACAAACAGCTGCCGCCGGGCATCGCCAAGAAAATCGAGAAGAAAGACGGCAAAAAAGACCTGCCTCCGGGCATCGAGAAAAAGATCGAAAAAGACCGCCGGGACAACGACCGGAGAGACAACCGGCGCGATGACCGCCGCGACGGCGACCGCTGGGACAATGACCGCCGCGATGGGCGGAAAGCGCCTCCGCCGCCGCGCAGAGACGACCGGAGAGACAATGACCGGCGCGACAACGACCGCCGGGATCACGATCGCCGCGACAACGACGACAACCGCGGCGGCATCCTCGGCAATCTCCTGGAAAAACTCAAAGACTGAGCCGGCACAGCTCCCTTCCCCTGCGGAGGGGAGTTTTTGCGTGTCCGTATATAGAAATTTAGGAATTTAGATATTTATATAACTCGATTCATATGATATAATGGAAATAATCATTTGACGGACCAGAGAAAAGGAGACTCCCATGGACTACGAACCGAGCTACAAAGAATTTTCGACCATCTTCAAAGCGCTCTCCGATGAGACCCGGCTCTGCATCGTGGATATGCTTTCCTGCGCCGAACTCTCGGCCTGCGATATCCTGCAGAACTTCACCCTGTCCCAGTCCACGCTGAGCTACCACATGAAGATCCTCATCGAAGCGCATATCGTGAACGCTCGCCGCGAAGGCTTGTGGACCAAGTACTCCATCAACGACGAGACCTTCCAGAAAGTGATGGAATTCCTGCCGGCGCTTTACAAGATGAAAAACGAATGCGTGTGCAAGCAGATCAAATACTGCAAAGAAGGCGATGCCTGCGCCGTGCCCCACCACGGTCGCGACTCCTTCGGCTACTGAAACGAAAAGGCGGACAGACGTCCGTCTTTTTTCGTGCCCGGAAAAGGGGCGCGGACCCGGGCGATTGGAGAGTAGTTTCTTTCTGTGTGGTGCTGTTTCTGTATGGAGTGTCCTGCCTCGGCAATGAGAATTTTCAGCGGCTGCGGCGTGAAAAAAAGACGTCTCTCATGGGAGGCGTCTTTTTTTCGTGCAGGGTTCAGAGGATCCGGATTCCCGCGGCGAGGTAGCGGGCGCGGTCTTCCGGGCGGAGGCCGTCGTCCATGATGACCGGCGGCATGGCCTGCGGCGCGAAGACCTGCCGCTTGGCCACGCGGTCGATCTTGGTGGAGTCCATCACGGCGGCGGTCTGCCGGGCGGTGCGGATGATGGTCTGCATAACGGGGATCTCTTCGAGGCGGAAGTCGGTGAGGCCCGCTTCGGCGTCGAGGGCGTTCACCGAGAGAAAACACAGGTCGGGATAGACGGCGGCGACTTCCGCGAGGCATTCGCAGCCGCAGGTGGACTGTTCGTCCGCGTCGAGGCGGCCGCCGAGGAGGTGGACCGCGCAGCACGGGCTGGCCGCGGCGGCCATGGCCGCGGGGAGATTGTTCGTGATGACCGTGCAGGGGATGGCCGCCCGGGCGAGTTCGCCCGCGAGGATGGTGTTCGTCGTGCCGGAGTTGATGAAAAGGACGTCGCCTTTCTTGACCCATTCGAGGGCTTTCCGGGAGGCGGCTTTTTTCCGGTCGATGTTGATGATCTCCCGTCCTTTGAAGGGATAGAACCGCTCGGCCGGGCGGATGGCTTTCGCTCCGCCGCGGATGTATTGAAGCAGACCTTCCCGGTCCATGGCTTTCAGATCGCGGCGGATGGTGTCCACGGAGACGCCGAGGCGCGACGACAGCTCTTCCAGTTTGACCACCGGCGCTTCGTCCAGCGCGCGGAGGATGAGGGTTTTGCGTTCTTCCTGAATCATAGGGGCTCCTTCGTTTTTCCTTTATTGTATGACGGCCGGCGGCCGGCGGCAATACGGCATCTGCCGGAAATTGCCGGAATTTACCCGGATTTGCAGGAAATTTTGAACTATTGCGGAAAGAATTTCCGGCAGGCAGAAGAAAAAACAGAGGAAAATCTCGATATTTGCTGCAAAGAACACTGCGGATGAGGAAAGCGAAGACTGCATAATACATGCAATAAAATGCGATATTTTACGTAAGTTTTGCCGTATTTTACAAAACTTTTTCCGCTAATTTGCGGAATGCCCACGATGGGCCCGTATGATGAAGACATCGGGGCGGAGGAAAAGCCCCTGTGAGCGGCGGAGGCCGCGAAAGGAGAATCCTATGAAGTGGGAAGGCATCATTCTGGACTGGGCAGGCACGACGGTCGATTTCGGCTCCATGTCTCCGGTCAAAGTGTTTACGGCGATTTTTGAAGAGGCGGGCATCCCCGTGACGGAAGAGGAGGTGCGCGGGCCCATGGGCATGCTGAAGCGCGACCACATCCGCACGATGCTCGCCATGCCGCGCATCCGCAGCGCGTGGGAGACCGCTTACGGCAGAGCGCCGGAGGAGAGCGACGTGGACCGTCTGTACGGCCGGTTCGAACCGATGCTCCTGTCGGTGCTGGCGGAGGGGACGGACGTGAAGCCCTGGGTGCCGGAGACGGCCGCGGAGCTCCGCCGCCGCGGGTACCGGCTGGGCAGCACCACCGGATTCAATGACGCCATGATGGCGCTGGTGGTGCCGTCGGCAAAGGCGGGCGGCTACGAGGCGGATTTCTGGGTGAGCGCAGACAGCGCCGGCGGCCATGGGCGGCCCTGGCCGTACATGATTTTTCAGAACATGATGCACTTCGGCTGGTCCGACGTGCGCCGCGTCCTCAAGGTGGGCGACACGGTGGAGGATATCCGTGAAGGACAGCATGCGGGATGCCGCACGGCGGGCATCGTCGTGGGGAGTTCGGTCATGGGACTCACGAAGGCGGAGTACGATGCGCTCGGCGGGGAAGAAAAAGAAGCGGCGTGCCGGAAGGCGGAGCAGGTCTACCGCGATGCCGGCGCGGATTTCATCATCCGGGATATCCGCGGTCTGCTCGACCTGGCGAAAGCGATCGGCATGGATGTGAAGGAGATCAACGCGTCGGATTACAACGGCATCGTGGAGGCGCTCCGCACGAAGAAGGCGGACATGGCGTACCTCGGCTCGGAAGGCATCGCTCTGGCGAACAAGCGCATGGACGGCAATGTGGACGTCATCGCCATGAAGGCGCCCGGCGGAGACAAGGCGAAGGCGGTCTATCATTCGGTCTTCATCACCCGTTCGGACCGGAACGACATCAACAGTCTCGAAGATGTGAAGAATAAGAAGATGGCTTTTGTGGACCCGGCGTCCACGTCGGGCAATCTCATCCCCACGGGCATGATTGTGAAGGCATTCCCCAATGACCACCTCAATGCGGAGGCGCTCCATGTGAACGACGGCTTCTTCCAGTCGGCCATCTACTCGGGCAAGCATCAGGCGAGCATCCAGGCGGTGGCGAAGGGCGACGTGGATGTGGCGGCCGTGTCCGATCAGATCCTGCAGTCGGAATTTGACAACGGCAACGTGCAGAAAGCGGATATCAAGATCATCGCTTCGTCCGATCCGATCCCGTCTGAGGGCATGATCATCCGTGCGGACATGGACAAGGATCTCCGGGCGAAGGTGACGGATTTCCTGCTCCATTACGACAATGAAGACTATTTCACGAAGGTCATCAAAGTGAAGGGCGCCCGTTTCGCTCCGGCTTCGCTGGCGGATTACAAGCCCATCATCGACCTGAACGAACTGCTGAGCAAATAAGTGGAAAGGGCGGCCGCCCGGGCCGTCCGGAGGAGGAACTATGCAGGAACCGCTGCTTCGGTTTGACGATGTGAGCAAGGTGTACAGGAATGGCGTGCAGGGGCTCTCCCACGTGTCATTCTCCGTGGAGGCGGGAGAGTTCGTCGCGGTGATCGGCCCGTCCGGCGCGGGGAAATCCACCCTGCTCCGGTCCATCAACCGGCTGCAGGACATCACGTCCGGCCGCGTGCTCATCCGCGGGGAGGATATTTCCCGCGAATCCGGGCGGAAGCTCCGGGCCATGCGCGCCGGCATCGGCATGATCTTTCAGAATTACAATCTGGTGTACCGCCTGTCGGTCATGCAGAATGTGCTCCACGGGCGGCTCGGGTATATGTCCTCCTGGCGGGGCATGCTCGGCCTGTATTCCGAAGAGGATCGGGAAAAGGCGGCGGCCCTCCTCGAGGAGATCCAGATGGGGGATTTCCTGAACGCGCGGGCGGCGGATCTCTCCGGCGGCCAGAAGCAGCGCGTAGGCATCGCCCGGGCGTTCATGCAGGAGCCGGAACTGCTCCTCTGCGATGAGCCCATCGCTTCGCTCGACCCGTCCAGTGCGAAGATCATCATGGATATGCTGAGCGCCATGACGAAGCGCCGCCACATGGCGTGCCTCGTGAATCTCCACCAGATCGATGCGGCGAAGACGTACGCGGGGCGCATCATCGGCCTGCGCCGCGGCACGGTGGTCTTCGACGGGCCGCCGGAAGCGCTCACGGACGCCGCGGTGGAGACCATCTACGGCGTGCCCGCTTCGGAGCTGGCCATGAAGGAGTGCGTATCATGATGAATCGTCAGGAACTGTATGTGTGCCGCACTATGGCGGGCATCCTGCTGCTGTCTTTTCTGATCGCCACATACTACACGGGGTTCGATCCCATGGCAGTGCTGCTCCATCTGGGTGAGGCGTGGACCTTTCTCACGGAAGATTTCCTGCCGCCCCGTTTCCAGTTCACTCCGGTCATCCTGGAGAGCCTCGCCGTGACGGTGGCGCTCGCCATTTCTTCCGCCTCCGTGGCCGCGGTGCTCGCCGCCGGCGCGGCCGTGCTGGGGAGCGAGCTCCTGTCTCCGTCGAAGGCGCTCGCCGCGGCGGTGCGCGGAACGGCGACCTTTCTCCGCAATATCCCCACCCTCGTGTGGGCGTTCATCCTGTTTTCCTCTCTCGGCGTTGGCACGGGCGTGGGCTTCACCGCGCTGGTCATCACCAGCTTTGCTTTCATGACCCGCACCTTCATCGAAGTGATCGACGAGATCCCCGCGGGTGTGGTGGAGAGCCTCACCGCGGTGGGCGCGTCTTTCTGGGAGCGCATCTTTCAGTGCGTGTTCCCCTCGTGCATCACGGGCTTCATCTCGTGGTACCTGTACTGCCTGGAAGTAAATATCCGGTCGTCCACCATCGTGGGCATGGTGGGCGGAGGCGGCATCGGCATGGTGCTCCTGTCGTACCTGAAAGCGTTCAAATACGCGGAAGCTTCCGGCATCATCCTCATGATCGCAGTCATCGTCATCCTCGTGGACCGATTGACAGATTTCCTCAGAAAGAAGGCAGCGGAGTGATATGGACAGCGCTCAGAACGCGGAAGCCATGACGGCGCCGCACGGACGGCAGGGCGGAAAGATCGACATCGGCGTGGCCGGCGGCGGGCATTTCATCGCCGGATTTCTCATCGGGGCAGCGGCGCTCACCGCCGCGTCGCTCGCGCTGCTCGGCATCGACTGGGTGCGGCTCGCGGGCCGCGCGGGAGACATCGGGCTCATCTTCTGGCGGATGGCCCACTTTACGCTGGACCATGTGGACTTCACCCTGCTGTCCTTCATGGATACGTTTTCCATCATGGTGCTCGCCACCGTGTACAGCCTTTTCCTGGGGCTCGCCTTCGGCCTCCTCGCCGCGCGGAATGTCGCCGGGCCTGTCATAGCGCCGGTGGTGAAGGCGGTCTTCACCTTCCTTCGGGCAGTGCCCACGCCCGTGTGGGTCCTCCTCACGCTGGTGTGCTTCGGCTTCGGCCCTGTGGCGGGTATCACCGGCCTCTCGGTGCACACCGTGGCCTTTTTCACGAAATCTTTCGCGCAGGCTTTCGAAGATGTGCCGGAAGATACGGTGGACGCCCTGCGGGCTCTCGGCGCGACCCGTCTTCAGATCATCGCCTGCGGCATCCTGCCCTCGGCGGTGACCCAGCTCATCGCATGGACCGCGCTCCGTTTTGAAATCAATTTCTCCGAGTGCGCCATCCTCGGCATGGTCGGTGCGGGCGGCATCGGCTTCGCCATTTCCGCTGCCATCCAGAACTACGACTACGGCGAAGCGGGGCTGGCGGTCTTCCTCGTCTTCCTCTTTGCCTTCTGCATGGAGCGGGGATTCCTGTATGTCAAGAAAATCATGAAATAAAGAGGTAACGACATGGAATTTTACAATCCTGTGCATATTTTCGCCGGCCGCGGCGCGCTGGCCGATCTGGGGCGCATCGCCTCCCGCTGGGCCCTGCCCGGTTCCCGCGTCCTCCTCATCACCCGGGGGATGGACTTCGTGGAAAGTCCCGTCCGCCGCACGCTCATGGAGGCGCTCGCACTTTACGACGTGCGGGAAGAAGAATTTCCCGTTTCCAATCCCGATGTGATCGACATCGCCGCGCTCCTCACGAAAGTGCGGGGCCGCGCGTACGACCTCATCGTCGCCGTGGGCGGCGGCAGCGTCATGGATGCGGCGAAAACCCTTGCGGCGGCGCTGCATACGGACATCTCCAGCACGGACGGCCTGCGCCGCTTCATTCAGCAGGGCGGGACCCGGCCCATCCCACTCACCCCGTGGATCGGCATCCCAACCACGAGCGGCACCGGCTCCGAAGCGACCCCGTGGGCCACGGTCTGGGACCGGGAAAAGGAATGCAAGCTCTCCTTCTCTCATCCGGACAACTTCGCGGCCGCAGCCGTCATCGATCCGATGTGCACCCTCACGTGCCCGCTCTCCCTCACCATCTCGTCGGCGCTCGATGCAGCGGCGCACGCGGCGGAATCCTACTGGGCGCGCCGCACCAGCGAAGTGACGCGGGCCTTCTCCCTCCTCGCCATCCGCCTCATCCGGGAGCATCTGGAAGCGCTGGCGGACCATCCGGACGATGAGCGTCTGCGGGAAATCATCGGGAAAGCGAGCCTCTACGCGGGCCTCGCTTTCAGCAATACGAAGACCACCGTGTGCCACTCCGTCTCGTATCCCATTACGGAGAAATTCGGCGTGCCCCACGGTGCGGCAGTGGCCCTCACGCTGGGCGACTTCATGGCCTACAACAAAGACGCAGTCTCCGGCTACGACGATCTCCTCGAAGCCTTCCGCTGCGGGAGCGCCGAAGAAGTGAAAGACTGGATCTTCTCCATGCTCCGGAAAGGCGGCTTTGCCACCACTCTCCGCGGCTGCGGTATCCGCGAAGAAGATCTGTCGTACATCACGGCCCACGCTTTCACGAAAGGACGCGCGGACAACAATCCCGTCCCCGTGACGGAAGAAGCCGTCATGAACGTACTGAAGCGTCTCTATTGAGCTCTCCGTATCAAAACGCACTCTCCGGAGTGCGTTTTCTCGTGGGAGAAAATGAGCAGAGAGCACAGCGCCCGTGCCATGGACGGCAAGATAAAAGCCTCCTTCTTTCAGCTCGTCCGCGGCCTGTGATGCGGCGGCATCTGAAAGACAGGAGGTTTTTACATTTGGAATGAAATTCGGCAGATCACCTGCGAATGCGAGGAAAGGGTTCGGTCACGGCAGACACACCGGGCGGTCCCGCGGCGGGCAGGGGCAGACAGTCACTCTTTTTTCGGCAGCTTTTTCTGTTCTTTTTCCAGTTGGCGGATACTTTTATCCGGTGTGGGCAAATCTTCCGGCATAGTGCCGCCGAGTTCAGCGATGGTCTGCCGTACTTTGCGCCCCACATCGTAATGCGTCTGGTTCGCGGCTTTTTTGCCTTGGACATGGTCGCGGCGCAGTTTATCATCCGTCTGTGTGGCGCGGAACAGATTGGCGGCCAGTTCTGTGCTGCCCATGTGGTCGAGAATCGGCTCGTTCTTTTTCAATCCTTTGCGGCGGGCGATGCCCTGCGCGGTGAGGCCGCCGTACAATCCTTTATATCCGGCATTTTGGAAGACGGCATATTCCTGCGGCGTCTTGACGCCGGCTTCGGAGGCGGCGTCGGCCAGGGAACGGTTATGTCGACGGAGTTCTGCCCGGATAGCCATGCGTTTCTGGTCTTCTGTCAGCCGTTCGTAGCTTTCTGCGAGCTCCTGCTGGCGCGTTTTTACCGCGAAGTAAGCCTGCGCGAGCGCGATGGCTTTTTTACGCGGGTCGCCGTTCATGGCGATGAGATAACAGGCGTAGCGGGAGAGGTGATAGTCCTGAATGCTTCTTTGCGCGCCTTTACCAGCGACAATCATTTTGCGGACCTCCGCAAAGTGATCCTGCACGTTGTTTCCGCTGATGGAGCAGGCTACTTTTGCCCGGGCGATGGCGTCAGAAAATTGCCGCCACTGCTTGTATTCCAGCACGGGCATCAGCTCGCGGGCGCTCCAGTATTCCTGTCTATAGGTGTCGATGTGACGGATAGAGTCAAAAAGCGATTCGTCCATAATGGCCTCCTTTCTGCGTTTTGCATTTTCCAACAAATCCCACATTATTATAGAGAAAAGTTGTTCGCAAATAAAGGGGAGTTCCCGCCTATTTCCCTGTATAATAAGGACAGAGAAAAAGCAAGGCGGCCTGGATCCCGGGCGGAAGAGGGAAAGGAAAAGGAAGGAGGGAGAGCCATGCCGCGGCGGTGGATCATGCATGTGGATATGGACGCGTTCTTTGCGTCCATCGAGCAGAGGGAGCACCCGGAGTGGAAGGGGAAGCCCGTCATCGTGGGCGGGCTCTCCGGCCGGGGCGTGGTGTCCACCGCGTCGTACGAGGCGCGGGCGTTCGGCGTGCATTCGGCCATGCCCATGAGCCGCGCGCGGACGCTCTGCCCAGCGGGCATCTACGTGAAGCCGCGGTTTGCCCTGTACAAGAGCGTGTCCGACCAGATCCACGGCATCATGCTGCACTACGCCGCGGAGATCGAGCCCATCTCGCTGGACGAGGCGTTCATGGACATCACCGGCATGGGCACGCAGTATCCCACGCTGGGGGCCATCGGGCGGGCCATCAAGGCGGAGATCCGGGAGAAGACGGGCCTCGTGGCGTCGGCGGGCATCGCGCCGAACAAGTTCCTCGCGAAGATGGCGAGCGATATGGACAAGCCGGACGGCCTCACCATCATCCCGTACGGCCGGGAGGCGGCCATCCTCGCGCCGCTCCCCATCCGCCGGCTCTGGGGCGTGGGGGAGGTGACGGAGCGGAAGCTGCTGGACGCGGGCTTCCGTACCATCGGAGACATCCAGCGGGCGGCGCCGGGCGCGGTGGAGCGGGCCGTGGGCAGCCAGGCGGCGCTCCTTCGGGAGCTCGCGTTCGGGCGGGACGACCGGCCCGTGCGGGCGGAGCGGGAGGTGAAGTCCATCGGCGACGAGGAGACCTACGAGACGGACCTCACGGACGAGGCGGCCATCCGGCGGCGCATCGCCATCCACAGCGACGTGGTGGCGGCCCGGCTCCGGAAAAAACACCTCACGGCGCGCACGGTGTCCCTCAAGGTGCGCTTCGCCTCGTTCCGCACGGTCATGCGCTCCGTGTCCTTCGAGGAGGGGACGGACCTTGCGGAGGACATCGAGGAGGCGGCGCTCTCGCTCCTGGCGAAGATCCCCCGCACGGAGCCGGTGCGCCTCACCGGCGTGACCTGCTCGAATCTCGGGGAGGAGATGGAGACGCCGTCGCTCTTCCCGGACCGGAAGGCAGCGCTCCGCCGGGCGGCCCGCGCGGTGGACGCCATCCAGGAGAAATTCGGAAAAGACGCCATCCGCCGCGGGTTCTACATGGAGGAGGAGCTGCGGCGGAAGCCGGAGGAATGAACCGGCCCGCAGGCGTTTACTTCTGCCTGCCGGGTGAGTAAGATAGGAGCAGCACAGAGAAGGAGGTCCATCATGGTCAATACAGAACGGCTCAATCATACATTCTGCGATCTCGTCCGCATCTATGCCCCGAGCGGGAAAGAGGGCGGCGTACGCGATTATTTGAAGCGGTACCTGATGCGGCTCGGCGCGCGGGTCACGGAGGACGGCGCGGGGGCGGCCACGGGCGGCGCCTGCGGCAATCTCATCGCGGTCTTCCCCGCGAATGCGGAGGGACTGCCCGGCGTGGCCTTCACGGCGCACATGGACTGCGTGGAAAAATGCGAAGGCATCGAGCCCGTGCTCGAAGACGGCGTGTACCGCTCGAAGGGGGACACCATCCTCGGCGGCGACGACAAGGCGGGCGTCGCGGCCATTCTCGAAGCGCTCGCCGTCATGAAGGAGACGATGATCCCCCACGGAAAGATCCTCGCGGCCTTCACCGTACAGGAAGAGACGTCTCTCGGCGGGTCCCGCCATTTCGAGGGGAAATACGCCGAAGGCATCGACTTCGGCTACGTGCTCGATGCGGACGGCGCGCCGGGCACGCTGATCAATGCCGGCCCGGGCGAATACAAGATCACCTGCACCATGCACGGCCGGGCGGCCCACGCGGGCATCGCGCCGGAGAAGGGCGTGAACGCCGTCAAGATGGCGGCCGCGGCGATCGCCCGCATAGAGAGCGGCCGCGTCGACGAGGAGACTACGTGCAACGTGGGCGTCATCGAAGGCGGCCTCGCCACGAACATCGTGCCGGAGACCTGCGTCGTCCGGGCGGAAGCACGGAGCCGCAGCCGGGAGAAGCTCGAGGCCGTAGTCGCCCGCATGACGGAGGCCTTCCGCAGCGCGGAGGCCGATTTCCCCGGCGGCCGCGCCGAAGTGGAGACGGAGCTCCTCTACGAGGGCTTCCATATCGACGAGGACCATCCGGCGATGCGCCTCGCCCGGGCGGCCTGCGCGGAGAAAGGCTTCCCCGTGCGCGTGACCAGCACCGGCGGCGGCAGCGACGCGAACTGGTTCAACCGGAACGCTTTCCCGGCGATGCTCCTCGGCGTGGGCATGACCGATTTCCACACCTCGGCCGAATCGCTGGCGGAAAAAGACCTCATCGATTCCGCCGAATTAGTATACGCTATTATAGAAGCGGAGTCGCACGTCTGCGGACACTGAGCCGATGGTGCGGACGCCCCTGTCCTTTCGGATGGGGGCGTTTTCTGTGCCTGTCCATGGGCATTTCCTTACGCTCAGGAAATCGTGATGTTTCCCCGGCGGCCTGTGACGTAAAGGAAACTTTACGGGTGAGTATACTTTTTTACGATAGTCTTACACAAAATAGCATAGCTCCATGATATAATGAGGGCAACAAAACATGTACATCATTGATTCGCACCGGCACTGTGAGAACGCTTGTATTTCTGACAATGACTGTACATGCTCTTTTTGTTTCGGTTTGATTCGGGAAGGAGAGAATGATTTGAAACTCATCAAATGGCTGTGCCTGTTTCTGGCCTCGGTGATGACGCTCGCCTTTGCGGGCTGCGGCGGCGGAGACACGGCAAAAGAAGCGCCGAAGGAAAACGGGAAGACGGTGGTCACCTTCTGGCACGTGTACACGAAGAATTTCGGCGCGCCGGTCATCAAGCAGATGGTGGACGACTTCAACAAGTCCCAGGACAAGATCCTCGTGAAGGAAGTGTACAATCCGGACATGTATCCGGGCCTGATGAAGAACCTCCAGGCGGACGTCGCTTCCGGCAAATCCCCGTCCATCGCCATGATCGGCTACAATTACCTGGACTATTTCAATGAAAACTTCCAGTACGCTTCCCCGGTGGACCTGGCGAAGAAAGACACGAAGGACCCGGACTATCTGGAGAAGACCTTCCTGCCGAACGTGCTGGCGCTGGCGAAGACCGGCGACGCGCAGGTAGGCCTGCCCTTCTCCATCAGCGCGCCGCTCCTCTTCTACAATCCTGACCTCTTCACCGCGGCGGGCCTCGATCCGCAGGCGGCTCCGAAGACCTGGCAGGAAGTGCGCGACGATGCGAAGAAGATCCACGACGCCACCGGCGAGTACGGCTTCTACATGCAGGAATACCAGGACAACTGGGCGACCCAGGGTCTCCTCACCTCGAACGGCGCGGTGATCCTCGACGAGAACGGCAAGGCGGCCTTCGCTTCGAAAGAATCGGAAGAAGCGTACCAGCTCTATCAGGATATGGTGCTGAAAGACCAGTCTGCGCTCCACATTGCGGCAGATGAAGGCATCGCATCCTTCTACAGCGGCAAGGTGGGCATGCTCCTCGGCACCAGTGCGAAGATCGGCACCATCACCCAGTCTTCGGCCTTCAACGTGATGGCCTGCCCGTTCCCGGCCTTCGGCGACAAGAAAGTGGAGATCCCCGCAGGGGGCAACTTCCTCGCCGTGACGGCCCAGTCGGAAGAAGAACAGATGGCGGCGTGGGAATTCATCAAATTCATCATGCAGCCGAAATACCTCGCTCAGTGGACGATCAATACGGGCTACCTCCCGCCGCGGCAGGACGTGGCTGACGAACCGTCCGTCCAGGAAGCCATCGCGAAGACCCCGGCTCTCAAGGTGGCCTTCGACGAGCTGCCGAGCCTCACCCCGTGGGTGGCCTTCCCCGGCGACGTGGGCGTGAAGGCGGAGAAGATGTTCGCCGACATGCGCGACACGATCCTCTCCGGCGCCGCTCCGGCGGAAGCGCTGAAAGCGACGCAGGACGAGCTGAACAAGCTCCTCAAATGATCTCACAGCGCCAGTCAAGCGGAGAGCCGTCCCGAAAAGGCGGCTCTTCTGTCATTTACAGGAGGTCCTGACCAATGAAATCCGGCGAAGACCAGAGCGCCTGGCGGAAAAGGGAGAGGCGGCTCGCCTTCCTCTTCGTGCTGCCCTCGCTCGCGGTATTTATCCTCTTCATGTTTTATCCCCTGCTGTACACGCTGTACCTGAGCTTCTTCCGGTGGAACATGGTGTCTCCGAAGATGAAGTTCGTGGCGCTGGACAACTATGTGAACCTGCTCACCGACCCGGTGACGGTGACTATCGCGGAGAATACGCTCCTCTACATCGTCATCCTCGTGCTCTTCAATTTCCTCCTGCCCTACGTGCTCGCCTTCGTGAACACGTTCCTCATGCAGAAAGGGAAGTACGTCTACAAGACGCTCCTCTTCTCGTCCTCGCTTATCGCGCTCGTCGTGGGGGCCATCCTCTTCCAGTGGATCTTCAATCCGGTCTCCGGGCCGGTGGGGGCCATCGCGGACGCCGTGGGCGTGACGCTCCCCGCGTGGTCGAAGACGCCGGGGCTCGTCATCCTCGTCATCAGCCTCGTGGCGGTGTACAAAGCCTTCGGCTACAATTTCCTCATCCTCCTCTCCGGCATGAACAGCGTGCCCGAGGAGCTCATCGAGGCGGCGCGGCTCGAGAAAGCGCCGAATTCCAATATCTTCACGAAGATCGTGGTGCCGCTCACCTCGTCCACCGCGGTGTACATCCTCATCATGACCATCGTGCAGGGGCTCCAGTACGTCTTCACGCCCATCAAGGTCCTCACGCAGGGCGGGCCGAACGACGCCAGCTCCAACATCATCTACCAGGGCTACGATTACGCTTTCACCTTCTACGAGACCGGCATGTCCGCGGCGCTCGCCATCATCACCATGCTGATCTTCCTCGTGCTCCTCTACCTGGAATTCCGGTTCGTGGAGAAGGGAGTCTACTATGAAAATTAATTCCTCGGAAATCAAGTGGCACCTCATCTTCATCATCCTGGTGCTGCTCCTCATCTATCCGCTGCTCTTCTCTCTCTCCACGTCCTTCAAGACCATGAGCGAGGCCTTCCAGTCGTCCTCCCTCATCCCGGGAGACCCGACCTTCTCCGCGTACGAGCGCGTCTTCACCACCATCAACTTCGTGCAGATCCTGTCGAATACGTTCATCATCGCCACCATCGTGACCGTCTTCAAGCTGGTGACGAGCGTCTTCGCGGCGTACGCCTTCGTCTTCTTCCATTTCCGCGGCAAGACCGCCCTCTATTTCCTGCTCATCAGCACCATCTTCATCCCCTTCACCGTGACGATGATCCCGAACTACATCACCCTCTCGAAAGTGGGCTTCGTGGACAGCATCTACGGCGTGGCGCTGCCGCAGCTCGCCGACGCGACGGGCATCTTCCTCCTGCGCCAGTACATGAAGGGCATCCCCATGTCGCTCATGGAAGTGGCCGAGCTCGAGCGGGCCTCCCACCTCACACGGCTCCGCACCATCGTGGTGCCGCTCATCCGGCCGGCGATCCTCTCCAT
The DNA here is from genome assembly GCA_944390485.1 of Veillonellales bacterium. GTDB lineage: Bacteria > Bacillota > Negativicutes > Veillonellales > Dialisteraceae > UBA1822. Next base: position 176,965 of record CALXPQ010000004.1, read on the forward strand.
CGGCATCATCTTCTTTATCAATTCGTGGAATGAATACGTCTGGCCGGCCATCATGATCAAGAGCGAAGTGAACTACACCCTGTCGCTCGCGCTCCAGATGTTCGTCAGCTCCGAAGGCGGCACCGACGTGCCCGTGGCCATGGCCGTGGCGACGCTCACCATGCTCCTGCCCCTCGGCCTCTACGCCGTCTGCCAGAAATTCATTATCGGTACGTTCGCCCAGTCGGGCATCAAAGGATGAGGAAATACGATGTACAGCATTGAATTCAAAAACGTAGTGAAGCGCTTCGGCAAGACCGAAGTCATCAAAGGGCTCAATCTCTCTATCCGGAAAGGGGAGCGCCTGATCCTCCTCGGCTCCTCCGGGTGCGGGAAATCTACCATCCTCCGCATGATCAGCGGCCTCGAGACCATCACCTCCGGCGAGCTCTACCTCAACGGGACCCTCGCGAACGACATGGACCCGGGCGACCGCGGCATCGGCATGGTCTTCCAGAATTACGCCCTCTTCCCGCACATGACCGTCGAGAAGAATATCGCCTACGGGCTGCGCATCCACCGCATCCCCGAGGACGAGATCGCCCGCCGGGTCGCGAAAGCCGTGGCCATCCTCAATCTGGACGGCCTCGAAAGCCGGCTTCCCCGCGAGCTCTCCGGCGGCCAGCGCCAGCGCGTGGCCCTCGCCCGGGCGCTCGTGAAACAGGCGGACTTCTTCCTCCTCGACGAGCCGCTTTCCAATCTGGACGCCCAGCTCCGCGGCCGCGCCCGGAAAGAACTGGTGCGCATCCACGAGATGTACGGCCAGACCATGATCTACGTCACCCACGACCAGATCGAAGCCATGACCGTGGGGCAGCGGATTGCCGTCATCAACGACGGGCGCATCCAGATGCTCGACACGCCCCACGAAGTGTACCGCCGCCCGGCGAACCTCTTCGTGGCGAAGTTCATCGGCTCCCCGTCCATGAATATCTTCGACGGACGGACCGCCGCCGGCGCGATGCGCCTCAACGACACGGAAGTGCCGCTCACGCCCGGCTGGGCTGAGAAGACCGGCGCCTCCGGCGCGGAACGGCTCCTCACCGGCGTCCGCCCCGAAGACATCACCCTCACCGCGGAGCCCGAAGCCGGCTCCGTCCCCGTGGAGATCCAGTACCACGAAGACTACGGCAGCCGCGTGGGCTACTACTTCACCGTGAACGGCGAAGAAGTCATCGCCATCATGCGGGACGACGTGCTCCACGGCGCGGGCCACGCCTACTGGAAGCCCGATCCGAAGACCCTCCACTTCTTCGACGCGAAGACCGAGAGCAACGTGGGCTACCCCGCGGAGGCCGCCGAATGAAATACTTTGTGAGCGACCTCATCGTGGGCATGCGGGGCATCCGGGATTTCGGCGCGTGGGTCTCCTCCGTGGGCCGGGACGACTTCGGCGCGGAATTCTCCGCCTTCACCCACAGCGAATCCTACTGGCGCGAGCTGGCGGACGAAGTCGTGCCCGCCTGCACCGCGCCCATGACCTTCCACGGCCCCTACGTGCAGATCGAAGCCACCGCGCCGCTGGACTCGCCCGAACACGCCTGGCTCATGGAGAGCTACGAGCGCGTCTTCGCCCTCGCCGCCCGGTACGGCGTGCGCCACGTCGTCTTCCATTACTCCCAGCTCCAGTTCGCGCCGGACGCCATCCCCGCCGCGCAGGCCAACGCCCGCGCCGTCATGCGGGACCTCGTCGCCCTGGCCCGCCGCATGGGCGTGCACTTCGTCATCGAGAACCTCTGCCGCCATCCGAAAGAAGGGCAGCACCTCTTCACCAATGACGAATATTTCCAGCTCTTCGAGGACATGCCCCAGGCGGAATCCCTCATCGACATCGGCCACGCGAACGTGAACGGCCTCGACATCGAGCGGTTCCTCGCCCTCTACGGCCCCCGCGTGCGCGGCTTCCACGTGCACAACAACGACGGCCTCGAAGACCAGCACCGCGACTACCACGACGGCACCGCCGACATCCGCGCCATCATGCGCTGGGCCGGCCGCTATACCCATGACGCGGACATCGTCATCGAATACGAACCGCACGAACACCTCACCCCGGCCGAGCTCCTCGAAGAGATCGACGAGCTCAAGAGCTGGGTCGAAGAAGGGCAGAAGGCCTGAAACAAAAAAGAAACGCTCCTTCCTTTTCCGGAGGGAGCGTTTTAGCGTGGAAATTTTCAGGGAAACGGGCGGGGAGCCGTTCTTCTCATGAGAAAAGCGGGATGCATTTTCGGCGCGGTGCGTATCGGCCCATGGGGGAGCAGGCCCACATGGAGGGGCCGTATGTGCTTGCTCATGGGGAAGCAGGCTCACATACCGATGCCGTACGTGTCCGGTCATTTACGGATGGGTCCATTTCAGGAATATGATTCCATGGTCGCTACTTTCCTTCTTCTCCAAAGAAGAATGGAAAGCAGCAAAGGAAGAAGTTGCCGGCCAGGCGAAAAAGGACCTGTCGGCGGGGCATCCTGCTGCTCAGTTTGTAATTCCCGTTCAGCGCAAATGCGGCGCTGACGACAGAGCGACAAGCATGCCGGGACAGTACAAACTGCAAGACGCGTCAGGCCGCCCCGCCTGCTGCGGCTCTGAGGAGCCGCACCGGTTCTTTTTCTTAATGGCCGGGCGCAATCCCGGCGCTCCGGCTGAGAGCGCCTGAGCGGAAGGGCGGCACAGATTAGAAAGCCGCCCCGCTGGAACTGCCCGGCTTTGGGGCCGGGCTCAGGCAAAGAGGAAAACGGTATTCCCGTCCGCGGGGAAAGGAGTGTCCGCAAGCGGACTTTTTCCGCCGTGCTGCGCACGGGCGTAAGGGGAAAGAGGAGTCCGGCTTCGCCGGAATTTTACGCGGCGCTTTGCGCCAGCGTAGGGGAGGAAAGAAGAAAGCCCGGCAGAGCCGGGCCCTATCCGCCGCGCTTCGCGCGTGCGTATGAGAAGTGGCATTGGCGGGATTAACTTTTGCATATGATTTAGAAAGTTTTTTTATCGTATGTGGACCCGCTCCTGCATAAGCGTGCTCGTTAGCATAAGGGAGCGTGCTTGCACGCGACACAAACCTTCTCCGGGCATGAAGGGAACGGGAGCCAGCTCTATGTGGGCCTGTATCGGTATATGAGAAACATTCGCATCGAAAATGAAGCCCGCACCTCATGCACGATATAAGCCCAGCGCTGGTGCAGTTCCCCGCCCCTTTGAACGGAGGCCGGTGCCCGAAGGGAGAAAATTTCGCCGGTGGCGTCAGCCGGAGCGCTTGTCTGAGCGACCGCAGGGAGCGAGTTGCGCGGAGGGTAGTGACCGGCGAAATTTTCAGGCCGGAGTGACGGGGCGGCTGCCCTTTCTTTTGCTTCGTTTTCTTTCCGTCAGGCACGGAAAGAAAATGAAGGGACCATGGAATCACATTCCAAAAATAGAAACAGTCGTGTGCTTCGGACACGTACGGCTTCTCTATGTGGGGCCGCCCCTTCCTGCGCCGGCCCGTACGGCATCGTAATACGCCTCTGCTCCCGCATGAACCCGCAGGCCCCGCATCGCAAATACGCCCTGCTTCCTCAGGAGCGGGCAGGTACCGCTCCGCCATGTGGGCTCGCGTCTGCGCCCCGCAGGGCAAACAAAAAAGGAGCCGCCGAAGCGGTTCCCTTTCCTGTTCTTATTCGTCCCGGAAGACGAGCTTCGCCACGTCCGGCCGCGCGTAGTGGCCACACACGTCGTGCTCCATGCGGCTCGCCGGGACCTTCTGCATATCCAGCTCCGCGTAGAGGATGCCCTCCTTGTCCCAGAGCGTGTCCGTCACGGCGTGGCCCGAGGGATCGATGATGCAGCTCCCGCCGCGGCACACCGTTTCCGGCAGGCGCGCGATCTCCGCCCGGGCCGTCTCGGAGAGATCGGCGGGGTAGGAGGCCTTCGGAATGATCATGTCGCAGTTCACGAAGTAGCAGTGCCCTTCGATGGCGATGTGGCGGATGGTGTGCTGCCATTCCGGATTGTCGTTCGTATTCGGCGAGATGTAGAGCGTCACGCCCTTCTGGTAGAGCGCCGCCCGAGCGAGGGGCATGTAGCTCTCCCAGCAGATCATGCTGCCCATGGGGCCCCACGGCGTGTCCATGACGGGGAAGAAATCCCGGTCCGCGTCGCCCCATACCACGCGCTCGCTGCCCGTGGGCTTCAGCTTCCGATGGTTCATCACCGTGCCGTCCGGGGAAATGAATACGTTGGAATTGTAGAGCGTCGCCGTCACGGCGTCCCGTTCGGAGATGCCCATGGAGAGGTACACGCCGTATTTCCGGGCCGCTTCGGCGAGCGCGTCCGTCTCCGGGCCGGGGACGAGGATGGACGCGTCGTAGTAGCGCTTCCAGTCGCGGCGGCCTTCCTCCGTGCGGCTCCCCACGGTGAATCCGAACGTCATCCCGTAGGGGTAGCCCGGGATGAAGAGTTCCGGGAAAACGATGAGCTCCGCGCCCTTCTGCGCGGCTTCCCCGATGAGGCGGAGCGCCTTTGCGAGACAGGCGTCCGTATCGAAAAGCACCGGCGCGGCCTGGACGACCGCGATGCGGCACGTGTCTTTGAGCGGTTTCATGAGAGATTCCTTCCTTTCGTGAAATACAGGGGATTGCCCGTAGTATAGCATGCAACGGGAGCGCCGGCTATGCGCCGGGCGCGCCTTTCCGCCGCGCCTGATACGACGCGCCCCACGCGGCCATGGCCTCCAGCACGGGGGAGAGGCTCCGGCCCGTCTCCGTGAGTGTGTACTCCACCCGGGGCGGCACCTCGGGGTAGACCGTCCGCGTGAGGAGCCCCTTCTCCTCCATGGCGCGGAGATTCGCCGTGAGCACCTTCTGCGAGATGTGGCCGATGGAGCGCTTGAGCTCGCTGAACCGCTTCGTCCCGCCCATGAGATCGCGCAGGATGAGCACCGCCCAGCGGCTGCTGATGAGCGCGAGCGTCGTCTCCACCGGACACGCCGGCAGCGTCATGGGTTGTTCCATGGTATCCCTCCTCAGTTTCCAAAAGGAACCTGCAGCACAAAATTGTGCCTTCTTCCGAATTTGCCCCTATGCCTGTATCATAAAGGCATCCCAGGGAAATGGCAAGACAGAAAGGAAGGATACGTATGAAATTCGCAGTACTTTGCGCCAATGGCAGGGCGGGAAAGTGTATCGCTGCCGAAGCGGTCCGCCGCGGGCACGATGTGACCGCTTTCGTGAGGGGAGAGAATCGCTCCGCCGCGTCAAAGGCCGTGGTGAAAGACCTCTTCGACATCACGCGGGACGACCTTGCCGGCTATGACGCGGTCGTGGACGCTTTCGGAGCGTGGACGGCGGAGACCGTGCCGCAGCACGTGTCGTCCCTCTGCCATCTCTGCGGCTGCCTCTCCGGCACGGAGACGCGGCTCCTCGTCGTGGGCGGCGCGGGCAGCCTCTACACCGACGCCTCTCACCGCCTGCGCGTCATGGACACGCCGGATTTCCCCGAGAGCTGGAAACCGCTGGCGCAGGCCATGGGCGAAGCACTCGCCGAACTCCGCACGCGCAGCGACGTACGCTGGACCTACATCAGCCCTGCGGCAGATTTTCAGGCAGACGGCGCGAAGACCGGCCGCTGGCTCATCGGCGGGGAAGAGCTCCCCGTGAACGCCCGCGGAGAAAGCCGCGTGAGCTACGCCGACTACGCCGCGGCCCTGCTGGATGAAGCCGAGCAGGGCGCGCACATCGGCGAGCGCATCTCCGTGTGCGGCGCGTGAACAGACACCGGCTTTCTATGGACGGCCGCAGAGGCCTGGCCGTATACATCATGCCGGCACAAATGGATAGAAGGATTTCCTCCGTGGAAGGGAAAAGGGACGGGCGGACGCTCGTCTTTTTTGTGCGGGCGGGAAATTGCATGTTTCTCCGGACTTTGCTTATAATACAATCAATAGTTCATTCGGCATCGGCAGGTCCTGTCGGACAGGCCCGGAAAGGCGGGAGGCGGCCATGACATCGAATTTCGCATTTCTCAAAGACAATTTCCCATCCCTCTCTCAGCTCGGCGAGCTGGCGGAGCGCTACTGGCAGAGCGACCCCAACTCCTGCCTCATCAAGCTCGGCATGATGGGGGAGACCATGGTGAATCTCATGTACCGCTACGACCGCATTCCCTTTCCCGAAGAAGACAACGCGGCGCGGCGCATCAATGAGCTGTACCGGGAAGGCCTTCTCACGCAGGACATGCAGGACCTCTTCCATCTCCTGCGCAAAGCGCGGAATCGGGCCGTGCACGAGAACCTCGCCTCCGCCGAAGCGAGCGCCCGGCTTCTGCCCGTGGCCTACGGCATCGCCGAATGGTTCATGCAGACCTACGGCGACTACCACTACGAACACCGCCCCTTCGTCATGCCGGCGGCCGGCGCGGCCCCCGCAGCCGCTCCCGCCGCAGACCGGGAAGCGCGGAGAGAAAAGGAAGACGCCGAGACGAAGCGCCTCCAGCAGCGGGAGACCGAGCGCGCCGCCGCCATCGCGCCGAAAACGTCCGACGCACAGCAGAAAGGCGTCGCCGCCCGCCGTCGCAAGAGCCGCCTGAACGCGCAGAAGCGTACCCTCACCGAAGCCGAGACCCGCGTCCTCATCGACGAAGCGCTGCGCGAAGTGGGGTGGGAGGCAGACAGCACCGGGCGCACCTGGGCCGGCGGCGCGCGCCCGGCGAAAGGCGTCAATCAGGCCATCGCCGAATGGCCCTGCGAAGGGAAGCGCCGCGCCGACTACGCCCTCTTCATCGGACTGGACCTCGTCGGCCTCATCGAAGCGAAAGCCATCGACAAAGACGTATCCGCCATCCTCGGCTCGCAGGGCAAAGAATACGCCGCCTCCGTCCTCGCCGCCGGCGGGGCCCGCACCCTCGGCCAGTGGGGCAGCTACCGCGTGCCCTTCATTTTCGCCGCCAACGGACGTCCCTATCTGGCCCAGTACGAAGAAGCCTCCGGCGTGTGGTTTCAGGACCTGCGCGGCTGCGGCGCGCCCCGCGCCCTCAAAGGCTGGATGAGCCCGGACGGTCTGCGGGACTACCTCGCTGCCGACGCCGAAAAAGGAAATCAGGCGCTCCGGGCGCTCCCCTTCGACTTCCTCCGCGACAAAGACGGCCTTGCCCTCCGCGACTATCAGGTCAGCGCCATCGAAGCCGTGGAGCGCGCCGTCCTCGGCGGGAAAAAGACCGCCCTCCTCGCCATGGCCACCGGCACCGGCAAGACCCGCACCGTCCTCGGCCTCCTCTACCGCCTCCTGAAGACCGGCCGCTTCCGCCGCGCCCTCTTCCTCGTCGACCGCACCGCCCTCGGCGAACAGGCCATGGACGTCTTCCAGACCGTCCGCCTCGAAGAAAATATGACGCTCACCGGGATCTACGACGTGAAAAGCCTCGGCGACCGCACCTTCGACAGAGAGACCCGCCTCCAGATCGCCACCGTGCAGGGCATGATCCAGCGTCTCCTCTACGCCGAAGACCGCCGCCCCGCCGTCACCGACTACGACCTCATCGTCGTCGACGAAGCCCACCGGGGCTACTTCCTCGACCGCGACATGACCGGCCTCGAATACGAATGCCGCGACCAGCGCGACTACCAGAGCAAGTACCGTTACGTCCTCGACTACTTCGACGCCGTGAAAGTCGGCCTCACCGCCACGCCCGCCCTCCAGACCACGGAAATCTTCGGCCTCCCCGTCTATACCTACTCCTACCGCGACGCCGTCATCGACGGATACCTGGCCGACCACGACGCGCCCCACATCATCCGCACCGAGCTTGGCTCCGAAGGCATCCACTACAGGAAAGGCGGCCGCATGCAGGTGCTGGACCTGGGCACCCACCGCATCGAGACCATCGAAAATCTCCCCGACGAACTCGACTTCGACATCGAAGACTTCAACCGGAAAGTCATCACCCGGAGCTTCAATGAAGCCGTCCTCCACGAGATCGCCCGCGACCTGAACCCCACGAACGAGAAGCGCGGCAAGACCCTCATCTACGCGGCAAATGACCGGCACGCCGACCTCATTGTGGACATCCTCAAGACATATTACGAAGCGCAGGACGTGCCAGAAGAAGCCATCCAGAAAATCACCAGCCGCACCGGCGGGGGCGACCCGCGCCGCGTCGAAGCCGCCGTGCGCGCTTTCCGCAACGAAAAATACCCGAGCATCGCCGTCACCGTCGACCTCCTCACCACCGGCATCGACGTGCCCGCCATCACCACGCTCGTCTTCCTCCGGCGCGTGAAATCCCGCATCCTCTACGAGCAGATGCTCGGCCGTGCAACCCGCCTCTGTCCCGACATCGGCAAAGACCACTTCGAGATCTACGACGCCGTGGGCGTCACCGAAATGATGCGGGACGTCACCGCCATGCCCGTCGTCGCGGTCCCTGCCGACACCTTCGCGGCCCTCGCCGATCAGCTCGCCGCCGCCGAGACCGGAGAAGACGTGGAAAATCTCGTCTCCCGCGTCCGCGCCCGCCTCGTGCGGAAATCCCGCCGCCTCACAGACGCCGCCCGGGACGACTTCGAAGATGCTGCCGGGAGCACCCCCGAAGACTTTGCGAAAAAGCTCAAGGGGATGCCTCCCGCCGCGGCCCGCGAGGCCGTCCTCGCCGTACGGGACGCCCTCCGCGCCCTCGACGTCTCCGGCAGTACCGAGTCCGCCTCCCGGCCCTATCTCGTCTTGGACGAACATGAAGACCGCATTACCGAGCACATCCGCAAATACGGCACGACCGACGACCCCGAAGACTACCTCCGCACCTTCGCTGCCTGGGTGGAAGCCCACCGCAACGACATCGACGCCATGCACATCATCTGCACCCGGCCCAAAGACCTCACCCTCGACGCCCTGCGCCGCCTGAAGACAAAACTCGACGCCGCCGGATTCAGCGAACGCCAGCTGAATACGGCCGCCTCCGAACTGACCCGCCGCGACATGGCCGCCAGCCTCATCGGATTCATCCGCCGCGCCGCCCTCGGCTCCCCCCTCGAGAGCCACCGTCAGCGCGTCGCCGAAGCCGCCGCCCGGCTCAAAGCCGCCCACGACTTCACCGCCGCCGAGAAAGACTGGATCGACCGCATGGCCGCCGTCCTCGTGAACGACAGCGTCCTCAATGCAGACACCTTCGACAAAGACCGGCGCTTCGCCTCCTGCGGAGGCTTCCGCCGCATCAATGAAAAAATTTTTGGAAATCGTCTCGCCGACGTCATCAATGAACTGAACGACTACGTATACGACGATAAAGGAAGAAGAGCATGACCACACAGGAAATCATCGCGAAACTCTGGAACCTCTGCAACGTCCTCCGCGACGACGGCATCACCTACCACCAGTACGTCACCGAGCTCACCTACATTCTTTTCCTCAAAATGGCAAAAGAAACCGGCGCGGAAAAAGACATCCCTGAGAAATGGCGCTGGGACACCCTCGCCGCCCGGAGCGGCCTCGAGCTCAAGAGCCACTACCGCGCCCTCCTCGACGCCCTCGGCTCCGAAGGGCAGGGCATCGTCCGGCAGATCTACGCCGGCGCCTCGACCAATATCGACGAGCCGAAGAACCTCGAAAAAATCATCAAGACCATCGACGAGCTCGACTGGTTCTCCGCCCGGCAGGAAGGCCTCGGCAGCCTCTACGAAGGCCTCCTCGAGAAAAACGCCAACGAGAAGAAATCCGGCGCGGGCCAGTACTTCACGCCCCGCGTCCTCATCGACGTCATGACCCGCCTCACCGCGCCCCGGCCCGGCGAGCGGTGCAACGACCCCGCCTGCGGCACCTTCGGCTTCATGATCGCCGCCTTCCAGTACGTCAAAGACCACACCGACGACCTCTTCACCCTCACCGCGGAGCAGGCCGACTTTGAAGTGAAAGAAGCCTTCACCGGATGCGAACTCGTGCGCGACACCCACCGCCTCGCCCTCATGAACGCCATGCTCCACGGCCTCGAGAGTCCCATCACCCTCGGAGACACCCTCTCCGAGATCGGGAAATCCATGAAAAACTACGACGTGGTCCTCACCAATCCCCCCTTCGGCACGAAGCGCGGCGGCGAACGCGCCGCCCGGGACGACTTCACCTATCCCACCAGCAATAAGCAGCTGAACTTCCTCCAGCACATCTACCGGAGCCTCCGCGCCGGCGGCCGCGCCGCCGTGGTCCTCCCGGACAACGTCCTCTTCGCCGACGGCGACGGCGAGAAGATCCGCTGCGACCTCATGGACAAATGCCGCCTCCACACCATCCTCCGCCTCCCCACGGGCATCTTCTACGCCCAGGGCGTGAAGACGAACGTCCTCTTCTTCACCCGCGGCCGGACCGACCGGGACAATACGGACGAAGTGTGGTTCTACGACCTCCGCACGAACATGCCCTCCTTCGGCAAGACCCATCCCCTCGCGAAAGAAGACTTCGCCGGATTCGAAGCCGCCTACACCGCCGCCGACCGCGGAGCTGTCTCCGACGAGCGGTGGAGCCGCTTCACCCGCGAAGAAATCCGGGAAAAGGGAAATACCCTCGACCTCGGCCTCATGCGCGACGCCTCCCTCGAAGACGATACCCCGATCGACCCCGCGGAGAGCGCCGAGACCGCCGCCCGCTCCCTCGAAGAAGCGGCGGCCCTCCTGCGGGACGTGGCCGCCTCCCTCCGGGCCATGGAGGTGCGGTGATGGCGAAGAAAAAAGAAATGACCCCGGCCGAGCGCCTGGCCGCCGCCCTCGTCCCGAAAGAAACACAGCCCTACGAAATCCCCGCCAACTGGCAATGGGTGAAACTGGGGAAATTTAATCAGTATGAGGGAGAAAACATAGAGCCATCAGCGACGCCCGATACAGTCTTTGAGCTGTATAGTGTGCCAAGCTGTACAGAAAACTATCCGGAAATTATCGTGGGAGAAAAAATAGGCTCATCAAAAAAAAGTGTGAAAAAAAACGATGTGCTTCTGTGTAAAATTAATCCGCGGATTAATCGTGTGTGGAAAGTTACAGGTTATACGGAAAATCCTCTAATCGCTTCTTCGGAGTGGATTATTGTCAGAAATTCTGGAATTTGTGCGGATTATTTGATGAGGTATTTTCAGTCGCCGATATTCCGTGCATATATGTTGACAAATGTATCAGGCGTGGGCGGTTCACTGATGCGGGCAAAGCCTAAGTATGTAGATACTTACCCTGTGCCTCTGCCCCCATTGGCTGAGCAGGAGCGCATCGTGGCGCGCGTGGAAGCGCTCTTTGCGAAACTCGATGAAGCGGAAGAAAAGATCTGCGCTGCCCTCGCCGCCTTCGACCACCGCCGCGCCGCCCTGCTCCGCGCTGCCTTCACCGGCCGCCTCACCGCCGCCTGGCGCGCCGCCCACGGCCGCAGCCTCGACGAATGGGAGCATAAGACTTTGAATGATATTGCTTTATATAAGAAAGGACCATTTGGTTCTTCCATAACGAAGAAAATGTTCGTGCCCAAGGGCGAAGAAACGTACAAAGTTTACGAACAAGGCAATGCGATTCGAAAAACTACGGAATACGGGCATTATTATATTTCCAAAGAGAAATTTGAAGAGTTGAAGAGTAATGAGGTCAAGGCGGGTGACATCCTTGTTAGTTGCGCAGGGACCATTGGAGAAATGTTCAAATTACCAGAGGGATGCGAGCCTGGGATAATCAATCAGGCATTGATGCGAGTGAGGCTTAAACAGAATATTCTGGAAAAATTTTTTATTTTTTATTTTGAAGGAATGCTAAAAGGCAATGTTATAGAAGAATCTAATGGGTCGGCAATGCAAAATATTCCTCCTTTTAAAGTTTTAAAAGCAATGTCGATTTCACTTCCGCCGCTGGACGAACAGCGGGAGATCGTGCGCGTGCTGGACGAGGCCTTTGCCCGGGAAGCGCAGGCGCGGGCCGCGGCGGAGGAGGCGCTCGCCGCCGTGCCGAAGCTGCGCCGCGCCGTCCTCGCCCGGGCCTTCCGGGGAGAGCTCGGCACGAACGATCCCGCCGAGCCGCCGGCCCTCTCCGCGGACTGACTTCAAAAAAGCCCCGCCGCCTCCCGAGGCAGGGCCTTTGAGGAAGGGCGGGCCTGCGTGTATAATGAAGTCACAAACACGTAAAGCAGATTTCCTCCATGGAAATCAAAAGGGACGAGTGCTAGCTCGTCCCTTTTTCCTGCTCATTTTTCTGCCGCCGGATCGCCGGCCGGGCAGGGTCCTTCTCTATGAGAGGAAGATATGTATTTTTATTGCAGAAAGTTTGTTCCATTTTCCTGTTGACAGGAGACGCGCAGAGGCGTATACTGCAAACAGTAAAGAACAAACGTTCTGAGATAAAAGGAAGGAGGTGATGCTCATGAAAGTCCTGCGGGTGCCGCTCTTCACGCGGATGCGGGCGATGGGCACGGCGCCGGGGCGCGCGGTGCGTCTCGGCGAGCCGAGGGCGGTGCGGGTGTGCGACCTGCTGCTCACGCCGTCTGGTCCCGTGATGATGATGAAGCAGCGGGGCCGATATTTCTACGTCCCTTTCGAAGAGACGGAGCTGCGGGCCGGCGAGGCGCCGCAGAGAGGACCGAGTCCTGCCCGGGAGACCGAGGCGTGAACCGGAGCTGTCAGTGAAGGCGGTTCCGGTTTTTGTTTGCCCAGAAAGGAGGTGAGACCATGGCGAAGAAACTGAAGCTGACGTTCGCGCTGGCGGACGAGGGCACGATGAGCATGACCCTCTCCGCGCCGAAGGACGGCCTCGATGCCGGCGCCGTGCAGACGGCGGCCGCGTCCATCGTGCCGGTGCTGGAAGGCGCTTCCGGCGCGGCGGCGGAAAGCCTGACCGGGGCGGTGTACATCACCACCACCGAAGATGTGATCCTGTGAGGATCGATATGAAGTTTGACAGAGAAAGGAGGCTGCGCGTATGGCAGCAGAAAAAGCGAAGATCGACACGAAGCTCCAGATTGTGATGACGACCGGGGAGACGGAAGCGGGGAAACCCGCGGTGAAGACCTTCACCTTCAGCCAGATCAAAGGCGGCGCGTCGGACGACGAGCTGCTCGCCGCGGGGGAGGCTCTGGGGAGCCTCTGCGCGAACGAGCTGGACGGCGTGAAGGTGCAGGAAGTGTATTCTCTCACGGAAGGGCTGTGAGCTCGGTGAGAGTGTGAGCGGCGCGGCCGCTCGGAAGGGAACCGGCTCCGCAGGGAAAGGGAGCCGGTTTTCTCATGGAGGCAGTATGGAAAGCAAATGGTGGAAAGAGCTGTGGGAGCTGCTCGTGCCCCATGTGGTGCGGTGGCTCGCGGGCCGTCTGCACGACTGGCTGGCCCGCAGGAAGGAGGAGAAATGACGGAAGAAGATATGGCCGCCGCTGCGGCTCTGGGGATCACAGGACTGGGCATCGAGGGGGCGTGGGACAGCGCGGTGTGCTCCACCGGCGGGGACCGGCCCTCGCTGGGCGTGTCCCAGTGGGAGGGCGAGCGGGCGGACCGCCTCCTCGCGGCCATCCCGGGCGGGGCGGCCTACGCGGGCCGGCCGTGGAGCGCGCTCACGAAAGAGGACCGGCAGGCGCTCTCGGCGCTCCTCGATTCGAAAGCGGGGCGCGCCGCGCAGTGGGCGCTGCTCCTCGAAGACGCCGGGCGCTACGTGTGCGCCCTCGGGGCCGTGCACGCCCTCTTCCGCAGCGCCTACGCAGACGCGGCGGGCGTGCCCGAGTACCGCGCCGGCTACGAAGCCCGCGCCGACCGGACATACCAGTACGCCGCAGGGCTGTGATTTTAGTAGAGCAAAAAAAGACCGGACGAAGCGCCGGTCTTTTTTGCGTGCAAAGAAAAATCGGGGACGATATCCGAAGATATCACCCCCGCAAAACGGTCGCCCGTTTTTCCTAGTGGAATCATTTTACTCGATTGGGTACCATTTGTCAATGACTGTCCTTAAAAATTCAAAGGTGCTTTTTATCAGGAGATTGTTTGCAAATGAATGGTGCTGAAACAACCGGATACAGAAATCATGCCAATCACTGGCCACATGAGAATGGATGCCCTCACTGGAAATCAACATTTTATGGACATACAAACAGGACATAATCTGAGCAATTCGTGGATTTGACATCTTTTTCCGAAGACTGTCGCGCCGGAGATTAAGGCGGGACAACGCCTGATTTAATTTCCAGTTGTTTTTCTTTTTATTGCTGGAGGATTTTTCTTTCAAATCATTGAGGATGCAGTTATTGTGGGCTGCCGCATTGCGGATGGTTTTGATGGAGAGAAACAGGTAGCCTTCATCCGGCATGGATTTGATTTCTTGGCTGAGCGGCGAATCGGCAATGGTTTCAAGAGTCTGATGCCATCGTTGAGCGCAGAACAGGTAAAACGAAATAAAGCTGCCGAAAGAAATGATTTCAACGAAGACCCAGACAGGCAGATGCGTTTTATATTTTTCATAGACTTCTGCACAGTAAGGACTTTTCGCATTTCTGGATAGTTCGGAGGCCAGATAGTTCAGGCGCTCCGGCGGAAGGGAATCCAGATAATCCTGAATGATGGTGTATCCGTCTTCTCCCGGGAGCATCGTTGCAATCCGGAGAAGTTTGACTTTGGCGAAATGCTCGATGTTCAGCGCCATTTTCAAAATGAGCTGACGCAGGTACATATCGATGATGGCAAGATCCACCAGCTCCCCGAAGTCCAGATGGAGGTATCGCCGGCCCGTGATGTCCTTATTGTAATTTTTCCGGTAGGAGCTGAGTTTGAAAAGATTGTTATTCTGTGCCAGATAATGGATGGCCTTTTCTTTGGTGTATTCAGAAAATGTAATTCCTTTTTCGGCCAGATGCTGAATCTGTTCTTCGTAAATCAGTTTTGGTTTCTGCTCCATCATAGGACTCCTTGTCGTATCGTGTGAGGATAAAAAACGGAAATTCCCGGCGCTTTTGATCGATATGTTTTCCAAACGCCTATAATTATATCACTTGCTGAATGTGGCATCGGCGCGCAGGCCCGCCGCATTGCATTTCCATTTGCATCTGTTATAAAATAATGATGTATTGTCTGATACGGGTACGGGGGCGCGGCCCCCTTTCGGAGGGAATTTATGAAGGAACATTTTCGCACCGTCCTTTTCGTAGTGGCGCTGGGCATGGTAGGCATGAATATCCAGGAGCAGGGCCTGCAGTGGAGCAACGCTTTCGTGGGCGTGCTGCTGATCGCGGTCTTCGCGGTGAGCTTCTATTTCAAGCGGAAGCGCGCGGCGGAGGAAGCGGCGGCCGTCCGGTCGAAAGAAGCGGAGCGGCGGGCACGCCGCCGTGCGAGAAAGGCCGCGCAGAAGGAAAAGGAACGCGCGGCGAAGAAGCGTTGACAGGCGCGGGCATCCGCGGCAGATAAGGAGAATCGTATGAGCAGATCGAGCGTGACCGTGGACCGTACGGTGCTGTACAGTCCGTATAAATACTTGATGTGGTTTTTCTTCGCCGTGCTGGCGGCGTATGTGGCGTGGAGCTGGCAGGCGTACATCGCGGTGGGAGACTACCAGACGCTGGGCTTCCTCGGCGCGATGCAGGCGCTCCTCTTCTGGTACATGGTGAATACGTACACCTGCCGGACAGAGTACCGCCTCGAAAAGGACGAGCTGGTGATCGTCATCGACCGCAAATTCAAGGGCGTGAAGGAGATCCACCTCGGCTACGGGGACATCTTCGGCGTGTACGACATGAAGAAAGAGAACCGGAAGTCCATCGAGACCGCGCCGGCATACTACGCGTATTCCCGCCTGGATAAGCGCAAGGTGTGGGTGCTGCTGTACAATTACAACGACGACACGAAGAAGGCCGGCCGCATCCTCATGAAGGCGTCGGACGAATTCTGGGACGCGTTCCGGGCGGTCCTACCGGACCAGATCTGCGTGCCCCAGGCGGAGGTGCTGGGCTATGCGTACAAGCACATGGGCGAGGTGCTCCGCCGCAAGGAAGAGAAGGACGCGGAGGACGAAGGCGAAGTGGTCTACGAGTACGTGGACGAGGACGGCAACCGCATCGACGAGGAGGCCGTGAAGGACCAGGAGTACGAGATCGTAGACGAGGACGCGCCGGAGGAGAAGCCGGACGCGGACAAGGCGAAGACAAAGAAATAAAAAAGAAGCACGGAGCGCATCCGTGCTTTTTTCGTGCCCGTTTTTCCTATTTCTTCATGCGGGCGAAGACGTAGAGGGCAATCGCCGTCTGGCAGAGGACGAGCGCCGCGAGGAAATCGAAGACGACGGCGATGTGGGTGTGATGAGCCACGAAGCCGAGGAAGGCCGGGCCGAGGAGGACGCCCGCGTAGCCCATGCTGGTGAGCGCCGCCACGGCCAGATTGATGGGCATGACCGTCTGGTATTCGAGGAGCGAGTACAGAACGGGCACCACATTTGCCACAGCAAGGCCCAGCAGGAAGAAAAAGACGATGAGGAGCGGAAGCGTCTCCGCCCAGCCCACGGCGGCGAAGCACACCGCCGCGGAGACCGTGCTCGCGAGGATGATCTTCTTCTCGCCAAAGCGGCGCACGAGGCGGTCGCCGGGGAGCCGTGCGAGGAATTCCGCCACGGAGAAGGCCGTGAGGCCCAGACCGGCCGAGGCGAGCGGGATGCCCTTGTCCTCGGTGAGGAGCACGCCGCCCCAGTCCATGACGCCCCCTTCGGCGAGGAAGGAGATGCAGCACAGCACGCCCAGGAAGACCACGATGCCCCGCGGGAGGGCGGTCTTCTTGCCGCGGCCGTCGGCATGGTAGGCGAGATAGCGCCGGCCGTACACGAGGAGGAGCAGCAGGATGGCCCCCGCGTGGAGCGCCGCGATCCACGGGACGGAGAGGCCGCCCGCCTCGGCGAGGAAAGAGTAGCACCCCGCCGCGAGGAAGCTCCCCATGCAGTAGAAGGCGTGCATGCCGGACATGATGCGTTCGCCGCAGGCGCGCTCCACCAGCACCGCGTTCAGGTTGATCGCCACGTCGAGCGTGCCCACCGAGCCGCCCAGGAGGAGCAGCACCGGCACGTGCGCCCCGTACGAAGGCAGGTGGGGGATCGCCGCGACCGCCGCCGCCGCGAGGAGCGAAGCTCCGGTGATGAGCCGCCGGCACGTGACGTACCGCGTGAGCAAGCCCGCCGCCGGCATGGCGATGCACGCGGAGACGCCGATGCACAGCAGCAGCAGGCTCAGCACGTCCGCCTCGATGGCGAGGCGCTGCTTCACCGCGGGGATCATCATCACCCATGTGGAAAAGGCGAAGCCGCTGATGAAAAACGCGCTCTTCGCCGCGTGGATCTCCTTCCGTCCCGCCTGGAGACGGCTCACAAAGGATTCAGCCATGAGGACCTCCTGAAAAAAGGCAGGAAACGGTTCCTGCATCTGTTCATGTCTTTATGATAAACTGTATAGCAGCTATACAGTCAAGGAGGAAATGACCGTGAAGAAGACGGGAAACGAACTGTCCATCAGCGAATTTGCGGCGCTCATGGGGACGAGCCGGCAGACGCTCATCTACTACGACCGCATCGGGCTCCTGCCGCCGGCGCGGGTGGACCCGCACACGGGCTACCGCTGCTACGACCGCCGGCAGATCGGCGTGCTCTCCCTCATCCAGACGCTCTCCGGCCTCGGCGTGCCCCTCGCGGAGATCCGCCACGAGCTCGCCGGCGTCAGTCCCGGCCGGATGGAAGCAGTGCTCCGGAGGCAGCGGCAGGTCCTCCGGGCCGAGCGGGAGAAGCTGCGCCGCCGGGAAGCCATGATCGGCCTGCGCCTCGCCCAGATCGCCGAGAGCCGCGCCGCGCGGGAAGGGACGGCCGCGCTCGTCCGCGAGGCGGAGCCCGTGCCCCTCTTCGTGAGCGGCCCCGTGCACTGTCCGAAATCCGCCGTGCCCGACCGGTTCGTGGTCGATTTCTACGCCGCGGCAGACCGGCAGGGCCTCCCCATGGGCTATCCCATGGGCTACCTCGTGAGCGCCGCGGACATCGCCGCCGGCCGCGCCGCCATGGCCTCGCGCCTCGCCTTCCACCTGGGCAGCGCCGACGGGGCGAACCGCTTCCTCCCCGCGGGCCTCCGCCTCGTCGCCTGGGAGCGGAGCGAATGCGGCGGCACCCCCGCGGCCTACGCCCGCCTTCTCGCCGAAGCGGCCCGCCGCGGTCTGCGACCCGCCGGGGACGCCTTCGAAGAATACCTCCTCGACGAGACCACCTGCGCCCGCCCGCAGGATTTCCTCGTCCGCCTCGCCCTCCCCGTGGAGGCGTGAACGGCCCGCAGCGGCGGCGCGTTTCATTTGGCGCGGCGGATGATATAATAAAAGAAGCGCCGGGCGACCGGCAGCAGGGATAAAGGAGGTTCATCTATGGAAACATACAGCAGAACGAAGTCGGTATGGCAGCGCCTCAGTGCGGAGGAACGCGCGCAGGCGGCGGCCTACTGCGAAGGATATAAAGCGTTCCTCGACACGGCCCGCACGGAGCGGCTCGCCGCGTCGGAGATCATCGCCCGGGCGGAGGCGAAGGGATTCCGCCCGCTCTACGACATGACGGAGCTCAAGCCGGGGGACAAGGTGTACTGGAACCAGAAGGGCAAGTCGGTGATCCTCGCGGTGATCGGCGAAGAGCCGGTGGCAAGCGGCCTCAAGATCGTGGGCTCCCACATCGACGCGCCGCGCCTCGACCTGAAGGCGAACCCCGTGCATGAAGCGGACGGCATCGTCTATTTCCGCACCCATTACTACGGCGGCATCAAGAAATACCAGTGGACCTGCGTGCCGCTCGCGCTGTGCGGCGTGGTGTACACGAAGGACGGCCGGAAGGTGGATATCAATATCGGCATGAAGGACGACGATCCCATTTTCTACATCACGGACCTGCTCATCCACATGGCGCAGGACCAGATGAAGAAGACTCTCGCCGACGGCGTGACGGGCGAGCAGCTCCAGGCGGTGATCGGCACGAACGCCGACGAGGACCAGACGCCGAAGGAAGCCGTCATGAAGCTCCTGAAAGACACGTACGGCATCGAGGAAGAGGACTTCGCCGCGGCGGAGCTGGAACTGGTGCCGGCCATGAAGAGCCGCGACGTGGGCTTCGACCGCTCGCTCATCGCGTCCTACGGCCAGGACGACCGGGTGTGCTCCTATGCGAATATGGAAGCCATCTTTGACGCGAAGCCCGGCGTGAAGACGCAGGCGGCGCTCCTCACGGACAAGGAAGAGATCGGCTCCTACGGCAATACGGGCATGGAGTCCTCCTATTTCGTGAAATTCGTGATGAAGCTCCTCGCGCTGCAGGGCCGGGGCTCGCTCCTCGATTTCTACGAGACCATGGAGGCGAGCGAAATGCTCTCCGCCGACGTGAACAGCTGCCTCGATCCGATGTTCCCGGAAGTGTCCGAGAAGGATAACTCCGCGCTCCTCGGCTACGGCATCTCCCTCACGAAGTACGGCGGCGCCCGGGGCAAGGCGGGCAGCAACGACGCGAACGCGGAATTCCTCCAGAAGGTGCGGACCATCTTCAACGAAGCGGGCGTGGCCTGGCAGATCGGCGAACTCGGCAAGGTCGATCAGGGCGGCGGCGGCACCATCGCCTTCATGATGGCCGACTGGGGCGCGGAAGTCGTGGACTGCGGCACGGCGATGCTCTCCATGCACGCGCCGTACGACCTCCTCTCCAAGGCGGACGCGTACGAGACGTACAAAGCGTACAAAGCGTTCTTTGAAAGCAGATAAACGGCACGCAAAAAGACCGGCTCCCTCCGGGGAGACCGGTCTTTTTTTCATGCGCTCACAGGGACGCGCCGAGCGCGCGGGCGTCTTCGAGCTCTTTCCGCCCCGCGATGTCGCCGGGCTTCACCACGCCGCCGCAGAGGACCTTGCCCAGGCTCCGCCAGCCGATGTGCTCTTCCAGGCGGTCGTACCACGTCTCCGGATCGGTGAATTCATGGCCTTCCGCCGCCATGAGAAGCACCGTGTCCTTGATTGGGTTCGCGTAGTCCGCATTGCACTCCGCCACGGCGAAGAGCCGGTCGAAGGCGGTCTTCAGCGTGCCGGAGAGCGCCCAGTAGTACACCGGCGAGGCGAGGACCACCACGTCCGCCGCGCGGTACGCGGGGTAGATCTTCTCCATATCGTCCCGCTGCACGCACGGGTGGTCCGGGTCCTTCCCGCCGCCCCAGCAGCCGCGGCAGGGATGGATGTCCATGCCCGCGAGGAAAAATTCCGTCACTTCGCAGCCGGCGCTCTCTGCCCCTTCGCGGAACGCGCGGGCGAGGAGGGACGTGTTCCCCGTGCGGCGGGGACTGCCGTTCAGGATGACGATGCGTTTGCCCATATTACCCCTCCTTCCGGATAGTGTCCGAATTCTGGTTGTACGCCTTGGCCACGCATTTCCACTGGCCGTCCATCTTCAGGAGGAGCAGCACGTCCGTGAAATCGATGCGGCCGCCCCAGCCTTCTTCGAGCACGCGCGCCACGGCGAGCGACTCCTCCACGAGGAGCACGTCCACGCGGGCCTTGAAATGATCGCCGCCGGGGACGGTGTCCACATTGTGATAGAACTGCTCGATGGAGCCGTGTTCCAGCCGGCCGTCGAGCCAGCCGAAGAGGACCGCGTCGTCCGTGAACAGCTCCTTCGCATACGCGCTGTTTCCTTCCGCGACGCTGCGGACGAATTTCATGGCCGCTTCCTGGACGGCTTCGTATTCAGACAGTGGTGCTCTCATGATGATGCCTCCTTCGGGACAATGGGGACATTGACGGGCGTCCCCGGTTTCTTCTATAATCTTAGGGAAGAATGGATCATCGCACAAGTACGCACAATAAAGTGCGGTACTTACGAAAAGGAAAGCATAAAGGAGGAAACCATGGGGCAGCGGTGCATCGCCGACGAAAATCTGAAACAGACCGGGTTCAGCTATACGCTCTCCCTCATCCAGGGGAAGTACAAAATGACCATCCTCTACACGCTCATGGAATTCGGCGTGGTGCGGTTCAATGAGATGAAGCGCTACATCGGGACCATCTCCTACAAGACGCTCAGCACCGCGCTCAAGGAGCTCGAGGCGGACGGCCTCGTGCACCGGGAAGAGTACCCGCAGATCCCGCCGAAGGTGGAGTACAGCCTCACCGAGCGGGGGCGCTCCCTCATGCCCATCCTGGACGGCATGTGCGAATGGGGAGACCGGCACCGGCTCTGACCGCCTTGCCGGGAACCGTCCCCCGTGGTAAGATACAGGAAACAGAACAGAAATCCCTGCCGCCGGGTAGGGAAGGAGCGCTTTGCCGCGTATCGTCAGGCCATAGAAGATACGCGTCCGGGCGCTTTTTTGTTTTTCAGAAAGGAGACATCTGCCATGCTTACCGCCTGGCTCGACCTGCTCATCGCAGGCATTCTCGAAGTCGTCTGGTCCACCTGCCTCAAGGAATCCCACGGATTCACCATCCTGCCGTGGACCATCGCCACCCTCGCCGGCATGCTCGCAAGCTTCTGGTTTCTCGCGCACGCCGTGAAAGTGCTGCCTCTTGGCACTTCCTACGTCATCTGGACCGGCATCGGCGCCGTGGGGGCCTTCCTCTGCGGCATCCTCCTCTTCCACGAGCCCGTCACCCTCCCGCGGTGTTTCTTCGCGGGCCTCCTCCTCTGCGGCATCGTAGGGCTCAAACTCACCGCGCAGTGAAAGGGAAGGAAAGGAAAAAAGGATATGGATGCATGGACGGCGCTCGTGCTGGCGGGCGTACTGGAAGTAGTGTGGGCCGCGGGACTGAAGCTGTCGCGGGGATTTTCTTCCCCCGGATGGAGTCTCCTCACGGCGGCGGCCATGGGGGCGAGCTTTTATTTCCTCGCCCGGGCGGCAGAGCTGCCTCTCGGGACGGCGTACGTCATCTGGACGGGCATCGGCGCGGCGGGGGCCTTCCTCACGGGCATCGCGTTTTTCCGCGAGCCGGTGACGCCCGCGCGGTGCCTCTTCGCAGCGCTGCTCCTCTGCGGCATCGCGGGCATGAAGCTCACCGCGCTGTGATTACGGACGGAGCGTTTTCCGCATCCAGATGTGGGGGCAGTGTTCCTCGGGAAATTCATCGCCCTCTGCGGCGTAGCCGAACTGCTCGTAAAACGTGCGGGCATGGGTCTGGGCGGCGAGGCGGACCTCCGTGCCGCCGCAGGCGGCAATCTGCCGCTCCGCTTCGCGAAGGAGCTCCGCCCCGAGGCCCCGGCCGCGGCAGTCCTTCCGCACGGCGAGGCGGCCCACGAGGTACGACGACCCCTCGCCGGGGAAATACCGGCAGACCGCAAGCGGCGCGCCGTCTGCGCCGAAGAGGACGAGGTGCGCCGCCGTGCGGTCCGTTTCATCGAATTCGTCGCGGAAGCCCTGCTCCTCCATGAAAATGCGCCGGCGGAGAAACGCCGCTTCGGCGGGAAGCGTGTGATAGGTGCGGATCGTGTGCATGGAAACCTCCTGAAAAAAAACAGGACGCCGCACCGGTCTCTCTGCCGAGGCAGCCCTGACGAAACCGGTGGCGGCGTCCTTCATGCCGCCTCCCGGGGGAGACGGCGGACATCCATATGGAATTGGAATGATTTCACTATACCATGAAGCGGTCCGCGGAGCAAGACGCCGGCCGCAGAAAAAGAAAGGAGAATGACAATGACAGAGGGGACTTTTCGCGCCATGCGGCGGAAGCGGCAGCAGCTTTCGCGGGAAGACTGCGAGGCGGCGCTCCGCCGGGGGACGCACGGCGTGCTCGCCCTTACCGGCGACGGCGGCTGGCCCTATGCGGTGCCGCTGAGCTACGTCTACGACGGCGGCCGCCTCTATTTCCATTCCGCGAAGACGGGCCACAAGATCGACGCGGTGCGGGGCGAGCCCCGGGCGTCCTTTTGCGTGGTGGACGAGGACCGGATCGTGCCGGAGCGGTACACCGCGTATTTCCGGAGCGTCATCTGCTTCGGCACGGTGCGCGTCCTCACGGACGAATCGTCCATGCGCGCCGCGCTGGAAGCGCTCGGCCGGAAGTACGCGCCCGACGACACGGCCGAAGGGCGGGACGCGGCCATCCGCCGGGACTGGTCGGGCGTGGCGGTTCTCGCCATGGACATCGCGCACATGACGGGCAAGGAAGCCATCGAGCTCGTGCGGGCGCGGCCGAAGCGATAAGCCCGCCGCTTCCGGAGCGTCCGCGCGGGGAGCCGCCGGGCCGTGCCGGTTCCGGGCGCGAAAAAAGCCTGCCCGCAGGCAGGCCGTTTCGGAGGGGGCGCGTCACATCAGCGTTTCATACAGGCCCCAGAGACCGCAGAGGATGAAGATGACGGCGGCCGTCCACTTCACCGTGCGCTCGGGGATGCGCTTCCCCAGCACGATGCCCACGATGATGCCGATGCCGTCGGCGATGATCATGCCGCAGAGCGTGCCGCACCACACGGGCAGGATGGTGTGGAACTGCGCGGCCAGCGTGATGGTGGCGAGCTGGGTCTTGTCGCCCATCTCCGCGAGGAAGAACGCCACCGCCACCGTCCAGAACGCGCTGGCGTAGCGGGACTTCTGGTCGTCGTCGGTGATCTTGTCGCCGCGGATGGTCCACAGGCCGAAGATGATGAACGCCACCGACGCGGCGATGTGGATCCAGTCCATGGGAACGTAATTCGTGAGCCACTGGCCCACCACCACGGCGAGCAGGTGGTTCACCGCCGTGGCAGCGGCGACGGCGGCCATGACCGTCTTCCACGGGAACTTCGTGGCGAAGGCGATGGCCAGGAGCTGGGTCTTGTCGCCCATTTCGGCCAGGACGACGAACGCGAGGGAACTGAGGAACGCAAACATAAGAAACCTCCCTTGGAAAAGGCGCCGGACAAAATAAAAAGAGACTTCCGGCGTCAGAAAAAAGACGCCTAAAAGTCTCACCTGGTTAAAACAGCCAAACCGTCTCCGGCTAGTATGTTGACTTGTTTCGAGGGCTACTCCCTTTCAGGACCGCAGGCATGCCTGCAACGAAAAGAATTGTATCATGCCGCCGGGCAGGAAGGCAACAGGATGAATGGTTAGATTTTAATTAAATTCTTATATTTGAGAGCCGTTCTCATATTGACGGGCGGGAGAAAATTGCATAGGATGGAGGGAAAGAGAAAGGAGAACCACCTATGACCTACCGATACATCGACCTGCACTGCGACACCATCTACGAGCTGGCGGACCACCCGGAGAAGGGCAGCCTCATGAGGAGCTTGCTCGAGATCGATCTGGAGAAGCTCCGCGCCGGCGGCGGCCTCATCCAGGACTTCGCGCTCTTCGTGGACATGGGAAAATGGCCGGACCCGTGGGCGCGGTACCAGCAGCTCCTGGGGACCTTCCGGGCGCAGAAAGAGAAATACGGCAGCCATTTCCGGCAGATCCTCTCCGCGGAGGACGCGGCGGCCTGCGAGGCGGACGGGAAGCTCGGGGCGATGCTCTCCATCGAGGAGGGCGGCGTACTCGGCGGCTCGCTGGACCGGCTCCGTCAGGTCTACGAGGACGGCGTGCGCCTCATCACGCTCACCTGGAATTATCCCAATGAGCTCGGCTGGCCGAACGGCATGGAAGGGCCGGACAAAGGGCTCACCGAGGCGGGCTGGGCCGTGGTGGAAGAAATGGGGCGGCTCCATATGATCGTGGACACGAGCCACCTGAACGACACGGGCACGCGGGAACTCCTCATGAAAGCGAAGCGCCCGCCCGTGGCGTCTCATTCGGACGCGCGCGCCGTGACGGAGCACACGCGGAATCTCCCGGACGACCTGCTGGCGCTCTTCGGCGAGCGGGGCGGCCTCATCGGACTGAATTTCTCCAACCATTTCCTCGGAAGCCCGGCGGTGACGGACTTCCCCGGCCGGGACGACATCGATTTCTCGAAAGGCCCCGTGCAGGTGAGCCTGCTCCGGGACATGGTGCGCCACGGCCTGTACATCATGGACAAGGCCGGCGAGGACGCGCTCTGCCTCGGCACCGACTTCGACGGCATCGAGCCCGCGCTGGAGATCCGGGACGCCTCGGAAATGCCGCGCCTGGCGGACGCCTTCCTCGCGGCGGGCGCCACGGAAGCGCAGGTGGAGAAGATTTTCTCGAAGAACGCGCTCCGGTATCTGAAAGAGATGCTCTGACAATAAAAAACGCCGTCTCCCCGAAAAGGGAGCGGCGTTTTTGCGTGTCAGTCTTTCCGGAGGATCTTCTCGATCTCCCCGATGTACATCGTGTGGGGATTGCCTTCCCACCGGCCCGCGTAGTACCCCGCGGCGATGTCCGGCGCGAAGCGCGCGTCCGCCATGGGGCAGGCGCAGAGCTTCCGACAGAGCAGGACGAGCGACGCCTCCGCCGGGAACGGCACGCCGTCCGCAGACGTGACCGTGAGGCCCGCCGCGGCGAATTTGTCGCCCTCCCGCCCGGAGTGCGCGCCGCAGTACCGCACCGCGTCCCGGTACGCCTCGGGCAGCACCGCGAGAGAAAAGCGATCCTCCCGGTCGAGGAATTCCTTCGTGTACCGGCTCTCCCGGATGAAGACGGCGGCGCAGTTCCGGTTCCACAGGGAAAGCAGCCCGCCGTACGTGCCGAGGAGCGCATTGCACCGCGCCTCCTTCCCCGCCGTCACGAGGAACCAGTTTCCCTTCCTCCGGGGAAACGGTCCCCAGTCCAGCGCATCCGCCGTGATTTCCTGCCACATAAAAATTTCCTCCCCATTGGTTTTTACGTATTATACCGGATGGGGAGGAAATCAGAAAAGTGTAAAAAGGAAAATCCATATTATCGCTATGCAGGCGAAATACCGAGCAATCTAATGATGTCCCGGTTAGGCAAAGGGCATGGGAATAAGGATTATGATATAGGTGACGATGAATGAGAAGATGAGTCAGAAGAAGATGCCGTTTGATTTGAGTACTTTTGCTTGGCGCGGCGGGCAGCGTATAAAGCAGCAATTGCATCGGGAGAAAATTCTTTACGAAGGGTGTAACCGTTCATGTAATCTTCAAACGGTTTCATATACTTGTAATCGCAGTAACAGATATAAATAGCCGTGAGAATCGGCGGAACAAACATGACCAGAACACCCAGCATGTCGTTGTATGGGAAAATCAATTCTCCAAGAGTTGTCCAGAGCATCGCGTAAAATATCGGGAGCTTAAGACTGATTAGCCCAGTATGGCGGTATTCTTTTATATTCTGGCGTATTCCATTTATACTCCAGGGGAGGCACATCCAGAGACAAAAGCGGCCAAATGCGTCGCCAAATTCCTGCGGAACCACAAATACCTGCAAAATAAAAAGGAACACTATAAAACGAGTGAAGGTAAGATGTTTATTCCACCATTCTTTGAGGGGCATCTTTTCCCTTACGAGCAAAACAAAGTCGCCTACAGTTATGGAATTGCATTTGGGATTGGTGTACAGGTATACGCCGCCTGCCATGCCCAAAAGACAAAAAGCCATTATAGAATTTCGCGTGCGAAGGGTATCGGCGATCAAAAAAAGATAAATCATGCAGAAAACGGCAAAGCTGATAGCTTTAACAATCCAGGAAAATCCGCCCGCTCGTATTTTGAGTGCGGCCCAGCTCAATCCGGCGAGAAGCGGAAAGAATAGCCACAGCGCAGGCGTGCCCAGCGCCTGCATGAGGAGGGGATTGACCAGAAAGAGCAGAGGGAAGAGAAATTTCTTTTTGTAGATCCACCGCATATGCGTGCCGCGGGCGTGATGCTGGAGGATTCCCTTTACAGAAAAATACAGGAAGAAAGAAAAGACGCACTGCGGCCACAGGCCGGCGGCAATCATGCCGAGCGGGTAGAAAAGATACAGGCAGAGGATGAAAAGGAGTTTTCGGAAGTCCTTGCCGGAGAAATTTAGATTCATAAGTCTCACCCTTTTCAGTATAGCAGAATCCGGCGCAGAGGGCAGGCGGCCTGTCGAGTGGCCGGTTGTTCCGATTGTTACAAATGAGAGGATAAAATCCGGCATTTTTATCATCTCACAGTAAGGCAGGTGATAAAAAACGCGATTTTTATCATCTCGTAAAAGGCGGTGCGGTTCGTTTTCCGCGGTTTCCCCTTTTCCTGGAAGGACGGGGCGGGAAAAGCGTATGCTATTTGTTTTGGCTTACTTAAAAATATGATATAATGAAAACAGGAAGGGATAGATGCATTCCTTTCAGGCATAAAAGCAGCCGCGTCATAGAGGACGGCGGCGGATTCAAACCTTTCAATAAGTGTACCATTTATTTTTCTTCCGGTTATCGTATAATGGGATAGTCAACCCAATAAGGTGCGTTTAAAAAGAAGCATCCCCATCGGGATGCGGAAGTAGTTATAGACCCATGGAGGTGTCAACATGAACAGTTTCCGTTTCACTTTGCCGAGAGATCTGTATGCAGGCCCGGGCGCGATCGAAGAACTGAAAGTGCTGAAAGGCCATAAGAAAGCGCTGATCTGCACCGGCGGCGGTTCCATGCGCCGCGGCGGCTTCCTGCAGCAGGTGGAAAAAGTCTGTCAGGAAGCGGGCCTCGAGACCCAGACTTTCGAAGGCATCCAGCCGGATCCGTCCATCGAATCCGTCTATGAAGGCGCGGCGAAGATGCGCGAATTTAATCCCGACGTGATCATCGCCATCGGCGGCGGCTCCCCCATCGACGCGGCGAAAGCGATGTGGGTATTCTACGAACATCCGGAACTGACCTTTGACGACATCAAAGATCCCTTCTCCATCCCGCCGCTCCGTCAGAAAGCCATCTTCGTGGCGATCCCCTCCACCAGCGGCACCGCGTCCGAAGTGACGGCCTTCTCCGTCATCACCGACTATTCCACGGGCATCAAGTATCCGCTGGCTGACTTCAACCTCACCCCGGATATCGCCATTCTCGACACGAACGTGCCGGAGACCATGCCCTACAAGCTGGCGGCGCACACCGGCATGGATGCGCTCACCCACGCGACGGAAGCGTATGTCTCTAAATTTGCCAACGGCTTCACCGACCCGCTCGCGAAGCAGGCGGTCTCCGATATCTTCGACTGCCTCGCGGAATCCTGCGAAGGCGACAAGGAAGCGCGCGCGAAGATGCACATCGCGCAGTGCCTCGCCGGCATGGCCTTCTCGAACGCTCTCCTGGGCATCACCCACAGCCTGGCGCACAAGATCGGCGCGATCTTCCACATCCCGCACGGCTGCTGCAACGCGATCCTCCTGCCGTACGTCATCCAGTTCAACAAGAAAGTCTGCCTCGCCCGGTACGCGGACCTCGCCCGCGCCGTAGGCCTGCCGGGCCGCACGGACGCGCAGCTCGTCATCTCCTATGAAAAAGCCATCCAGGCGATGAATAAAGAGCTGGGCATCGCCAATTCCTTCCAGGAACACGGCGTGACCGAAGAAATGTATCTGGAACACAAGGACGCCATCGCGCACAACGCGGTGCTCGACGCCTGCACGCCGGAAAATCCGCGCGAAGTGGACGACGAACTCATGGGCCGCATCCTCGAATGCGCATACTATGGCAAGAAGGTCAACTTCTGATCCCTTTTCACAGAGAGGCGCATGCTCTTTTCGGGCATGCGTCTTTTTTGTGCGGAAAATTTTCTTTCTATAGACAGGAGAGAGGAATTGACAAGCCCGATTTCAAATATGCTATACTATAAATGGATGTATAGACAAAAGGGTATAAATAAAATTTTTATAAAATGAAAGACAGGGGATGGACCCGCCGGCCGACAGGTGCGGACCCGTCTCCGGCGGAGCGTCTGCGGCGAAGCGGGCGTTCCGTTCCGTACGGCCGCCCCACAGCAGACCGCGTCGTTTCGCAGGGAGGGAAAATCCATGGCAGATATGAAGAAGTTTCGCGGTATGTTTCTGGCGGAAGCCTGCGGAGACGCATTGGGGTATCCTCTGGACAAGCTGTCTGTAAAGAAGATCATCCGGCAGTACGGGCCTTTCGGCCTGCGCACGCTCGTGCGGACGAAGAAGAATCAGTTTCAGGCGCAGATCTCGGCGAATACGCAGACCATGCTCGCCACGGCGGACGGCATCTTCTGGTCGGACGCGAAGCGTCTCGAATGCGCGGAAGGGGTGTACCGCGGGTATATGCGCTGGTTCTACAGCCAGACCGGCGAAGAGCCCCGCCGGGGCCAGCGCACGTGGATGCGCCGCCAGCCCCACGAGCGGGATTTCTGCCTCGTGCGGGAGAAATTCATGCACGCCCGGCGCAGCGTGGGCGACACGAGCCTCGCCGCGCTGGAGAGCATCGAGCGCGGGTCCCTGAAGAACCGGGTGAACGAATCGCCGAACAGCGAGCCCCTCGTCCGGTCGGCGCCGCTCGGCCTCCTCTATGCGGGCCGCCCGAAAGACGCCTTCTACGAAGGGGTGCGGTGCGCCGTGCTGACCCACTCCCATCCTACGGCGTATCTCTCGGCGGCGTCGCTGGCCGCGCTCATCGCGGGCCTCGCCGGCGGCCTGTCCCTGCCGAAATCTCTGGGAGAGGTGGTGCATCTCCTTTCCGGGACGGATCACACCGAGCCCATCCTCGCGTCGCTCGAAGCGGGCATCCAGCAGGCGAACGACCATCCCGCGGGCAAGAGCGCCGCGTGGAGCCACGCGGACAGCCTGCACTCGCTGGGCAGCGGGGAGAACGCGAACGAAGCGCTTGCCATCGCGGTATACTGCGTCATGGCGAACGACGATCCTTTCGAAGCGCTCGTCACCGCGGCGAACCACGACGGCCGGAGCAGCACCACCGCGGCGCTCACCGGCGCCATCGAAGGCGTGCGGTTCGGGGAAGAGTTCCTTCCGAATTCGTGGAAGGACAACCTCGAGCAGAGCGAGCTCATCGGGAAAGTGGGCGAGAAGCTCTACGAGACCTACGTAAAGGCCAATCCGTAAAAAAGAAACAGCAGCAGGACATGGGATGGTCCTGCTGTTTTTGCGTGTCAATCCGGCGGGCGGCCTTTCTGTCGGCCGGACGGATGTTTTCAGTCCCGGCGCACGAGCGGGAGGGAAGCGGACGCCGGCGGGCGAGAGACTTCTGATTCCCGAAAATTTCATGAAAAAAGAGCAGTCTGCGGGCTGCTTTTTTCGTGGAGAGGAACGTCGGTCAGAGAGGAGTGCGGGCGGCTTCGTCCTGCTTTTCCCGGAGGGCGTCGAGGAAGCGGGCGGCTTCCGGGGAGGGGTGCTTTGCGTAGAGCAGGCCCCACGGCACGGTGTACGGCCACTCGACGGGGAGGGTCACGAGGGACGGGTGCACGCCCGCCCAGATGTCGAGGGTGAGGAGGAGGGAGCCGGTCATTTCGCAGGTATTGAAGGTGTCCATGTCGTAGAACCAGCCCGCGTCCTGAAAGAGGATCTGCGGGTGGGTCATCTTGAGGACGGTCATGACGCGGTCGATGGTGCGGGCGTCGCCGCTCCTGACGACGAAGAGGTGCTGGCCGTGAAGGTCGGCGAGGGCGAGGCGCCGTTTCCGTGCGAGGGGATGGCTTCGCGGGACGGCGATGCAGAGGGGGCAGCGGCGCAGTTCGAGGAAATCGGCGAGCTCCGCCATGCGCTGGGAGTCGAAGACGCCCGCGAGGAAGTCCACGCGGCTGCCGAGGGAGGCCACCACGGAGAGGATCTGCCGGCGGTCGTCGTCGTAGGGTACGAGGCGGAAGCGGTACGTGCGGTCTTCGGGCGCGAGGCGGTGCCACAGGTCGATGAGGCGCTGGCCCGGATTCAGGAAGGACGAGCCCACGCGGAGGGTCTGCGCAGAGCGCGCTTCGGCGGCGCGGGCGGCGAGGACGGCTTCCTCCGATTCGGCGGCGATGCGCCGGGCGGCTTCGTAGATGATGCGCCCCGCTTCCGTGAGCGACGCGCCCTGGCTGGTGCGGATGAAGAGGGTGAGGCCCAGCCGGGTCTCGAGCTGATTCATCTGCTTCATCACCGCCGCCGGCGTGAGGAAGAGCGCTTCCGCCGCGCGGGTGAAGCTTCCTTTCTCGGCGGCGAGAAGAAAGGTGCGGAGTTCTCTGCTGTACATGACGGCTCCTTTCGCATTTACTTCTGGTAAATCCATCGTAGCCGCACCGGCTATTCTGTGTCAAGGCGGCGGGCGGTAGAATGAGGGCAGAAAGGGGGAGGAGGTACGATGGAAATGGACAGGTCCTGTCTGCGGCTCCGCACGATGGGAAGTTTCTTCTTCGGCGGTACGGTGCGCACCGCTGCGGATGGGGAGACGTTCCACGGAGATCACGGGTACGCCCAGTATTATATCGCGGCGCATTCGCGCCATCTGCCGATCGTCCTGTGGCACGGCGTCGGCCAGTCGGGGCGGACGTTCGAATCGACGCCGGACGGCCGGGAGGGCTATGCGGCGCTCCTCCCGCGGCGGGACTGGTCGGTCTACGTCGTGGATCAGCCGCGGCGGGGCCGGGCGGGCCGTACGGAAGCGCCGCCGCTGACGGCGGATCTGCCCGCGGCGGCCCGGGAGAGCGGCGTGTGGGAGGCCTTCCGGAACGGCGTGTGGGAGCCGCCGGGCAGGCCTTCGCTCTACGCGGGGAGCCAGTTCCCTCTGTCGGGGGCGGCCGTGGATCAGTTCTTTCGGCAGCAGACGCCGGACACGGGCGGAGAACCGCTCACCGCGGAGTACCGCGCTTTCATGGGACAGACGGGAGCGGCGCTCTTCCGCCGCATCGGGGACGGCATCCTCATCACCCATTCCAACGGCGGCCAGTACGGCTGGGAGATCGCCATGGCGAGCCCGCACGTGCGGGCGGTGGCCGCTTATGAGCCGGGGGCCTGCGCGTTTCCCGACGACGCGGCGCCGGAGGACGTGCCGGGAGCTGCGGCGGGGGCGTACCTCGCGCCGCGCATGGTGCCGGCGGCCCGGTGGGCGGCGCTCACGAAGATTCCCATCCTCATCGTGTGGGGCGACTATATCCCCGACGAGCCGAGTCCCGTCTTCGGCGCGGACGTGTGGCGCATCGCCCGGGCGCGGTCGCGGCAGTTCGTCCGGCTGGTCAATGCGCGCGGCGGCCATGCGGAACTCATGGAGCTGCCGAAGCTCGGCATCCGCGGCAATACGCACGCCGCCTTTGCGGACAGGAATCAGATGGAGATCCTGCGGCTTCTCACGAACTGGCTGGCGGCGCAGGGCCTCGACGGGTACGAAGAGCCGCACGAAGGGCCGGCTCCGCTCGCGATGCCCATGACGCTCCCCGTGGAGCGGGAGCGGTAAAAAGGAGGGATTTCCCATGGACTATGTGACATTGCGGAACGGCGTCGCCGTGCCCGCGCTGGGGTACGGCGTCTTGCGGATCGCGGCGGAGGACACGGCGCGGTGCGTGGCGGAGGCCATCGCCGCGGGGTACCGGAGCCTCGACACGGCGCAGGGCTATTTCAACGAAGCGGAAGTGGGCGAGGGCATCGCGAGAAGCGGCGTTCCCCGGGAGGCGCTCTTCCTCACCACGAAGGTGTGGGTCTCGAACGGCGGCTACGAGAAGGCGAAAGCCTCCATCGACGAGTCGCTCCGGAAACTCCGCACGGACTACATCGACCTCATGCTCGTTCATCAGCCGTTCAACGATTACTACGGCACGTACCGCGCCATGGAAGAGGCGTACCGCGCGGGGAAACTCCGCGCCATCGGCGTGAGCAATTTCATGATGGACCGCTTCATCGACATCGCGAACTTCACGGACATCCCGCCCATGATAGATCAGCTCGAAGTGCACGTCTTCCAGCAGCAGAAGGCCGCGCGGCCCATCCTTGAGAAGTACGGCGCGCGGCTCATGGCGTGGGCACCTCTTGCAAGAGGAAGAAACGGGCTCTTCACGAACGAGACGCTCGCGCGCATCGGCCGGGCGCACGGCAAGACGGCGGCGCAGACCGCGCTGCGCTTCCTCGTCCAGTCCGGGGTCATCGCCATCCCGAAGACGGTCCGCCGGGAGCGCATGGAAGAGAATCTGGACGTCTTCGATTTCAACCTCACGGACGAGGAAATGCAGGAGATCGGCGCGCTCGACCTCGGGCACAGCCTCTTCCTCGACCACCGTGCGCCGGAAGCGGCGGAGATGTTCGTACAGGCAGGAAAACAGTAAGGAGGCAGCTATGGAAACAGTGACATTGCGAAACGGCGTCGTCATGCCCATGCTGGGGTACGGCGTCTTCCAGATCGCGCCGGAGGACACGGCGCGGTGTGTGGCGGAGGCCATCGCCGCGGGGTATCGGAGTCTCGACACGGCGCAGGGCTATTTCAACGAAGCGGAAGTGGGCGAGGGCATCGCGCGAAGCGGCGTCCCCCGGGAGGAGCTCTTCCTCACCACGAAGGTGTGGATCTCGAACGGCGGTTATGAGAAGGCGAAGGCGTCCATCGACGAGTCGCTCCGGAAACTCCGCACGGACTACATCGACCTCATGCTCGTTCATCAGCCGTTCAACGATTACTACGGCACGTACCGCGCCATGGAAGAGGCGTACCGCGCGGGGAAACTCCGCGCCATCGGCGTGAGCAATTTCATGATGGACCGCTTCATCGACATCGCGAACTTCACGGACATCCCGCCCATGGTGGATCAGCTCGAAGTGCACGTCTTCCAGCAGCAGAAGGCCGCGCGGCCCATCCTTGAGAAGTACGGCGCGCAGCTCATGGCGTGGGCGCCCCTCGCGGAAGGGAAGCACGGGCTCTTCACGAACGAGACGCTCGCGCGCATCGGGCGGGCGCATGGCAAGACGGCGGCGCAGGTCGATCTGCGCTTCCTCGTCCAGTCCGGCGTCATCGTCATCCCGAAGTCCGTTCATCGGGAACGCATGGAAGAGAATCTGGACGTCTGCGATTTCACCCTCACGGACGAGGAAATGCAGGAGATCGGCGCGCTCGACCTCGGGCACAGCCTCTTCCTCGACTACTATGCACCGGACGTGGCGGAGATGTTCGTACAGGCAGGAAAAGTATAAGGAGGCAGCTATGGAAACAGTGACATTGCGGAACGGCGTCGTCATGCCGATGGAAGGATTCGGCGTGTATCAGGTGGAGCCGGCCGAAGCGGAGCGGGTCGTCTCCGAAGCCATCGCCGCGGGCTACCGCAGCATCGACACGGCGGCGTCCTATTTCAATGAAGAGGCCGTGGGCCGGGCCGTGCGCGCGTGCGGCCTGCCGCGGGAGGACCTGTTCATCACCTCGAAAGTGTGGGTGCAGGACTTCGGCTATGAAAAGACGAAGCGCGCCGTGGAGACCTCGCTCGAAAAGCTGGGCATGGACCATATGGACCTGTGCCTCCTCCACCAGTCCCTCTCCGATTATTACGGCGCGTGGCGCGCGCTGGAAGAGCTGTACCGCGCGGGGACGCTCCGCGCCATCGGCGTGGCGAATTTCTACCCGGAGCGGCTCACCGACCTCTGCTGCAACGCGGACATCCCGCCCATGGTGAATCAGATCGAGTGCCATCCCTTCTTCCAGCGGGACAGGGATCTCGAAGCGGCGAAAGCGTTCGGCGTCGCCGTGGAAGCCTGGGCGCCGCTCGCCGAAGCGGGCCGCGGCGTCTTCGCACATCCCGTCATCGCCGCGGTCGCGGAGAAGCACGGCCGGACTCCGGCGCAGGTCATCCTCCGGTGGAACGTCCAGCGCGGCGTCATCGTCATCCCGAAGACCGTCCACGCGGAACGCATGAAAGAGAATCTCGCGATCTGGGACTTCTCTCTCGACGAGGACGACATGGCCCGCATGGCGCAGCTCGACACCGGCCATACGGAAATCATCGATCATTACGACTGGAAAGTCGCAAAATTCCTCAACGAATATAAGATTCATGACTGAATGGAAATGGGAAGGCGCGGGCCTTCCTTTTTTCGTGGAGAGAATAGCGGCAGACGCCCATAGAGGGGGCGGGCGTGCCGGCTCATTGGGAAGCGGGATACATTTGTGATGCAGGACGTATCGGCTTATGGAAGAGCGGACCTGCATAGAGAGTCCGTACGTGTCCGAAATTTACGGATAATTCCGTTATTGGAATATGATTCCATGGTCGCTACTTTCCTTCTTCTCCAAAGAAGAATGGAAAGTAGCAAAGGAAGAAGTTGCCGGCCAGGCGAAAAAGGACCTGTCGGCGGGGCGTCCTGCCGCTCAGTTTGTAATTCCCTTTCAGCACAAATGCGGCTTGGACGTAAGGAGACAATTATGCCGGGACAGTACAAACTGCAAGACGCGTCAGGCCGCCCCGCCTGCTGCGGCTCTGAGGAGCCGCACCGGCCCTTTTTCTAAATGGCCGGGCTCAAACGCGGCGCTCTGGTGAGGAGCGCCTGAGTGGAAGGGCGGCACAAATAAAGAAGCCGCCCCGCTGGAACTGCCCGGCTTCGAGGCCGGGCTCAGGCGAGGGGGGAAAGCTGTATTCCCGTCCGCAGGGAACAAAGTGTCCGCAAGCGGACTTTTTCCGCCGTGCTGCGCACGGGCGTAAGGGGAAAGAGGAGTCCGGCTGCGCCGGACATTTACGCGGCGCTTTGCGCCTGCGTATGGGAAAGAAGAAAGCCCGGCAGAGCCGGGCCCTATCCGCCGCGCTTCGCGCGTGCGTATGGGGAGAAACGTTGGCAGATTGACCTTCACATATGGTTTGGAAGATTTTTATCGTATGTGGGTCCGCTCCTGCATGAGACTTCACACTGTCACAAGGGAGCGTGCCTGCACGCGACACAAAACTTCCCCGGGCATGAAGGGAACGGCAGTCGTCTCTATGTGACCCTATCCCAGTGTATGCGAAACGTACGCATCGAAAATGAAGCCCGCACCGTATGGGTAATAAGTCTAACATTGGTCCAGCATCCCCGCCCCTTTGAACGGAGGCCGGTGCCCGAAGGGAGAAAATTCCGCCGGTGGCGTCAGCCGGAGCGCCTGTCTGAGCGAGCAAAGCGAGCGAGTTGCGCGGAGGGTAGTGACCGGCGAAATTTTCAGGCCGCAGTGATGGGGCGGCATTTTCTTCCTTTGGCGACTTTCCATTCTTTTTTGGAAAAGAAGGAAAGTCGCAGACCATGGAATCATATTCCAAAAATGGAAACAGTCGTACATGAGAAGCACGTACGGTCTCTCTATGTGGCTCCGCACCGCCTGTCTAAAAAGGAACTCATCGTCATGTGGGTCCGCATCGGTGTATGTGAAACATCCGTGTCGAAAATGAAGCCCGCACCTCATGCCCGATATAAGCTCAGTACTGGTGCAGCTTCCCCGCCCGTTGGAACGGAGGCCGGTGCCCGAAGGGAGAAAATTTCGCCGGTGGCGTCAGCCGCAGCGCCTGTCTGAGCGAGCAAAGCGAGCGAGTTGCGCGAAGGGTAGTGACCGGCGAAATTTTCAGGCCGCAGTGACGGGGCGGCATTTTCTTCCTTTGGCGACTTTCCATTCTTTTTTGGAAAAGAAGGAAAGTCGCAGACCATGGAATCGTATTCCAGAAATGGAAATGGTCGTAAATGCGAGACACGTACGGCCTCTTTATGTGGGTTCGCTCCGGTGTGTGCGAAACGTCCGTGTCGAAAATGAAGCCTGCACCTCATGCACGATACAAGTCCAGCATTGGTGCAGCTCCCCGCCCGTTCCGTTGGAGGCCGACCACGCAGGGGGAAGCTGGGCACCGTCTCAGCGTGAAGACGGGACGCCGTGTCTGAGCGACCGGAGGGAGCGAGTTGCGGCCCGTTAGCTGAGACGGTGATCAGCTTAGGCCGGAAACGCGCGGCGGCGTCCCCTTTCTTGGCCGACATTCTTTCCGGGCGGTCGGAAAGAATGTCGGGGAACATGGAATCCTATTCCCAAAATGGAAGCAGTCGTAAATGAGAAACACGTACGGTTTCTCTATGTGGGTCCGCACCCGATGTGTGAGAAACGCTTGCGTCGCACATGACGCCCGCATCAGTGAATTTGAAATCGTACACGCTGCATAGGAAACCCGCTCCCGCAGGAGGATTGGACGGGCCTTCGGGCCATTCTCTTATATATAAGGAAGACAGAATTTTCTCCGCGAAAAAAGCAGCAGGGAAAGATATTTCCCATGCTGCTTTTTTCTGCGCCGGTCTCAGCCCCCGAGATAGGCTTTCTGCACCTCTTCGGAGGACGCGAGTTCCGCGCCCGTCCCTTCGAGGGAGATGGTGCCCGTCTCGAGCACGTATGCGTAGTCGGCGATGGAGAGAGCCATGCGGGCGTTCTGCTCGACGAGCAGGACCGTCGTCCCCTGCTCGTTGATGCGTTTGATGATATGGAAAATCTCCTGTACGAAGATCGGGGAGAGCCCCATGGACGGCTCGTCCAGGAGAAGGACTTTCGGCCGGCTCATGAGAGCGCGGCCCATGGCGAGCATCTGCTGTTCGCCGCCTGACAGGGTCCCGGCCTGCTGGAAGGTCCGTTCTTTCAGACGGGGGAAAGACTGAAAGATGGTTTCCAGATCATTCCGGATACCGTCCCTGTCATTGCGGAGAAAGGCGCCCAGTTCCAGATTTTCCATGACGGTGAGCGGTGCGAAGATGCGCCGCCCTTCCGGCACCTGGGAGATGCCTGCCTTGACGATGGCCTGGGCTTTCATCTCGTGGAGAGGCTCGCCGTGGTACAGGATGGAGCCTTCTTTGGGATGGAGAAGCCCGGATATGGTGCGGAGGGTGGTCGTCTTGCCCGCGCCGTTGGCGCCGATGAGCGCGACGATCTGCCCTTCCTCGACTTTGAGTGAGATGCCTTTGAGAGCGTGGATGGCTCCGTAGTAGACGTGGATATTGTTGATTTCCAAGAGCGCCATGTTATCCCTCCGTTCCCAGATAGGCCTTGATGACGGCCGGGTTGTTCTTGATCTCGTCGGGGGTGCCCTCGGCGAGGATCTTGCCGTAGTCGAGCACGTAGATGCGTTCGCAGATGTGCATGACGAGGGCCATGTCGTGCTCGATGAGGAGGATGGAGAGCTTGTAGGTGTCGCGGATCCACCGGATCATCTGGGTGAGTTCCTTCGTCTCCTGCGGGTTCATGCCCGCCGCCGGTTCGTCGAGAAGCAGGAGCTTCGGACGGGTGGCGAGCGCGCGGGCGATTTCGAGGCGGCGCTGCTGGCCGTAGGGGAGGTTCTTCGCCTGCTCGTCGGCCAGGCTGTCCAGCTTGAAGGCGGCGAGGAGTTCCCGCGCCCGCTCGTCGATGATCTGCTCTTCTTTCCCGTAGCGTCCGATGCGGAGGATAGCCTCCGGGAAGGAGTAGCTCGCGTGGAGGGTGAAGGCGATCTTGACGTTTTCCAGGACGGAGAGTTCGCCGAAGAGGCGGATGTTCTGGAAGGTGCGGGCGATGCCGAGCGCGGTGATCTGGTAGGGTTTCTTGCCGGTGATGTCCTTGCCGTCGAAGAGAATCTTGCCCGTGGTGGGGACGTATACGCCGGTCAGGAGGTTGAAGGCGGTGGTCTTGCCCGCGCCGTTCGGCCCGATGAGGCCGATGACTTCGCCTTCGTCTATGTGGATGAGGAAATTCTGCACGGCCTTGATGCCGCCGAAGGATTTGGACAGGTCAGTTGTTTCCAAGAGTGCTGCCATTGGCCTTGGCCTCCTTTCTGCGGTTCATGAGGCGGCGGAGAAGGAGCGAGCCTTCCTGGCTGCCGAAGAGTCCCTGCGGACGGAAGAGCATGAGGAGGATGAGGCAGAGCGCGTAGATGATCATGCGGACTTCCGGATAGTCGGAGAGCGCCGCGGTGATGAAGGTGATGAGCGCCGCGCCGGTGATGGAGCCGGTCATGGAGCCCAGCCCGCCCAGGACCACCATGGTGAGGTAGTTGTAGGAATTGAGGAAGGTGAAGGAGGACGGATGGGCGATGGAGAAGTAGTGGGAGAAGAGGCCGCCGGCGAGCCCTGCGAAGAAGGCGCCGATGGCGAAGGCCAGCACTTTCGCGAAGGTGGTGTTGATGCCCATGGCTGCCGCGGCGATGGCGTTCTCCCGGACGGAGATGCAGCTCCGCCCGTAGGTGGAATTGATCATGTTCTTCAGGAAGAAGAGGGTGATGACCATGATCCAGAAGACCCATGCGAAGGTGGTGAGGCGCGGGATGCCCGTGAGGCCGGACGCGCCGCCCACGGCCTGGATATTCAGGATGCAGATGCGGATGATCTCGCCCATGCCGAGGGTGGCGATGGCGAGGTAGTCGCCGTCGAGGCGCAGCGTCGGGATGCCGATGAGGACGCCGATGATGCAGGCCGCCAGCCCGCCGATGAGGAGGGCCGCGCCGAAGGGCAGGTCATACCACATGGTCATGATGGCGGAGACGTAGGCGCCCACGGCCATGAATCCCGCGTGGCCGAGGGAGAACTGGCCGGTGATGCCGTTGATGAGGTTGAGG
This sequence comes from Veillonellales bacterium, assembly GCA_944390485.1. Taxonomy (GTDB): domain Bacteria; phylum Bacillota; class Negativicutes; order Veillonellales; family Dialisteraceae; genus UBA1822. The sequence continues at coordinate 216,242 of CALXPQ010000004.1, forward strand.
CTCGCCGCGAGGATGACGTTGATGCCGATGAGGATGATCTGGAGCCGCCAGAAGGAGGAGATGATCCGCATGTCGATGAGGACTTCCAGCACGGCGAAGACGGCGACGGAGAGGACGAGGAGCGCCAGGTCGAATTTTCTGAGGGATTTGATGATCTGCATGGCTCACACCTTCTCTGTCTGGTTCTTGCCCAGGAGGCCGGTCGGCTTGATGAGCAGAATGACGATGAGGATGCCGAAGGCCGCCGCATCGCGGAATGTGGAGGAAATGAATCCGGAGACGAGCGCCTCCACGACGCCGAGGATGATGCCGCCCATCATCGCGCCGGGGATGATGCCGATGCCGCCGAGGACGGCCGCGATGAAGGCTTTCAGCCCGGGCATGATGCCCATGAGCGGGTCGATGGTATTGTAGTAGATGCCGACCAGCACGCCCGCCGCGCCGGCGAGAGCCGAGCCGAGGGCGAAGGTGAAGGAGATCACGTGGTCGACGTTGATGCCCATGAGGAGGGCTGCGTCCGTATCATAGGAGACGGCGCGCATGGCCTTGCCCATCTTCGTATACTGCACGACGTACCACAGGAGCAGCATGAGCACCACCGTCGAGCCGAGGATGACGAGCTGCTGGAAGGAAATGATCACGTCTCCCAGGTGGAAGATCGTGTTGGGCAGCACGGGCGGGAAGGTCCGCGGCTGCGGGGTGAGGAAGTACATGGTGGTGTACTCGAGGAAAAGCGACATGCCGATGGCGGTGATGAGGATGGAGATCTTGGAGCTGGCCCGCAGGGGCTTGTACACCAGTTTCTCGATGAGGACGCCGGCGATGCCGATGGCGACCATCGCGCAGATGAGCGCCGGGAAGAAGCCCAGCTGGAGCTGCGTGGTGACGAAGAATCCCACGTACGCGCCGAGCATGTAGATGTCGCCGTGGGCAAAGTTGATGAGGCGCATGATGCCGTACACCATGGTGTAGCCGAGAGCGATCAGCGCGTAGATGCTGCCCAGCGAGACGCCGTTGATGATCTGCTGGATGAACTGGGTGATGAGACCGCTGTCCAAAACTGTTCCCCCTTTCTGTGAAATAACGGGAAAGGCAGAGCCGCCGCCCTGCCTCCTCCGTACTGAATCTGTATTTACAGGGAGGGACGGGCCCTCCCGCCATGTGGAAATCCTGCGTCAGGCGCTCAGTCGGCGCTGATCTTGTCGGCGAAGACCGGCTTGCCGTCCTTGAAGGTGAGAATGAAGGCCGCTTTCTTCGCGTCGTGGGTATCGGTGAAGCTCATGTCGCCGGTGACGCCGCTGAAGCTCTTCAGCGCAGCCAGGCCGTCGGCGATCTTCTGCGGATCCGCGGAGCCCGCGTCCTTGATGACCTGAGCCAGCAGGTGGATGGTGTCGTAGGTCAGAGCACCGAATACGCCCGGTTCCTGGTTGTTGGCCGCTTTGTACGCGTTGACGAAGTCCATGACTTTCTTGTTGTCTTCCTGGATCGCGTAGTGGTTCGAGTAGTAGGTGCCCGCCAGAGCGTCCGCGCCGGCGATCTCCGCGAGCGTCGGGGAATCCCAGCCGTCGCCGCCGCCGAAGGGAACGGTGATGCCCATCGCGCGGGCCTGTTTCAGGATCAGGCCGACTTCCTGATAGTAGCCGGGCACGTAGATGAAGTCAGGATCGAGATCCTTGATCTTCGTGAGGACGGCGTTGAAGTCGGTGTCCTTCTGGAGGTACGCTTCCGTGCCGACGACGGTGCCGCCCTTGGCGGTGAAGGCTTCGGTGAAGAATTTCGCCAGGCCCTTCGCGTAGTCGGAGGAGTTGTCGATGAGGATGGCCACTTTCTTCTTGCCGAGCTTGTCAGCGACGAAGCTTGCCATGACTTTGCCCTGATAGGGATCGATGAAGCATGCGCGGTAGGAATAGGGAATGACCTTGCCGCTGTTTTCATCGACGGTGATTTTCGGGTTCGTACCGCCGGGGGAGATCGAGGGGATCTTCGCGCCGTTCAGGATCGGCACCGCGGCGAGCGCGTTGGAGCTCATGTTCGGAGCGACCACGGCGACCACGCCCTCGTCCACCAGTTTCTGCGCGGCAGAGGCCGCTTCAGACGGTTCGGATTTATTGTCCAGGGAGACCAGCTCGATCTTCTTGCCGAGCACGCCGCCCGCTTTGTTGATCTCATCGACCGCGAGCTGCGCGCCGCGCATGGCGTCCTGCCCGTAGGCGGCCTGGTTGCCCGTCATTTCAAGGTCGGTGCCGATCTTGATGGTGTCGCTCTTTTCCTCGCCGCCGCCGCAGCCGGTGAGAGCTGCTGCCGCGAGGACCGCCGCAGCCGATGCGCAGACGATTTTCTTCAGGTGTTTCATGGTATGCCTCCTGTATGTGAATCCATTATTCCGGATCGATGCGTTCGATGAAGGTGCGCCGACCGTTTGCAAAACTCATGATGATGCCGGACGAGACCGTATTGTGGTGCGAGTCGATGGTGATCTTCCCGCTGATGCCGTCGTAGCCCTTGATGCCCGTGAGCGCCTTGGCCACGTCCGCCGGCTTGTCCGAGCGGCCCGCTTCGATGGCTTCGAGCACGAGGCCCGCCGCGTCGTAGGCTGTCACGGCGAAGGAATCGGGCGCCGCGCCGTACCGCGCTTCATACCGCCGGATGAAATCCTGCAGCTTCGGGTTGTCGTCTTCCTGCGAGTAGTGGTTGCAGAAATACGTGTTCGACAGGTTCGCCGTGCCGGCGATTTCCACCAGCTTGTCGCTGTCCCAGCCGTCGCCGCCGAGGATCGGCACCGTGATGCCCATCTCGCGGGCCTGCCGGAGAATGAGCCCCACTTCCTGATAGTAGCCCGGCACGAAGATGATGTCCGGATGGAGCGCCGCCGCCTTCGTCAGGATGGGCTTGAAGTCCACGTCGCGGGCCATGTAGGCTTCCTGCGCGGGGACGCTGCCGCCCTTCTCCTGGAATTCCTTCGTGAAAAATTCGGCCAGCCCCTTGGAATAGTCGCTGGAATTATCCACCAGCACGACCGCCTTCTTCGCATTCAGGCGGCCGGTCGCGAAATCCGCCATGACCCGGCCCTGGTACGGATCGGTGAAGCACGCCCGGAAGAGATACTCCCGCGTCTGCCCCGTGGCCGGATCGACCGTGATGGCCGGATTCGTGCCGCTCGGCGATACGATCGGGATCTTGTCCGCCGCGGCCTGCGAGGCGAGGGCGATCACGTTCGAGCTCGTGTCCGGCCCGATGATGGCCGCCACGCCGCTCTCCGCGAGCTTGGCGAGCGCGTCTGCCGCGCCGGCCACTTCGCTCCGGTTATCCACGCCGATGACCTGGATCTTCTTGCCGAGCACGCCGCCCGCCACGTTTGCGTCCTCCACTGCCATGTGGATGCCGTTCAGCGAAGACGTGCCGAAAGAAGCGTTCGAACCGGTCATTTCCAGATTGGCGCCGATGATGATGAGATCGGACGACCCGGCCGGCTTGGCGGTGCCGCATCCGGCGAGAGCCGCGGCCGATGCCGCTGCCGCCGCCGCGAGGAGCGCCGCCTTGTGGCTGAATTTCATGTACATCCCCCCTTTCAGATTCACACGGCGGAAAAGTAAAAGAAAAAGTGCACCGGAAGCCGAAAGGCCGGTGCACTTCATCATGCCGTATGGAATTTTTCTGGAATGACCGCATTGTATCACTGCCGTTCGGCCGGTGTCAATGCGCCGGCAGAGCGGAAAACCCGCGGAAATACAGGCATCCTTCTTTTCTCTGCTGAAATGAAGAGCGGCGGAAATGCAGAAAATTTCCCCTGCGGGACGGCGCGTCTCCCTATTAATATATATCCTTATAGCGATGCCTTTCCGGCTATGGCCTGTCCCTATGGGGATATAACCTGAAGCTATGCAAAAGCCGTGCTATCGAATGCAGTCATTCCTTCTGCCTATGCCCGATATCCAATCTGGGTATACGTTTATCGGATGGGTATCGGATATACTCATAATAAACGCCCGGGCGCCCGGCGCCGGAAGGAGACAGACCATGAGCAAACCTACGATATTCAAATGGACATGCCCGCAGTGTGGGAAAGAAGAACTGGTCATGCGGCCGGTGGTGCTCGACGCGGCGGCAGACCCGAAAAGCGCCGCCGCCGTGAAAGACGAGACCTATTTCCGCGTGCGCTGCTCCCATTGCGGCACGGAAGGGGATTTCCTCATGAACCTTCTCTATGCGGACCGGGAGCGGGGCTTCCTCATCGCGCTCCAGCCGGACGAAAAGCTGCCCTTCCCGCCCGTGCCCCCGGGGACGTGGCGCGCGCTCCGCGTCGTGCGGGATGCGGAAGACCTGGCGGACAAAGTGCGCGCCCTCGAGTCGCCCCTGGACGACCGGCTCGCGGCAGTGGCGGAATACCTCCTCTACCGGAAGATCCGCCCGGCCCTCCCCGCAGGGAGCGCCATGGGGATGACCGTCTTCCACATGGGGGACGCGGGGCCGGAAGTGCTCCTGCCCATGGAGATCGCCGGGAAAGGCTACGCCATGGGAAAAGATGTCCTCACCGCCGAGCGCCTCGCGGAGCTGAACGAGACCTACGGCGCGGCGCTCGCCGCTGATGAAGACAAAGGCTTTCGCGTGATCGACCGCGCATGGGCGAAAGAGTTCGTCGACAGATGTGAGAAATAAGAAAAGCGGCAGGGACAGACCGTCTCTGCTGCTTTTTTGATGGGGAAATGCATCCGTGCAGGCGGGGTGCGGCTTCCTGTCATAGATACATCAAAATACGTATTCACCTTATACGTATTTCTGCTATAATACAGACAAGAGGTGGATGCCGTATGACCTTTCGAGAATTGGAAAAACGAATCCGCGCTGACGGATGGGTCTTAAAAAGCGTAGTAGGATCGCATTATAACTATGTCCACCCGAGAAAGCCGGGAAAAGTGACACTCCCGCATCATAAAGGAGACATCCCATTGAAAACGGCAAAGTCAATCCTGAAACAGGCCGGTCTGTCCGAAGAGAGGTGAACGATATGCTTACGATTTATCCTGCGGTGTTCTATGAATATAAAGACGGGACGTATTCGGTCATATTTCCCGACCTGAACCATCTGTCCACCTTCGGCAGCGATTTTCATGACGCCATGGCCATGGCGATCGACTGTCTGGCGGGTTACGTCTTTACCGCGCAGCTGGACGGAGACACTCTGCCGCCGCCGACTCCTTTTTCTTCCTTCGACCCGCACTGCGAAGACGACGGAACCGAAGCGGAAGAGGGAATCGTACGTACCTTCGGCAGTCCCGTATCCGTCGATGTGGAAGCCTATGCAAAGCAGCATTTCAATAAAACCGTAAAAAAGACACTGAGCATTCCCCGGTGGCTGAACGATATGGCCGTGAGCCGGAACATCAATTTCTCTCAGGTTCTGCAGGAAGCGCTGAAATCCCGTCTCGGCGTACGGGGGCGCTGAATGAGAAAAAAGTCCGCGATTTGCGGGCTTTTTTAATGTGTGAAAACAAGTCTCGGTGAAACTTTTTCTCCTCCGATCCGTCCTGCCTGCGCGGAAAAATTTTTATCGTATGTGGGTCCGCTCCTGTATGAGATTGTACATCAATCATAAGGGAGCCGCAGAGCGGCGACGCAAAACTTCCCCGGGCATGAAGAAAAAGGCAGGTGCTTCTATGTGGGGTCGCACCTGCATATGAAAAACGGAGATATCGAAAATGAAGCCCGCATCCCATGCACGATGATAGTTCAGCACTGGTGCAGCTCCCCGCCCCTTTGAACGGAGGCCGGTGCCCGAAGGGAGAAAATTTCGCCGGTGACGTCAGCCGCAGCGCATGTCTGAGCGACCGCAGGGAGCGAGTTGCGCGGAGGGTAGTGACCGGCGAAATTTTCAGGCCGCAGTGACGGGGCGGCATTTTCTTCCTTTGGCGACTTTCCATTCTTTTTTGGAAAAGAAGGAAAGTCGCAGACTATGGAATCTCATTCCAGAAATGGAAACGGTCGTACCTGAGAGACACGTACGGCATCTCTATGTGGGTCTGCACCAGTGTATGAGAAACAAATGCATCGAGCATGAAGCCCGCATCTCAGGCAGGATAACGGATGAGTATTGGTGCAGCTCCCCGCCCGTTCCGTTGGAGGCCGACCCCGCAGGGGGAAATTTTGAGAGCGCCGCCGTGAAGCGGCCGCGCCGTGTTTGAGCGACCGAAGGGAGCGAGTTGCGCGGACGTAGGCGGGGGTCTCAAACTTTAGGCCGGAAACGCGCGGCGGCGCCCCCTTTCTTGGCCGACGTTCTTTCCGAGCGGTCGGAAAGAATGTCGGGGACTATGGAATCTTATTCCTAAAATGGAAATAGTCGTGTGTTTCGGACACGTACGGTCTCTCCATGTGGGCCCGCCTCTGCATGAGTGAGTACGCATGACATCGTTATGTGGAGCCCCGGTGTGCGCGAAACGTTCGCATCGAAAAGGAAGACCGCATTCCTCGCCCGGGGCACGCAAAAAAATCCGCATCATGGCAGCAGGGAACAGCCCGCCGCATGATGCGGATTTTTTTATTCTGCTTTCCCGGGGAAGCGCCGGTCCAGCGCGAAGAGGAGCACGCCCATCGCGCCGGAGAGGAGCGACGCCGCCACGATGGCGGCCTTCGCAGTGACAAGGTCCGCCGCGGTATCGAAGGAGAGCGCCGCGAGGAAGAGGGACATGGTGAAGCCGATGCCCGCGAGGACGCCTGCGCCGAGGAAATGAGAGGGCCGGACGCCTTCCGGCATTCTGGCCAGCCCCGTCCGGATGAGGAGGAAGACCATGAGGCAGATGCCGAGGGGCTTGCCGAGGAAGAGGCCGCCGATGATGCCGAGGCCGACGGGCGAGAGGAGGTGTCCGAAGCTCTCCGCCGAGAGGGGGATGCCTGCATTGGCGAAGGCGAAGACGGGCATGATGAGGAACGCGTTCCACGGGGCGAGGGCGTGCTCCCACCGCGCGAGCGGCGCGGATGCCTGCGTTTCTTCCGTGCCCGCCGGGGTGAGGAAGCCCACGAGGACGCCCGCCACGGTGGGATGGACGCCGGCGTGGTGGAAGGCCAGCCACAGGCCGAGGCCGCCCGCGAGGAAGACGAGGGGCGAGCGGACGCCGCGCCGCCCGGCAAAGAAGAGTACCGCGCAGAGGAGGGCCGCCAGCGCGAGGGCAGAGAAGGACGGGGCCTCGCTGTAGAAGAGGGCCAGCACGACGATGCCGCCCAGGTCGTCCACGATGGCCAGCGCCGTGAGGAAGACCGCCACGCTCTTCGGCACGCCCCGCGCGGCGAAGGCGAGCACGCCGAGGGAGAAGGCGATGTCCGTGGACATGGGGATGGCCCAGCCGCCGGAGGTGGGGAGTCCCGCGTTGAAGGCGAAGTAGATGAGCGCCGGCACGATCATGCCGCCCGCCGCGGCGGCGATGGGGAGGAGCGTCGCCGAGAGGGATTTCAGCTCGCCGAAGAGGAATTCCCGCTTGATTTCCAGCCCCACCACGAAGAAGAAGAGCACCATGAGCCCGTCGTTGATCCAGTGGAGGAGAGACAGGGACAGGCCCGGCACGAGGGTGAGCGGGATGTGGAGGAGATGGTCGTAGGACGCGGCGAGGGGCGAATTGGCGATGGCCATGGCGAGGGCCGCGCAGAGGAGGAGCAGCACGCCGCCGGCCGATTCCTGGCGGAAGAAATAGAGGAACGCGCTGCTCAGCTGACGGATCGGCTGCGGGGTCTGGCGAAGGGTCATGATTCACTTCCTTTCCGGGAAAGGTCCCGATGAAATATCGAAAAATTTCTTACGCCTTCAGTATATCAGGTTTGTCAAGAAATCCGGCGATTTTTTGAAAAACTGCGCAAAAATAGAAGTGATTTATTATATACATGTCTATATAGGAAGAAAATCAGGAATTTTTATGGATTTTCATGAAAATAAGAGGCTGAAGTTTTGACAGAGACAGACGCGGGAAGGTCCGTGCGGCACGGGCGCGGGGCAATCGGGACGGGGCGGCAAAAAAATCGGCCGAAATCGGGGAAACCTGCGAAAAAAGGCGGGGAGGAGAGGAGGCTTTATGTTATAATAATGCAAAGGTACGGTTTCGGCGCGCCTGCGCCGGCCGCACCGGAAAAAAGGAAACGCCGGTTTCCTGTTTTGGCGTACAGAGACGCCGGGAGCCGGCGGCAGAGAGGCGTGGCTATGTCGGAGATCGAAAGCAATCTGAATGCCGTGCGGAGCCGCATCGAAGCGGCCCGCGGGCGGTCGCCGTGGCATCAGGCGGTGACGCTGGTGGCGGTGACGAAGTTCCATCCCTATGCCGCGATGGAGGAGGCCGTGCGCTGCGGCGTGACGGACGTGGGGGAGAACCGCGTGCAGGAAATGGAAAAGAAGTTCCGCATGGGGACGCTTCCCGTGCGCTGGCACCTTCAGGGCCATCTGCAGAAGAACAAGGTGAAGAAGGCGGTCGCTGCAGCGGATCTCATCCAGTCGGGCGATTCGCCGGAGCTCCTTGCCGAGATCGGCCGCCGGGCTTCCGAGATCGGGAAGCGGCAGGACGTGCTGCTGGAATTCAATATTTCCGGCGAGGCGACGAAGTACGGCCTCGCGCCGGAGGATCTGAACGCGGTGTGCGCCGCGGCGCAGGCCATCCCGGGCATCGCCGTGCGGGGGCTCATGTGCATGGCCCCGAATGAGGCCCCGGAGCTCACGCGGCCGGTCTTCCGCCGGGCCCGCGGTATGTGGGAGCGCATGAAGACGCTCTTTCCGGAGGGACAGATCTCTGTCCTCTCCATGGGGATGACCAATGATTTCGAAGTGGCCGTGGAGGAGGGTGCCACCATGGTGCGCATCGGCACGGCGATCTTCGGACCGAGAGAATATAAGTGAAACCATATATGAGGTGCAGGACATGGATTATTTCAAGAAACTCAAAGACCAGTTCGTGAGCCATGACGACATGGACGACGAGGAGGAGTACGAATACGAGGACGAAGCGCCGGAAAAGACGGCTCCCGTGAGCCCGTCCGCCGCGGTGCCGCCCCGTCCGGCCGCCATGCGGAGCGGGCGCTCTTCCGTGCCGACCAGCCAGGCCCGGCCGTACACCATGGTGGTGGTGAACCCGAACGACTACAAGGACGCGGAGAAGATCGGCGACCACATCAAGCAGGGCCATCCGGTGGTCATCAATGTGGAGAAGACCGATCAGGATATCGCCGAGCGGATCATCGACTTCGTGCAGGGCGTGATGTACGCGCTGGACGGACGGATCGACCAGATCAGCGACACGATCTACCTGTGCGCGCCGAACAATATGACTGTCTCCCGTGAGAATTTCGCAGCCTATACGGCTCCGGCCGCTCCCGCTGTGGGCGATGTGCCCCAGTGGAAGGTGCCGCGGACCTGACGATGAGCATCGTCAGCCGGATGCGCGGGTGGCTGTCCGCATTCTTCCCGGACCCGGAGGAAGAGGACTGGGAGGACGAAGCGGAGAGCCGGGAGGAATCGGCTGCGGCGATCCCCGCGCGGGCGGTCCATCCGCTGGAGTCCCTCATCTGCACGCCCCGGGATTATAAGGACGCCCGGTATGCGGTGCAGTCGCTGAAAGAGGGGAAGATCGTCATCCTCCGCCTCATGGAGGTGGACGAGGCGCTCGGGCAGCGCATCCTGGACTTCGTCTCCGGCGCGGTGTACCTGCTCCACGGCGGGATGCAGCTCTGCGGCGGCGACGTGCTCGTCTGCACGCCCGACACGGTGCGCGTGGAACAGGGCGACTATCAGTTCAAGGTGGTGGCCATGCCCGTATTCAGGAGGGTCGGATCATGAAAAAAGTACTCATCATCGGCTGCGGCGCCATGGGCGGCGCCATCCTCTCGGGATGCCTCGCCCGCGGCGTGTGGAATCAGGAGGATGTTGTCCTGAAGGAGCACAGCGCCGAAGCGGGGCGGAAGAAGGCCGCGCAGTACGGCGTTTCCTGGTCGGAGGACGGCCATGAAGCGGCGGAGGCGGACGTGGTGCTCCTCGCGGTGAAGCCGAACGTCGTCCCCGAGGCGGCGAAGGCGCTCGCGGCGTACGCGCCGAAAGGCACGGTCATCTCCATCGCGGCGGCGGTGACGCTCCGCGATCTCGCTTCGTATTTCCCAGAAGGGACGCGCATCGTGCGCGTCATGCCGAATACTCCCGTCTCCGTGGGCGAGGGGTACACCGCCATCGCCGGCGGGCCGGCGGCCTCGGAGGAAGACCTCCGGAAGACGGAAGCCATCTTCCGCACGCTCGGCCGGACGTTCACCGGCACGGAGCGGCAGCTCGACGAGCTGGGCGCGCTCTCCGGCGCGGGGCCGGGCTATGCCTTCGTCATGATCGACGCGCTGGCCGACGCGGGCGTGAATATCGGGCTCCCGCGGGCCGTGGCCATCGAGGCGGCGGCGCAGACGCTACTCGGCGCGGCGAAGATGGTCCTCGAGACCGGGAAGCACCCGGCGGCGCTCCGGGATCAGGTGACCAGCCCCGGCGGCACCACCATCGCGGGCATCCGCATGATGGAGCGGCGCGGGCTCCGCGCGGCCCTCATCGACGGCGTGGACGCGTGCATGGCGAAATCGGACGCCATGGCGAAACAATAAAAAACAGGAGGATGGGAATTCCTCCTTTTCATCATGTAAGGGATCTATGAAAGACAGAGAAAAAATACTGAACTATTTCTCCGCCGCCAGCGAAGAAGCCGGCGAGATGGCTGTGCGCCTCCTCGACATGGCGGACAGCGTCGAAAAAGGGCGTCCCTACGCGGTGGGGCCCTTCATGTCGCCCTTTGCCGTGCAGATCGGCATGACCATCGCGGCGCACATGAAGACCATCGAGTGCCGGAGCTGGGGCGGCTACCACGAGGCGGAGCGCGTGCGCATCGCTTTCTGCCGAGCGGACTACGACGGCCCGGTGGACTTCGGCGTGACGGCGCTCTCCGTGACGTGGGACGCCCGGTACCGCCTCATCGGCCACCGGGACGTGCTGGGCTCGCTCATGGGGCTCGGCATCGACCGCGGCGTCATCGGCGACATCATCATGCAGGGGCCGGGCGCGCAGGTCGTGGCCGACGTGAAGATGGCGCCGTGGCTCATCGACAATTTCCGCAAGATCGCCATGGTGCCCGCGAAGGTGGAGGAGATCCCCGTGGAGGCGATCGTCCCGCCGAAGCAGGAAGCGAAAGTGGTGCGCGCCACGGTGGCTTCGCTCCGTCTGGACGCGGTGGGGGCCGCCGGATTCGGCATCTCCCGCTCCAAGATGACCGCCGCCATCGACGGCGAGCGCGTGCAGGTGAACTGGCAGACCGCGAAAGGACCGTCCCAGGCCGTGAAGCCCGGAGACGTGGTGAGCTTCCGCGGGCGGGGCCGCCTCGAGATCAAAGAACTCACCGGGACAAGCCGCAAAGGCCGGATCGGTGTTCTCATAGAAAGATATAAATAAAACGGGTTCAGTCAGTAAGGAGAGGATTGCAAAATGATTACACCGATGGACATCCATAATAAGACCTTTTCCCGCAAGCTGCGCGGCTTCGCGGAAGACGAAGTGAACAGCTTCCTCGAAGAAGTGGTGAGCGACTACGAGCGCATCTACCGGGAGCACCGGGAGATGGAAGAACAGATGGATACGCTGAAGACGAAGCTGGCGAATTATGAGAAGATGGAAGCCACCATGTCCGCCACGCTCGTCATGGCGCAGGAGACCGCGGAGAACGTGAAGCAGAACGCCCAGAAGGAAGCGGACCTCATCATCCGCGAAGCGAAGGCGCAGGCCGCGCAGATCGTGTCTGACGCCGACGCCCGCCGCCGCCGCACGAACGAAGCGGTCATGCGCACCGAGAGCGACATGAAGCTCTACGTGGAGAAGATCCTCACGAACCTCACCTCCGCCATGACCATGATCGAAGCGGTGAAGGCGCAGCAGGCGCCGAAGGTGGAAATGCCGGCGCAGCAGCCGGCGGCTCCGGCCGAAGAAGAAGCCCCCGCCGAAGAAGCGGCCCCGGCGGAAGAAGCGCCGGCCGAGACGGCGGAGACCCCGGCGGAGGACGCGCCCGCAGCGGAAGCGCCGGCGGAAGAAGCCGCTCCCGCAGAGGAGGCGGCTCCGGCAGAAGAGGCGCAGAAATGAGCGGGGCGCAGACCGTCACCGAATGGGGCACGCCGAATCTCGGACAGACCGTGAAGATCACCGCGGTGCTCCACGAAGAAGACACGCCCTTCCAGCACATCCAGATCGTAGACAGCCTCCAGTACGGGAAAATGCTCATCCTGGACGGCGTCTTCCAGACTTCGGAAAAAGACGAATGGACCTACCATGAGATGATCAGCCACGTGCCGCTCATGCTCCATCCCCACCCGGAGCGGGTGCTCATTATCGGCGGCGGCGACGGCGGCGTGGCCCGCGAAGTGTGCCGCCACGACTGCGTGACCCAGGTGGACCTGTGCGACATCGACGGCCGCGTGATCGAGCTCTCGAAGGAATACTTCCCGCACATCGCGGAAGTCCTGCTCGACCCGCCGGCGAAGCTCCACGTCCACGTGGGCGACGGCATCGCCTTCGCGAAGAGCGTGGAAGATTTCTACGATGTGATCATCATCGACTGCTCCGACCCGATCGGCCCGGGCGAAGGCCTCTTCATCCGCGAATTCTACCGGAGCGCGTACAGGGCCCTCCGGAAGGACGGCCTCATCGTCCAGCAGAGCGAGTCCCCCATCGTGCAGCAGCGCCTCGTCCACGAGATCTACTGCGCCATGAAGGACGTCTTCCCCATCGTGCGCTCCTATTTCTCTCACGTGCCGATTTACCCGGCGTGCATGCACAGCTTCATGCTCGCGTCGAAGGCGTACGACCCGCTCACGGCGGAGATCACCCGGAAAGCGCCGTCCCCCATGCGGTACTACAATGAAAAAATCCAGAAGAGCTGCTTCGTCCTTCCGAATTTCTACAAAGAATGCCTCTTCGAAGGCAAGTTCAGCTTCTGAACCGACAGGCCCCGCGCGGGCCTGTTTTTATATGCACTGACCGCATGTATGACTGCCTGTATCGTTTCTGCGCATGGTTTCCATAGAAAGGAGCCATGTGTCTTCGCTATGGACAGCCCCGGGAATTTTTGTATAATGAGGGACAGATTCAGACAATGAAACAAAGGCGTTCCGCAGGGAATCCATTCCCGCGGAGCGCCTTTTTGCATCAGAAAGGGGCATCATCCATGAAAAAACAGGCGGCAGCAGCGCTTCTGGGACTCACGGTCCTCGCGGCGGCAGGATGCGGCGGGGGCAGCGGCAGCTCCGGCGGCACGAAGAGCAATGTGCCGAAAGATACGATCACCGTGGGCATCAGCGTCGATCTGGGCACGCTCGACCCGGCCGTACAGATCGACAATCATCATACCCAGGTCACCTACCCGGCCTACGAGCGGCTCGTGCGCTACAAGACGGAAAACGGCAAGGCCTCCACGGAAGTGGAAGGGGCTCTCGCGAAGTCCTGGACGGTTTCGGACGACGGCCTCGTGTGGACTTTCAAATTGAATCCGGGTCATAAATTTGCAGA
>CALXPQ010000005.1 GCA_944390485.1 Veillonellales bacterium
TACTGTCCCGGCATGATTGTCTCCCTATCGTTCAAGCCGCATTGGATGTGAAAGGGAATTACAAACTGAGCGGCAGGACGCCCCGCCGACAGGTCCTTTTTCGCCTGGCCGGCAACTTCTTCCTTTGCTACTTTCCATTCTTCTTTGGAGAAGAAGGAAAGTAGCGACCGTGGAATCGCATTCCTAAAATAGAACCATTCGTAAATGAGAGGCACGTACGGATAGAGTATGTGGGGCCGCTCCCCCCATGAGCCGATAACCCCTGCATCGAAAATGCATCCCGCTTCTCCTTGCGCAGACACGTCCAGCATCGCTCATGCTCCCGCACGGGCAAGCCTGCCCGGCTTCATCCCCCCCTGTTTTGGCGCACGCAAAAACCGCCCCGCGAAGGGACGGTTTCTCTTTTGTTTCAGAACGTATCGTAATGGATGCGCGACGCATCGAAATGATTCAGCCGGATGGGCCGGTCCGCCGGATACCCCACGGGGATGATGCAGAACGGCGTCACCTCCAGCGGCAGATCGAAGAGGCTCCGGATATGGCGGATGCGGTCCGCATGGGGATAGACGCTGATCCACTGGGTGCCGAGGCCGAGGTGCTCCGCCTCGATGAGGATGTTCTCCGCCGCGGCGGCCAGATCCATGGTCCAGCTCTCCGGGAAGGACAGCCCCCGTTCGTCTCCGAGGAGCACGAGGACGACCGGCGCTTTCCGCACGGGCCCGGCGGTCATGCTGTTGTGGGCGAGGGCCTTGATGAGCGCTTCGTTCCGCACGACGATGAAGTGCCACGGCGTCTGGTTGCCCGCGGTGCGCGCCTGCATGGCCGCCCGGAGCAGGGTCTCCACCGCTTCGTCCGCCACGGGCGCGTCTTTGCCGTCCTTGAATTTCCGCGTGTTGCCGCGCTTCATGATTTCATCCATATCCATTCCTCCTTCTCACTGCGGTGCCGCATTTATTTTTCCTTTACATTTTTATTATAACATGATTCCCGCGCCCCGCCCGGCCCCGGAAGGGGCTATAAAAAATACAAATAAGCGGGCCGGGCCGCCCTCTCCCGCGGCGGGCGCGTTTCCTCCGGGCCTCCGCCCGTCCGCTGCCCATCTCCTGCAAAAACACCGCATAGATTTGCACTGCTTCCGAAAAAAAGGTAAAATAAAATTGTATGCATTATTGCTCTGAAAGGAGCCTCAACTTGGAAAGAAAACAACAGACCATCGGCAGGGCGGTCACTTACGAGGGCGTCGGCCTCCATTCAGGCCTCCCCGTGAAGATGGCGCTCCTGCCGGCGGCCGCCGATACGGGCATCGTCTTCCGCCGCACGGACCTTCCGGGCGCGCCGGAGATCCCCGCCAGCTCCGCGTACCTCGCGGGCACGAACCGCGCCACCACCCTCGCGAAGGGCGAGGCGCGCGTCACCACCATCGAGCACGTGCTCTCCGCGCTGTACGGCATGCAGATCGACAACTGCACGATCGAACTCGATATGCCGGAGCCGCCGGTGGGCGACGGCAGCGCCGCCACCTTCATCGGCATGATCCGCGACGCGGGCGTCGTGCCGCAAGACGCGACCGTCCGCATCTTCTCTCTGCCGCACAGCCTCGCGGCGTACGAAGGACAGAAATTCGTGGCAGCCCTCCCCTACGACGGGCTGCGCATCACCTACACGTCCATGAATCCGCATCCGCTCCTCGGCACGCAGGTGCTGGACGTGACGGTCACGCCGGACACGTACGAAGCGGAGATCGGCTCCGCGCGGACCATCGGCTTCACCTGGGAAGTGGAAGCCATGCGCAAGATGGGCCTCGGCCGGGGCGGCACCACGGAAAACGCCGTGGTCTACTCCGAGACGGGCTGCCTCTCCGTACCGCGCTGGCCGGACGAGCTGGTGCGCCACAAGATCCTGGACATCCTGGGAGACATCTCCCTCATCGGACCGCTCCACGCGCACATCATCGCCGTCATGGGCAGCCACCGGCTGAACGGCGAGCTGTCGGAGCAGATCCTGGCGCTCAAAGAAAAAGCCTGAGCATTCCCGCCCCTCTCCGGAGGTGCAGAAATAGACCGAGTATTACAAAGGAGGAAATCATCATGGAACTCGACGTTACTCAGATCAAGGAAATTCTGCCGCACCGCTATCCGATGCTGCTCGTGGACCGCATCATCGAGCTGGACCCGCTGAAATACGCGGTCGGCATCAAATGCGTCACCACCAACGAACCGTTCTTTCAGGGCCACTTCCCGGAAAAACCGATCATGCCGGGCGCGCTCATCTGCGAAGCCATGGCGCAGGTCGGCGGCATCGCCCTGCAGTATCCGGAAGAGAACCGGGGCCTGCTCCCCTTCTTCACCGGCATGGACAAAGTGCGGTTCCGTTCCCCGGTGACGCCCGGCGACGTGCTCATCACCCGCGCGGACATCAAGAAGATCATCGGCCGCATGGGCAAGGTGCACTGCGAAGCGAAATCGAACGGCATCCTGAAGGCGGAAGCGGATTTTCTCTTCTACCTCGCGGACCCGAAGGAAAACCTGAAAAAATAAAGAAACCGCCGAAATCAGTCTGATGCGGGAGGATACGGGAGCATTCCGGAGAAAACCCGGGGATTTCCCCGCTCTTCCTTCATTCCGGCGGTTTCAAATCGGGCATGTTCCCCCGATTATATAAATAAAAGGGCAGGGTATACACCGCTGTCAGGACATAAAAATTACGGAGGAGTAAGGATGATGGAATTAAAAATCGTAGAAACGCTGGACCCGCAGATCCATCCCACAGCCGTCATAGATCCTACCGCCGTCATTCACAAAAATGTCATCATTGGACCCGGAGCGGTCATTGGTCCCAATTGTGAAATCGGTGAAGGCACGATCATCGGCCCGCACGTGGTCATCGCGAAGAATGTCCGCATGGGCCGGGACAACCATATCTATTCGGGCGCGGTGATCGGCGAAGAACCGCAGGACCTGAAGTTCAAGGGCGAGGAGAGCACGGTCGTCATCGGCGACGGCAACCTCATCCGGGAGTGCGTCACCATCCACCGCGCCACCGGCGAGAACTGCGAGACCCGCATCGGCTCGCACACCATGCTGCAGGCGTACGTGCACATCGCGCACAACTGCAACATCGGCGACCATGTGGTCATGTCCGGGTATTCGGGCCTGGCGGGCCACGTGGTCATCGAGGACCACGTCGTCGTGGGCGGCATGGCGGGCATCCATCAGTTCGTCAAGGTCGGCGACGGCGCCATGGTGGGCGGCATGTCCAAGATCGTCCAGGACATCTGCCCCTACGTCATCGCGGACGGCAACCCCGCGCACATCGTGGGGCTGAACAGCGTGGGCCTCGCCCGGCGGAACATCTCCCCGGAAGTGAAGAGCGCGCTCAAGAAGGCGTACCGCCTCATCTTCCGCTCCGGCCTGAAGCTCGTGGACGCCATCGCGGAAATGGAGCAGGAGCTCCCGTCCACGCCGGAAATCGAACATCTCCTCCGTTTCCTCCGGAACTGCGACCGCGGTCTCTGCCGTGCGAGAGAAAGATAATCCCGATGAAAAAAAGACCTCCTCTGCGGGGTCTTTTCTTTTTGCGCCTGTTTCCGCGCAGCATAAAAGCCGCCCGTACGGGCGGCCTTTTTTATTGTCCGCGCTTCCGCAGGAGGTACGCGAGCCCCTCTTCCGAGAGATTCAGGAGCTGCGCTTCCGGGAAATCCACTTCGCGGAGCACGGCGAGGCCCTCCGTGAAATTTCCCACGTCGCACCAGATGTGGGCGTCGCTCCCCAGGACGGCGTACGCGCCTTTCGCGGCAGCCTTCCGGGCGAGCTCCCGCACGAGCTCGGGGCCCCGCAGGCGGCGGCACGACGGGCGGAGCGAGCTGTTGTTGATCTCCAGCGCCACGCCCAGTTCCTTCGCCGCGTCCACGACGCGGTCCAGGTCGAGCGGGTACCGGCCGTCGTCGGGATGGCCGATGATCTTCACGCAGGGATTCCGCATGGCCCCGATGACCGCGCGGGTATTCTCCTCCACGGAGCCGGCGCGGATGCAGTGGGAGTGGAGGCTGGCGATGACGTAGTCCATCTCCCCCATCACGGCGCCCCCGTCGATGGAGCCGTCATAGTCCGTGATGTTCGCTTCCATCCCGCGGAGGAGGCGCACGCCGTAGAGCTCCCGCGGCAGGATGCGGTAGTTCTCGAAGAAGGTCTTATCCGTGCCGCCGGGCATGCCCGGGCTGTGGTCGGACGTGCCCAGCGCGAGGAGCCCCTTCGCGGCGGCTTCTTTCAGATTCTCCTGCAGCGTGCCGTACGCGTGGCCGCTCGCCACGGTGTGGGTGTGCAGGTCGAAGAGCGGTCTCAGCGGCACTGGAGGTACACCTCGTCTCCGATGGCGTAATTCTCCGCGGCCGGCGCGTACACGGTGAAGAGCTCATCGCCGGACGCCACGGCGTAGTGGATCTCCCGGCCGTTGTACTGCTTCTCCTGCACCACGCCCGCGAGGCCGTCCCCCTCGCCTGAGAGACGGAGCTGCTCCGGACGGATGGGGCAGATGTGGTCTCGGCGGAACGCGTCCGCCACGGCGGCGCCGCGGACGACGAATTTCCCTTCCCGGGTGTGGAACACATCGCCGTCCCAGTCGCCCTTCACGAAATTGCACCGGCCGATGAAGGAGGCGATGAATTTCGTCTGCGGGTGAAGGTAGATGTCCTCCGGCGTGCCGATCTGCTCGATGCGCCCGCCGTTCAGGACCATGATGCGGTTCGAGAGAGACAGCGCCTCGCCCTGGTCGTGGGTGACGAAGATGACCGTCGTACCCGTGAGACGGTGGATGCGGCTGATTTCCTTGCGCATGGAGATGCGCAGGTCCGCGTCGAGCGCGGAGAGCGGCTCGTCCATGAGGAGGAGCGCCGGGCCGGACACGATGGCCCGCGCGAGGGACACGCGCTGCTTCTGCCCGCCGGAGAGCTCGTCGGGATAGCGGCCCGCCAGATCGGAGAGGCCGGTCACCTCGAGGGCGTGGGCCACCTTCTGGTCCTTCTCCGCCTGGGACAAGTCCTTGGCGCGGCACTGGAGGGGAAATTCCACGTGCTGGCGGATGGTCATGTGCGGCCACAGCGCGAAGGACTGGAAGACCATGCCCATGTCGCGCTTTTCCGGAGGCACGCTGTGGGACGGGTCCGAGTAGAGCGCGCCGTCCAGCAGCACCCGGCCGCCGGTGGGCCTCACGAAGCCCGCGATGATTTTCAGGAGCGTCGTCTTCCCGCAGCCGGAATGGCCCAGGATGGACAGGAATTCGCCGCGGCCGATCTCCGCCGAGATGTCGTGGAGGACCGCCGTTTTTCCATAGGACATGGAAATATGATCAATCACAAGACTCATACAGATCTCCTTTGATTAAGCTCTGCGGATGCCCGCCCTGCGGGCGGACCGCCTCACTGTTTCCGCTTCTCGAAAGCCCAGCGCACGGCGCAGCAGAGGATCATCACCGCGAGGATGACGGACGACACGGCCGCCGCGAGGCTGTAGTCGCCGGCCTGCTGCAGATTGAAGATGGCGAGGCCGATGGTCTTCGTCGATGCGGACGACATGACCGACGACATGGTGAGTTCGGTGAAAGCAGAGAGGAAAATGAAGAAGGAACCGGCCAGCGCGGGCGCGGCGAGCTGCGGGACGATGATCTTCACCCACATGCGGAGGAAGGAGCTCCCCGAGACGAGGGCCGCCTCTTCCGCCGCCGCGCTCATGGACGCCATGGCGGTGGCGCTGTTCTTGATCTGCACGATCATGTAGCGGGTCGCGTAGCCCAGGATGAGGATCGTGTAGGAGCCGTAGAGGCCGGTGGTCACGCCCGGCACGGGCTGGCTCCAGTAGAAGATGAGCGCCAGCGCGAGGACGATGCCCGGCACGGAGTACGTCATGGACGCGCACCCTTCGAGGAAGCGCGCCGCGCGGTTTTTGCTGCGGACGATGCCGTAGGCGATGACGGTGCCGAGGGCGAGGCAGGCGGCGGTGCCGAGCCCCGCCATGAAGAGGCTGTTCAGCGCCGCTTCGCGGATGCCGTCGTTCGTGAAGACGAAGGCGTAGTTCTCGAGCGTCATGTCCGCCGGGTCGAGGGAGAAATTGAACGTGCGGAGCAGCGCGGAGACCGCCATGTAGCAGAAGGGGACGACGCTGAAGAAGATGAGCGCCCCCGCCGTGGCGAGCTCCACCGTGCGGCGCACCGCCGGGGAGAAGGCGATGCGCACGTCGCGGCTCTCGCGGCCGCCTTCGCCGGTGTCCGTCCGGCCGCCCAGACGGGCCGCGATGAGCGTGCCCGCCAGCGCGATCACGGAGAGCACCACCGACAGCACCGCGCCGTAGGCGAAGGAGTCCGGGCCGAAGCTGATGACCTTCTCATAGATGTACGTGCTGAGCACGGGGATATTGGACGAAATGCCGAGGAACGCCGGCACGGCGAAGTTGTCCACGTCCGCGAGGAACGCGAGCACCGCGCCGCTGGCGATGGCCGGAGCCGCCATGGGGATGTCCACCTTCCGGACAGCGCTCCACGGGGAGCATCCGGACGTGCGGGCCGCCCAGTCCGCCTCCACGGGGATCTTGCGCAGGCGGTGGATCACCGTGACGTGCACCACGGACATGTGGCAGATGCCCAGCATGGCGATAATGCCGCCCGGCGTGTACAGGTCGAGCGCCGGCAGGCCCGCCGCGGCGAGCAGCATGGTGAGCGCCCCGCCGGAGGAAGTGAGGCCCGTCCAGGAAATGGTCATCACGTATGCCGGGATGACGAAGGGCAGGAAGACCAGCCCCTCGATGAGCTTCTTGTACCGGATGTTTGTATACGCCGTGAGGAACGCCGTAGCGGTGCCGCACACGGCGGAAATCGCCGCCGCCGAGACGGAGATGTAGATCGTATTGAAGATCGCCGCGCCGGCCCGCGGGTCCTGGAGGAGCGCTTCGTACTGCGCCGCCGAGAGCGACCCGTCCTCCGCGGTGAGCGACAGGAGGATGAGGCGGATCAGCGGGAAGACGAAGAGCAGCACGGCCAGTACGGCGAAGAGGACGCTGCCTCCGGAGAGCGACAGATGCCTTGTCTTATGAAGTACCGCTTCCATGATCACTTATTGAAGAGAGCGGAGAATTCTTTCTTGTCTGCTTCTCTGCCCGCGACCAGTTCGGCCAGATTGCCGCTGATGATCTTGATCTCGTCGATGGACTTCATGCCTTCCGGCGCCTTGATGCCCTTGCGGACCGGGGTATAGCCGATCTCGGCGGTCACTTTCTGGCCGTCTTCGGAGAGGACGAAATCTTCGAAGAGCTTCGCCCGCTCCTCATTGGCCGCGCCCTTCACGACGCCGATCGGTTCTGTTACCACCGGCACGCCTTCCGACGGATAGACGAATTTCACCGGAGCGCCCTTGGCCGCCGCGCGGGCCACCATGTAGTCCACCACGATGCCGATGCCCTTGTTGCCTTCGCTCACGGCCTTGAGGATGCCGCCGTTCCCCTTATCCACGGAGATGCCGTTGTCTTTCAGCGCCTTGTAGAAATCCCAGCCCAGGCCGTCCGTGCGGGTGAGGAGAGACAGGTTGTACGCCGCCGCGCCGGAGTAGAGCGGGCTCGGCATGATGCCGATATCCTTGTAGACCGGCTTCGTCAGGTCCATGAAGGACGCGGGGGCTTCCTTCACGAGGTTCGTATTGTAGATGATGCCCGTGGCGATGACCTTCGTGCCCGCATAGGTGTGGTCTTTGTCCACCAGTTCCGCCGGGAGCGCTTTCATTTCCGGCGATTCGTAATTGTCGAGGATGGCCTGTTCCTTCAGCTGCTCGAAGGTGGCCGCGTCCGCCACGAGGAGCACGTCCGCCTGGACCTGGCCCATCTTCTTCTCCGCCATGACCTTGCTGATGATCTCTTCCGTGCCGGAACGGAAGACCTTCACCTTCACGTCCGGGTACTTCTGATTGAACGCCGCCACCAGCTTCTGCGCGTCCGCTTCCGGCTGGGACGTGTAGAGATTCAGCTCGCCCTTCGGCGCGCCGGCGGAAGCGCCCTTATCGGAAGAGCCGCCGCCGCATCCGGCGAAAAGCAGGGCCGCGGAGACGCAGCACGCAAGAATCATTCCCTTTTTCATCTTGTTCATCAGTGTCCATTCCTTTCTTCCGCGCTTTCGATCCAGCGCAGCGTACGATGCAGCCTTTCGGCCTGCGGGGAAGGGTCGAACCCTTCGAGGATCATCGGGAGGCCGTATGTCTCCAGCCGGGCGGCGACGCGGAGGAGATCGAGATCGCCGTGCTCCACGTCGCCGATGTGGCGGACCGTCCCTTTTTTATTACTCACGTGAAATTCCCGGATGCGCCCGCGGAGCGCCTCTGCCGTGCGGAAGATCTCCTCTTCGCTGTCGCAGTGCGCCGTGTCCTCGGTGTAGCACCACAGGATCTCGCGTCCGGCCAGTTCCTCCATGCGGAGCGCCGCCTCCGGCGTGGTGAGCCGTTCCTTCGGGATCTTTTCCATGATCTCGAAAGAGGCCCGCGTGCCCTCTTCGGCGGCGTACCGGGCGAGCATGACCGCCGAGCGCGCCAGCTCCCGGTCGAAATCCGCACCGGGGATGCCGAGGCCGTCCCGCCCCGGGTGGATCGTCACCTGCGGCGCGTGGAAATACGACGCCAGGTCGATGCCTTTCTTCGTGAGCGCCACCGCCGCGTCCCGCATGGGGCGGGAGAGCGAAATCAGATTCAGGTCCCAGCTGTAGCTGTGCACCGTAAGCTCCGCGCCGCAGCGGAGCGCCAGGCGCCGCACCTCTTCCGCGGCGATGCCCTGCGTCTCCAGCTGCTGCGCCCACACTTCGATGCCGGCGAGACCTTCCTCCTTCACGGTGCGGAACCATGCTTCCGGCGAGAGGCCCCACATCATGGTGGAGGAAACAAAATAAAGCGACCGATCCATACCTTTCCTTTCTTCCAAACGACCCGATCCATAACTTTGACTGAATTGACAAGATTATTGTAAAAGGGAGCTGTCAGCCCGCCGTATGGCCATCGTATGGAATCTTTCAACATTTCCTGAAAATTTCATGAGAAGCCGCGCCGCCGTCCGGGCGCGCAAAAAGCCCCGGAAGAGGGAATTTCCCGCGTTTCGCGGTCCCTCTCCCGGGGCTTCTTTCTGTCATGGGGATTTTACAAAGTCAAGCGTCCCCGCCGCTCCCGCCGTCACAAGGCTGCCGGTTCATCTCGTCCAGTGTGAGGGCGAAGCTCCCCGCGAAGTGCGCGAGGAACCAGTCCACTTCCTTCATGTCCATGCGGCGGAGCTTTTCTTCCGTCACGCGGGCGGCCTCGTCGAATTCGTGATTGCCCGCCTGCCGCTCCTCCATGCACTTGAGGTACGCCGAGAGCGTGTCCGCCGCCTTCACGAGCGGCCACAGCGGATCGTCCTCCATGTCCGCCACGAAGGGACGGTACGCGCCGCGCAGCTCGGGGGGCAGCGTCTGGAGGAGCCGCTCCCGCGCCATGGCCTCGATGGCGCCGTACTGGCCGCGCAGGCCCGCGCTGAAATATTTCACCGGCGTGGGGAGGTCCCCCGTGAAGACTTCCCCCGCGTCGTGATACAGGGCGAGCACGGCGCACCGCCCGGCGTCGCAGGGCTCGCCGAAGATCTCCTGCCGGATGAGCGCGAGGCCGTGGGCGATCTCCGCCGTCTGGAGCGTGTGCTCCGCGTCGTTCTCGGGGACGCTGTTCCGCATGAGGCCCCACCGGCGGATGTATTTCAGCCGGGCGAGGTACGCGAAGAAATGATTCACTGCATACGCCCCCATTTCTCCCCGTAGAACCAGAAGTGATCCACCGGGCCGTGGCCGTGCCCCACGGAGCCCTTCGCCGCGCTCCGGAGCGCCCCCGTGAGGTACGCCTTCGCCACGGTCACCGCGTCCGCCGCGGAGAGGCCCCGCGCGAGGCATACCGCCAGCGCGCTCGAGAGGGTGCAGCCCGTGCCGTGGGTATTCTCCGTGTCGATGCGCTCGCCGCGGAAGCGGTGCACGCCCTCTCCGTCGCAGAGCACGTCCAGCGCGTCCTCCACGCGGTGGCCGCCCTTCACGAGCACCGCGCCGCAGCCGTACTCCATGAGGACTTCCGCCGCGCGGGCCATATCGCGGACATCCTCGATCTTCATGCCCGTCAGGACCTCCGCCTCGGGGATGTTCGGCGTGATGATCGCCGCCTCCGGGAAGAGCTCCTTCTTGTAGATTTCCACCGCTTCCGGCTCCAGCAGGAGGCCGCCGGACGTGGCCGCCATGACCGGGTCCACCACGACGGGCGGGCCGCGGTGCGCCGCGAGGAACGACGCCGCGGCGTGCACGATGGCCGGCGTGGAGAGCATGCCCGTCTTCACCGCATCCGGCGGGATATCCTCGTAGATGTCCTCGAGCTGGGCCGTCACCATGTCCGGAGTGATGTTCTGCACTGCGGAGACGCGGGTCGTATTCTGCGCCGTCACCGCGCAGATGCAGCTCATGCCGTACGCGCCGAGGGCGGCGAAGGTCTTCAGGTCCGCCTGGATGCCTGCGCCGCCGGAGGGGTCCGAGCCTGCGATGGTGAGAAGTTTTTTCATGCGATTGTCCTTTCTATGAAAAAAGAGGCGGCGCGGGGCCGCCCCTTTCAGCGTTTGCGGAGTTTCTTCAGGTCCGGCGAGAGGTAGCCGATGAGCCGGCCCTGCCTCCACTCCGGATCGTAATCGACCACCGCCGCTGAAGCGGGCGCGAATTTCACCGCCGCCCCCGCCACGATCATAAGGTAGCTCTGCAGGAAGGGCTGATGCCCCACCAGCAGGATGGGCCCGTCCCCCGTGATGCAGTGCGCCGCGATGGGCCCCCACGCGCTCTGGAGCAGCTCGTCCGCCGCCTGGATGGAGCCGCCGCAGATCTCCGCCGCGATCTCCGCGGTCTGCTTCGTCCGGCGGTAGGGGCTCGTGAAGATGGTGAGCCGGTTCCCTTTCAGGAAATGCCGGAGCATGTCGGCGGTCTTGCCCGCGCCGCGGATGCCCTTGTCCGTGAGCCGCCGGTCGCGGTTCTCCACGGCGTCCGATTCGGGCTCCGCCGCGCCGTGTCTCATGTAGATGATGTACATACCGTCCTCCCTGCCTTTCGCAGGCTGCAATCAGGTATTGCTCCCCATCGGGATGAATTCGTCTTTCTCTTTGCCGCTGGCGGCGTACTTCACATCGGCGATCTCGCCGACCGTCGTGTACGACGCCGTCACCGGGCTGCCGTTCACCAGCAGGTCCTCGATGACCGCGCGGCCGTCCTTCACGCGGAGCTTCGCCGTGAGGGCGTTCTTCATGCGCGTCTCCACCTTGTCCGTGTCGGGATTGCGCACCTGCACCCGCTCGGCGAGCTCCGTCACGGAGATCCGGCGGATGTCCGCCGCGTCCATGTACAGCCGGTCCGCGGGGAAATCGAAATGCAGCACGTCCCCGTCGAGCCTCTTCGCCCGCACGAGGAGGTAGTCTCCCTGCGGCGGCTGCTCGGGCTGCGCCCGCAGGACCTGCATTTCCTTGTCCTTCCCGCCGCTCACGGCGAGGTACACTTCCTCGCCCTCCGCCGGGGCCGCCGCGCCCGTCCACTGCGCCTTGTCGATCGGCACGTGGAGAGAGATGTAATTCTGTTCGTAGAAATTCTCGCTGAAATTGACGGACACGGGCACCGTGTACTCCCGTCCTTCCGCGAGCACCGTGCGGTATTCGCCCCGCACCCACGCGAGGAGGAAAAGTTCCGCCGCCGCCGCGAGGAGGAAGGCGATCCACAGCCAGCGGCTACGCTTCATCATCATCGCCGCCTCCTCTCTCTTCCGTCAGAGGCGCGCGCCCCCGGCGGCGCTTCCGGCCGCGCGGCCGGAGGACGAGGCACAGGAGCGCCGCCATGACGCCCGCCGTGAGGAAGAATGCGCCCCGCTGCCCGAAGGTGAGGGACGAGTCCATGAGCCGCACCGCCCCGTCGCCGAGGAGGAGCAGGAGCCCCGCCCCGATCTGCCACTGCCGCCCCTTCTGGAGTCCCCGGGCGACGACCGCCGCCGCGAGGAACACCATGAAGCACGACACCAGCACCGCCGAGGAGACGCCGCTCCCGTCCCACAGGGCGAGGAGCGCCGCCGCCGCCATGACGAAGGGCACGAGCCCCGCCGTCACGCTCAGCCACTCCCGCCGGGCCGCCGCCCGCAGGAGAAGCGCCGTGTCCGCCCCGAGGAAGAGAACCAGGAGCAGCCACAGGAGCCAGCTCCCGTCCGCGCCGCGCCACGCCTGCCCGAAGGCCGCCACGAAGAGCACCGCGAAGACCGCCGCCCCGCCGAAGAAGCGGAATGCCGCGCCGATCCAGCCGTACGGGCGGAGCGCCGCCCCGCCGAGCCAGGTGAGCGACGCCGCCACGGCGAAGAAGACCACCTGCCACATCTGCGCCGACGCCGTGCAGAAGGTGAGCGTCAGCACCGCCGCGACCCAGCCCCACGCGAAGGCCGTGCCGCCCGCTTCCCGCCGTCCGCTCACGAGGAAGAAGAAAAAGGGAAACGCCGCCGCGAGGAGCGCCCACGCCGCGCCGTCCACCCAGCCGCCGGGCGAGAGCCACGCCGCGCACGCCGCGTCCGCCGCGAAGAGGAGGCCCAGCCCCGCCGAGCGGAGCACGTAGAGCATCACCAGGAGACATCCGGCCGCCGCCGCGAGGAGCACGGAGAGATCCCCGCCGAGCCGGAAGGAATCGTACACCATCCACATCGCCGCCGACACGGCCAGCCCGTGGAAGATCCCCACGCCCTCCCGGAGGAAGACCGGGAGTCCTTCCCGCCGGGGCGCTCCGCCCTCCGCCGCGGGATGCCGCCGCCGGAGCCGCCGCGCCGCCGCGTCCGCCAGCAGGAAGAGCGCCGCCGCCGCGAGGGACAGGACGACCGGCACCACCGCGAGGAGGAAGCGCTGATCCTGCGAGAGCGCGCTCCACACGCCCGCCGCGGAGAACGCCGCCCCCGCCGCGAAGCAGAAGAGCGCCGCCGCGAAGAGCGGCCCCGTCCACGAACGGATCGGCAGCCGGCCGTACCGCGCGCGGAGCGTCTCCGCCGCCTCGTCCGTGATGAGGCCTTCCGCCGTCCACTCCTCCAGCCTCGCTTTCAGCCACTGCCCGTGTGTGTCCATAGCCTGCCCCCTTTCCCCGCCGGGGTCCGTCCCGGCCAAAAAGAAGAGGCCGCGCTGCGCGGCCTCCCGTCCATCATTTCACAATCAGCACCGGGCATTTCGCACGGCTTACCATGTAGCTCGACACGGAGCCCATGAAAATGCCTTTGAGCGGTCCGAGGCCCCGGCTGCCCATGACGACCAGGTCGCACCCGATCTCGTCGGCCAGCTGCAGGAGCACCGGTCCCGGGGACCCCACTTCGAAGCGGGACTCCGCCTTCACGCCTTCCGGCACCATCGCTTCCGCTTCCGCCAGATCCGCGCGGCACTGTTTTTCCAGATCCTGAGACAGCTGGGTGGTGAGGCAGCCCTCCGCGATGGACACCTGGTCGAAGTTGCTCATCACAGAGACGATATTGCACACGCTGGCGATATATAATTCCCCGCCGCCCGCTTCCGCGAGGTCAATGGCCTGAGAGAGCGCCTTCTTCGCGTGTTCAGAGCCGTCATAGGGTACGAGGATTTTCTTGTAACTGATCATTCCATGCCACTCCTTTCCGGGTTCAGAGAAGTTCTTTCTCTTTGTATTATATCACAGCAGCCGCTCCGCCCGCGCCCGGTCCGGACGCTCCGCGGCGTCTGCCTGCAAGAAAAAATTTATTACCCGTGAAGCACTTTTCCTCTAAGTGCTTTCCGCCCGCTCAGAATTCATAGAGGAGCGCTTCCGGCTTCCGCCGCGGGTCGTGGAAGGGGATGCACCGGGCGAACCGGTTCGCTCCCGCGAGCGCCCGCATCTCGCCGTACGTCATGTGATTCGGCCAGAGGACCTGCTCCGCCCGGCCGGACTCGACGTATTCCTTCGCCCGGCCGTAGCCGTGGACGCTCCCCGAGAGGAGGATCCGCGCCTCCGGCGCGCTGTCCGCGAGCTGCCGGCTCTCCGCATGGGAAAGCTGCGCGTCCGTCAGGAAATACGCCCCGGGCCCGGCGATGTGCGCGCCGTCCCACGGACGGAACGCCTCCACCGGCACGTCCCAGACGGAGGGCTTCACGAAATATTTCCGCCGCGCGAAGGTGCGCCACTCCCGCAGGAGCCGGTCGTCCATGGCCATGGCGTACCGGCCGCCGGTCCGCGCCCACAGCGCCGCCGCGATGGACAGGCCCCGGCCGAAGCGAGGCACCGGCAGGATGAGCGGCCGCCCGTCCGCGAGCAGCGCCTCCGCCCGCGCGAGGAAGCGCTCCCGCATGGCGTCTCCGGTCTCCTCCGTGGGGTACGCCGCGTCGATCACCGCGATGTCCGCCGCGAGGTCCCGCACCGGGTCGTTCCGGTAGAACGGGTCGCCCTCGCGGTAGTCCCCGGAGAAGAACGCCGTCTTGCCTTCGCAGGTGATGGCGTACCACACCGCGCCGCAGCAGTGGCCCGTGCGGCCCCAGTGCAGCACAAAATCCGGCAGGAGCTCCACCTCGGGCGCGGTCGAGTCCATGATGACCGCGTTCTTCGGCTTGTACGAGAGCTGCCGGTAGGTCTGCGCCGACATCATCACCTGCCCGGTGAAGCCCGCCTCCTCCGCGAACTCCACGGCCCCCGTGTGATCCCGGTGGGAGTGGGTGAGGAAGAGGTACTCCGCGCTGCGGATCTCCTCGGCGGTGAGGTCCGGCACGCGGTCCATGCCGTCCGTGGACGTGCCGCAGTCCACGATATAGGCGTGCTGGTTTCCGGATATAAAAAAGCAGCTGCGCCCAAAATCGCCGCAGCCGCCTGCTATGCTGAGTTTCATATGCATTCTCCATCGATGCTTCTGTTTACTTTTGCTTTGTGCTTAATGTATCATATTTCCCCTGTCCTGTCCAGCACGTGAAAACTCCCCGGACAGGGCCGGGGAGCGCGTCTCAGAGGCAGCGGTACAGATGGAGATAGATGTCCTGTGCCTCGCCGGTGAGCGCGAAGGACTGCGCCTCGCCCGCCTGCGGGGCTACGTCGGCCGGCCGTCCGTCCCGGTCGAAGATGCCGAAGAGCCGGTTGTCGATGTAGTACTGGAGCGGCCCGTCCGTATCGCCCATGCGGTGCACCGCGAGGAGCTTCGTGTGGTACGCGAAGACATACTGCACGAGCTCGCCCGAGGCGATGGTCTCATAGGTCGGCATGGGCTGGTAGCTCTCCATGTACAGGTCCGCCTGGATGAGCGGGAGCTGCCCCTCCACGGGGTCGCCCGTCTTGATGCTCGAAAGGTCCGCGTAGAGCGTGCCCGCCTCGCTCATGTACACCGGGCGGTACTTCGCCGTGTCGGCCAGCTCCGCCGGGCTCACCGCGCCGGCCGCCGCCGGGACGAGGAGCGCCGCCAGGAGCGCCGGAATGGTCCATCGTTTCATACGATCCCTCCTTCTTGGAAATCAACGGGTTTTCTTTCATTGTACCACACCGGCCCCGGCCGGGAAAAAGGCAAAAGAAAAGGCGGCATCCGCCGCGCCCGTTCTCCGGAGACGTCCTCAGTCGGTCTCCTTCATCATTTCGCCCACCGCCGCGTACGTGCGGAACATGGACTGCGCCGCCTCCTTGCGGCGGCTCTCCCGGCCCGCGCCGGCTTCCTTCCCGGCCGTCTCGAAGGGGATCTTCTTTCCGCGGACCACTTCGCGGGCAAACAGATTGAACGCCCGGGTCATGGACAGATTCGCCGACTTGCAGTACGCCTCGAATTCATTTTTCAGCTCCGCATCCATGCGGATGTTCACATTGACATACGATGCCATTTCGTCCCTCCTTTTTCTATCAGACTCATTATATCCTATTTTTTGAAATTTCAAAGTTTTTCGGCATGAAAAAAGCACCGCTTCTCCCGGTGCCCTTTCCTTTATCTTATTCCGTGTCCATCACGCGGACCAGTCCGCCGCCGAACTTCGTGCGCGACAGCCATGCCCCGAGGTCAAAGACGACGGTCTTCCCCTCGTCGAGCGCCGTGGCGAGGACCGTGCCGTCCTCCCGCTCCTCCAGCGCGGCGAGCGGCATCCAGTGCCAGCTGTAGATGGCTTCGATCCCGCCGTTGTGCAGATTCAGGAACCCCAGCGGCGCGTCCGCCTCGAGCCCCTCCCGGACGTAGCGCGCCACGTCGGAGAGCGGCGGCCGCAGGGGCGCCAGGAGCGGCACGGCCATCATGTCCGCCCGCCCGCGGAGCCGGTGGTCCGCCAGGTACGATGCGAGTCCCTCCATGAGCCACCGTGCCTTGTACAGCCCGTGCATGCGCGGCGTGGCGTACGGCCAGAAGGCGAGCATCTTCGCCAGCGCGTCCTCCCGCGACGCGATCACCCGGCCCGTCTCCTTCGCCTCGAGGTACGCGGCGATCGCCGCGCCCGTGGTGGGTCCGCAGCCGGCCAGCCGCTGCCACCGGTCCGGGTACCATTCCTGGTCGTACCCGTAATGCGGACGTCCGTCCACCGTGAGCGTGATCCATTCCGGATGACGCAGCCCGTATTTCATAGCGATTCCTCCCCGAGGATCGACCGCACCGCCAGCCCCGCGAGGATCATCCCCGCCGCGGGCGGCACGAACGACACCGATCCCACCGCGCCGGCGCCGGTCTTCACGGGATTCTCCCGCGACCACACCGCCGTGAGGCGGGCGACGCCCCGCGCGCGGAGCTCCCGCCGCATGCGCCGCGCGAGCGGGTCCACCGACGTGGCGTAAATGTCCGACACCGTGAGCAGCTCCGGCCGGAGGCGGTTCCCCGTCCCCATGGACGACGCCTCCGGGATGCCGAGGCGCGCGCAGGCCTCCGCGAGCGACACCTTCGCCGGCACGTCGTCGACGGCGTCGATGACGAAATCCGGCGCGAGCGACGCGAGCCACGCCTCGTCCCCCGGCGCGTACCGGCGCACGAGCGCCTCCGCCCGGCAGTCCGGATTCACCCGCGCGGCCCGCTCCGCCATGACCTCCGCCTTCGGCCGGCCGAGCGTCGAGAGGTCCGCCACGAGCTGGCGGTTCAGGTTCGTCACCTCCACCGCATCGCTGTCGATGAAGAAAAGGTGCCCCACGCCGGCCCGGACGAGCGCCTCCGCCGCGTACGAACCGACCCCGCCGATGCCGAAGACCGCCGCGGACGCCCCGGCGAGCTTCTCCGCGCCCGCCTCGCCGACGACCCGCGCGGTCCGCTCAAAGAGCGGCTTCATGCCTTCTTTTCCGGGACGATCTCCAGCCAGTAGTTGTCCGGATCGTGGATGAAATAGATGCCCATGGCCGGATTCTCATAGCAGATGCATCCCATCTTCTCATGGAGCGCGTGCGCCGCATCCATGTCCGGCGTGGTGAACGCCAGATGGAACTCGTTGTCCCCCAGATTGTACGGCTCCTTCCGGTCCCGCAGCCAGGTCAGCTCCAGGCGGTGCTTCGACGCGCCGTCGCCGAGGTAGACGATGACGAACGCCCCGTCCGGCCCGTCGATGCGGCCCGTCTCATGGAGCCCCAGTGCCTCTTCGTAAAACGCGAGGCTCTTCTCCAGGTCGAGGACGTTGAAATTGTTGTGATCGAAACGGAATTCCATGGCCGTCACCTCACGCCTTCACTTCCAGCAGGAAATAATTCTTCTTGCCCTTGCGGACGATGATGTAGCGCCCGTCCGTATTCGGATGCGCGGCGATCTCCGCTTCCGTGTCGCGGATGGCCGCGCCGTTCACGCGGATCGCGCCGTTCTTCACATCCTCCCGGGCCTGCCGCTTCGATTTCTCCACGCCGCCCTCGATGAGCGCCTCCACGATATTCATGGGCGCGGCGGAAATGACGCCGCCTGCCGTATTGCGGAACGCCCCCTCGATCTCCGCGCCGGAGAGCTCCGCCACGTCGCCCGTGAAGAGCGCCTTCGTCACGCGCTCCGCCTCCGCGAGGCCTTCCTCCCCGTGGACGAAGCGGGTCACCTCCTCCGCGAGGCGGCGCTGCGCCGTGCGGTGCTCCGGATGCTCCTTCGTCTCCGCTTCGAGCGCGTCGATCTCCTCGTGGGAGAGGAAAGTGAAATACTTCAGGTACTTCACCACGTCCCGGTCATCCTGATTGAACCAGAACTGGAAGAACTCATACGGCGACGTCTTCTTCGGGTCCAGCCACACCGCGCCGCCCGCGGTCTTGCCGAACTTCGTGCCGTCCGCCTTCAGCATGAGCGGGATCGTCAGGCCGTACACGCCGGTGATGCCTTCCTTCTTGCGCATCATCTCGATACCGTTCGTGATGTTGCCCCACTGGTCCGCGCCGCCGATCTGCAGCTGGATGTGGTACGTCTTGTACAGCTGGTAATAGTCGATGGACTGAAGGATCTGGTAAGAGAACTCCGTGAAGGAAATGCCCGTCTCGAGGCGGGACGCCACCACGTCCTTCGCGAGCATGGCGTTCACGCTGAACAGCTTGCCGTAATCGCGCAGGAAATCGAGGAGGGAAATCTTCGAGAGCCAGTCATAATTATTGACGATGGAAAACGTGCCGTCCCCTCCGAAGAGCTTCTGCATCTGCGCCGTGAGGCATTCCGCATTGTGGCGCACCTGCTCCGCCGACTGGAGCACGCGCTCCGTCTTCCGGCCGGACGGATCGCCGATCGCCCCCGTGCCGCCGCCGATGACGATGTACGGATGATGCCCCGCCATCTGGAACCGCTTCAGGATCATGAAAGGGATGAGGTGGCCGATGTGCATGCTGTCCCCCGTGGGGTCGATACCGCAGTACAGCGAGATCGACTGCGAGCCCGCGAGCTCGTAAAGCCCCTCCTCGTCCGTCTGCTGATTCACCGCGCCGCGCCACTTCAATTCGTCAATAATGTTCATCAAACCCATCCTTTCTTTTATGACAGGAAGAAAAGCCGCTCCCGCGGCCCCTTCACCGGTGTACTTTGTATAAATATAGCATATTTCCCGCCAACTTTCACGGCGCCCCGCCCGGCGCCGGCGAGCCGTCCGCGCATGCAGGCCCGCCGCTCCTTCTGCCCTCACGCCAGCGCAAGGGGGCATGCTCGCATGCGACACAAATCTTCCACGGGCATGTGGAAGAAGGCCTTCCTCCCGATGTGAGCCCGCGCCGATGTGCCTTCACGTCAGCACACGGGAGCGTGCCTGCACGCGATACAAAACTTCCACGGCCAGGAAGAAAAAGGCAGTCATCCCGATGTGGCCCCGCCCCTGTGTGTGCGAACTGTGCTCGTTGAAAATGAGACCCGCATCCTATGCACAATGCAAGTCCATCACTGGTGCAGCTCCCCGCCCGTTCCGTTGGAGGCCGACCCCGCAGGGGGAAGTCGGGCATCATCTCAGCGTGAAGACAGGACGCCGTGTTTGAGCGAGCGCAGCGAGCGAGTTGCGGCCTGTCAGCTGAGACGGTGCCCGACTTAGGCCGGAAACGCGCGGCGGCGTTCCCTTTCTTGGCCGACACTCTTTCCGGGCGGCCGGAAAGAATGTCGGAGACCATGGAATCCCATTCCAGAAATGGAAACAGTCGTGTGTTTCGGACACGTACGGCCTCTCTATGTGGGCCCGCCCCAATGTGTGCGAACCGCACGCGCACGCAAAAAAAGAGCCGGCCGCACGGTCAGCTCTTTCTTTTTATTTCTCTCTATATATGCCCCTCTTCACACGCGGATCTCGAAGGCGGCCGTAGAGCCGCAGTCCGTCTTCGTGATGCGGAGCTTGGCGGGGATACGCTCTTCCAGCTCCGCCACGTGCGAGATGATCCCCACGAGGCGGTTCTGCCCCTGCAGCCCGATGAGGGTGCGGAGGGCGAGGTCGAGACTCTCCGCGTCAAGGGTGCCGAAGCCTTCGTCGATGAAGATGGCGTCGAGGCGGATGCCTCCGGCGTACTCCTGCACCACGTCCGCCAGCCCGAGGGCGAGCGACAGGGACGCAAGGAAGGTCTCGCCCCCGGAGAGGGTGTTCGCCGGGCGGGCCTGTCCGGTGTAGCTGTCGAAGACGTCCAGATCGAGGCCGCTCTTCTTCCGCCGGTCGTCCCGGTCCAGCCGCCGCGAGAGCTGGTACCGCCCGCCGCTCATGGCGGAGAGACGGAGATTCGCCTTGCGGAGCACGTCGTCCAGGAGGGCCCCCAGCACGAACCGCTCCAGATTCACCCCGTTCTCGTCGCCCCGGAAAAGCTTCGCCAGCCGCCCTGCCAGCAGGTACTGCCGGTCGATCTCTTTCTGCCCGGCGAGGATGGCGTCCGCCGCCTGCTGCGTGTCCCGGCAGAGGGCGAGGGTGCTCTTCCACCGGGCCGCGGTCTCCACGGCGGCTTTCGTGCGGGCGGAGACTTCGGCCTGCCGGGTCTCCCACTGCGCCATGTCCGGCTTCGGCCGGCCGCCCGTGTCTTTCCGCGCCGCGTCCGCCTTGTCCTTCTCCGCCTTCACGCGGGCTTCGTAGTCGGTGAGCGCCTGCCGGAGCGCCGCTTCTTCGCCGAGCCGGGCGAAATAGGGCTCGAAGGCCGCGATATCTGCGAAGCCCGCCGCCTGCGCACGAGCGAAGAGCATTTCTCTGCGCTCGGCGTACTGGGCGCGGAGCGTCTCTACCCGGCTTCGGGTGAGCTCCTCTTCTTTTTCCGCGCCCTTCCGCGCTTCGCCTGTCTGCTGCCGGAGGTCCCGCGCTTTCTGCAGCTCCGCTTCCCACTGTGCCTGCTCCCGGAGGAGTGTTTGCCGCCGGCGCTGTACCGCCTCGGGGTCCCGCAGGTCCGGCGGGAGTTCCTTCTCGATCATCTCGAGCGCCGCGGCCGCCGACGCCCGCTCCGCGGCCCGCTGCGATTCTTCCTGCCGCGCCGCTTCCGCCGTCCGGGCCGCTTCTTCCGCTGCCCGCTCCGCCTTGTCGGCCGCCTGCCGCTTCGCTTCCACGGCGCTCTTGTCTGGCAGGTCGCCCGCCGCCGCGGCCGGGGCCGGATGATGGACCGCGCCGCACACGGGGCAGGGCTCGCCGTCCCGGAGGCCGGAGGCGAGGTACGCCGCCTGCCCGTGGAGGAAGGCCAGTTCGTAGGCCGCCGCATCCTGACGGGCTGCGGTCCGCGCGGCGTCCTTCGCCTGTTTCTTCTGCTCCGCCGCCTGACGCGCCGCGGCAGCGCGCTTCCATGCCGCTTCGGCCCGGGCCGCCTGCTCCGCCGCCTGCCGGCATCCCGCCGCGAGCTCCGCTGTGCGCACGAGCCGCGCCGCTTCTTCCGCCTGCTCCTTCCGCCGGGGCGCTTCCGCCTCGAGGGCCGCCGCTTTCTTTTCCGCCGCGGTCTGCTCTTCCCGGAGACGCGCCGCCTGCGCGGTGATCGTCTTCAGCCGCGCCGCTTCCGTCCGGCCGTCGTCGAGCGTCCGGTCGAGCGCTTCCTTCGCGTCTTTCAGCCGGGCTGCCGCGGCGATGCGCTCCACTTCGGCGGCCTGCTTCTCCATGGCGTCTTTCTGTGCGGCGAGCGCACGTCCCGCGGCCTCCGCCGCTTCGAGCCGCGCCCATGCCCCCGCGAGGGCCTGCGCCTTCTCGTATTCTTTCCGGAAGGCCGCTTCCTCCCGCTCCGCCGCTTCGCACTGCCGGGCCGCCGCCTCCGTTTCTTTTTCCGCCTCGGCGGTCTTCGCCGCGAGTGCTTCCATCGTATCCGCGCCGCACGTGGAGAGCCGGGTCTGGAGCGTCAGGTCCGCCTCTTTCCGCCGCTTCTCCAGGTCCCGCGCCTTCGCCCCGATGGCGTCCTCCAGCTTCTCATAGAGCTCCGTGTGGAAGAGCTGGCGCATGATGCCCTGCCGCTCTTTCGAGTCTGCCAGGAGGAGCCGGCGGAATTCGCCCTGCGGCAGGAGGATGATCTGCCGGAACTGCTCCACCCCCACGCCGAGGAGCTCGGCGGCGCGCTTCTCCGTTTCCTTCGCCGCGAGGAGCCGCGGCTCTTTTCCGTCCAGCTCGTAGAGCGCGGACTCGGGCTTCTGCTGCACGAGCTGGCCCGATTTCCGTCTGCCCTGCCGCATCTGCTCCGGACAGCGCCAGATGCGGTATGTCTTGTCCCCAACCGCGAAATCGAAGGTCACCTCCGTGAGCACGTCCGGCCCGGCGTAGTCGCTCCGGAGGCCGGCCCCGCTCCGCTCGCCGCCGCTGGTCTTCCCGTAGAGGGCGTAGCACATGGCGTCGAGGATGGTGGACTTCCCCGCGCCGGTGGGCCCGCAGATGAGGAAGAGCCGATTGTCCCCGAGGCACGTGAAATCGAGCGACGTATGGCCCGCGTAGGGCCCGAAGGCCGCCATTTCCAGCCGTATGGGTCTCATGCTTCCGCCTCCTTCATGTCCTGCCGGACACCCGCGAGGAAGGCTTTCTCCTCGTCCGTGAGGGGCCGCCCCTGAAATTTCTCGGAAAACGTCTCCATCATGTCCATCATATCCACCTGCTCCCGCACGCCGGTCCGCGCCCCGCTGTCCTCCCGGATGGCGAGATGCGTGCGAAGCGCCATCACGTGCGGATATTTCACCCGGAGCCGCGCCATGGCGTCAATCACCGGCCCTTCGTCCATGAGGTCTGCCAGGAGGAAGTCGTCCGGCGCCTCGTCGTCCCGCTCCATGAGCTCCCGGAAGGTGCCCCGGATGACCCGCACGTCCCGCCGCGGCGCGAGCGGCAGGAACGACGCCGTCACCATGCCGAGCCCGTCGATCTCGCCCGCGATGACGCCCTTCTTCTGGTTCGCCTCGCCGAAGGAATATTTCATGAGGCTCCCGCTGTAGCGGATGACCTCCGAGCCGCCCGCCTTCTGCGGCCCGTGGAGATGGCCCAGCGCGGTGTAGTGGTACGGCGCGAAGATGTCCGCGGACACCACTTCCGTCCCGCCGATGGAGAGCGGCCGCTCGCTGTCGCTCGGCGCGCCGCCGGCGATGAAATCATGCGCCACGGCGATGCGCCGTATGCCGGAGGGGATCGCCGCGAGCAGGTGCTCCGACAGGGCCCGCACCGCCGCCTCGTGGCCGCTGATTGTCCCGTCATCCAACGCGCGGCGCACCTCTGCCGTCTCCACATAGGGCATGGGGGCGAAGGCCACCTCCCCGTCCGCGTCCCGCAGGATGACCGGCCGCACCGTGCGCTCGAGGTCGCCGCACATATAGAGCCCCTCCGCCGCGAGGAGCCGGCTCCCGAAAGACAGGCGGCCGCTGCTGTCGTGGTTCCCGCTGATGACGAGGAAGGGAATGCGCCGCCGTCCCACAATCTCCGACACCATCTCGTCGAAGAGGTCCACCGCCTCCGCGGGCGGCACCGACCGGTCGTACACGTCCCCCGCGAGGAGGATCACGTCCGGCCGCACCTCGTCCACGAGGGGCAGGAAACGCTCCCGCAGCACCCACGCCTGCTCCTCCGTGAGGTACTGCCCGTAAAATAGCTTGCCCAGATGCCAGTCTGCCGTATGTATGAATTTCATGATCCGATTCCTTCCGCGCTTCGCGCCCAAAAATCTGTTTCCTTCATTATACACGTTCCGCCCGCCGGCGCGTACCGTAAAACCGCACACGAAAAAAGGCGGGCCCGCCCGTTTCATTTTTCCCGCGTACAGATGTGCTATAATAAATCCATCCTCCGCTCATTGAGAGAAAGGAGGTGAGTCTCTTGGAGGAGCATACTTTAGGGACTTTTGTTTTGGGCTCTTTGCTTGCCCCGATTTTAGTGCAATGTGCCGCCATCGCATTTAAGCACTGGCTGGAACACCGGCGCTGAAATCAAAACCCAAAAGAAAAAGACGGGTGGCAGCCCGTCTTTTTCTTTTGCCTCTTGTGAAGCATACCTTAGGTTTATGTCTATATTTTACCACGGCCGACCCGTTTTGCAAGGCGCAGGGACCCCCGCGGCAGCGGACGCGGTGCTGTCTGCTCTTTCCCCGTCATTCTTTCCGCAGGGATTTCAGCAGAGCAATCTCCGCGGCGTAGCCCGGGAGCTCGTTCGGCGTCTCCAGATAGAACGGCAGATTCCGCAACTTCGGATGATTGATGATGGCCGCCATGGCGTCCAGGCCGATGGTCCCCTCGCCGATCTTCTCATGGCGGTCCTTATGGCTGCCGAGAGGATTCTTGTCGTCGTTCAGGTGAACCGCGTGCAGCCGGTCGAGGCCGATCACCTCGTCGAACGCCGCCAGCACGCCGTCCAGATCGCCCACGATGTCATAGCCGCCGTCGTACACGTGGCACGTGTCTAGGCACACGCCGATGCGGTCCTTCCGCTCCACCCGCTCGATGATAGCCGCGAGCTCCTCGAAGGTGCGCCCCACCTCCGTCCCCTTGCCGGCCATCGTCTCCAGCAGCACATACTGCGGGATGGGGTCCTGATCCATGGCCTGATTCACCATGTCCGCGATGAGGGGCACGGCGGCCTCCACGCCCTGCTTCACGTGCGCGCCGGGGTGGAAATTGTACAGGCACCGGGGCAGCTGCCCGGCCTTCGCCAGATCCTCCCGGATGGCCCGCCGGGCGAAGTCCCGCGTCTCCTCCCTCGCCGCCGCGCCGTTCATGGTGTATGCTCCGTGGCAGAGGATGGGCCCGAACTGATGCGCATCCATCCACGCGCGGAGCCCCTCCACATCCTCCGGCACGAGCGGTTTCGACGCCCCGCCCCGTGGATTCCGCGGAAAGAACTGGAACGTATTCGCCCCGATGGACGTGGCCTCCTTCCCCATGGCGAGATAGCCTTTCGATACCGATAAATGACAGCCGATGATAAACATATGCCCTCCCTGTCCGTTTTTGTCCCATTATAGCACACGAAAAAAGCACGGCCGCCGAGGCTGCGCCTTTTCCGGAAAGGAAAAACCATCATGAAACAAAATAGAAAGGAAGGCTTGGGGAATCCAATATAAGGTTCGTATTGGAAAGGAGTGGCATAAGGCTTCCCCTGACCTTATGGCTGCAGTATATCACGCAGGCAGTGTCACGTGCTGTCCCTTGTCATATTTTTTTACAGATTCCACAAAAAATTTCCACGCAAAAACGCAGCCCGCAGGGAGCTGCGCTTTCTTTGAAGGGCCTGTCTCACAGGCTGGAGGAAATGTCTTTCTTCCGCACGAGCCAGGCGGGGATGAGGCCGGAGAGCATGCCGAGGAGAAGGATGGCCAGCGGCGGCAGGAGGGTCTGCCATTCCGGCGCGGTGGTCATGACGATGGCCGCGTGGGCGGAGACAGCCTGCGCGGCGAGGACGCTGCCGCCCCAGCCGATGAGCCAGCCCGCGCCCGCCCCGGCGAGGAGGAGCAGGCATTCTTCCGCCGCGAGGAGGCGGATGACGACGGTGTTCTTCGCGCCGAGCGCGCGGAGGAGGGCGAATTCGGAGAGCCGGGAGAGGCCGTTCCAGTACATGGCGAGGAGCGTGATGAGCACGGCCGCGCCGATGAGGCCGCCGGTAAGGAGCTGCCAGAATTCTTTGCTCTGCCCGGCCATGCTGTAGAGGGAGATGAGGGTCTGTGCCGGGAAGATGAGCTGGGTGTCGGTGCCTTTCGCCCGCTGGGCGGCCTGCAGGAGCTGCATGGCTTCTTTGTAGCCCGTGGGATGGACAAGGATGGCGGTCACGTCGCCTTTGCCTTCGGAGACGGCGGCGGCCGGCGCCTGTTCGGCGGACGCGGGTTTCGCGCGGCTGCGGCGCACGATGCCTCCGCGGCGGACCGCGCCGCCGGTCTCATGGCGGTGGGCGCGCCACACGTCTTCGATGTCCACGAGGACGGCCGTGTCGTAGGGGCCGCCCACGGGCGCGAGGATGCCGGTCACGCGGTAGGTGCCGCCGTGTTCGTCGCCCGCGCCGGTGACGAGGCCGTGGATGCCCTTGAAGGTGCTCCCCACGGCGAGGCCGGCGCGCTTCGCGGTCTCGCTGCCGATGACGGCGTCGCCGGGCCGGGCGAAGGCTTCGCCCTCGGCGAGGGAGAGCCACGGCCCGCGGGTCCGGTTCGGCCGGTAGTCGAAAATTTCCTTCTCGGTGCCGACGATGCGGAAGCCCCGGTAGTTGTCGCCGAAAGCGAGCGGGATGACGAGATCGGCTTTGCCGCTCTGGCGGAGCTTGTCCACTTCCGCGTAGGGGATATTCCCGATGGGATGGTCCCGGAGAAAAATGGTATTGATGACGAGCTGGTACGGCGAGCCTTTCGCCCCTTCGAGGATGGGGAAGGGTTCCACCGCCCGGTTCAGCCCGTTGTAGAGGCCGGCGGTCATCTGGAGAAGGAATACGGGCAGGGCACACGCCGCGGCGAGGAGCAGCAGGAGCAGCAGGTGCCGCGCGGGCCGGCGCACGATGGAAAGAAATGCCAGTCTTGCGATCATGAGGCGGCCTCCCCTTTCTGTAAATGGATCTGCATGGAAAAGAGCGCCTGCACCGCCGGGTCGTGGGTGGCACAGAGGAGCGTGCAGCCGCTCGCCTTCTGGTAGTCCAGGAGGCACTGCATGATGAGGCGGCTGTTCGCCGCGTCGAGGCTCGCGGTGGGTTCGTCCGCGAGGAGAAGGCGCGGCTCGGTAAGGATGGCGCGGATGAATCCTACGCGCTGCTTTTCCCCGCCGGAGAGATGGGCGGGCATGCGCGGCCCGCAGCCGTCTAGCCCCAGGCGGCGGAGCCACTCTTCCGCTTCTTTCCGCTTCGCCGCGCGGTCCTTTCCTGCGATGTCCGCCGCGAGGAGGATGTTCTCCATGACGGTGAGGTACGGCAGGAGCAGGGCCTGCTGGAAGATGTACCCCACGTGGACCGCCCGCCATGCGGAGAGTTCATCTTCGGAGAGGGCGGTGATGTCCGTGCCGTCCACGCAGAGGCGTCCCGCCGTAGGCCGTAAGATTCCCGAGAGGCAGTGGAAGAGGGTGGATTTCCCGCTGCCCGAGGGGCCGATGAGAGCGCACGCCGCGCCGTCGGGCAGGCTGAGCTGCTCCAGCGAGAGCGCGCGGAGGTGATGCCCGCTCCCGTCGGGGAAATCGCAGATGATGTGTTCGCCAAAGATCATGGGACCATGTCCTTTCCTAGAAACCGGGCGTGCCCGGGGTATGCGAAAAATGCAGGCGTCCCACAGGACATCCTGCATTTTTTCTTACAGCGCTTCGATGCTGTCCGCCGCGATGCGGAGCTGGCTCACGAAGCCGGTCTCCGCGTCGATCTCGCTGCCGATCTCGAGCGTGCCCGTGACGGCGATAGGAGAGTCGTACGGGAGCGCGGTCACCGGGTCGGAGACTTTCACGACGATGATGTTGTCGGGCCAGTCCGCGTCGCTCGAGCAGAAAGGGCAGACAGACATGGGCACTTCGGTGAGGACGAAGAAGCGGATCGTCGGCGTGAGGGGCGGCGCCATGTAGCCGGTCATGGTGACGGTGCTGCCCTCGAGGGACTCGGTCTTCTCGGAGAGGACCAGTCCCGCCGCCGTCCAGTCGCTGTACAGTTCGCTGAAGGAGAGGTCCTCCGCCGAGGCGGCAAAGGGAGCCGCCAGGGCCGCCAGAGCGAGGCACGCGCCGCAGGCCGCCCGGCGGATGCGGGCCGCCTTCATTATTTCGCTTCCTTGCTCAGGTCAGGGTTCACGCTGTGGTTCGCGTTCACGCCGAGCGCGCGGAGGATGCCGAAGAAGACTTCCGTATTGTCCATGACGCCGTGGAAGTATTCGGAGCCCGGGCCGCCTGCATTGAGGAGCACGTCGTCAGCGGAATGGCATTCCTGCGGATCGTCCTTCGGAGTGTTCGCCGGCATGAGTTCTGCCGGGTCGCCGGGATGGATGCGGGCCGGATTCGCCTTGGAGCTGGCCTTGGAGACCTGATGGAATTCCACTTTGTCGCCGATGTTCTGCGCTTCTTCCACCGTCTCGGTCACGGAGAGGGCCGGCGGGGTCGGAACGGGCATGAAGTGGTAGTTTTCATAATATTCCGGATGGTTCGCGTACTGGACGGCGAGCGTCACGTCCGGATCGGGATTGTCCGGGAATCCATCCTTGTCGGCGTCCTGGAAGGTCGGCATGATGGAGTTCTGGTAGACGCGCACCGCTTCGGTGCCCTTCTTGCCGTCCCGTTCATGATAGGTGCCGCTGATGGACACGCCGTGCGCATGGTCGGCCACGACGATGATGAGCGTGTTGTCGCCGTGTTCCTTGTTCCACTGTTCCGCGTATTCGATGGCCTTATCGAATTCGATGGTGTCGTAGGCCGCGCGCTGCCAGTCCATGACGTGGAGCTGCTTGTCGATGGACGCGCCTTCGATCATCGCGAAGAAGCCGTTCTTGTTCTGGCTGAGGATGTCGAGGGTCTTCTTCGTCATGTCGATCAGGTTCGGCTGGTCGTCGAAGCCTTTCAGCACCTTCGGGTTCTTCAGCATTTCACGGTCGAGGTAGACGTTCATCGTGCTGGTGTGGAAGAGGCCGAGGAGCGGCTTGTCCGCCGGAGCCGCCTTCATTTCCGCGTCGGTGGTGGCGAAGGTATAGCCTTTATCCTTGAACGCCTGGATGACGTCGAAGTTGTCCTTGCGCTTGGAACCCATGACCGTATTCGGCAGGTAGCGGGAAGAGCCGCCGCCCATGATGACGTCCGGACGGTGATAGTCCGCGAGGTAGTCTTTCGCGAGATAATCCTGGAGCGCTCTGCGGCGGGTGTGGCCGACCATGGCCGCCGGGGTCGCGTCGGTGGTCTCCGCCTGGGTGACGATGCCGATGGACATGCCGCGGGTGCGTTTCAGGATCTCGGAGATGGTCTCGACCTTCGGATCGTCCAGCGGGTCCGCGGTGGAGTTTTCATACACGCCCATGGCGTTCACCACGGATTTGTGGCCCGTGGAGTACGCGGACGCGGAGTTCGCGCTGTCCGTCACGAGGGAATCGTAGCCGCTCGTAGTGATGATCGCATTGTGATCGAGTTTTTCCATGGCGAGCAGGTCGTTATATT
This sequence comes from Veillonellales bacterium, assembly GCA_944390485.1. Taxonomy (GTDB): domain Bacteria; phylum Bacillota; class Negativicutes; order Veillonellales; family Dialisteraceae; genus UBA1822. Next base: position 28,925 of record CALXPQ010000005.1, read on the forward strand.
TGCCGTTCGTCTGGCCTTTGGAAAGGATGCGGGCGATCTCTCTCGCCTGCAGGGACATGCCGTCGCCCACGAAGAGGATGACGTTCTTGGCCGGGCGGGCCGCTTTTTCCTGCACGACGGTGTAGGATGCTTCCGCTGCGGACTTGCCTTCCGCGTCATTGGCGGTGACGCTCACCAGGTAATCCCCGGTATTCTTGAAGGTGACATCGTTCGCACGGTAGGAGACGACGCCGTTGTCCAGCACCTGCTGTTCCAGGTTCTTGCCGAGCACGTCCGCTGCGGGCTTGCCGTTGATGGTGATATCCACGTTCTGGAGATCCTTTGCGTTCGCCACTTCCACGTTGAAGTCGAACTTGACGCCGGACCAGAATTTCGCGGTGTCCACCGGAAGAATGCGGATATCCGCCGCATCAGCGGTCATGACGGAAGCGAAGACGGCGCTTCCTGCGAGCATGGAAAGAATCATGCCCTTCATCCATTTTTTTCTCATACAGATACCTCCTGATTTGGTTGTAACCACGCCTTCAATATACCGGAGCATTGGCATCGTTTGAGAAAAAAGTCCATACGGTTTCTGTCAAATTTTCATGAGAAATTTATAAGAATCTTGACAAACCGCGGGCCGCGCGCCGCCTTCCCCTTCCTTTGTAAAGCCCGCCTGACAGAACCGCGCCGCCCGGAAAAAGGGCGCAAAAAAACCGCAGAGGGTCTCTCTGCGGTCTTTCCTTCCGGAAATCACTGCGCCAGTTTCTGGCCGACTTCTGCGGTGCAGTCGATGCCGCCGTCGATGACGACAGCCTGATCGATGATGATGTCAAGGCCTTTCGCCTGACGGACTTCCTGGATTGCTTTCTGGATGTCCTGTACGATCGGGCCCATGACGGAGCTGTTCTTTTCTGCGAGCTGCTTCTGGAGGTCTGCGGCGATCTTCTGCTTCTCCGCGTCGCTCTTGCCCTGAGACTGCTGCTGGAAATCCTGTTCCGCTTTCTGCGCGGCGCTTCTCATGTCGAGGCGGGCCTTTTCCATTTTCGGATGCGCCTGCATCAGCGCGTTCGTGTTCACGAAGCCGATGCCTGCTGCGGATGCGCCGAAAGCAGCGCCGAATGTAAGCATACCGGCAGCGGCAGCGGCTGCCATGATCTGTTTCATCTTCATGTGTCTTTCCTCCTTACAAGGGGACGGGTCCCCGGGAATATATTAATCATAATAATATAATCCATCCCGCCTGTCAATGTCATTTCTGCGGCGCGGGGGCGGCTTCTTCTCCGCTGCCGGCCGGCGCTTCTTCCGGAGCGGGCGCGTCCCCTCCGGTCTCTGCCGCTGCGGCCTGCGCGGCCTCTTCCGGGAGAGCCGGCTCTTTATTTTCTTTCTTCTTGCGGAAATGGGAGATCACTTCCGGCACCATGTTCAGCACCTTGTCCACCGCGGTGGTGCTGGCGGCGTTCTTGATGGAGAAGAGCTCCACCCGCTCCCCTTTCAGGATGAGTACGGCGGTGGGGGTGAGCTTGCCGCCCCCCGCTTCGCCTCCGGATTTCCCTTCCGGCCCGGTCTGGCCGCTGCCGAAGCCGAAGCTCACGTCCACGAAGGGCACGATGACGGCGTCGCCCAGATAAATCGGCTGGCCCACCACGGATTCGGTGGTGATCATGGTCTTGAAATCTTCGAACAGTTTCTTTCTTTCTGCGTCGTCCATACGATGCCTCCTGCGGTTATGTGTGATCCGGGGAAATCGGAACGGGGCGTCCCGCGCGGTACGCTCTCGTCCGGCGCACCGGCCCCGAAGCCAGCACGCCGCCGATGATATACAGAATATAGAGAGGGACGACCGACCCGCGCGCCTCGGCGGTCACGTCGAAGCACCGGCCCGTGTAGTCCCACTGGATGCAGGCGCTCCCGGGGAGCAGCGCGTACAGGAGCCCCGCCGCGGTCCCGGTCTTCATGGGATCGCCCAGACCGGCCCGCCCGGTGAGTCGGAACGTCTTCGGCCGGCTGTGCCGGAAGAGCTTCCGCAGGGCGCGGAGCACGATCTCCACGGTCCCATTGTCCCACGCGTAGGAGAAGACCGCAAGGGCGCCGGGCGGCTTCCGTCCGCTTTCCTCCGCCTGCGGGGACGCCGCCTTCTCTTCTCCCGCCTCCTCCGCCGGAAGGGGCGTCCCGTCCGCATCGAGGCGGAGCGGCGTCTCTTTCCCGACCGGCACGGCCTGCGCCGGCTCGTCCGCCCGGCCCTCTTCTTCCGCCTCTTCTGCCTCAGGCTCCCCGCCCGTCCGGCCGTCCGGCCAGCGCACCGATTTCCGGAGAAGTCCGCCGAAGAGCCGCACTTCCGCGAAGCCGCCTTCCCGGCTCACGCGGCACCGGTACCCCACCGGGCAGAGCAGGAGGAAGAGCAGCAGGGCGAGGACGGCCCCCGCGATGCCGAGCGCCGCCGTCATGGCGCGCCCCCGTAGAGCCGAGCGAGCGCTGCCGCGGTCTCTTTCATGGTTTTCACCAGATGGGGCGGACCGGTCACTTTCACGCGGCCGCCCTGCCGGAGGGCCCACGCGGCGGCCGCCGCCGGCACGGCCTCCACCTCCGCCTGCACGGAGTTCAGCGTGGCTGAGAGCACTCGGGCGCGCCGCCCGAACGCTTCCACGAGCGGCGTGAGCAATTCCGGCGGCAGGTCGAGGGTGCACCGCTCCGCCGCACCGAAATACGCCGTCTCCTCTACGTGCAGGTACTGCGCGGGAGAGAGGCCTCCTTCCAGCGTGTCCAGCGACCGCTGGGGCCGCGCCGCCTCGTCTGTCAGTTCCAGCCCGCTCATGCGGGACACGCGGTACAGCCGCACCGCCTCTTCCCCGTCTGGATTGCCGAGGAGGAAATACTGCCCGCCCGCCGCGAAGAGGGCGTACGGATTGATCTTGAAGATCCGTTCTTCCCCGGCGCCCGTCCGGTCGTGATGCCATTTCCCGTCCGCTTCATAGTGGTCCATGGTGCAGCGAATCTTCTTTTTCTCCGCGACGGCCCGGGTGAGGAGCTCCGCCGCCGGGCGCAGCCGCTCCGCCAGCTCCGACGCGTCCTGACGCGGCACGTTCCGCGCCTGCACCGCGTCCGCCCGGACGTGCCGGCTCGGGAGCTGCCGCAGTTTCTCCAGGAGCTGCCGGACCCGGAGCGGCGGCAGGGGGGAGAACCGGAGCGCGTCGGCCAGCGCGTCCGCGTCCGCCCCGGATACGAGGTGTTTCCAGTACCAGTCGAGGCTCATGGAGCCTTTCCGCCCGTGCATGGTGCGCTCCGCTTCCCGGCAGCACAGGGGGAAGCCCGCGTCCTGCAGGCGCTGGAGGTTCCGCCGCACGGACTTCCGGTCCACCGTCATGCCGTAGCGCTCGTCCAGGAGCTCGAGGATACGCTGCTGCGAGAGCGGATGGTCCTCGTCGGACTCCCGCCGCAGGATCTGGGTGATGCGCACGATGAGGAGCGCCTTGCCCGTCTCTTTTCCGCCGCTTTCCGCCATGGTGCCTCCTCAGCGCAGCGCCCGGAAGCGCCGCCAGAGCCGCTCCGCCAGGACGGACGCCGCTGCCAGCGCCGACGCGGCCCGCCGGAAGGGCGCGCCCGCCAGCACGAGGGCGTCCACAAGGAGCGCGATGGCCGCGCCGCCCGCGATGTCCGACGGATAGTGGATGCCGGCGAAGATGCGCGCGCCGCCCATGAGCGCCGTGAGCGCCGCCAGGAGCTTCCCACCGGGCATGCCAAGGCGGATCATCACCGCGGAAACCACCGCGCCGTTCATGGTGTGGTTGCTCGGGAAGGCCGCGTTCGCCGCGTGATTCGTGAAATTCCGGATATCGCTGTCCCGCACGAAGGGCCGGGGCCGCCGCCAGAGCTTTCCGACGGCAAAGGACAGGAGCGAGCACAGCGCGACGCCGCCCAGCGCAGTGAGCGCCGCCGTCCGCCGGGCGATGCGGTCCTCCCGGCGCCCGCCGAACCAGAGCCACAGCCCGTACAGCACGAAAACGAGGGGCCCGAAGCGGGCGATCCCTCCGATGGCCCGGTCCGCGCGGGCGCATTTCCCGGACTGTCCGTTGAGCTTCTTCACGATCTGCAGCTCATCCATCGCGCTGTCCCTCCTTACTTTTCGTCCTGACTGCCGCGCTCTTTCTCCGCCGCGTCCCGCGCTTCCTTCATGCGCTTCCAGTAGCCCGTCCGACGGAAGACCGCCGCCGCTGCGATGATGACGAGGCACAGCACGAGGAACGCATTCACCGCGGTCCAGCCGTCCACCCAGCCGATCTTGTATACCGTGTAGCCCGCCACGAGGACGAGCAGGATGTCTGTATTCATGATTCCCTCCCCTTGCCGTTTCCTTTATTGTACCATACGCCCCGCATCAAAAAAGAGCGGGACCTGCCCGCCCTCTTTCGAAGCCTTTATTTCTTTCCGGCCGCCATGCGCTGCCAGACCCAGCCGCCCGCGGCGACCAGCACCGTCATGCCGATCTTCAGCGCGAGGCCCCAGGACTCCGGCACGCCGAGGAAGGCGTCCGTGGCGATCATGCCGCCGGCCGCCCAGCCGATGACCAGGCTCCCCGCATAGATGATCCACGGGAAGCGGTTCATGACCTTCACCACCACGGTGCTGCCCACGATGATGATCGGCACCGAGATGAGCATGCCCACGACGACGAGGAACAGGTCGCCCTCCGTCGCGGCCACGACAGCCAGCACATTATCCAGACTCATGATGACATCAGCGATGACCACGGTCTGCACCGCGCCCCAGAAGGTCGACTGCGACTCCACCTGGATCTCTTCCTTGCCCTGATGGCCGATGAGCTTCATGCCGATCCACAGCAGGATCACGCCGCCGATCGTCTTCAGATACGGCACCGCCAGCAGCCAGACCAGCACCGCCGCCAGCAGGAATCGCGCCAGGATGGCCCCCGCCGTGCCGAAGAGGATGACCTTCTTCTGCTGTTTCTCCGGCAGCCCTCTCGCCGCCATGCCGATAATGATGGAATTGTCCCCGCCGAGCGCCAGGTCCAGCAGAATGATCTGCGCGAAGACCCATGCGCTGCCCATGATGTCCATGACTGTCCTCCTAACTTTTTGTTACAACGGGAAACGGGATGAAATATATAAGAAAGGGGCGCCCCATGAGCGCTCCTCTTTCTCCGGTCTGTTCACTTGTCACGCAGACTGTCTGCGCTCCATCTTCTGCCAGATGAGGCCGCCTGCGGCGACCAGCACCGTCACGCCGATCTTCAGATACAGCGCATACGATTCCGGCAGGGCCATGTATTCGTCCGTGGCGATCATGCCGCCGGCCGCCCAGCCGATGACCAGGCTTCCGACCCAGATGATCCACGGGAAGCGGTCCATGATCTTCACGATGACCGTGCTGCCCAGGATGATAATCGGCACCGAGATGAGCATGCCGATGATGAGGAGTATCAGGTTTCCGTTCGTCGCCGCCACGATGGCGAGCACATTGTCCAGGCTCATGATGGCGTCGGCGATGATGACCGTCTGGATCGCGCCCCAGAACGTGGACTGCGCCGAGACGTTCACTTCTTCCTCCCGGCCCTGATGGCCGATGAGTTTCATGCCGATCCACAGCAGGACCAGCCCGCCGATCGTCTTCAGATACGGGATGGCCAGGAGCCACACAAGCACCGCCGCAAGGATGAAGCGCACCAGGATGGCCCCGGCGGAGCCAAAAAAGATGACTTTTTTCTGCAGATCGTGGGGCAGCCCTTTCGCCGCCATGCCGATGACGATGGAATTATCGCCGCCCAGCGCCAGATCCAGCAGAATCACCTGAAAAAACATCCAGGCGCCTTCCATAACATCCATGCGCTTTCCTCCTTCTCCTGTATTCGTTCTCCGCAGGGCGGATTATCCAATTCCCGCATACATCCTGCGTTTATTTATGCCATATATTTATTATGTCACATTTTGCACGCCGGAAAAAGACCTCTCCGGAAAATTCCCGCACGGCGCGCACAGAAAACAGGCGGCCGGTCATTCCGCCGGGGAATCCGTGTCCGTCTTGTCTGCTCCGCCGGCCGCCTGCTTCCGGCTCCGGCGACTCGCCAGATGCTGCCAGAGGAAGCCGCCCACGGCCACGATGGCCGTCACGCCGATCTTCACATAGAGCCCCCATTCTTCCGGCAGGCCCAGGTGCGGGTCCGTGACGATCATCCCGCCGGCCGCCCAGCCGATGACGATGGAGCCGATGTAGATGATCTGGGGGAATTTGTCCATGATCTTCACCACGATGGTGCTTCCCAGCATGATGATCGGCACCGAGATGAGCATCCCGGCCACGAGCATGCCCAGATGCTCGTTCGTCGCCGCCACGATGGCGAGCACGTTGTCCAGGCTCATGATGAAGTCCGCCAGCACGATGGTCTCCACCGCGCCCCAGAAGGTCGCTTTCGCCTCTACGTGCACATCTTCTTCCGAATTGCCCTCGCCGATGAGCTTCATGCCGATCCACACGAGGACCAGCCCGCCGATCGTCTTGAGGTACGGCACGGACAGGAGCCATACGATGATGGCCGCCAGCATGAACCGGGCCAGCACCGCGCCGCCCGCGCCGAATATGATGACTTTTTTCTGCTGATGCTGAGGCAGCCCCTTCGCCGCCATGCCGATGACGATGGAGTTGTCGCCGCCCAGCGCCAGATCCAGCAGGATCACCTGAAAGAACATCCAGGCGCCTTCCACGATTTCCATAAGCTTCCCTCCTCCGGCTTCAATCCGCGGGTCCTGAAAAGGCCCGTCTGTCTGCTTGTGCTGTGGCATCAGAAGACCGCCGGAAAAGAAATATAAAACCGATGGACGCGCTTTTATACACGGCTCCCGCTCTCTGTGCCTTATGCGTTCCTGTGTCTGAAATCGCCCGTTATTTGCCGGCGGGATGCTTCCGCGCCGCCTTGCGCTTCGCCATCTGCTGCCAGAGGAAGCCGCCCACGGCCACGACCGCCGTCACGCCGATCTTCACATAGAGCCCCCACTCTTCGGGCAGGCCCAGGTGCGGGTCTGTCACCATCATGCCGCCGGCCGCCCAGCCGATGACGACGGCCCCGATATAGATAATCTGGGGGAACTTGTCCATGATCTTCACCACGATGGTGCTGCCCAGCATGATGATCGGCACCGAAATGAGCATCCCCGCTACGAGGAGCTCCAGATTTTCATTCGTCGCCGCCACGATGGCGAGCACATTGTCCAGGCTCATGATGAAGTCCGCCAGGATGATGGTCTCCACCGCGCCCCAGAAGGTCGTCTTCGCCTCCACGTGCACGTCGTCGTCGCCGCCCGTATCCTCTTCGCCGATGAGCTTCATGCCGATCCACACGAGGATCAGGCCGCCGATCGTCTTGAGGTACGGCACGGACAGAAGCCATACGATGATGGCCGCCAGCATGAACCGGGCCAGCACCGCGCCGCCCGCGCCGAACATGATGACCTTCTTCTGATGCTTCTCCGGAAGGCCTTTGGCCGCCATGCCGATAACAATGGAATTATCTCCGCCAAGAGACAGGTCTAGCAGAATCACCTGCAGGATCGCCAAGACATCTTGTGCCAAATCCATATCTGATCACCTGCATCCTGTATTACAATTCACACACACAGGGCACAACTTTTTATAAAATTATTGTACACCGAATCCGCCGCGCAAGGCACCCTGCGGGATGCCACAAATTTTCTTCAAAGGGATATGGAAATCTTATATACCACCCAGATTTTGTTATACCTCGCGCGCCGCGCCCCCATATGCGGTAGGCCGTCCATTTCTTCCCCGCCGCACCGGCAGCGGACCGGCAGGGCAGTCGGACAAGGCCCGCGGACCGGTCTACTGTCAAGTACGCCGTCCGGTCCGCCGGGCCAAGCAAGCAAAAAGCCCCCTCGGATGAGGGAGCTTCCTGCCGCCAATATCTATTCAAGAAACGCGCTGACGGCTTTCCATTCCGCCGCCTGCTTTTTCATGAATGCGACTGCTTCCGCCGCTTCCTGCTGCTGGCGCGCCACCTGCTCCGGGCTGGTGCCGCCGTAGCTTCTGCGGTTCCTGACGCAGGTCTCGATGTCGATTGCGTCGTAGATGTCTTCGTCGAAGAGAGGGCTCATCGCCCGGAATTCGTCCAGGGTGAGATCCTTCAGCACTTTATGCTGGGTGATGCACTGCTGCACCGCGCGGCCCACCACGGCGTGCGCCTTGCGGAAGGGGAGGCCCTTCTTCGCGAGGTAGTCCGCCATGTCCGTCGCGTTGGAGAAGTCGCTCTCCAGCACGGCGCGGGTGTGCTCGCCGTTCACCGTCATGGTGCGGATCATGCCGGCGTAGATGTCGAGGGCGAAGCCGAGCGTGTCGATCGCGTCGAATACGCCTTCCTTGTCTTCCTGCATGTCCTTGTCATAGGCGAGCGGCAGGCCCTTCATCATGGTGAGGAGCGCCATCAGATGGCCGATGACGCGGCCCGTCTTGCCGCGGATGAGCTCGCAGATGTCGGGGTTCTTCTTCTGCGGCATGATGGAGCTGCCCGTGCAGTAGCCGTCGTCCAGCTCGATGAAATGGAATTCGCTCGTGCTCCACAGGATGAACTCTTCCGACAGGCGGGAGAGATGCACCATGCAGATGGAGGCAAACGACAGGAATTCCATGAGATAGTCCCGGTCGGACACGGCGTCCAGGCTGTTGCCGTAGCACTTCGAGAAATGAAGCGCCTCTGCCGTCTCCTGAGGATCGGTGGGGTACGTCGTGCCCGCCAGCGCGCACGCGCCGAGCGGCGACATATCCGCCATATAGAAACAGTCGTCCAGCCGGCGGAAGTCCCGCGCGAACATGGCGAAGTACGCCATCATGTGGTGCGAGAAGAGCACCGGCTGCGCCCGCTGCAGGTGGGTATACCCCGGCAGGATGACATCCTTGTATTTTTTCGAAATCTCGAGGAGCGCTTCTTCCACTTCGATGAGTTTTTCCGCAAGCCGGCCGATCTGGCGGCGCACGTACATGTGCGTATCCACCGCAGCCTGATCATTTCTGCTGCGCGCTGTGTGCAGCCTTGCTCCCGCATCGCCGATGGCGTCTGTGAGGCGCTTCTCCACATTCATGTGGATGTCTTCGAGCGCGACGGAAAAGGTGAATTCTCCGTCATCGATCTGTTTTCTGATGGTCTTGAGGCCGGAGGTGATGTCCTCCAGGTCCTTCTGAGAGATGATATGATGATTCGCGAGCATCGCCGCATGGGCGAGCGATCCCGCGATATCTTCCTTGTACATACGGCAGTCAAAGGAGATGGACGCATTGAAGTCCTGCGTCGATTTCTCCTCCGCTTTGGTGAAGCGGCCGCCCCACATGGCCTCGCTCATTTTTTGTTCTTTTCCATCATCAGGGCGCGGATGGTGAGCGGCAGCCCGAAGAGGTTGATGAAGCCCTGCGCGTCCGCCTGGTTGTACACGTCGTCTTCGCCGAAGGTGACGAATTCTTCATTGTACAGGGAGTACGGGCTCTCTGCGCCGTGGGACATGATGTTGCCCTTGTAGAGGCGCAGCGTCACTTTGCCGGTGACCGTCTTGGAGGTCTCATCGGAGAAGGCCTGGAGCGCTTCGCGGAGCGGCGAGAACCACATGCCGTCATAGACGAGGTCGCTGTATTTCACGGCCGCCATTTCCTTGAAGTGGAGCGTGTCCCGGTCGAGGCAGAGGTGCTCCAGTTCCTGATGCGCGTAGTAGAGGATGGATCCAGCCGGATTCTCATAGACGCCGCGGGACTTCATGCCCACGAGGCGGTTCTCTACGATGTCGTCGATGCCGATGCCGTTGCGCGCGCCGATCTCGTTCAGCTTGTTCACCATGTCCACGCCGTCCAGCTTCTCGCCGTTCAGCGCGGTGGGGATGCCCTGTTCGAATTCGAGGGTCACGAGCTCCGGCTTGTCGGGCGCGTCTTCCGGATCGCAGGTCACGAGGAACATGTCCTTGTGCGGCGCGTTGGCCGGATTTTCCAGATCGTCCCCTTCGTGGGAGAGGTGCCACATATTCCAGTCCATGGAGTACGGGTATTTCTGTTCTTTCTTTTCTTCTTCCGTCTGTTTCTCGTCGTAGAGATTGATCGGCACATTGTGCGCCGCCGCGTAGGCCATCGCGTCTTCGCGGGACTTGATGGTCCAGAGGCGCCACGGAGCGATGATCTTCAGGTGCGGATTCAGCGCCTTGATGGTCAGTTCGAAGCGGACCTGGTCGTTGCCCTTGCCGGTCGCGCCGTGGGAGATCGCGTCCGCGCCGTACTTCTCCGCGGTTTCGACGAGGATCTTGCCGATGAGCGGGCGGGCGAAGGAGGTGCCCAGGAGGTACTTGCCTTCGTACTTGCCGTCCGCCTGGAGGACTTTGTACGCATAGTCTTCGATGAATTCTTTCCGCGCATCGACGGTGACCGCCACGGAAGCGCCGGAGTCCAGCGCCTTCTGATGGATGGCGTCGAAGTCTTCCGGCTGGCCGAGGTTGACGGTGCACGCGATGACTTCGCAGTCATAGGTCTCCTTCAGCCACGGAATGATGCAGGACGTGTCCAGTCCGCCGGAATATGCGAGAACTACTTTCTTTACTTCACTCATGATAAAGCCGCCTTTCTGTTTGTATTGGCTGATAGACATTGGCATGTCTTGGAACATGTGCTGATTATACAACAAGCTGCATAAATATGGCAATAGGAAAATGCGGATATTTTTCTGCTTTTCTGAAATTTTCCCGTTTTCCCGTACATTATGGACCGCAGGCCCCGCCGCCGCCTCTGCATAGTCCGTGTATTTTCTGCATATTCTGAATACGGTGCACGCGAAAAGGCAGGGAGGATGCCCTCTCTGCCTTTCCCGTCACAGATGGTAATTGTAGTCTTCCTTCAGAGTGTGGATCGCGCCCCGGTCGCCGCGGAGAGCGGCTTTGATGAGCCAGGACATGGCGAGCCGCTCGTCCTGTTCGATGCCCTCGCCCCGTTCGTAGGCGTAGCCCAGGCGCGCCATGGCGAAAGGTTCGCCCGCTTCCGCCGCGGAGCGGTAGCACTCCACCGCTTTCCCGATGTCCGCTTCCGTGCCGATGCCCGCTTCCCAGCAGAGGCCGAGGGACGCCCGCGCCCGGGGCAGGCCGTTCCGGTCGGCCCGCTGGAAGCACCGGAAGGCCCGCTCCGCGTGGCCCGGCCGGCGGACCCGCCCGCGGTAGGTCTCGCCCAGGAGGAGGAACGCCTCGGGATTGCCCAGCCGCTCCGCCTCGTCCGCCATGGCTTCGGCCCGGTCGTCGTCCACGGTGCCCGCCGCGCCGGAGGCGTATTCCGCCGCCGCCACGGTGAGGAACGTGCGGAGCGTGGCCCGGCCGTCATCGGTGCCCGCTTCGGCCCCTTTCCGGATCCACGCCTCCGCCTTTTCCAGATCTTTCGGCACGGTGCCGCCCTGCGCGTAGAAGAGGCCCGTCATGAGCATGGCGTCGCTCCAGCCCCGCTCCGCCGCGAGGAGGTAGTACCGGAACGCCTTCTCCGCATTCACCCGGCCGAAGGCCCCTTCGTCGTACATGCGGCCCAGGCAGGCCGCCGCTTCGGCGCTCCCCGCGTCGGACGCCTTCTCGAAATTCTTCCGGGCCTTCCGCACGTTCGGCTTCGCCCCGCCGATGCCGCGGGCATAGAGCTTCCCCAGGAGGAGGCACGCCTCGCGGTCCCCGTACTCGGCGCTCGCCTCGTAGCAGAGCCGGGCTTTCTCCTCGTCCTTCGGCACGCCGCGTCCCTCCTCGAAGCGGCGGCCGATGGCGCAGATCTCCGCGGCGCCTTCCCGAGCGCCCATGTTCGCCGCCTTGCGGAAATAGGCCACGGCCTCGTCCCACCGTTCCAGATGGACAGAGTCCTGCCCCATGGCGTAGTAGTATTCGAGCATGCGGTCGGAAGGCATGGCAGTATCCTCCTTATATACAGACGGGGAAACGGGGACGATTTACCGGAATTCGCTCACCAGATCTTCGAAGAGCTCGGGAGACGGCTTCTCCACATGGTCCACGAGGCGGCGGTCGCCGGCCGGCGTGATTTGATCGAAGGCCGCCACGCCCTTTTCCTCATAGATGACGCCGGTGACGAGGCTGTCCGTCTCGGCGAGCAGATGGAACGCCGCGCCCATGTCGGCCGGATTGTAATTCGGGTGCAGGTCCTCCACCTTTTTCAGATGGCTCTGGTACCAGTCCACCGTGTTGAATTTATTGAAGGACACGCAGGGCGTGAAGATATTGACGTAGGAGAAGCCCCTGTGGTCGACGGCCTTCTCGATGATGTCCATCATCTGCTTCCCGTCGATGGCGAAGGTCTGCGCCACGAAGGTGCATCCCGAGGCGATGGCCATGCCGAGCACGTTGAGCGGGGTCTCGGGGTTGCCGTCCGGCGTGGTCTTCGTGACGAAGCCCTTGCTGGACGCCGGGCTGGTCTGCCCTTTCGTGAGGCCGTACACCTGATTGTCGAAGACGAGGTAGGTGATGTCCATATTGCGCTTCATCGCGTGGATCATGTGGCCGAGGCCGATGGCGTAGGAGTCGCCGTCGCCGGAGCAGACGATCATGTGCATGTCCTTGTTGGCGCACTTGATGCCCTGCGCGAAGGGCAGCGACCGTCCGTGCGTGGTGTGCGCGCCGTAGCAGTACTGGTAGCCGCCGATGCGGGAGGAGCAGCCGATGCCGGAGATGAGGGCGATGTCCTCGAAGGCCCAGCCCTTCTTCGCGCAGATGGCGGAGATGGCGTTCTGGATGCCGTAGTCGCCGCAGCCGGGACACCAGTTCGGAATGATTCTGTTTTTATACTCTCTCGGTGACGCCATGATCAGAGGACCTCCTTTGCTTTCTTTGCGATAGTGGATGCGACGAAGGGCGTGCCGTCATACTGCAGGAGCGACAGCAGCTTTTCGTGGCAGTCGAAGTGGGAAGCAAAGAGCTCCCGGAGCTGCGCGGTGAGATTTTCTTCGACGATGAGGACTTTCTTCGCCCCCTCGACGTACGGGCGGAGCTCCTCTTCCGGGAAGGGCGAGAGGAGGCGCAGGTGGAGATGGTTGATCTTTTTGCCCGTGTCTTTCAGCATGTCGACGGCCTCGTCGATCGCGCCGCCCGTGGAGGTGACGCCCACGATGAGGAGATCCGCGTCCGTGTCTTCTTCATTGACGAAGAACGGCTGGATGGCCTTCGATACGGTGCGGAACTTGCGGTGACGCTTCTCCATTCCCGTCACGCGGTCCGCCTGGCCTTCGGCGGGCTTGCCGAACGCGTTGTGCTCGAGCCCCGTGGAGAGGAACATGCCGTTCGCCACGCCGGGGATGGTGCGCACGGAGATGCCGTCTTCGCTGTCGGCGAAGCGGTGGAAATATTCGGCCTTCGGCAGCTCCGGCAGGCCCTCGCGGACGAGCTTGCCCCGGCGGATCGGGACGCGCTCCGCGTCGAAGGCGGGCACGGACTGCTTGCACATGCCGAATTCGAGGTCGGAGAGCAGGATGACCGGCGTCTGGTATTCTTCCGCCAGGTTGAACGCCTCCTGGGTGATGTAGAAGCAGTCTTCGATGCTGGCGGCGGCGAGGACGATCTTCTCCGCGTCGCCATGGCCCGCGCCGATGGCGTAGCGGATGTCGCTCTGCTCGACTTTCGTCGCCATGCCCGTGGACGGGCCGGCGCGCATCACGTCGATGATGACCACGGGGATCTCCGCCATGGCCGCCATGGAGATGGATTCCGCCATGAGGGAGAGCCCGGGCCCGCTGGTGGCGGTGAAGGCGCGCACGCCCGCATAGCCCGCGCCCATGGCCATCATGCACGAGGAGAGCTCGTCTTCCGTCTGGACGACGGTGCCTTTGATCTTGTGCATCACCTTGATCATGTATTCCATGATCTCCGACGCCGGGGTGATCGGGTAGGATGCCATGAAGCGGCTGCCCGCGGCGATGGCGCCGAGCGCGGCGGCTTCATTGCCGAGGAGATAGAGCTGCTCGGATTTTTCCGGCGCGGCGAGGCGGCCGATGGAGTCCGAGCCCTGCACCGCTTCCACCGCGGTGTCGTAGCCCTCGATGAAGACATGCTTGTTGTTCTCGACGACGGCCTCGCCCTTCTTGCCGAAGCGGTCGGCGATGAACTGGAAGAACGGCTCCTTCGGGAATCCGAGGATGCCTGCGGACATGCCGAGCGCGGCGATGTTCTTCATCTGAATGGAGCCGTGCGCCTTGGCGATCTCCGTGATGGGCAGCGCCAGGAAGATACGGCCCGTGTGGGCTTCCCATTTCGGATGGAAAGCCTGGTCGGCGATGATGACGCCCCCTTCGCGCACTTCTTCCCCGTGCTTGTCGATCGTCTCCTGATCGAGCGCTACCAGGCAGTCCACGCTCTCGCCGATGGTGGCTACGCGGTGCGCCGCGGAGATGCGGAGCGCGATGGTGGTGTGGCCGCCCTTGATGCGGGACGCGAAGAGGCGCTGGCTGAAGAGGGAGTAGCCCTCCTGCGCCAGCACGCGGCCGAGGATCTCGCCGCAGGACTCGACGCCCTGCCCCTGCTGTCCGCCCATTTTCCAGATAAAATCACGTTTCGTTTCCAATTTCTGCCTCCTTTTTGCGCACAAAGACAGACCGCGCCTGCGTCCTGTACCGCGCCCTTGCGGCCGGCCTCCCGGAGGAGTCCCCCTATGAATTTGTGCCAATGAAGCCGCCGCGGGGCGGCTCCGGAATTGCTGCCTTTATTATATCTGCTGGTCATGATTCAGTCTATAAAATGCAAAGAAAAATCCGTTTTTCCCGCGGGAAAATTTTACAGACTTTACACGGCGCGTGAAAACGGGCACAAAAAAGCACCCGGCCTCCCGGATGCTTCCCTTCACACGCCGCGCATGTCCGGCGGCCAGATGACTTTGTGGAGCTGCACCTGCACGGTCACATCCGCGAGCCGCTTCTCCCGCACGAATTCCACCAGCGCCCGCGGCTCGATCTGCCCGAAGACGGGCGACACGTAGCCCCGCGGCGCGCCGGGCCCCGAGAGCCGGCGGCGCACCACGCGCTCCATGGCGCACAGGTCGCGCCGGCTCCCCACGACGAACTTCACCACGTCGCAGGCGGCGAGGCGCGCGAAATTCTCCTCGCGCATGGCCCCTTCCATGCCCGAATCGGGGCACTTCCAGTCCATCGTGTAGAACAGATGCGGCGGCCGTTGTTCCAGGAGCGGCACCGCGCCGTTCGTCTCGATGTTGCACTCATATCCCTCTTTGCCGAGCGCGGCGCACAGGGAGGCGATGGGCTGGAGGAGCGGCTCGCCGCCGGTGAGGGTCACCCGCTTCCACGGGTACGCGCGGATGCGGGCGAGGAGCTCGTCCTCCGTGAGCCGCTCCGCCGCGTCCTCCTCCCGGAGCGCGTAGGCGGTGTCGCAGTAGGAGCACCGCAGGTTGCACCCCGCGAAGCGCACGAACGTGGCCATGAGGCCGGTGCGCTTCCCCTCGCCGTCGATGCTGTCGAAGATTTCCGCGATGGGGAATTTATTTTTCATAGATGGCCAGGTTCCCTTCCGACTCGCGCACGGCCACGCGCACGCAGTGCGGCAGCTGGTCGGCGATCCACTTCGCGATGTTCTCCGCCGTGGGATTGAGCCCGCCCAGCACGTCGTTGAGGTACGCGTGGTCGAGCCGCATCACCACGTCCTTGATGCGGGAGAAATCGAGCACCATGCCGTTCTCGTCGAGGGTCTCGCTCCGGAGCGTCACTTCGATCTTCCAGTTGTGCCCGTGGATGCGGGAGCACTTCGACGGATAGGGGAGCTTGAGCTGGTGGGCCCCGCTCACTTCCACAGTCTTCACTACGGTATACATCATTTCACCTCCAGCGCCGGATCTTTCACGCCGTTCGCTGCGAAGGCCGCCGTGCGGTCCCGGCAGGTGCCGCACTGGCCACACGGCCGGTCGCCGCCTTCGTAGCAGCTCCACGTGAGCTCGTAGGGCACATGGAGCCGGAGCCCCTCCGCGACCACCGCCGCCTTGCCCACGCCCGCGAAAGGCGCAGCGAGATGGACTTTCCCGTACGTGCCGATGGAGACCGCCTCGCCCATAGCGCGGAGGAAGCCTTCGCTGCAGTCCGCGTAAGCGTTCCCCGCCGCGTCGTCCGCGTGCGCCCCGAGATAGATGTCCACCTCGTCGTCCGGGTAGATCGACGCCGCGAGCGCCGCCGCCGCGGACAGCATGAGACCGTTCCGGAAGGGCACGTACGTCGTGACCCGGCCGTCCGGCCGCTCCGCGGTCTGCTCGGCGTAGCTCTTGTGCTCGATGGCCTGCGTGGAGCCTTCGAGGAGCGCGCAGTCGGAGTATTTCATGATCTCCGACAGGTCGAATTCATAATGGCGGAGCCCGTAGTACGCGGCGATCTTCCGCGCCGCCTCGAGCTCTTTCCGGTGTTTCTGCCCATAAAAAATGGATGCCGTAGACACATTCTTCGCACCCAGTTTTTCCACAGCGACCGCGATGCACGTGGTGGAGTCCACGCCGCCGCTGGACAGTATGACTGCTTTCTGCATTTTTCCCTCCTGTTTTTTATAGTTGGTTCTCAGAAAAGACAACTTGCGCGCCGGAGCGCGCGAAAAGAACGAATGTATTATACCACAGGCCGCGCCTCCGTGAGAAACGCGCAGAAAAGCCGCCTCTCCGGAGAGAAGCGGCGGACTGTCAGATGTCGTAGGGGTACTCCGTCGGGTCGAGGCCGTAGCGGTTCGCCCCGTACGTGCCGTGCTTGAAGAGAAGGTACAGCCCGACCGCGATATTCAGCACGGGCAGGCAGACGGCGATCCAGAAGGGCCACGGTTCCCGCCCGAGGTCGTGTGCCCGGCGCGACACGAGCGAGAGGAGCGACCACAGGATGGGCAGGTACAACACGGCCAACCACACCACGTGGTGCGTGATGGCGTACACCGCGCCCATGAGGAGGTACACCGGGAGCACGCGCAGGAAGTAGCGCATGCGGTTCAGCCGCCCTTCGAAGGTGAACCACATCCCCTTCACGGATTTGTCCGTAAAGCCGTCCGCCGTCCGATACGCGGCCTGCTGTTTTTCCCACTGCTCGACTTCCATGGCGATCCCCCGTTTCTTTTCTGCCGGCTGTTTTCTTTCATCCTATCGCAGGTGTGTAAAGTTTCCGTAAATTTTCTTTACAATACCCCCAGATCAACAAATTTGTCATAGATCCCCCGGAAAGGATGCCCCGCAGGCAATTTTTCAAGGATTTCTTCGCTTTTCTTGCGCAAAGATTTATATTCAGCATAGTCTCGAGGATGATCCTCTTGAGCTAATTTTTCTCTGTCCAAAAAAGGTTTCATTGCCGCCTGCAATGTTGTAATCTCCGCTTCAATCGTCATATCAACCGCTACAGCCCACCCAATCGCCTCTGTAAGACCAGCCGCTACGACTGCGGATATCCCCCATCCTATAACGGGGATGCATTTTACCAAATTTCTTCCGATGAGGGTTGCCGCCGTTGCGCTAATAATCGTCTTTGCAGTATCAAGTGTGATATCTTTACCAAAAATTTTCCCTAAACTGATAACCATCCCCGTTTGTGCCGCACTAATCGGTAATATATCGGTACCAGGAATGGGGCTTACGCCGGCTATACCACTAGCAATAGAAGCTGTGCGTATTGCAAGCTGACACTTTTTAAATTGTTCACTTGTCATAACTTCTTTTGCTATAGACTTTTTAACTGATATGATTTTCGTATAATCTTTTTCCATAACATTTTCCTCTTAATAATGCCTTTAATACAAAGATGCTTTTTTCATTTCTGACACAATCCGATTCAATACGGCAATATCCACATTCTTATTCCAATATACATCTGGATATCCAATTTTTAATTCCAGATCGGCCTGTCCATTTGCATATCTAACTTCTTGGCATTCAATTTTCTGATAAGGAATTACATCCTGAATGATATTCCCATTGACAATGGCAATCCCCTCAACACAAAAAATTAAATCAACGTCTTTCTTAGTTTTATCAGTAAGAATCGCAAATGCACTTTGACTAATTGTATATCTCGATTCAAAGGCCAAATTATCCATTTGAAGGAATTCATTTTGCCAATACGCAGAGAATTCTGGACTTCCCCAGCAGATAAGGCCTGCATTATCAGTATTCAAGATTAAGCCATAACTATTTTTCTGGATAATATTGCATTTTTCCTTTTTTTGATTCTCTTTATCGGATTCCTCCTCCTCTTCGCCCAATAGCCCTATTTGAAATACCGGCTCGTAATATTTCCGCGCTGTCTTTTTTACCTCATTCATATTTTTACTGAAAGCAATGTTCCCATCAGGTAGGAATAGGTTATAGTCTTCACAAAAACTTGCCAAATCATTATTTAAGTACTCCACTTCTTTCATATTAGAAATACAGTCAAACCTCTCAAACAGTTTTCTCATTAAGTTATAAAAGAATTTTTCGGTGAAATAACGGTATGAATAATCATTGATCAGCGCCAAACACTCTTCCTCTTTAAAAGACCCCTGATTCATGTCTTCTTGGAATTTCATGAGGTCTTTTTTCGCTAGCCTGATTTTAGCTTCAATCAGGTAGATCAATTCGTCATGTTTATCAAGCTTTCTAAAGCAGGACAACTTTTCTATTCCAGATACCGTTTCATTCAACACGTGAATATAACCCGCCCGAAATTTACATTGTGCCAGTTGTTGCACACATCCCTTTTTATTACTCTTAAAGTTGGTCTTAATAATTTCTTCCCTATATTTTTTTGCAAGATAGGTATTTCCATAACATTTTTCAGCAAAATAAGAATTTGCCTGAGGCAAAGGTAATGTCTTATTGAAATTCATGATTTGCTTTTTTTCAAATGCTATTAACGCTCTATGATATGCCTTCTTTAAAAGTAACTTTTGCGATAGTAAAAAATCATGTTCCAAATTTTGCGCATTTATCCGAGTTTGATCTATCCTGGTCTCAGGCATCGGATAAAGATACAAAGGATCAACTTGCAGTTCTAACAATTTATAATTCACATAGGGGGTCTTCTCTTTAGACTGCAAATATTGGCACACGTAAAGCCGACTCAAAAATTTGGCATTTGATATCGCATTATAGCCTTCATTAACAAGAATTTTGAATAACCTTACCGCATCATCCGTTGCGCCAACTTTCAAATAAGAAATCGCGCACAGTTGCAAAATATCAAAGGCCGTTGGCGCCATTGCCTCTGCTAACCTTAACAATTCATGAATTTTATCAAAATCTTTCTTTTCTTCACCCCATAATAAATCGATATATTCAAGCGCAAAAATTGCTTCCATCTGATTTTCTCTTAAAAGATTTGCAGAGGTCAGCGAATAATAATATTCATAATGCTGTTTCGCTAATTCCGTATACTTCTTTGCAATTTCCAAATCTCTTATATTTAACGCTGCTTCCGATTTATTTTGAGACATTCTTTTTCTTGCCTGTTCAGCAATATAATGTGCAGTATGTCCATAAAAATACCAAAAAGGAGGATACGCCATGAACTTATGAGAAATAGCTTCCAAACGTGCATATTTTCTATACTCATTTTGATCCATTAAGATATCATCATATTGTTTGATCTGTTTTTCCGTCAGCCGCCATTCATCTGGAAATTCATATTCATCTGCCAATCGCCATGCAGTCGTAAATAGCTCTTGACGCAATGCACTTAATTGTTCTATTGCTGTAATCTGTAATTCTACTTCTTTATCTTCTCTATCCACTCCAGCATTTGCCTTTTCTCTGCGATAATTCATGTAGCCGGAGCCAATTTGTGTAGCCAAAGAAAAAGCAATTGCCACAGGCTGACCGGACGCAATGACGCTCAAATTTGGAATCGCTGCCCAAATCGCATTTCTTATCTTTCTCCGATAATTTTTCTCAATCTGTTCTTTTTTGATTTTTTGGATACGGAAAAAAGTAATTGTGTTTAGTAATTCGCTAATGATACGAAGTAGCGCTTCACTTTTAGGGATTTCTTTGAGATTTAAATTATTCAGGATTGCATCATATTCCTGTTCCAGAATATAAGAATCACGATAATCTATAATTTGAGAAACTGATACCGTACACATATTCAAGGCGCAAGCGGCTTTCAGCTTTTCAGAATACTCTCTCTCATTTCGTTTCATTACTGAATTTTTTTCAGTCATTTTTTCTTCCTCCCAATTATTTGAAATTAACGACCAATTTGATCGGTACATGGTCCGATACCTTGCCACGATACTGTCTTAATTTTTCGACGGGCTGCTCTATATCAGCAAAATACTTATTCAATACTTCTACCCGTTGTACCGCAAGAATTAATTTTAAATCCAAGTCAGTTTCATAAGTGAAATGATCATAATCATTAGCATAGCATTCTTCAATTAGATTTTGATCTTTAGGCATTTTTAATGTAGTTGCTAGATTTTGCACTGTCTTATAGCTTCTTCTTTTACCAGTATACCTCGTCTCGGTAATGGTCCCAATTCTATATACTGACTGCTCACCTTTATTCAAGCTCAAATTATAATCTCCTACTAAAAATGTATACGCAGGCATAAATTCTCCATCTTCCGAAAGTTCTCGATGATCACAAATGCGTGGCAATATTTGTTTAACTAAGATATTAAACTCTTGAATCCTGTCGCCCTTATAAGTCGGTCCCAAAATATGTGTGTTTACAATTCTAAGCTCAAAATTACATCCTCCCAACATCCCTCGGGCTGTAAAACGTCCATAATACGGAGGGCGAATCAAATTTCCTGCTCCTGCATTTTCATAATATCCAGGATTATGATTTCTGTAAGTTTTCAATAGACGCAACCGTTTTGAATTCCAAATAAATCCATATCGTTCTGGATCACGCCGCCCTTTCTGATTTGGCATCTCCTCACCGAAACAGCCGGTATATTCTCTCCATGGGCACTTATATCGATTTAAATAACAGATTAAATGTTTCAATGCCAGTCCAGAATTAATTTCCTGCAAAGCGATAACATCAAATTTTTCCTGTACAATAATTTTGGCAATCAAATTGAAATCGCGTGAAAGTTTTTCCTGATGCATATCCGCGCTAACATTAGAAAAATTAAAGTCACGTAAATTAAAAGATCCAATATTATAACTCATTTAATTCATCCTGCTTTCCTGAATCTTCAATTCATATCACATCTCTGTGATTTTATTTTTTATTTAAAGCACATCTCTAAAAGTCCTTTCAAGGTTATAATAGTCAATTTTCTACACCCTGTCAATTTTCCTGTATGTGAACCCAAATATTAGTCTTATTCTTTTGGGAAGTATCCATTATCAAAATTTTCTCTAAAGCGAAAAAAGCACGGCTTCCGCCGTGCCTTTTCTTTCTTACAGATCGAGGTTCGTCACGTTCTTCGCGTTCTCTTCGATGAATTTCCGGCGGGGCTCCACCTTGTCTCCCATGAGGATGGTGAAGAGCCGATCCGCTTCCACTGCGTCGGTGAGCTTCACCTGCAGCATGACGCGCTGCTCCGGATTCATGGTGGTGTCCCAGAGCTGCTCCGGATTCATCTCGCCGAGGCCTTTGTAGCGCTGGATGGTGCAGCCTTCGAGGCCGATCTTCGCCAGGAGCTCGTTCTGCTCGTCGTCGTCGTAGGTGTAGTACTTCGAGCGGCCTTTCTTCACCTGGTAGAGCGGCGGCTGGGCGATGTACACGTGTCCTTCGGTGATGAGGCGCGGCATGTACCGGTAGAAGAAGGTCAGGAGAAGCGTGCGGATGTGCGCGCCGTCCACATCGGCATCGGTCATGATGATGATCTTGTCGTAGCGGAGCTTGTCCATATTGAAATCGTCACCGATGCCCGTGCCGAAGGCCATGATCATCGTGCCGATGGTCTCGCTGGAGAGGACGCGGTCGATGCGGGCCTTCTCCACATTGAGGATCTTGCCGCGGAGCGGGAGGATCGCCTGGTACCGGCGGTCGCGGCCGGATTTCGCGCTGCCCCCTGCGGAGTCCCCTTCGACGATGTAGATCTCGGTGAGCTTCGGGTCGCGCTCGGTGCAGTCCGCGAGCTTGCCCGGCAGGCTGGAGATCTCGAGGGCGTCCTTGCGGCGGGCGAGGGCCTTCGCCTTCTTCGCCGCTTCCCGCGCGCGCCGCGCGAGGAGGCTCTTCTCGATGATGGCTTTCGCGTCCACCGGGTTCTCCGCGAAGAATTCCTGCAGGCCTTCGCTCACGATGCCGTCCACGATGCCCTTCACTTCGGAGTTGCCCAGCTTTGTCTTCGTCTGCCCTTCGAACTGCGGATTCGGCACCTTCACGCTGATAACGCATGTGAGGCCTTCCCGCACGTCGTCGCCGGAGAGATTCTCCTCGCTCGACTTGAGGAAATTGTTCGCCCGGGCGTAGTTGTTGATGACGCGGGTGAGCGCCGCGCGGAAGCCCGCCAGATGCATGCCGCCTTCCACCGTGTTGATGTCGTTCACGAAGGTGTACATGTTCTCGCTGTAGCCGTCCTGGTACTGCATGGCGATGTCCACGATGACCCGGTCCTTCTCCCCTTCGAAGGAGATGACCTTCTGATTGATCAGGTCCTTGCCCTCGTTCAGGTACTGCACGTACTCCGTGATGCCGCCGGCGTAGCTGAACTGCACTTCCTGCTCGCGGCCGGCGCGTTTGTCCGTGAGGGTGATGGTGAGGCCTTTATTGAGAAACGCCAGCTCGCGCATGCGCTCTTTCAGCACGTCGTAGTCGAAATCGGTGCCTTCCTTGAAGATCTCCGGGTCGGGCAGGAAGGTGACGGACGTGCCGGTGTCCTTCGCCTTGCCCACGATCTTCATGTCTTCGGTCTTCTCGCCGCGGGAGAAGGCCATCTCGTAGATGTGGCCGTTCCGCTTGACCTTCACGCGGGTCCACACGGTGAGGGCGTTCACCACGGAGATGCCCACGCCGTGGAGGCCGCCGGAGATGGGGTAGCCGTCGCCGCCGAACTTGCCGCCCGCGTGGAGCACGGTGAGCACCACTTCCATGGCGGGCTTGCCCGTCTCGTGCATGTCCGTGGGGATGCCGCGGCCGTTGTCGTTCACGGTGCAGCTCCCGTCCTCATTGATGGTCACCTCGATGTGGGTGCAGTAGCCGGCGAGCGCCTCGTCGATGCTGTTGTCCACCACTTCGTACACCAGATGATGGAGGCCGCGGCTCGACGTGGAGCCGATGTACATCCCCGGGCGGAGACGCACCGCCTCGAGGCCTTCCAGCACGCGGATATCCTTCGCGCCGTAATTCTTCGCGCCCCGTTCCTCCTCCTGATGCGACTGGATTTCATGGATCTCTTCGCTCATATAGTTCTCCCATAGGCAAAAAAGAGCAGCCGCGCCGCGCAGGGTGGCCGCTGTGTGTCTTATATATATTCCTATATATTATACCATAGCCTTTCCCGTTTCGCTGTAAAAACTCCCGCCCCGCCGCGGGGATATGGTAAGATAATAGGAAATGGATCGGACGGGAGGCGGGTCA
The DNA here is from genome assembly GCA_944390485.1 of Veillonellales bacterium. Taxonomy (GTDB): domain Bacteria; phylum Bacillota; class Negativicutes; order Veillonellales; family Dialisteraceae; genus UBA1822. The sequence goes on from CALXPQ010000005.1 coordinate 52,401, forward strand.
TGAAAAAACTGTTAGTGCTGCTGCTCCTCCTGGCGGCGGCCTGGGGATTTTACGAAGGATCGGACGAGAGCGGCGCCATCCGGCCGCAGCACAGCGCGCCGGCGGAGGAAGCGGCACCGTCTTCCGGCGGACTGGGCGAATGGTTCCGCACGATCGCCGCGGGGCTCACGGGCCTGCCGCTGGAAGACCTCCTCCCCGCCGGCGGCGCGCCGCGGGAGGAGACGCCCCCGCCGCCCCGGACGGACGCGCCCGCGGAGACCGGGGACGCCCCGTCGGTCTTCCAGGACCTGCGGGACCTCACCCATTTCCAGGACGCGCTCGAAAGCCGCCTCGACCGCTCGCGCTTCGTCCCCTCCGAAGACATCCCGCCGCTCCTGAAGCAGGCGGTGGTCGCCGCGGAGGACCGGCGCTTCTACGAGCACGGCGCCATCGACCTGATGAGCGTCGTCCGCGCGGCCGCGGCGAACTACATGGCCGGCACGACCGTGGAAGGGGGCAGCACGCTCGCCCAGCAGACAGTGAAGAACGTCTTCCTCTCGGGAGAGCGCACCATGACGCGGAAGGTGCGCGAATTTTTCCTCGCGGTGCAGCTGGAGAAATACTACACGAAAGACCAGATCCTCGAGATCTATCTCAACACCATCTACTTCGGCCACGGCGCGTACGGCGTCGGCGAAGCGTGCCGCACCTATTTCGGCTGCGAGCCGAAGGACCTGACGCTCGCCCAGTGCGCGATGATCGCCGGCCTCCCGCAGGCCCCGTCGGCGTACGACCCCATCGACCATCCGGAGGAAGCAAAGAAGCGCATGTCCATCGTGCTCATGCTCATGGCCCGCGAAGGGTACATCTCCCCGGAAGAAGCGGCGAAGGCCGCCATGACCTCTCTCCTCGAATGAACGTCCGCCCGCAGAGGGCGGGATTTTTTTGCGCCGGCACGCTGGCCGGGTAATGCCTTCAAAGCATGGACCGCCCGCGGAAAGAGGTATTGGCTATTCCCCGCCCGGTCTCCTACAATGAAATCATACAGAAACCTGTGATCTCAGAAAGGAGAATCCCCCATGAAACTTTCCAGAGCTCTCTTCACCGCCCTCGTCTGCGGCGCGGCGTGCGGCCTCTTCAGCGGCGCCGCCTCCGCCGCCAATGCCGCCGTCCCGCAGCCCATGCCGCTCGCCGAGACGGGCGACCTCTCCCGTGGCGCGGACAATTTCTACGTGAGCGATGCGCTTGATTCCGAAGTAGTGACCTTCCGCAATATTTACCAGATGAAGGTGGAGGGGACGCTCTTCACCCCGAAGGGCATGGACCGCACGGCCCGCCTCCCCACGGTCATCGTGGGCCATCCCATGGGCGCGGTGCGCGAGCAGAGCGCCAATCTCTACGCGCAGAAGCTCGCCGAGCAGGGCTTCGTGACCCTCTCGGTGGACCTGTCCTTCTGGGGCGGCTCCGACGGCACGCCGCGGAACGCGGTGGACCCCACGGTCTACGCAGAGACCTTCAGCGCCGCCGTGGACTATCTGGACACGCTCCCCTTCGTGGATAAGGACCGCATCGGCGTCCTGGGCATCTGCGGCAGCGGCAGCTACGCCGTGGCCGAGGCGAAGATCGACCCGCGCCTGAAAGCCGTCGCCACGGTGAGCATGTACGACATGGGCAAGGCCACCCGCTCCGGCCTCCATGAGAGCCAGACCCTCGCCCAGCGGAAGGCCATCCTCGCCGAGGCGGCCGCTCAGCGCGATGCGGAGTACGCCGGCGCTCCTGCGGCTTACACGAGCGGCACGCCGGAGCACGTAGACGAGCATTCCTCGCCCATCGAGAAGGAATTCTACGACTACTACCGCACCCGCCGCGGCGCGTCGCCCCGCACGAACACCCACCCGCTCCTCACGAGCAACGTGAAGCTCATGAATTTCTATCCCTTCGCGGACATCGACACCATCTCGCCCCGGCCGCTCCTCTTCATCGCCGGGGAGGACGCGCACTCCCGTGAATTCAGCGAGGACGCGTACCGCCTCGCCGCCGAGCCGAAAGAGCTGGTGCTCGTACCGGACGCGGGCCACGTGGACCTCTACGACCGCGTGGACGTCATCCCCTGGGAAAAACTCTTCAATTTCTTCGGGCAGTATCTCAAGAAATAAATCTCGTCCTTTTTCCGGAAGCCGCCGAGCCCCTCGCCGGGCCGGCGGTTTTCCGCGCGCCCGTGCTATAATGAAAGCGCCTCACAGGCGCTCTCCTTCGGACTTTCAATCCGCTGCGGAAGCGGGAGACTGATGGGCAGAAAGGACAGATAACTATGACAGACAGAAAGAAAGTGGTGGTGGCGCTCTCGGGCGGCGTGGACTCCACGCTCACCGCGCGCCTCCTCATGGACGCGGGGTACGACGTGGCCGCCGCCACCATGCGCCAGTACGACGGGCAGGACACGTCCGACGCGGAGGCCATGGCGGCCTGGCTCGGCATCCCCCACGAGATCTTCGACGTGCGGGACGCCTACCGGGACGTGGTGCTCCGCTATTTCATCGATTCCTATGCGGCGGGCCGCACGCCCAATCCGTGCATGGTGTGCGACTTCCGCATCAAGTTCGGCCTCTTCTACGACGAGGCGCGCGCCCGCTTCGGCGCGGACTATTTCGCCACCGGCCACTACGCGCGCATCCTCTGGGACGCGGACCGGCAGAAATACGCCGTCCACAAGGGCTTCGACGCGGCGAAGGACCAGTCCTACATGATGTACCACCTCACGCAGGACCAGCTCGCGCACATCCTCTTCCCGCTGGGCCGCTTCACGAAGCAGGAGACGCGGCGGCTCTCCGAGGAGAAAGGCCTCCCCACGTGGGACAAGGCGGAGAGCCAGGACATGTGCTTCCTCGCGGCGGGCGACTCGTACAAGGACTACCTCCGGAAGCACGCGCCGGCCATCTTCCGCCCGGGGGACATCACGGACAGAAAGGGCCGCGTGCTCAGCCGGCACCGGGGCCTCCCGTGCTACACCATCGGCCAGCGGAAAGGCCTGGGCATCGCCGCGAAGACGCCGCTCTACGTGACGGGCCTCGACGCGAAGACGAACCGCGTCATCGTCGGGCCGAACGAAGACCTCTTCCGCACGCGCCTCCTCGCGGGGAACCTCGCCTTCACCGACGGGGCCGCGCCGGGAGAAACGTTCTCCTGCGAGGCAAAGATCCGCTACGGCATGCGCCCCGCGAAGGCTTCCGTCGCGCTCCAGCCGGACGGCCGGGCCGTGGTCTCCTTCCATGACGCCCAGCGCGCTGTCACGCCGGGGCAGTCGGTCGTCTTCTACGACGGGGACCGGCTCATCGGCGGCGGGGAGATCCTCCGCCCGCTCTGACTCCCTGCGGGAAGCGCCCTCCGGGGCGCTTTTTTTTGCGGAAATCCCCGGGATTTTACACGCCTCATACACACCGCCGCTATACTGAGGACAGAACCGTCAATTTCGTTTGACAAAAAGGAGTCCGCCCATGCCCTTTGAATGCTGGTTTCTCCGCTGGATGCGCCACTACACGAAGAGCCGCTTCGGCGACTGGTTCATGCCCCGCGCGACCCATCTCGGCGACTACGGCGCGCTGTGGATCGCCATGGCGCTCGTCATGCTCTTCTTCCGCCGCACGCGGCGGCCCGCGGTGCAGATGCTCCTCACGCTCGCCGTGGAGAGCCTCCTCTGCAATACGCTCCTGAAGCCGCTCATCGGGCGGCCCCGGCCGTACGAGCTCTCCTCGAAGGTGCGTCCCCTCATCGACCCGCCCACGGACCGGTCCTTCCCCTCGGGCCACACGGCATCCTCCATCGCCGCCGCCATGAGCCTATGGCTCGCGGGCTCGCCCCTGTGGAAAGCGGCGCTCCCGGCGGCGCTCCTCATCGCATGGTCCCGCATGTACATCTGCGTGCACTTCGTGACAGACATCCTCGGCGGCATCGGCGCGGGCCTCCTCTCCGCCGTCATGGGGGACGCCCTCATGCGGTTCATCACCCGGGACAATAAAAAATAAAAATCGCACAAAAAAAGAACGGCTTCCGCCGTTCCTTTTCTTTTGTCACGAATGGCCCCGCCGCACAGCGAGGAGCCGCGCCGCCGGATCGAGCGCCCGCGCCGCCGCGCAGAAGAGCAGTACCTGCACGGGCGGCCAGAGGAGATTCTTCACGAGCCGCGGCAGGAAGAACGCCTCCCACGCCCGGCCGTAGAAGAGCGAGAGCCACATCGTCTGCAGGCCCAGATTCACGACCGCCGCCACGAGGAAGAACGCCAGCGCCGTGCGGCGCACCGTCACGGCATGGCCGTGGAGCACCGCCCCGAAGAGGAAGCCCGTGGCGAAGTCCGTCAGGAGGAATCCCGGGAAGAACGGCCCCAGCCCGAAGACCGCCGTGCCGAGGAAGCCCGCCGCGGCCGTCATGAGCCCCGCCGCCGCGCCGCCGAAGTACAGCCCGCACAGCGCGATGGGCAGGAAGCTGAAGCTCAGCCGGAGGAAGGTCGTTTGGATGGCGAAGACGAACGTGAGGAGGAGCGTCGCCGCCGTGAAGAGGCCGAGGAAGACGAAGCGCCTCGCCGAAACCGAATCCAATAAAAAACACCTCCTGTGCCCGTTCTCGCACGCGGAGGCGCCCGGCAGCGGGATGCGGCGGCCGCACCGCGGGCGAAGCCCTTCGTCCCGGCGGCAAACTCCCCGTCCGCCCGGCACTTCACGCGCAGCCGCTTACTCTGCAAAAAATTTCTTCTATTATACCACGCCTGCCCGGCCCGCGCCGGACAGCCAAAATCCCCCGCGCCGCGAAAGCGCAGGGGACTTTTTATTTTTTCCGCAAGAGAACTGGTTAGCTCCCTCTCAGCGGTATCGAAACCATTGGACAACCAGACCTATCACGGAAAGGACCCCCAGGATCTGCAGGAGCACAACAGCACTCGGGCGGACGAATGATATGCTGGGGAGTTTTCCCAGAACAAAAAGAAACATATACAGAGGATACCGAATATGCCGGCGAGCGGCCCATTCATCCAGAATTCCCGCGGCAAGCAGATACAGAACCATCGCCGTAATCTGTAGAAATGAGGGGTTCCTCCAAGTCTGAAGTCCAAGAGCGATTCCCAGAATTCTCGTATAGGATTCCGCCCAATTTTTTGACGAAAGCAACGTCCTCAAAAGCGACGGCATAAGCGCCCCTCCTTTCACTGCTTTATACACGAATTATATCACAAAAGCTTCTAAAGATAGGTATTAAGTATTTATTTTTCATCTATAAATTCTTATCCGCTTACCCCATGAAAAAATCCCCCGCGCCGTGAAAGCACAGGGGATTTTATATCATTTTCTCACAGAAGGGGTACCACGGGGCCGGCCCGCTTCCCGCCGGCATAGGCCCCGCTCGTAGTAGGGGCATTCGCAGCAGGCTCCGCGGGCTTTTTTCTTCCGCCGCCGGATGCGCCGGAGCGCCCACAGCACGTAGGCCAGCAGGAGGAGACCGATGACTGCCGCTGCCATGGCCGCGCCTCACAGGAAGAAGAGGCGGCCGATCTGGTAGACGCAGAAGGTGACCGCCCAGGCCACCGCAAGCTGGAAGCAGGCGGTAAAGCCCATCCACGCCCAGCTCCCGGACTCCTTGCGGATGGTGGCGAGCGCCGCCGCGCAGGGGATGTAGAGCAGGCAGAAGAGCATGAGGCAGAACGCGTTGAACGGGCCGAAGCCGATGGCTTCGAGGGAGGCCGCGAAGGCCGCCATGCCCTCGGGAGAGCTGGCGTTCACCACGCCGAAGAGCACGGCGCAGCTCGAGACGACCACTTCCTTCGCGGAGATGCCCGCGATGAGCGCCACGGCGATCTGCCAGAAGCCGAGGCCGATGGGGGCGAAGACCGGCGTGAGGAATTTCCCGATGTCCGCGCCGAAGCTCTCGCTCATGTCCGGGGAGTACCCCGCGGATCCGAAGTTGAGGAGCCCCCAGATGAGGAGCGTCGCCACGAAGATGGTGGTGCCCGCCTTGTCGAGGTAATCCTTCACCTTTTCCCACACGTAGATGGAGACGGTGCGCGCGTCGGGCAGCTTGTACTCCGGCAGCTCGATCATGAGGTAGTTCACGCTCTTCTTCCGGTCGAGCTCGTGGATGATCCACGACACGGCGATGGCCACCACGATGCCGATGAGGTACATGGAATACGCCGCGATCATCGCTTCATCGCCGAAAAACATCTCCGAGAAAAGGATGTAGATGGTGAGGCGGGCGTTGCAGCTCATGAAAGGCGTCACGAGCATGACCTTGTACCGGTCGCGCACGTTTTCCAGCGCCCGGGACGCCATGATGGCCGGCACGGTGCAGCCGAAGCCGAGGAGCATGGGGATGAAGGCCTTGCCCGAGAGACCGAGCCGGCTCATGATACCCTCCATAACGTAGGCCACGCGGGCCATGTACCCGCTGTCCTCGAGGAGCGCCAGGCACAGGAAGAGGATGAGGATATTCGGCAGGAAGGTGACGATGGTGCCCACGCCGCCGATGATGCCGTCCACCACGAGCGAGGTCATCATGTCCCCCGCATGGAGCGCCGCCAGGCCCGCCGCCGCGCCGCCGGAAATCCAGTCGATGGCCTCCTCGAAGCCGCCCTTGATCCAGTCGCCCACGGTGAAGGTGAGGAAGAAGATCACCGCCATGATGGCGAGGAAGACGGGGATGCCCCACACGTTGCTCGTGAGCACCCGGTCGGCCCGCTCGGTGAGCATGTCCTGCTTCTCCTTGTGGAGCAGCACCTCGCCGATGACTTCGCCGATGAAATCGTATTTCTGGTTGATGATGTCCGACTCGTAGCTCCGATCCAGCACGTCCGGCAGATCCACGGGATAGTTCTCCGTGATCTCCCGGTCCCGTTCGAGGAGCTTCAGCGCGTACCACCGGTAGTTCGTGAGGCCCGGGTACTTCGCCTGGAGCGCGGGGATGATCTGGTCGATCTTGTCCTCGATGGCGTCGGAGTAGACCATGGCGTACTCGGCGTGATGGTCGTGCTGGTGCTTCGACGTCCATTTGTGGTCGTGCACGATCCGGTCCGGCTTCGTGTGGCCCACGTGGTGCACCGCCGCGTGGAGCAGCACGTCCAGCCCGCGCCGCTGCCGGGCCGACACCGGGATGACCGGGATGCCGAGCATTTCCGGCAGGCGGTGCAGGTCGAGCTCCATGCCGCGCTTCATGACGATGTCCATCATATTGAGCGCGAGCACCACGGGCTTGCCCAGCTCGAGGAGCTGGAGCGTCAGGTAGAGGCTCCGCTCGAGCGAAGACGCGTCCGCCACATTGATGATGACGTCCACGTCGCCCGACAGGATGAACTGCCGCGCCACGGTCTCTTCCATGGTGTACGACGTGAGGCTGTACGTGCCGGGCAGGTCCACCAGATGGATGTGGTAGCCGTGCGCCTGGATGGCCCCCTCCACCTTCTCCACGGTGACGCCCGGCCAGTTCGCCACCTTCAGGTTCGCGCCGGTGTACGCGTTGAACAGCGTGGTCTTGCCGCAGTTCGGATTGCCGATGAATCCGAGCGTGATCTCATTCCCTTTCATCGCCGGCCTCCTTCACTTCGATATTCCTCGTGATATTGTAGCCCAGCGCGAAGCGGGAGCCCCGCAGCTTGATGATGAGGATGCCTTTCCCTTTCCGGTTCAGCACGGACACCGTCGCGCCATGGGTCATGCCCAGCGCCTCGAGCCGCCGCTCCAGTTCGAAAGGGAGATGCAGCACCTCGACCACATAGGCGCGGCCGATCTGTCCATCTTTCAAGAACATATGTCATTCCCCTCTGTTTCCTGAAATTCTCCCTGATAGTTCTATTTCTCTTTTTTTATTGTAGCACCGCGCCCCGCCCCGTCAAATCGCGCGCACGCAAAAAGCGGAAGGGCCGGCCTTCCGCTCCTTTTTACTGTCCCATCATTTCATAGATCGTCTTCGCGAAGAAGAGCACCAGCACGGCGAGGATGATGTGCTTCACCCCGCCCGCGCCGCGGCGGGCGAAATAGTTCGCGCCGAGGTAGTTCCCCGCGATATTGAAGCCGCCCGCGATGAGCCCCAGCGTAACCAGCACCGCGTCGTTCAGGAGAAACACCGTGAGCGCCGCCGCGTTCGTGGAGAGGTTGATCGCCTTGGCCATGCCGTTCGCCGCGGTGAGCTTCATATGCGCCGCCCCCGTGAGGAGGAGCAGCAGGAAGGTCCCCGTGCCCGGCCCGTAAAAGCCGTCGTAGAGGCCCATGAGAAAGGCACACCCCATGGCGATGGCCGCCGTGCGCCGCACGCCGTAGGGCGGCTTGTCCGTCTCGATGGACTTCTTCGTCATCACGTACGCCGCCGTGAGGGGCAGCACTACGAGGATGATGAGCTTGAAATACGCCGGGTCGATGTAGAGCGCGATGTGCGCGCCGATGGACGAGCCCGCGAGGGCGCACGCCACGCCGCCCGCCGCGGGCCGCCACTGGATCCAGCCGCGCCGGGCGAATTTCCACGTGGTGAGCGCCGTCCCCATGCAGGAGCTCATCTTGTTCGTGCCCAGCACGTAATGCACGGGCAGGCCGCCCATGAAATACGCCGGCAGCGAGATGAGGCCGCCCCCGCCCGCCACGGCGTCTACAAAGCCCGCCAGGAAGACCAGCGGGCAGATGATGAGAAACTGCGTCCAGGTAATGTCCATATGATGTGCCCCGCCGCACAGCCGCAGCGGGAAGCATCCCCCTTATCCTTTATTTCTGATGGCTCAGGTCGATCGACGCGACGAAGGTGCGGAGATCCCGCTCCGCCGCGCGCCGCGCCGCTTCCGTCACCATGTCCGTCAGCGCGTAGGTGAGGAGCTGCCGGCTGTCATCGCTGGTGATGAGCACCACCGTGCGGTAGTGGTCTCCGTCGCGGTACATGTAGCCCCGGCCGTAGAGCGGCAGGATGAGCCCTTCCGAGGAGAGCACGATCCGCGCGCCCGCGGTGTACATGACGAAATTCACGTCCCCTGCGCGGCGCACGGGCTCCATGTCCTTCAGCGTGACTTCCAGATGCGCCCCGGTGCCGCCCACCATCTCGTCCGCCCAGCGGGAGACCGCCGCCTGCACCGCCTGATGGAGGACCGCCGTCTCGTCGAAGAAGGAACGGTTCACCGCCGCCAGCCCCGCCAGCTCTTTCTCCGTCTGCCGGTACCGGAAATACGGAGCGAAGGCCGCTTCTTCCGCGGGCCGCCCTTCGGTGGAGGCGGAGATCACGTACCCCGCGAGGTACATGCCGCGCCGTCGCAGGTCCGCCACGAGCTGCCCCGCCGTGTAGGCGTAGCGCTCCCCGAGGAATTCCGCGTACTGTGTCCCCGGGAGCTCCCGGTACGAGACCATCGGCGGGAGCGCCGCCGCGGCCGCCTCCGTCAGGTCCGACGCGCCCGCCGGGGCCGCAGCCGCCGCGAAGAGGAGCGCCGCCAGCGCGATGCCTTTTCCCGTCATAGTTTTTCCCTCCTCAGCTGATACAGCCCGTAGAGGAGATCGTCGTCGAGCTGCCGGCCCGACTCGTGGCTCCCCGTGAAGATCAGGAAATAATACCGGCCTGCCGGGTTCCGGAAGAGCACGGACTCCATCCACGCCGGCGCGACGAAGCCCCTCTCGGTGGTGATGACGAATTTCACGTTCTGCTGCCACCGCACGGTGCCGTCGTCATTGTGGTAGGCCTTCCACGGCGAAGCGTCGAGGATGCGGAAATCCACGTCCTCCCCGGGCTGCCCCTCCGAGGCACGCCGCGCGGCCTGCCGGAATTCATCGAGGGTGATCATCACCTGGGCGCGTTTCCCCGTCTCCGCGCCGGGGCGGAACGCCGCGTCCCAGAAGGCGCGCTCTTCTTTTTTATCTTTCCGGAAGAGCTCGTCCCCGTCGCCGGAAAAGACCACGCAGGTCATGGTGTACACGCCGCTGGGGAGCGTCTTCACCAGCTGATAGATGCGGGCGTTCGCCGCGGGGGAATCCGCCGTGCCGTCCGCCACAGTCATCCCCTCGGGCATGGTGAGGAACCGCATGAGCTCCGTCCGCTTCGTGCGCCCGCCCTCCGGATGGGCCATGCTCTGCCGGAGCATCGCCTCCACCGCCGTGCCGGAGCCGTCCGTCACCTGCACGCCGTCCGGGAAGGGCACCGTCCCCAGTCCGGGGATGGTCATATCGTCCGCATGGACCGTCGTCCCCGCCGCGAGGGCCGCCGTCAGGACGAGCGCCGCCAGTGCCGCCTTCATGACGCGGCCTCCCCGTCCGGAGCGCCGTCCGTTTCTTCCGCCGTCTCCGCCTGCGCCGATTCCTCCGGTGTCTCCGCCGCCGGGAGCGGGCTCGTGTCGCGGGACCGGCCCAGCCCCTTTTCCAGACGGGGCAGGAAATAGTCCGCGCCGCCCGGCAGGGCGAGGAGGAGCGTATACGCCTCGCCGCGGCGGCCGTCCTGCACGGCGTAGGCCGCGGTGAAGGGCAGGTTCAGGTTCCACTGGCCGGCGAAGACCAGCGCCGCGGTGCCCCACTTGTAGGGCACGCCCTGATCCGAGACGCCTTTCCGCAGCGGAGCCGCTTCCACGAGGGAGAAATCCCCCGCGGTGATCTCCGCTTTGCGGACAGATTTCCGGCCGCCCGCCAGCGGCAGATCCGGCTCCTCCGCTTCCGCGAGAAGCTTCCCGATTTCCGCCTTCTCCCGATCGCTCACGTAGAGGGAGAGGACGATGGCCTCCGTATCCCCGCCCTTGCCGGACAGACGCTCGAAGCGGCCCTCCTCGAAGATCCGCGCCAGGAGCGACGCCAGCCGGTCCCGCTTCGCGCCGTCCTCATAGAGGCGCAGGCTGTCGATGGCGCCCGCCAGCCGCTCCTCGGATACTGCATTCTTCATCTGCCCCGCGAGGAGCCCGCCCCAGAAGGACGTCTCCGCCGAGGACACTTCCACATCGCCGCCGAGGGGCATGACGATCCCTCCGGGGAGATACAGATCGTCCGCGCCGGCCGCCGCTGCCCCGGCCCACAGCCAGGCCGCGCACGCCGCCGCACCGAGCCACCGTTTCATGATTTCCTCCTCTCTGCGCACCGCGCACTGCCGTATGTCACCCTGATTGTACCGGAAAGGCCGGCCGCCTTCAAGGGACGCAAAAATGCGGCTTCCGGACCGGAGCCGAAGCCCCTCCGCCAAAGCCGCGTCCCGTTATCCCGCCGTCTGCACGCACCGCCGCACGAGGCGGTCGCCCGCTTCCTGCGCGGCGTCCTTCTGGCTGTCGTTCGCGCTCACCGCGATCAGGCGGTACCCGTCCGCCGATTTCCAGAGGTACGCCCGCACGTACTGCGGGAAGACCCAGCCGTCCATATAGAGGAGCACCCGCCCGCCGGTGGTGTACACGAGAGCATCCCCCGTGTCCCGCATGAGGTGGAGCGCTTCCACGCTGCGGAGCTCCGTGTGCAGGATGGAGTACGGCATGGGCTCGCCCGTCTCCCGGCGCGTCTCGGCGATGCTCTCGAGGATGGCCTGATTCAGCATCGCCCCCGCATTGCCCAGCATGTGATTGAAGGCGGCGATCTTCTGCACGCCCTCCGGCGTGACGGTCTTCCCGTCCGCGCCGAAAAGGCCCGCGAAGAGCGCGTCCATCTCCGGGGACCGGCCTTCCAGATTCAGCACGTCCGCCGTCTGGGTGATGCCGTCCCGCTCGGTGCGGAGCTGCCCGATCATCACGGGCGCCCCCGCCGCCTCCGGCATAAAGGACGAGAGGTCCAGCGGATGGTACGACATACCGTCCCCGAGGTCCGCCGCCTCGAGAAATCCCGCCGGCACCTCTCCGATGACGCCCGCAGACGCCGCCGGGCTGAGTTCTTCCGACACGGCCGAGCCCGCGGAGACCGTCGCCGCGGCCGGAGCGGGGACCGTTTCCTCTGCAGATGCCGCCGGGCCGGCCCACGCCGCGCCCGCGAGGAGCAGAGCCGCTATATACGCTGTCTTTTTCATTTTGCCGCCTCCGCCGCTTTCGCAAGGATGGGAGCGAAATACCGCCCCGATGCCTGATCCGCCAGAATGACCGTGACCGTCAGATTTCCGCCGTCGGCCTTCGTCGTCCCCAGCACGCCGAGCCAGAGAGGCATGGCGTAATCATACGCCTCCGGCGTGAGCTGCGTCATGCTGAGCTGGTAGGACACGCCGCCCGCCGAAGTCCCTTCGGACCGCGCGGCCAGCTTCGCCGCTTCCATGCCGGCCTTCACGCTCTGGGACAGTTCCCCGTGCCGGTCGAGCCGGGCGAGGGCTTCCCCGGAGACGCCCGCCTCTTCGCCGAATTCCCTGGCCCAGCGGTTCCACCGGGCCGTGTCCGCCTCGGTGAGCGGCAGGTCCAGCGGGAGCGACAGCACGTACGCCGTGTACATCGTATTGCCGGAGACGCTCCGGAGCTGGTACATCCGGCTCTCCCGGATGATGTCCGCCACCGCCTGGCCCACGCGCTCCGCATCGGCCTTCTCGCTCTCTCCGTAGACGCCCGCCTCGATGAAATCCTGCGCGATGGCCTCCGCCAGCGCCGGGTCGGCGAGGACCGCGTCCAGCTTCTCCGCGAAGTACGAATCCGCGCCGCGCCACACCGCGACCTCACTGCCCAGCGGCAGCACCTCCCCCGACGGGAGCGTCAGGTCATCCGCCAGAGCGGCTGCCGGCGAAAGGCAGAGCGCCGCCGCCAGCGCCGCGCCCATCCATTTTCTCATACGTTCCTCCTTCGGGCCGGCCCGGCGCTCATGCCTTCGGCGCCCTGCGGCCCAGTTCTTTTTCTATTATATCATTCTTGAGATGCTGCAATTCGTCCGACAGATTGATCTCCATGATGTCCGGATTCATGAGGCGGGTGTACTCCGGCCAGAGCGTGTCCATCTGCCGCTCCGCGTAATCGATGACCTCCGGGAGCTCCGGCAGCCGGACAGGCTCGCCGCCCGTGACGACCGGCTTCAGCATGTCCTCCACCGTGTACGTCCCCGCCCGGAGCTCTTTCTTGCGCCACTTCGCGCTCTCCGTGGTGAGGGTGAACGCGCCGCCGTCCGCCATGGGCTCGTCCGCGAGGCACACCAGATCAGTGATCATCTTGCCCGTGTCTTTCCGGTAGAACCGGCGCACCGCCTTGATGCCCGGATTCGTCATCTTCGCCACGTCGTTCGAGATCTTCATGACCGGCTCGAACGCGCCGTCCGCCGTCTCCTTCGCGCTCATCTTGAAGACGCCCCCCATGGCCGGGGAGCCGTCGGCGGTGATGAACTTCGTCCCGATGCCCCAGGACGAGACCGTGCACCCCTGCTGCTTCAGGGACGCGATGGTGTATTCGTCCAGATCGTTCGAACCGGAGATGACCGCGTCCGGGAAGCCCGCTTCGCGGAACATGCGGCTCGCCTCCTTCGAGAGGTACGCCAGGTCGCCGCTGTCGATGCGGATGCCGTATACCTTCGGGAGCCGCCCCGCCGCGCGGAGCTCCCGGAAGACTTCGATGGCGTGGGGCACGCCGAATTCCAGCACGTGGTACGTGTCCGCCAGGAGGAGCAGATTGTCCCGGTAGCTCTCCGCATACGCGCGGAACGCGTCCAGCTCCGAGTCGAAGCTCATGATCCAGCTGTGGGCCATCGTGCCCAGCACGGGGATGCCGAAGCGCTGCGCCGCCTCTACATTGCTCGTGCCGTTGAAGCCGCCGATCATGGCCGAGCGCGCGCCCCACAGGCCCGCGGAGTGTCCCTGCGCCCGGCGCAGGCCGAACTCCATGAGCGCGTCCTTCCCGGCCACCGTGCGGATGCGCCGCGCCTTCGTGGCGACGAGGCTCTCGTGATTCAGGATCATGGAGAGGCCCGTCTCCATCAGCATGGCCTCCGCCGTCGTCCCGTGGAAGCGGAGCAGCACCTCGCCGGGGAAAGCCACCGTCCCCTCCGGCATGGCGTAGATGTCGCCGGTGAAATGGAAATCCGCGAGATACGCGAGGAACTCTTCGCTGAAGATGCCGAGGCTCCGCAGGTACGCGATGTCCTCCTCCGTGTAGCGGAAGCGCTTCACGAAGTCTGCCAGATGAGCCAGCCCCGCCACGACCGTGTAGCCGCCGCCGAAGGGATTCTCCCGGTAGAAGCGGTCGAACACCACGCGCCGCTCGTGCCGTCCCATCCGGAACAGCGCATTCGTCATCGTCAGCTGGTACAGATCCGTCACCAGCCCCGTATATTTCGCCATATATGCCTCCCGTCCCCGCCGAAAGCCGGCGGAACCTCTCTGGAATCGAGTATAATTTCAATCATTATACACCGATTTCCCCGGAAAGAGGGAAATAAAAAAGAGGGGCGCGCCCCCTCTCCTCACGGCAGATCCCATTCCTGCGTCCGGCCGATGATCTCATGCAGCACCGCATGGCCGCCCTCGATGCGGAACGGCGCGTCGTCCCCGCCGCCCGCGTACACCGCAGACAGCGCGTCTTTCCCGCTCTCCGCCAGCGCGGCCGCCGTCTCCGGCCGGCAGTCCTCCGCGAGCCGCCCCGTGATGGCGATCCAGCTCTTGTCCGGATGCACCGCGGCGATCTCCGCCGATGCGTTCCGTTTCAGGCTGCGGTACAGCGCCGTGCCCCGGTGCACCATGACGTACACGCCGCCGTCGAACCAGCCCGCGCACGCCAGCGGCTGCACGCACGGCCGCGTCCCGTCCGACGCCGCCACGAAAAACACGCCGCACTCCCGCAGATATTCCAAAGTCCGTTCCATCGCCGATCCCCCTTCGCATCGCTTTTTCTCCATTATACTACAGCCCGTCCGGCCCGCGGGTCCGGTCGTTTCCCCGCACGCAAAAACCGCTTCCCGGAGGAAGCGGCGGTCAGCGCATGTCGCGGATGCAGCGGCGGAGGAGGTCGTTCCGCAGGAGGAGGCGGAAGAGCGCCGTGCCGATGACGGTGACGGAGAGGCATTCCCCGGCGGCGATCCATCCCATGACGGGCAGGACGGCCCCGGGCTCGGCGGGGATCTGCGCGAGGAAGGCGAGCTCCGCGCCGATGAGGACGCCGTTCGCGAGGACCGGCGCGAGAGACGCCGTGAGCAGATTCGGACACCAGCGCATGGCGTACACGGCGAGGAAGGTGGCGGCGGTGCCCACGACCACGTCCGCCGCGCCGAAGGGGCTGGCCAGATTCGCGAGGAAGCAGCCCGCGGTGAGGCCGGGCGCCCATTTCTTATTGTAAAAGGCGAGGAGCACCATGCACTCGGAGAGGCGCACCTGCACGGGCCCGTAGGAGAGCGGCGCGAGCGCGAGGGTGAGCGCCGCGTAGAGCGCGGCCGCGGCAGCGTTCAGCAGCCAGATGCGGGGATTCATGACAGGACTCCTCTCTCATGGAAAAAGGCGGACCGGCCGCCTTCTTTTTTATTTCTTCCGCTCATAGGTGACGAAGCGGTGCGGGATGGCCCCGGTCCCTTCTTCGGAAGCGGTCACGGTCCACTCCGCCCGGTCGAACGCGGGAAAGTACGCGTCGCCCTCGTAGGCCCGATCGATCTCCGTGAGGAGCATCCGGTCCGCATGGGGCAGGAGCTTCCGGTAGACCGCCGCGCCGCCGATGACGAAATTCTCTCCCTCCGGCAGGGCGGCGAAGAGCTCTTCCGGGGAGTGGCAGAGGACGACGCCCTCCGGCGCGGCGTAGTCCCGCTGCCCGGTGAGCACGTAGTGGACGCGCCCGGGGAGGACCTTCGGCAGGCTCTCGAAGGTCTTCCGCCCCATGACGATGGGATGACCCATGGTGATCCGCTTGAACCGGGCCAGATCGTCCGGCAGATGCCAGATGAGGGCGTTGTCCCGGCCGATGACGCCGTTCGACGCGACGGCGGCGATGAGAGTGAGGCTCATACGGACACCTCCATGGGCAGCTTCCCGAAGTGCTGATAATTATCGAGCTGGATGTCTTCGGGCTGGAAATCGTAGAAATCCGTGACGTCCGGATTCAGCACGAGCCGCGGCGCGGGATAGGCCTCCGGCAGGCGGGCGAGCTGGGTGCGCAGGGCCTCCACATGGTTCTCGTAGATGTGGGCGTTATTGATGACGTGCGTGAAGAGGCCGGGCCGCAGGCCGGACACCTGGGCGATCAGGGAGACGAGCACAGCGTACTGGGTGAAATTGAACGGCACGCCGAGGCCCATGTCGCCGGAGCGCTGCACGAGCATGCAGTTCAGCCGGCCGTCCGCGGAGACGTCCCACATGGTGAGGAAGGCGCAGGGCTGGAGCGCCATGTCCGGCAGGTCTTCCACGTTCCACAGGCTGACCACCATGCGGCGGCTCTCCGGGTCCTCGCGGAGGGTGCGGAGGAGGTGGTCCACCTGATGGTATTTCGCGAGCTGGTAGCCGTAGGCCTTGCCGATGGTGCCGTCCGGGCGCTGCCATTCGTCCCAGATGTGGCAGCCCCACTGCTGGAGAACGCGCACGTCGTTCGACTGCTTCTGCCAGATCCAGAGGATCTCTTTCACCGCCGTCTTGAACGCCACGAATTTCGTGGTGAGGATGGGGAATTCTTTTTCCAGATCGAACTGCATGATCTGGTGGGGCAGCTTGTACGCGGGCATGCCGGTGCGGTTCTGCCCGAGGGCCCCTTCGTCCAGGATGCGCCGGACGATGGTCAGATACTGCGTGTCTGCACTGCTCATGATGACCTCTTCATTTCCTTTATCGTTTTTGAAATCGCAATTATTTTTTATACATTTCCGCGGCCTGGAGGAGCGCCGGTCCGTAGAGGATGCGCTTCTCCGGCTCCATGGAAGCGAGGGCCTGCCGGCCGCCGGCCAGCGCGGCGAGAGTGTCTTTCCCGCAGATGTCGTCCGGGGAGAGGCCCGCATGGGCCGCGAGACGACGGCGCACCTTGTCCATATAGAGGAGGAAGGCGTCCGCCGCGAGAGTCTCGCTCTCCGCGGGCGCGGCGCGGCCCGACGCTTCCCGGAGCGCGTCCAGCAGGTAGCGCCCCACGTGCTCCCATTTCGCACGGCCCACGCCGGGGATGGCGAGCATTTCCTCTTCCGTGGCGGGCCGCCGCACGGCGATGGCCCGGAGCACCGCCTCGGGGAAGAGGTGGCACCGCCGGGCGGTCCCGTCGTGAAGAAGCGCCCGCTGCCGCTCTTTCATGAGGCGCACCGCACCGGCCACGCGGAGGGCTTCGTCCGCCCCGTCCGCGCCGGGGAGGCGCTTCGCCCCGCGCCGTGGAATGGCCGGCCCCTGCGGCTTCGGGTCGGGCAGGGCCGGCGGCATTTCCCGCACGCCGGACACGGCCTCGAGGAAGCGCGGCCCGTATTTCCGCAGCTTGAACGCCCCCACGCCGCGCACTTCGCCCATTTCGACGAGCGACTGGGGCCGGCGGACCGCCATGTCCTCCAGCGTGGCGTCGGAAAAGATGACGAAAGGCGGCACGTGCTCCTCCGCGGCGATGGCGCGCCGCAGCTCCCGGAGCTCGCCGAAGAGTCCCTCGTCCGCCGCGCCCAGCGCCGGGCGAGTCCGGGCGGCCGACGCCTGCTCCGCGAGGTCCGCCGCGCCGATGGGCAGGCCGTACACATCGCGCTTCCCGGCGATGACCTCCCGCGCCCGGTCGGTGAGCTTCAGCACGGGGTATTCCCCGCCCTCCCGGACGAGCCATCCGTCCGCGGCATACCGGTCCAGCGCGGCCCGGATGTCCCGCACCTTCCGCCGGGGCAGCTTCCCGTAGGTGGGGCACCGCTCGAGGCGGCGGCTCCGGATACTTTCATTGCGGCTGCCCCGCAGGATGTGGGCGATGACCGACGCGCCGAACGACTCCCCCGTGGCCGCGATGGTGCGGAAGAGGAGCGCCGCTTCGTCGGTGACGCGCACGCGGCTCCGCTCGGCGTCGCAGTTGCCGCAGTGACCGCAGGGCTCCGCCGCCTCCTCGCCGAAATAGCGGAGGATGTAATTCCGCAGGCACTCCGTGGTGCGGCAGTAGTCCTCCATCCGGGCGAGGCGCTCGTAGTCGAGGGGCGTCTTCTCCTCGTCCCGGGCGCTCTGCCGGATGAGGAAGCGCTGGATGGACGCGTCCTGCCCGCTGTAGAGGAGGACGCACTCCGCCGCCGCGCCGTCCCGGCCCGCGCGCCCCGCCTCCTGGTAATACGCTTCGAGGCTCTTCGGCATCTGGTAGTGGAGCACATAGCGCACATTACTCTTGTCGATGCCCATGCCGAAGGCGTTCGTCGCCGCCATGACGAGCGTGCGGTCGTAGGAGAAATCCTCCTGCGCCTGCCGCCGCTCCTCGTCGGTCATGCCCGCGTGGTACCGCCCCGCGCGGAAGCCCGCGTCCCGCAGGAAGCCGTACACCTCGTCCACCGCCTTCCGCGTGGCGCAGTACACGATGCCGCTCTCCCCCGCGTGAGCCGTCACATACCGGCGGATAAAATCCTTCTTGTCCGCGCCGCGTACCACCCGGAAAGACAGGTTCGGCCGGTCCAGCCCGGTACGGAAGACCCGCGCTTCCTCGAGGCCGAGGCTCCGTTTCATGTCCTCCTCCACGAGCGGCGTAGCCGTCGCGGTGAAGGCCGCCACCACGGGCCGCCGGGGCAGCGTCGCGAGGAACGCGTCGATGCGGCGGTAGCTCGGGCGGAAATCGTGGCCCCACTGGGAGACGCAGTGCGCCTCGTCGATGACGAAGAGGGACAGCGGCACCTGCCGCAGGCACTCCGTGAAATACGACGGCTCCAGCTTCTCCGGCGCCATGTAGAGCAGCTTCAGCCGGCCCGTGTAGAGGTCGCGCAGGCGCTGGATGGACTCATCGAAAGGGACCGTGCTGTTCACGAACGACGCGGGCACGCCCTCCCCGGCGAGCGCCTCCACCTGATCTTTCATGAGAGAGATGAGCGGAGAGATGACCACGGTCCCCGCGGGCAGCGCGAGCGCCGGCACCTGGAAACAGACGGATTTCCCCGCGCCGGTAGGCATGATGGCCACCACGTCTTCGCCGGCGAGGATGGTGCGGATCACGTCTTCCTGCACGGGGCGGAAGCTGTCGTAGCCGAAATATTTTTTCAGGATCGCAGCGGGCTCCATGGTCTCCCTCCTTTCTCTACGTCGAGTTCCCTGTGACAATATTTCCCTTCACTGTCACAGGGGAATAAAATTCACATTTTATTATATCATCCTTCTCCGGAATGGGACGGGCAAAAGGCGCGCCGCTCCGAACTTATCCGCGGACGGGCAAGGCGCTGCCCCGGTGCCGGCCTGTACTGCACGGACGAAGTAAAGGCAGCGGGCTTTCCGGCATAGAAAAAGAGACGAGTTGCCGCTCGTCCCTTCCGACTTCCATGGAGGAAATCATTCTGTATGCTTGTGCCTTCATAATACACGCGGTCCGGCGATTGTTCAAGCTGGCCGGGCCGGAGGGCGTATACTGGATAGAGAATGAAACGGAAAGGAGACCTCTCATGGAACGAATCGACATCCCCGCCCGCGGCGCGCGGCTTGCGCTGTACCGCACCGCCGCGCCGGCAGACACGCTCCTCATCGCGCTTCTCCCGGTCGAAGCGGACCTCTCCCGCCTCCCCGTGTATAAAAGAGACCGGGCGGCCCTCCTCGCCGTGACCGGCATGGACTGGGCCGCCCTCCCGCCGTGGCCTGCGCCCGCGCTCCGCGAAGGGGACCCGCCTTTCCCGGGAGGCGGGGCGGACTTCCTCCGCACACTCACAGACGAGCTCCTTCCCGCGGCCTGCCGCACCGCGGAATGCCGGCCGGCCCGGTACCGGCTCCTCGGCGTGTCCCTCTCCGGCCTCTTCGCCCTGTGGGCCGCGTGCATGACGGACCGCTTCGACGCGTGCGCCTCCCTCTCCGGCTCCTTCTGGTACGACGGCTTCACCGACTGGCTCCGGACCCATCCCGCCCGCACGCCCCGCGTCTATCTCGGCCTCGGACGGAAAGAACAGGACGCGCGCCATCCCCGCCTCGCCGCCATTGCCCGCGCCACAGATGAGACCGCGCAGCTCCTCCGCCGCGCCGGCGTCTCCGTCACCGCCGAGCGTTTCCCCGGCGGCCACCGCCAGACCCCCGACCGCCTCGCCCGCGCCGTACGCTGGCTCCTCGACGGCGAGTGAAATGTCCCAACGCAAAGACGGACTGCCAGTTTCCGGCTGCAGTCCGTTTTTCATTTGCTTCAGACAATAGCATTCACTTTCACCGTCCAAATCGGCAAATCAGATAAATGATACGATATCCCACATTCCTTCTCCAATCTCTTACAGGAATCGCAAATTTTTATTACGTTTTCTTTTCTCCTCTTCCGCCCCCCCCCATATTTTTGTTGTATTCTATAGTTATTAGAGAAAAATATTTTCCAAAATAATGAGGGAAAAACATGGACGATCTGAAAAAACAAACTTCATTGAAACCCCAAAAATCTGATAATGAGAAGAATAAAGATAAGCTCAGTGATGGAATGAAATATTCTGCCAGTACTGTAGCACAGGGTAAATTAATTACCAGATACGGGACTGCGATTAAAGAAGATATCGTGGCCTATACTGGCGTTGACAATACCACCGGTCAAGTTCTAAAAAAGAGTTTGAAAAGCATTCACAATTCCAAAGTGAACCCGGCTGATGCGGCACGTAATATCAAACAACAAGCAGGCTTTTCCGCTGAAGTAGAGGAAGTAAAACGCGCAAATAAAGAAGCTATTATAAAAGGAAGCAAGATTAGGACCGTACGTACTGATGATATTGGCCGCGTAAACGATCCATTATATGACTATGTCCAACTAGATGAACACGGAAATATAATTCACGGATCCGGCGTACAGATGAAATTTATCGGGAAAGATGGGAAAGAATGGTTCAAAAAATTTACCAGTAAAAAGGATTTTCAAAAATATTTAGATAATGATGTAAAAATTGGTGTCCCAAAAGATTATTACACAGATATCCAAGATGCAGCTGACCTACGCCTGTCTAAACTTCAAAGACAATTAGAACGAGCGCAAAAAACAGGCAATGCAGACGTAGAAAAAAATGTTCAAGCAAAAATCGACAACATAAAAAAGCTTAAGTCAAAATTAAAACAAACTTCTGTCACAAGTACAGAGGCAACAGAAGGCAAGCTGCAGCCACTGAAAATTACTTTCAAGGATATGAATAGTACTGCCTTAGAGGCTGCTAAAGATAGTGCCGTATTTACTGGTGCCTTTGTCGGAGGTCTGTCTCTTTTGGAAAACGGTATTAAAGTCTTTCAGGGACAATGTACCGTAGAAGAGGCTCTTAAAGACTCCGCCATAAAAACTGCAGAAAGTAGTGTAGTCGGTTATGTCTCCGGTTACGGCGGTTCCATGATTTCTGGATTCATGCAAAATTCATCGAATAAAATCATAAGTACACTAGGAAAAACACCACTTCCTCAGGCAGTTGTTGTCCCTGCAGTACTGGGCCTTGTGAAAGCCACTTCTGAATATTTGCAGGGAAATATTACCGGAAAAGAATGTTTAACTTTGATTGGGAAAACCGGTCTTACTTCTGTTGGTGGTGTTGCTTATGGGGCAATAGGACAATTGTTAATTCCCATTCCCGTTATTGGAGGACTGATTGGCGGTATGGTCGGCGTTGCATTAGGCAACGCCTGTCACGATCAATTGGTCCGCGCGCTGAATGAAGCAAAACTGGCTCGCGAAGAACGCATCCGTATAGAAAGGGAATGCGAAGCCGCAATTCGTGCGATTCGCTCTTATCGTGAACAAGTAAATGCCATCGTCAGAGAATATCTTAACGATTATCAATCTACATTCGATGAAGCATTTCTTTCCATGGAACGCGCTATTGAGGAAGGCGACCCCGATGGGGTAATACAGGGAGCCAATAAAATATCCAGAAAGCTTGGCGGAGAACCTGAATTCAATACGGTAGAAGAGTTTGAAGTTCTTATGAAGGACGACAAACCTTTGAAATTATAAAAGGAGGAATTTATATGCCATTACCATTAATTCTTGGAGGAATTGCTGTTGTTGCCGGCCTTACTGGTGCCAAAAAAGCATATGATGCTTCACAAAAAAACAGCGAAGCGAGTCGCATCAACGACAAAGCGGAAACTATCTGCGATTTGGCAAAACAAAGTGTAAATGAAGCCAGAAAACAGGCAAATGATTCTCTTCAAACGTTAGGGAAAAAGAAACTGGATGTAATGAGCAACGATATCCATCATTTTGTGGAGTCGTTTAGTAAAATTCATAATGTGGACTTGACTGATTCTGAAGGCATCAAAGAACTGGAAGATTTTAAATTCGATAAAGAAACCTTGGCCGAGATGAAGGAGCAAAGTTCTCTTGCCATGGACATGGCCTCCGGTCTTGCAGAAGGTACTGTTGCCGGCGGATTGGCAGCATTAGGCGCTTACGGAGCAGCCATGACATTTGGCGCTGCATCAACGGGCACTGCCATTGCTACACTGAGTGGCGTCGCCGCAACGAATGCTACACTGGCATTTCTTGGCGGTGGTTCCCTCGCTGCCGGTGGTTTGGGCATTGCAGGCGGCACGGCAGTTCTCGGCGGCCTTGTAGCCGGTCCGGCGCTCGCTATTCTTGGATTTACACTGGATGCAAAGGCAGATAAAAATCTGGAAAATGCCCGCAGCAATCTGGCAAAAGCCCGCAAAATCAAAGAAGAAATGGACACCGCTGCAGATTTGTGTAAAGCCATCTCTGACCGCGCCAATATGTACACCAAACTCCTTACCCGCCTGATGGGGCTGTTCAAACCGCTCCTTCGTAAGATGGACCGCATCATTGATCTTTCCGGTACAGATTTCCAAGAATATTCCAAAATGGACAAAAATATGATTGCGATGACTGTTGCAATTGCCTTGGCGACAAAAAAAGTACTGGATACCCCGTTGCTGGAAAAAGACGGTGCTTTGACCGATGAATCGTATACGGTACAACTGGAAACAGGAATGTTCCTCAAGTCGACCGGACTCGAATGAAATTTCCCTGTATCGAATGCGGCCTGTGCTGCCGCCGGAGCGAACAGGTGCCTGAGCTTTCGCAGTTGATGACCCCATCCGGCTGCTGCCGGTACTTTGACGAAAAAACCAGTCTTTGTCGAATCTATCTAAACCGGCCGGATGTCTGCAATGTCGCCAAAATGTATGAACTGCATTTCAGTCACTGCATGTCAGAAAAGGAATTCATCCGAAAAAATCTGGAAGTATGTCTTGCGCTGAATCAGGCAGCAGGGCAGGCGGAAAACTGCAAGTGCCTGAAGGCGTTGATACAACATATGTGATACCTGAAACATCCCGGATATCCCATACGATATCTGGGATATCTTTTTTCTACGACTCAGGTGGTACGCCATGATGAAAACTCTGCTATTTTGCTTATTTTATCTGATTGCCATTCCCGCCATATTTATTTCTCCGCTCATCCTGCGTATCTTGATTTTCGGATTAAACTGTATCATTCCCGATCCTATCCCATATGCCGACGAGCTTCTCATGGGTGCCGCCGTCATTTCCAAGATGAAAACGGCTGCCACCATTGCCGAACACCCTACGCGCTTTAAATTACTGCTTGTTTTAGGTATTATTCTAATTGGCCTTTTCCTTTATTATTCTATTTCCTATTCTCTATGAAAACATTCCCACGAAAAAACGGACTGACCCATGGGCGGCATCAGTCCGTTTTTCTTTTGTATTTTATTCCTCCGCGTCCAGGAATTTCACGGGGACGTCGAGGGAGGAGAGGATGTCCATCACGTCCTGCCGCGTGTCGGCGGTGGAGTGGATGCAGCACACAGCGCGGCGGGCGTCGAGGGTGGTGAGCACGCCGAGGTATTCGTAGCCCTCGAGGATGCGGTTCACATAGTTCACGTCGTGCGGGGAGATCTCGATGTATACAGCGTCATTTTCCATGGGCGCGCCTCCTCAGGATGGTATAGGGCGAAAGCGGGGTCTCCGTCCGCATGGCGACGACTTCCAGCGGGTGCGGGGCGGAGAGGACGGTCTGGCCGTCGGCATTGGTCATCTTGCCGATGACGAGCGGGAAGACGTCTCCTCCGGGGGAGAGGCATTCCACGGTCTCGGTGGTCTTGAAATGGTTGCGCTGCTGGATGTGCGCGATTTTCGTATCCGGGTCCCAGTCCAGCACGAGGCCCACGAAATCATAGGGCTGCTCGGGCTGAGAGCGCTCATAGGCCTGGGCGGCGCTGCCGGGGTCGCCGAGGGCGAAGCCCGTGGTGTAGGGCCGGTGGGAGATCTTCTCGAGCTCGGCGCGCCACGCGGGGCGCACGCGGTACCGGTCCCCTTCGGCGTAGTACGCGTCGGTGGCCTGCCGGTAGGCGGCGGTGACGGCGGCGGCGTAGTAGACGCTCTTCATGCGGCCTTCGATCTTGAGGCTGGACGCGCCGGCGCGGATGAGCTCGGGGATATGATCGATGAGGCAGAGGTCCTTGCTGTTCAGGATGTAGGTGCCGCGGCTGTCTTCTTCGATGGGCCAGTACTGGCCGGGACGGGTCTCTTCCACGAGGGCGTAGCGGAAGCGGCACGCCTGGATGCATTCGCCGCGGTTCGACTGGCGCTTCCCGCCGGTGAAGAAGTTCGACAGGAGGCAACGGCCGGACCAGCTGATGCACATGGCCCCGTGGACGAAGTATTCCAGCTCTATGTCCACTTTCCGGCGGATGTCCGCCATCTCGGCGATGGACACTTCCCGGGCGAGCACCACGCGGGAGGCGCCCAGGTCTTTCCACGCCCGGACGGTGCGCCAGTTCGCAGCGCTGGCCTGGGTGGACACGTGGAGCGGCAGGCGGGGCGCGACGTCCCGCGCGAGCTGGAAGACGCCCAGATCGGAGACGAGCGCCGCGTCCGCGCCGATGTCCTGCAGGAACCGCAGGTACTCGTCGAGGCCTTCGAGGTCGCCGTTCCGGGGGATGATGTTCACGGTGACGTACATTTTCCGGCCCCGCTCGTGGACGAAGGCGGCGGCTTCTTTCATTTCCTCGGCGGTGAAGTTGCCGCCGTAGGCGCGGAGACCGAAGCCTTTCCCCGCGAGGTAGACCGCGTCCGCGCCGTAGCGGACGGCCATTTTCAACTTTTCCATATTGCCGGCGGGGGCGAGCAGTTCGATTTTTTCCATAGTCAGTTCTCTTTCTTCCGGGACACGGCGAGGCCGTCTCCTTCGGCGCAGACGGCCGTGTCGTAATGGTCTTTCACGTAGGCGAGATAGGCCCGGAGGCGCATGACGATCGTGCGGTACCGGTGCGGCACGGGGCCTTCCTGCCGGACGAGGCCGCGGAAGAGCACGTTGTCCGCGGCGATGACGGCGCGGGGCGAGAGGAGCGGCTCCGCGAGGCGGAGGTGGGCCAGGTACTGCCCCTTCGGCCCGTCGAGGTACAGGAAATCGTACGGGCCCGCGAGCGCTGGGAGGACGGCCGCGGCGTCGCCCAGGTGACACCGGACGCGCCCGGAGACGCCCGCCTCGGCCATGGCGCGGACGGCCCGGGCATGGCGCGCGGGGTCGAGCTCGATGGTGTCGATCTCCGCCTCCGGGCAGCGCAGGGCCATGAGGAGTGCGGAAAAGCCTACGGCGGTGCCCACTTCGAGGATCCGCGCCGGCCGGGCGGAGGCGCACGCCGCGAGGAGCGCGTCCCGCTCGCTCTCCCGCAGGATGGGCACGCCCGCGGCGAGGGCTTCCCGCTCCAGCGAGCGGAGCACGTCACGAATTTCCATAGATTTCCTCGATGGCTTTCAGATGTTCTTCATAGGTGCGGAGGAAGACGTGGTGTCCGTCTGCTTTCGCCACATAGTAGAGGTCCTCTCCCGGCTCGGCGGCGAGCACCGCGAGGATGGCCGACCGGCCCGGCGCGCCGATGGGTCCCGGCGGCAGGCCCGTGCGCCGGTACGTATTGTACGGGGAGTCCACTTCGAGGTCCCGCGTGGTGAGCTCGGGCTTCGTCTCCCCGAGGGCGTACTGCACGGCCGCGTCGATCTGGAGCGGCATGCTCGCGCGGAGGCGGGCGAAGATGACCGAGGCGATGGGCTCCTGATCTTCCGGGAAGCGCGCTTCCCGCTCCACGAGGGACGCGATGGTCATGAGGTCGTGGAGGGAGAGGCCCTTCGCCTCCGCCCGGCGGCGGATGTCCGCGTCGAGGATCTCGTCGGTGCGGCGGTACATGAGGTCGCAGATCTGGCGGGCGGAGTAGTCTTCGGGGATGTCGTAGGTGTCCGCGAAGAGGAAGCCTTCCCCGGCGACGGCCGCCGGCTCCGGTCCTTTCATGTACGGGAGGGGCGCGTAGGACGACGCTTCCGCGAGGAATCCGTCCCCGCCGGGGAGGCCCGCCTTCTGCAGGATGGCCTGCATCTGCGCGGCGGTGGAGCCTTCGGGAATGGTGACCGTCTCGAAGGCGGCGTCCGCGCCGCGGCGGAGCTCGCGGATGGCTTCTTCCGCCGTGAGGCCGCAGGGCAGGCGGTAATGGCCGCTCTTGAGCGCGCTCCCTTCGTTATTCAGGAAGAGCGCCATGCGGAAGACACGGGCGCTCGGGATGATGCCTTTCTCCTCGAGGAGCGCGGCGATCTCCGCGCCGGTCATGTTTTCCTCGATGTCCACCACGGCGCTCCCCTCCGACGGGCCGCGGGCGCCCGCATAGGCATACTGCCACACGCCGCCCAGGACGATGAGGAGCGCCAGCAGCGCGCAGACCCCGCCGAGGAGGAGCTGCTGCGGGCCGGGCAGGCCCCTGAAATCTTTCCACATAGTGTCCCTCTTCATCGACGAAAATCATTTTACAAATTTCACCCGTTTATTATATCATATGCATGTACAGATTCCGCCCGGCGGGCGAAGAGGAGGCACAGATGATCTTACAGAACGGACTCGTGGGGACCGCGTCGCGCACGGTCTCGGAGAAGGACACGGCGCTCACCGTGGGGAGCGGGAGCCTGCCGGTGTGCGCCACGCCGGTGCTCGCCGCCGTGATGGAGGCCGCGGCGGTGGACGCTGTGGCCGGGTGCCTTCCCGTGTCGGCCACGACGGTGGGCATCTCGCTCATGCTCCGCCACACGTCGCCCACGACCGCCGGCCACACGGTGACCGCCCGGGCCGAGCTCGTATCGACCGAAGGCCGGCTCCTCACCTTCCACATCACCGCGGAGGACGAGGCGGGCGAAGTGGGCCGCGCCGAGCACGTGCGGTGCCTCGTGGAGTCCGCGCCCTTCATGGAGAAAGCGGACCGGAAATATAAGAAATGATCGTCAGCGCGAGCCGCCGGACAGACCTGCCTGCCTACTACGCAGACTGGCTGTGCCGGCGTTTTTCAGAAGGGTGCGTCCTCGTGCGGAACCCCTTCCGCTTCCATCAGGTGTCCCGCATCGCCCTCACGGCGGAGACGGTGGACGGCATCGTCTTCTGGACGAAGAACCCGCTGCCCCTCGCGCGGCGGCTCTCCATCTTCCGGGACTTCCCGTATTATTTCCAGTGGACCCTCACGCCCTACGGGCGGGACATCGAGCCGGGCCTGCCGGACAAATCCCGGCTGCTCGCCGCGTTCCGCCATCTGGCGGAGGCCATCGGCCCCGAGCGCCTCGTATGGCGCTACGACCCGGTGCTCCTCTCGCCGGCGTGGACCTGCGTCCGGCATGAGGAGACCTTCGCCAGGTTCTGCCGCGCGCTCCGGGGCGCGTCGGACACGTGCGTGGTGAGCTTCCTCGACGGGTACCGCCACGGCGAAGCCTTCTGCCGCGCCCATGCGGTGCGCCCGCCGGACGCGTCCGAACAGGAAACGCTCCTCGCGTCCTTCGCGGAGAGCGCCCGGGCCTGCGGCTTCACGCTCCGCGCGTGCTGCGAAGCGGAGACGGGCCTCCCGCCCGCGGCCTGTATCGACGCGGCGCGCCTCTCCCGCATCGGCGGCGTGCGGATCGCCGCGGGGAAAGACCGGAGCCAGCGGCCGGGCTGCGCCTGCGCGGAGGCCGTGGACATCGGCGCGTACAATACCTGCCCTGCGGGCTGCGGCTACTGCTACGCCGTGCGCGCGCCCCGCTCCGTCCGCCTCTCCCCGCAGGACGCACCCCTCCTCGGCGCGCCGCTCTCCGCCGAAGACACCGTGACGGACCGGGCCATGCCCCGCCGTGCCCGGCCCGCGTCCCTTTCCCTTTTCCCTGAATAATTTAAAGGAGGCTCTCATGAGCATCTGCAATCTCTGCCCCCGCCGCTGCCGCGTAGCGCGCAGGCAGTCCATCACGGACGACGGCCCCGTCGGGTACTGCCGCACGGGCATGCTCCCCATCATCTCCCGGGCGGCGCTCCATCACTGGGAGGAACCCTGCATCAGCGGCACCCGCGGCGCGGGCACGGTCTTCTTCGCCGGGTGCAACCTCTCCTGCGTGTACTGCCAGAATTACGAGATCTCCGAGCTGCGGAAAGGCACGGAGATCTCCGTCCGCCGCCTCCGGGAGATCTATTTCGAGCTCATCGCCCAGGGCGCGCACAATATCGACCTCGTGACGCCCACCCATTTCACCCACGCCGTCTACCAGAGCCTCGCCGAGCCGCTCCCCGTGCCGGTGGTGTACAACTGCGGCGGCTACGAGAGCGTGCACACCGTGGCCTTCCTGCGGAAGAAGATCCAGATCTGGCTGCCGGACCTGAAATACAGCGACAGCCGCGCCGCCGCCCGCTACAGCAGCGCGCCGGACTATTTCGACCGGGCGACCGCCGCCGTCGAGCAGATGTTCCGCCAGACCGGCCCCTACGAGCTCGGCCCAGACGGACTCCTGCGGAAAGGCGTCCTCATCCGCCACCTCATCCTGCCGGGGCAGCTGGAAAACACGAAGGGCGTCCTCGAATACATCGCCGAGACCTTCCGCCCCGGGGACGTGCTCTTCAGCCTCATGCGCCAGTACGTCCCCTGCGGCCGCGCCGCGGAATTCCCGGAGATCGACCGCCGCCTCACCGACGAGGAATACGAAGAGGCCGAGAGTTACATGGAGGCCCTCGGCATCGAGGACGGCTACGTCCAGCAGAAAGACTCCGCGGACGCCGCCTACACCCCCGCTTTCGACGGCACGGGCGTGCTCGCCCCCGCCGGGGAGGCTCGCTGACCGCGCCATTTCGGCAGAAAGGGCCCGCCCCTTTCTTTTTTTGTGCTATCATGGAGGCAGGATTCCATTCGTATAGAAAGAAGGCAACGCTCATGAAACAGGAAGACTGGGAGCATCTCAAAGAAAAAGCGAAGGAGCTGGGCGCCTCCGCCGCCGTGCCCGTGGCGGTCCCCACCATCCGCACCGGCACGTGGACGCGCATGAAGTGCCAGTACGGCTGCCCCAATTACGGCCAGACGCTGTGCTGCCCGCCTTACGCGCCGTCCGCCGAATTCACCCGGAAATTCCTCTCCGAATACACGTGGTCGCTCCTCGTGCAGATGACCATCCCCTATGACCCGGCGGAGACCGCCGACTGGAACGCCTATGACCGGAAGATCAATCTCGCCCTGACGGACCTCGTCATCGGCGTGGAGAAGGAAGCCTTCCTCATGAATTACTACAAGGCCTTCGCCCTGAAGGCGGGCCGCTGCCGCCTCTGCGAGACGTGCAACCTGAAAAAATGCGTCCATCCCGACCTGGCCCGTCCCTCCGCCGAAGCGTGCGGCATCGACGTGATGGCCCTCGCTGCGGACAACGGCTTTGACTCCCGCGTCCTCCGCGGGCCCGTGAAAGAGTTCCACATCTACGGTCTCGTCCTCCTCGAATGAAGCCCCTCACCCTGGCCGCCGCCTGCACGCACGCCCGGGTGTCCCGCCGTATGGCCAGACGCCTCCTTCTGTATGTCCTCGGCATGAACGTCATGGCCGCGGGCATCGTGCTCAGCACCCGCGCCGGGCTGGGCGTCGCCGCCATCAGCTCCGCGGCGTATGCGTGGTCGCAGTTCCTCAGCATCTCCTTCGGCACGGCGAACATCCTGCTCTACGCCGTCTTCATCTCCGCCGAGGCGCTGCTCCTGCGGGCCTTTCCGCCGTCGCTGCTCCTGCAGATCCCCATGGCGCTCTTCGCGGGCCTGTCCATCGACCTCTTCGACTTCCTGCTCCCGGCGGGGCCGGACCGCTTCGCCGCGCAGCTCCCGTGCCTCCTGCTGGCGAACGTCACCACCGGCATCGGCGTGTACGGCATGACGAAGGCTGACCTCATCCTCGACCCCGGGAACGCCGTGGTGGCCACGCTCTGCACAGTGCTGCGGAAGCCCTTCTCATACCTCCGCATCCGCTTCGACGTGTCCCTCGTGCTCTTCACCGCCGCCTCCGGCCTCCTCATCGCCGGGTGCATCGTGGGCATCGGGCTCGGCACCGTCATCTCCGCCTGGCTCATCGGCCGCTCCGTCGGCGCCGCCGCTCATGCCGCCGACGCGTCCCTCGACCGCTGGCTCCGCGCCTGAAGCGCCGGCCGTTCTCCCCACGCAAAAAGCCCTCCCGCTCGGAGAGGGCTCTTTTCTTTGCCTTATTTTTCGTCCTTGCTGAGTTCTTCCAGCTCGAGGATGGCTTTCAGCAGCATATCTTTCGTGATCTTGTACGGGGACTGGTCGAGGTCGTACTTCGTGGACGCGTGCTCCGCGAGGCGCTCCGCGGTCTCCACCGATTCGCCCACGTCCGCCAGCTTATGCGGCAGAGCGAGCTGGCGGCAGAATGCGAGCATCCGGTCCCGCGCTTCGTACTGCTTGTCCAGCGTGAGCAGCACCAGCGTGCCGTAGCACACCACCGCGCCGTGGAGGTATTCCCGGTCGTGGGGGATCTCCGTGTGGCCGTTGTAGATGGCGTGGCCCACGCTGGAATTGTAGTCGCCGGTGAGGCAGTTCGACACGAGGCCCGTGGTGATGATGACCAGCTGCACCACCCGCTCGAAGTCTTCCGTCAGTTCTTTCTTATCGAACGCTTCCATGGCCGCTTCGCCGTATTTGAGGAGCTCGTCGGAGCAGTTGCCCGCCATCTGCGCGCCGAGGCTGCGCACATAGGGCACCGTCTCGTCCCCGCGGACGGAGAAGAGCACTTCATACTGCTTGGACAGCGCGTCGCCGATGCCCGCCCAGAAATAATCCCGCGGCGAGTGGAGGATGACTTCCGTATTGATGAACGTATGGTACGCCGGGCGCTTGCGGTACCACACCTGGCAGAACGTGCCGTCCGGATGGTACGCCACGCACACCGCCGTGACGGGCGCGCAGTTCGAGCACAGCGTGGGGAACGTAAAGACCGGCTTGTCCATGTACTCCGCGGCGATCTTTGCCGTATCCACCGCACGGCCGCCGCCCACGGCGAAGATCATGTCCGCCTGCTGCACTTCCGGGATCTCCGTCAGCGCTTTTGCCGGCTCGAAGCCGCTGTTTTCGCCGTACTGGAACGACCCGAGAATCTCGAGCTTGCCTTCGCAGGCCTTGCGGATGGCCGGCTCCGCCGCCGCGCGGGACTTCTCGCCGCCGATGATGACCGCCGTCTTTCCGAACGCGCCGCAGATGCCGGGCACTGCATCGTACGCGTCCGCGCCGATGGTATAGCTGGGGAAGAACTGATTCGTCATAGGGGAACTCCTTTCTGAAAACTCATGCAATGAAAACATTTTTTATATTATACCGCAGTTTTCCGCCCCCGCGAAAGAAAAAAGCGGGCCGCCTGACCCGCCGCCCGCAAAATCCGCCTCAGAAGGAAATGTGATGGCGCTCCGCGAAATCGATGAGCGCCTCGTGCCCCCAGGGCTGCTCCTCGCACCGCCTGCGGATGACCTGCCCGCAGACGACGGCCTCCCAGCCCCGCAGGGACAGATATTTCCGGGCAAGCGCCCGGTCGTCCAGGCTTTCGCACGCCATACGGATGCGGTCCGCCTCCCACGCAAGATCGGGATGCTCCTCCCCTTCCTCCATTTCCCGGAGCCGCTCCCGGATGACCGCATCGCACACGAGCCGCCGCCATCCGGACGCGCGCCGCCACGCCCGGAGCAGCTCACGATCCTGCATGGCCCGGCATTCCGCCCGCCACGCCTCCGCCTTGTCCTTCGCCGCGCACACCGTGTCCCAGATCGCTCCCAGCAGTCCCATGCCCGTTCCTCCTCTTGCCTTAATTTCTTTAGTGCCTATATTATACCACATACCAGCCGTTACTGCCCACAAAAAAACGGCCTGCGCCGGGCAGGTCGTTTCTCTGATTTCTTACAGCTGGGGCGTGGTGAAGGTGCGGCCCAGGTCTTCGGTCATGCGGATGTCTTCCTGCGGGTCGCGGCCGGCGGTAGTGAGGTAGCCGCCCACCATGATGCCGTTCAGGCCGCCGGTGAGGGCGTAGGCCTGCAGGCTGCGGAGGTTCACTTCGCGGCCGCCGGCGGTGCGGATGAGCGCTTTCGGCAGGACGAAGCGGAACATGGCAAAGGTGCGGAGCACTTCGAGCGGCGGGAGCCGCCGGTTCGTATAGAAGGGCGTGCCTTTCACCGGGTTCAGGATATTGAGCGGGATGGAGTCGATGTGCATCTTTTTCAGGGTGAAGGCCATCTCCACGCGCTGGTCGAGGGATTCGCCGAGACCGATGATGCCGCCGGAGCACACGCGGATGCCCGCTTTCTGCGCGGCGGAGATGATCACGTCCTTGTCTTCGAAGGTATGGGTAGTGCAGATTTCCGGAAAATAGGACGGCGCGGTCTCGATATTGCAGTGGATGCGGGTGACGCCCGCTTCTTTCAGCCGGCGGGCCTGCTCGTCAGTGATGAGGCCGAGGGAACAGCACACTTCAAGGCCCACTTCCTGCCGGATGCGGCGCACGAGGTCGAGGATCTCTTCGAATTCATTAGGATTGTCCTGATTGCGCCCGCTGGTGACGAGGGAGAAGCGCACCGCCCCCGCGGCTTTCGCTTTCCGCGCCGCGGCGAGCACTTCGTCCTCCGGCAGGAGCCGGTACACTTTCGCCCCCGTCCGGTACCAGCCGGACTGGGCGCAGAATTTGCAGTCCTCCTGGCAGTGGCCGCTCCGCGCGTTGATGATGGCGCAGAAATCGACCGCATTGCCGCAGAATTTCTGGCGGATCTTGTCCGCCATGGCGAGGAGCAGCATGGTGTCCTCGTCTTTCGTGCGGATGAGCCGCTTCGCTTCTTCTTCCGTGATGGAGCCGCCGCCGATGACGCGGTCGGCCAGCTCGATGATCTCTGCACAGGTGCTTTCCATGGTCATTCCCTCCCCTGCGCCTGTCCGGCGCATTGTTACTTTATCATGTAGTATAGGATAAACAATCCATTTCGTCAACAGAATTTTGCTCGCAGGTTTACGATAGGTTCACAATGGATTTCTCCGGGGCGCGGGTCTATGCTACAATAGGAAAAAAAGAAAGGAGCGGACCATGTTCAGTGAACAATGGCTGGAGGCGGCGGCCCTCGCGGCGGCGGCGCTGTGGTGGGGCGCGTCGTGCATCCAGCAGTTAGAGAAGAAATACGCCCGGAGCCGGCGCTACATGTGGTGCTACTATGTGGGCTACCTCGGCTGGTCGCTGTGGCTGCTGTCCTGGGCGTCGAACCTGTCGGGCATCCTGAGCCTGGGCGGCAATATGTGGGGCGCCACGCTCCTCATCGTGCCGCTCATCGCGTGGCACATGGGCGAATGCTGGCGGCTGGAGGGCTTCATCGACCACGATGAGGACAGCCGGCAGAAGATCCGCAAGGGGCAGCTCATGAAGCGGGTAGCCACGGCGCTCTTCCTGATGAATTTCATCCTGCTCTGGCAGCGGGGGATGTGACCATGGACATCGAGAAGCGGTATTTCCAGACGAAGGACGAGCTGTACGAAGCGGTCTACGACACGGCGGCGGCCATGCTCCGCGAGACGGACGACGCCTGCGCGGCGCTGGCGAATGTGTCCGCCCTCCTCATGCTCTTCCTGCCGGACGTGAGCTGGGCGGGCTTTTATCTCCTGAAACGGGGACGCCTCGTGCTGGGGCCGTTTCAGGGGAAGCCCGCCGTGGCGGAGATCGCCCTCGGGCGCGGCGTGTGCGGCACGGCGGCCGCGGAGCGGCGCACGCAGATCGTGGCGGACGTCTCCGCCTGCGCGAACCACATCGCCTGCGACGCGTCGTCCGCCTCGGAGATCGTGGTGCCCCTCATGGACGGGGGCGCGCTCTTCGGCGTGATCGACATCGACAGCCGGAAGAAAGCGCGCTTCGACGAGGAGGACGCGGCGGGTCTCGCCCGGCTCGCGGCGCTGCTCTGCGAAAAATTATTGTAAGCGCGAAACGGTGCGGCCTCTTCTGCGGAGCCGCGCCGTTTTCCCATGCCGGCCGAAGCGTTCCCATTTCCGCGCAGCAGAAAAGCCGCCCCTGCGGGCGGCTCTTTTTTTATGCCGTGTTGGATTACAGGAGGGAGCCCTGGACGCTCGCTTCTTCTTCGTCGATGTCGTCTTTCGGAGTGACGGCGATGGAAGAGACGCGGTCGCCTTCCTGGAGTTTCACGAGGCGGACGCCCTGGACGTTCTTCGATTTCTTCACGGACACGCTCGCCACGGGCACGCGGATGACTTGCCCGCCTTCGGTGATGGTGATGATCTCGTCGTCTTCCTGCACGGAGACGAGGCCCACGGCCTTCTTGTTCTTGCCGAAGTTGCGGGAGCCCATGCCGCCGCGCTTCTGGAGAGTGTACGCTTCGGACTTGTTGCGCTTCGCGAAGCCGTCTTCGGAGACGGTGAGCACTTCCTGCTCGTCGGTGACGACGGCGCCGCCCACGACTTCGTCTCCGTCCTGCTTCATCTTGATGCCGATGACGCCCTGCGCCTGCCGGCCTTGGGGCGTCACG
Organism: Veillonellales bacterium; assembly: GCA_944390485.1. Classification (GTDB taxonomy): domain Bacteria; phylum Bacillota; class Negativicutes; order Veillonellales; family Dialisteraceae; genus UBA1822. Next base: position 87,129 of record CALXPQ010000005.1, read on the forward strand.
TCCGCTTCGTCGAAACGGATGGCCATGCCGAGGCGGGTGGCGATGACCACTTTGTCATGGTCGTTCGTGCGGCGCACGGCGATGAGCTCGTCCCCTTCGCGGAGGGTGATGGCGATGATGCCGTTCTTGCGGACGTTCGTGTATTCCGAGAAGGCGGTCTTCTTCACGTAGCCTCTGCGGGTGATCATGAAGAGGTACTTCGTCTGGGCGGATTTGTCGATGTCGAAGAGCTCGGTCACTTTCTCGCCGGACGCGAGGTTCGGCAGGAAGTTGATGATGGGCGTGCCCTTCGCGGTGCGGCTGGAGGACACGGTGATGTCCGCCGCGGTGAGCATGAAGACGCGGCCCCGGTTCGTGAAGAAGAGGAGGCGGTGATGGGTGGAGGTGGTGAGGATCTTCGCCACATAGTCCCCTTCCTTCGTTTTCATGCCGGCCACGCCGACGCCGCCCTTGCCCTGCTTGCGGTAGGTGTCGGTGGACATGCGCTTCACGTAGTTCTCATTGGTGAGCGTCACCACCATCGGTTCGTCGGGGATGAGGTCCGCCGCGTTGAATTCGGTGGCGTCCACGGTGATCTCCGTGCGGCGCTTGTCGCCGAAGCGCGCTTTCTCGTCGAGGAGCTCGTCTTTCACCACGCTCATGATTTTGTCCCGGCTGGAAAGGAGGTCTTCCAGGTAGGCGATCTGCTCTTTCACGTCCTTGTAGTCCGCTTCGATCTTGTCCCGTTCGAGGCCGGTGAGGCGGCGCAGGCGCATGTCGAGGATGGCGATGGCCTGCTTCTCGGAGAGGCCGAATTTCTCCATGAGGGAGGCTTTCGCGATGTCGTCGGTGCGGCTCTCGCGGATGGTGCGGATCACTTCGTCGATGTGGTCGAGGGCGATGAGGAGGCCTTCGAGGATGTGGGCCTTCGCTTTCGCCTTGTCCAGCTCGAAGACGCTCCGGCGGGTGATGACTTCTTCCTGATGTTTCAGGTAGTAATAGAGGATCTGCTTCAGGTTCAGGATGCGCGGATGGCCGTCCACGAGCGCCAGCATGATGGCGCCGAAGGTGGTCTGCATCTGGGTGTGCTTGAAGAGATTGTTCAGCATGATCTGCGGATTCACGTCCGCGCGGAGCTCGATGGCGATGCGCATGCCCGAACGGTCCGACTCGTCGCGCAGGGCGGTGATGCCGTCCACCACTTTCTGCCGCTGCAGGTCGGCGATGGTCTCGATGAGGCGCGCCTTATTCACCTGATAGGGCAGCTCTGTGACGACGATGCGGCTCTTACCGCGGCCCATGTCTTCGATCTCGGTGCGGGCGCGCACGGTGATGCCGCCGCGGCCGGTGCGGTACATGGCTTCGATGCCCTTCCGCCCCATGATGAGGCCCGCCGTGGGGAAGTCCGGACCCTTGATGTCCTGCATGAGCTCGTCGATGGTGATGTCCGGCCGGTCGATCATGTGGCACAGCCCGTCGATGACTTCATTCATATTGTGCGGCGGGATGTTCGTCGCCATGCCGACGGCGATGCCGTAGGACCCGTTCACGAGGAGATTCGGGATGCGCGACGGGAGCACCACCGGTTCCTGGAGGGAGCCGTCGTAGTTCGGCATGAAATCGACGGTATTCTTGTCCAGATCGCGGAGCATCTCCGTGGTGATCTTCGCCATGCGCATTTCCGTGTAACGCATGGCCGCCGGGGAGTCGCCGTCCACGGAGCCGAAGTTGCCGTGGCCGTCCACCAGCGGGTAGCGCGTGGAGAAATCCTGCGCCATGCGCACCGCCGAGTCGTACACCGCCGTGTCGCCGTGGGGATGATACTTCCCGAGTACTTCGCCCACGATACGGGCGGATTTCTTATAGGGCTTGCCGGGGAGCATGCCCGCTTCCTGCATCGCGTACAGGATGCGACGGTGCACCGGCTTCAGCCCGTCCCTCACGTCCGGGAGCGCGCGGGAAACGATGACCGACATCGCGTAATCGATGTAGGACCGCTTCATCTGCCCTTCCAGAGCGGTGGGGACGATTTTCCCTTCCTGCCACTCCATATGATTCTCCTTTTCCTCTGCTTCGCAGAAAAAACCGGCGGGAATCTGCCCTGCCGGTCAGCTTGATTTTGTTTTCATTATACCATATCTCCCCGATGCGCCCCAAATTCCGCGCTTCTCGCGGAAATCGCCCGGACCGGGGCGAGAAATCATACAGATATGTATGTTTCGTATCACAACGGCGCTCCGGCGGGGAAACAGGGCCCCGGAGGCGCGCTTTCTCAAACGGCCCGGCCTGTAGTATAATAAGTAAAATTGTCAATCGACCAGACCCTCGTCGAAAGCGGAAAAGGAGGTGCACCCATGAAACGACATCTGCGGCTCGCGGCAGCGGCCATCCTTCTCGCAGCGGGCACCGCGCTCGCCGGATGCAGCAAGCTCCCCTTTTTCAGCGATCCCTGGGAGGGCACATGGTGGGGCGTGCAGGACGCCGGCATGAACTGGTCCGGCGATGAGATCCGCAATCTGGAGACCTTCACCTTCACGAAAGACGGCGACACCGTCACCGTGGTACACAAGACCCAGCGCGGCGGCAAAGAGATCGACGGCAGTCTCTCCGGCACGGCCCGGGAGGACGGCGGCCGGCTCACCATCACGCCCGCCGACGGCGGCCGGGAAGTGACCTTCTCCTACAGCCGCACCGGCAGCGAGATCGAGACGTCCCTCACGAATGCGGACGGCTCCCCGGTGATGCTGAAGGAACTCACCGAAGAGAACAACGCCGAGATGGAGCAGATCCGGAGCGAGATCGTGAAGACCGCGTCCCGCCCGGAGAACCGCGTGAATACCACCCTGTCCCGCCGGTAAGTCAGTCAAGAAAATCCCCGCAGCTTTCTGCTGCGGGGATTTTTTCATGCCATGCAAAAGGGCCCGCCTCGCGGCGGGCCCTTCTGCAAAGAGGGGATTAGAATGAAACGAAATGGGGGATATGGGTCAGCCGATCTGGATGTGATACGGCGCTTTCTCGATTTCCTGTTCCACTTTCGGGAGGGAGATCGTGAGGATGCCGTCTTTCAGGTCAGCCTTGATATCTTCTTTCTTGATGCCTTTCACAGCGAACTGACGGCGGAAGGCGGAGGTGACTCTCTCCCGTCTCAGGAAGTGGCGGTCTTCGTCTTTCGTCTCCTTCGTGTCGTCTTTCTTCGCGTCGATGGTGAGCACGTCGTTCGCATAGGTGACGTTCACTTCGTCTTTCGTGAAGCCGGGCAGGTCGGCCTTGATCTCATAGTGGTCTTTCAGCTCCTCGATATCTACCTTCGGAACTTTGACCGTGCTTGCCGGTGCGAAATCGTCAAAGAACTGATCCAGCGCGCTGCCGCCGAAGAATCCATCATCGAACATAGGAAGTAAACTACGCATATCCAAGACTCCTTTCCGGTCTAACTTTTCTGTTTTGTCCTCGGGAGGCCTCCCTTTCAGGGCTCCTTCCTGATTACGTCCCTATTATATGCGTTATTAGCACTCATGTCAAGCGAGTGCTAATAACATTTTGAAGATTTTTCCAGAAATATTTTTGCGCACCGCTGCCCCATCTCTCCCGGCGGCGCGCACACAAAAAGACGGGCCGCGGGACCCGTCTCTCTTTTATTTCCGAAGCGCCGCGAAATAGTCTTCCAGGAGCCCCGGAAGCTGGCCGTTCGCCGCGAGACCCGGCGCGAGCGAGATGAAGCGCAGGCTGTAGTCCTCGTCGGAGAGCGGCGGCACCTCCCGCGGGAAGACCGCCCACACTTCCTTCACGGGGCGGCTGTCCCGGAGCGAGTCGTGCTCGTCCATGTCTCGGTAGAATTTCGTATTCATGTCGCGGTACGCGTTGAACTGGATGCGCAGCTCCGTGCTGCTGCCCGCTTCTTTCCACAGGCGGTAGATGTCGCGGTACTTGAAATCCGCCACGAGCGAGCCGTAGTACAGGGATTTCCAGTAGTAGTCGATGCGCATGTCCGGCCGGCGGTGGGCGTGGTTCGTATAGAGCGGCGCGGTCATGCGGTCCGTGTCGGCGGCGGTGCCCGGCACGAGCGCGTCATAGGCGAGGCGCACCTCCTCTTCCCCGCGGGCCATGCGGATCACCGTGCCCGACTCGAGACTCTCGAGGATGTACTGGCCGCCGTCCTCCGTCACGGCGGGGCCGCTCTCGGTGTGCCACCCCTCTGCGGCGAGGGCCTTCACGAAGGTGAGGAAGCACCACAGCTCGTAGAGCTTGTCCGTGCGCTTCCACTGAAAGCGGTAGAACGACGACACGGAGAGGCTCGTCTCCGGCCGCTGGAGATGGCGGTGCAGATGGTACAGCACGGCGTAGCGCGGATCGCGGAAGACCGTCATGTCCGGCACGAGGGGATGGACCGTCTCCGCCTCGGCGAACCACGGCGCGCGGCGCGCCTCGCGGATGGCGTTCCGGAGCTGCTGCGCCCGCCGGCGGTACCCGGCGAACCGCTCCAGCGCCTCGGCGCGCATGCGGTACTGGTAGTCCTTCTTGTACCGCCGGAACTCTTCCTGCTCGCGCCCCACGCGCTCGGCGTTCTCGTCGATCTTCATGATGAATTCCCGGAGGCTCTGGTCCAGTCCGAGGAGGATGGTCTTCGCATAGCGGTTCTCCGGCACGTCCCAGGTGGTCTCCGTGCGGATGGCCCACGTGTAGGGCAGGCCCGTGTGCAGGCGCTCCCGCCCGGGCCGGCAGTGGGCCTCCTCCTTCCGCTCCCGGTCCGCGGGGACGCGGCTCGCCCGGAGCGTGATGCGGCTGTTCGCCGTGCGGGCCAGCTCGCCCATCACGTGGAGCACCCGGTCGAAGACGTCGCTCACCACGTAGAACCGGAGCAGCATGGCGCTCCCCACGCCGAGGGCGTCCCCGAGGGACGGGGAGATGTGCATGGTGCGCTTCATGAAATCGAAGGACAGCCGACGGATCTCCCCGAGGAGCTCGTCCCGCATGGCCTGCCACTGCTGCTTCTCCAGATAGCGCGGCACGATCTCGACGACGCCGTACCACGTGCGGCCCCGCCCCGTCACGGTGATGACGTAGTACCCCGGCACGAGGGGGAAATTCCGCGCCTCGAAGAGCGTCACAAAGCGCCCTTCCGGCGGCAGGGTCGCCTCCCCGTCCCGGCTCTCCCGGCCGGGCACGGTCACCACGTCGAGCCCGTCCATGGTGAAGCGGAAATCCGGCGGCGCGCGGAAGAGGAGACTGATATCCTGATTCTCCACCATGCCGAGGCCGGCGGTGAAATGCTCCCCGTCGAGCTGGGACGCGTCCTCCGTGAAAGAGAGGAGCGGCCGGCCCCCTTCGCGCGTGCGGAACCGCACCTCGAAAGGCAGGCGGTCAGAAGGTGTAGTCATACAGTTTCAGCTCCTTCGCCTTCCGGAGGAGGACCCGGCGGGACTCGCCGAAGGGCGACAAGCGGCTGAAGCGGTCCAGCACCGCCGCCGCTTCCCCGGTGAGGCGTCCTTCCTCGTCCTCCGCCACCAGCGCGCGGAGCTGCTCGCCCGAGCCGCGGAGCTTCGTCAGGATGCGCTGCACCGTCTGGCAGTCCAGCCCGTCCGCCCGGGTGAAGACCGCGCTCTCGGGGATATTGTACAGGTACCGCCCCATCTGGCGCGCCACGCGGTAGCCGAAGCCCCCCGCGGGGCCGCTCTTGCGGAGCGTCTCATTCAGCGCGTCGAGGAAATCCAGCTCCGCTTCGGTGAGCGCCACCGTGTCCGACACGCGGCGGAAGGACTCCCACTCCGCGGCGGACACCTCCGGCCACACCTCCGGCTCCGTCCGGCCGATGCGGGCGAGGTCGCGGAATTTCCCCTGATGGAGTGTGATCACGTTCGCCCGGTCGAGGATCTTGTCCGAGAAATGGTACGTCGACTCATCCACATTCACCGTGCCGGTGAAAAGCACGTTCCGCCCCACGGGGATCTCCGCCGGGTAGGCCGCGCTGTTGTAGATGCGCGGCGCGAGCGACGGATTGTACAGCCGGACCACCGGATTTTCCTCTTTCTCGAGGACGGAGATGAACTGGGCGAAATAATGCTCCGCCCGGGCGAGATTCATCTCGTCGAAGCACACGATGTACATCTTCTCCGGATGGCGCGACGCCTCCACCAGGAGCTCCGCCAGCCCCGTGTCCGCCGGGCGGTAGATCATGTTCTTCATATCGAGATAGCCCAGGAGATCGCTGTCGTCCATCCACGACGGCCGCACGGGGATCATCACCGCCTGCTCCTTCGGGAGCCCCATGGCGTCCGCGTAGAGCCGCACGAGCCCCGACTTGCCCGTGCCGCTCATCCCCGCGAGGATGACGAGGCACGACACCTTGAGGGACACGTGGAAATTGATGAGATCCTGCGCCGTGTAGAGAAGCCCCCGGTTCTGCGCCGTGCGGGCGAGCCGGTCCAGGAACGCCGCTTCCGTGAGCGCTTCCGGAGCGGGCACAGCGTCTGCGGCGGGCTTCGCCTCCTGCGCCGCCTTCCGGCCCTCGCCCTTCTTCTGGGCCGTCTTCTCCCCGGAGCGGCGGCCCTTCTCGCCGCCCTTCTCCGCGGTCTTCTTCGGCGCGTCCTGCGCGGCGTCCTTCTCTTTCCCCTTCTCCGGCGCGGATTCCCGGGCGGCATCTCCGCGGCCCTGCCGCTGCGAAGAAGCGCGCCCCTGCCGCTTCCGGCCGCCGAGGAGCCGGAGCAGATTGCCGTCCTCCGGCACCGGCGCGAGATTTTCCTTCAGGAACGGCACCAGAGACGCGGGGATGAAGCACAGCGGCGCCGTGCGGCACAGCACGATCTGCGCGTGAATGTCCGGCGCGCCGAGGTCCACCGGCGCATAGCCCAGATCCCGCTTGTCCGGCAGCTCGAAATATGCGCCACCTTCGGTGATCTCCGCCTTGCGGAACGTCTCCTCATGGAGCGGCGCGAAAAGCACATACCCCTTCTTCTTCCCCGCGTCGGGATGGCGGAACGCCGCCAGCACCAGCGGCGGGAGCTGCGCCCGGTCCCAGTAGCGGCGGGACAGCCCGGGGAGCGGCTTCCCCTCCGCGAGATGCCAGCAGAACTTGTTGATGTCCCCGTCGAACGCCGGGTCCGCCTCCGCGTCGAAGACCGGCACCGGCACGAACGCCGTCCCGTCCTCCATGGAGAGCGGCTCCGCCTCCGCCTGCACGTCGTCGATGACGAAATACTTGTTATTGCGGAGCGCCGGCGTGAAGAGCACCAGCTTGCCGCTCCACTGCTCCTCCAGCGCGGCCCACGCCTCCTTGTCCGACGGGAACGTGCTGCAGTCGTAGCCGATGCGGCTCATGAACCCCGTGAAGCCCAGGCGCTGCGCGTCCTCATAGCCGCGGGGCAGCGGCGACAGAGGTTCCACAAAAAAACGGTAATCCTGCTCGCCCGCCGCGGGGTACGCCGCTTTCACCCCCGTGCGGATGCGGCCGATCACCTTGCCGTCTTCCTGACGGAACGACGAATAATTCACATATCCATTATTCAATGCCATTATTAAATTCCTTTCTCAATTCCCATCCGGAGCAGCATCCTCCCGATGGCCCAATTCCGGCCTATGCATGACGGCGCGCCGCCGTCCCGATCACGGCCATGATCCTCAAATCTGAAATGTGTGGAAAGTCCCCTTTCCTGCGGAGACCGTCGCCGGCCTCCCCGCCTCCTTTCTTTATATCCAGTTTCTATTTTAGCACACCGGCGGTCAAATCCCGCCGCTGGGAAGCGGGAAATTTCTCCCGCGCGGGAGAAATGGGGAAAGAGGGCGCGCCGCCCTCCGGGCCTGTCAGAAAGTGGACGATTTTGAAATCAAAATCCCTTCCCTTATAAACGGGACCTCTCCGCACCGGCCTCCATTCAAAAGCGCAGGGAGCCGAACCCGCGCTGAACTTGCGTCGTGCATGAGGTGCGGGCTTCATGTTCGATGCACACGTTTCGCATACACCGGGGCGGGCCCACATTTCGATGCCGTACGTGTCTCTCATTTACGAACGTTTCCATTTCTGGAATGCGATTCCATGGTCCCTTACTTTCCCCCTTGTCCCGACAAGGCGGAAAGTAAGCAAAGGGCCAAACGGCCGCCCCGTCACTCCGGCCTAAGATTTGATGGCCCTCCGCTGACGGAATGAAACTCGCTCGCTGCGCTCGCTCAGACAGTCATTCCGTCCGGGCGCTCCGGGCCGTCAAATCTTGCCCCTGCGGGGCCGGCCTCCGTTCCAATGGGCGGGGTGCTGGACCAATGCTGAACTTGCATCGGACATGGGATGCGGGCTTCATGTTCGATGCAAACGCTTCGCACACACCGGAGCGGGCCCACATCACAATGAAAAATTTCTTTCGTAAGCGGTGCGGGCCCATATGGAGAGGCCGTACGTGTCTCTCATTTACGACCGTTTCCATTTCTGGAATGCGATTCCATGGTCCCTTACTTTCCCCCTTGTCCCGACAAGGCGGAAAGTAAGCAAAGGGCCAAACGGCCGCCCCGTCACTCCGGCCTAAGATTTGATGGCCCTCCGCTGACGGAATGAAACTCGCTCGCTGCGCTCGCTCAGACAGTCATTCCGTCCGGGCGCTCCGGGCCGTCAAATCTTGCCCCTGCGGGGCCGGCCTCCGTTCCAACGGGCGGGGATGCTGGACCAATGCTGAACTTGCATCGGACATGGGATGCGGGCTTCATGTTCGATGCACACGTTTCGCATACACCGGGGCGGGCTCACATCACAATGAAAAATTTCTTTCGTAAGCGGTGCGGGCCCATATGGAGAGGCCGTATGTGTCTCTCATTTACGGATTTTCCATTTTTGGAATACGATTCCATGGTCTGCGACTTTCCTTCTTTTCCAAAAAAGAATGGAAAGTCGCCAAAGGAAGAAAATGCCGCCCCGTCACTGCGGCCTGAAAATTTCGCCGGTCACTACCCTCCGGAGAGCTCGCTCCCTGCGGTCGCTCAGACAGGCGCTCCGGCTGACGCCACCGGCGAAATTTTCTCCCTTCGGGCACCGGCCTCCGTTCAAAGGGGCGGGGAGCTGCACCAATGTTAGACTTATTACCCATACGGTGCGGGCTTCATTTTCGGCGCGAACGTTTCGCATACATCGGGGCAGGGCCGCATAGAGACGACAGCCTTTCTCTTCATGCCCGGAGAAGTTTTGTGTCGCCGCGTTGCGGCTCCCTTATGGCACTGTACATTCTCATGCAGAAGCGGACCCACATACGATAAAACAGCTTTCTAAATCACACGCAAAGGTTAATCCTGCCAATGTTGCTCCTCATACGCACGCGCGAAGCGCGGCGGATAGGGCCCGGCTCTGCCGGGCTTCCTTCTTTCCCCTACGCAGGCGCAAAGCGCCGCGTAAAATTCCGGCGAAGCCGGACTCCTCTTTCCCCCCACGCTCGTGCGAAGCACGGCGGAAAAAGTCCGCTTGCGGACACTTCTTTCCATGCGGACGGGAATACGGTTCACTCACTCGCCTGAGCCCGGCCCCGAAGCCGGGCAGTTCCAGCGGAGCGGCTTCCTAACCTGTGCCGCCCTTCCGCTCAGGCGCTCTCAGCCGGAGCGCCGGAATTGCGCCCGGCCATTTAGAAAAAGGGCCGGTGCGGCTCCTCAGAGCCGCAGCAGGCGGGGCGGCCTGCCGCGTCTTGCAGTTTGTACTGTCCCGGCATGATTGTCTCCTTTCGTTCAAGCCGCTTTTGTGCTGAAAGGGAATTACAAACTGAGCGGCAGGACGTCCTGCCGACAGGTCCTTTTTCGCCTGGCCGGCCGCTTCTTCCTTTGGTTACTTTCCATTCTTCCCGGGAGAAGAAGGAAAGTGACACGACCATGGAATCGTATTCCTAAAATAGGACCATTCGTAAATGACCGGACACGTACGGCCTCTCCCTGTGGGTCCGCTCCCCCATGAGCCGATACGCCCTGCATCGAAAATGACCCCCGCTTCCCCATGCGCCGGCACGCACAGCGCCGCTATGCCCCTGCCCGACGGGCATACAAAAACGCCGTCTCCCGAAAAAAGGAGACGGCGGTCCGGCCCGCGCAGCGGGCATTATTTCCCCTGCCAGGAGATGCGGCGGAGGCGCTCCCGCTCCGGCTTCATGAGAAGCCAGCAGAGGAACGCCGCGAGGGCGAGGAAGCACGCGCCGGGCATGGGCGTCAGGGCGAGGCCAAGGACGTCGGCGGCCAGACTCCCGGCGGCGGTACCCACGGCGATGCCCGTATTGGCCGCGGTGGGCAGGAGCGCGCCCGCCATGAGGAGGGTGCCCGGATGGAAGACGGCGGAGATGTGAAGGAAGTAGATCTGGAGGCTGGAATTGTGGATGTAGATGAGGCAGCCCAGGAGGAGCATCACCGCGAGGCCCGCCCAGAAGGTGTGTACCGCCGCGGCGAGGACGGCCACGAACGCCGCCTCCGCAGCGAGGATGGGCCAGAGGATGTACACGCCCCCGGCGGCGGCGACGCGCCCGCTGCCCAGATTGGACACGATGGTCATGGCCCCGAAGCAGAGGAGGATGGGGCTCACCCAGCCCGCGTCCGCGCCCATGACGGTCTCGAGGAGCGGCGTCACGTAGGCGTACCACGTGTAGTTCCCGGCGAGCGCGCAGAGGCCCACGCCCATGCCGAGGAGGATGCGCCGGTCGGCGAAAAGTGAGAGTTCCTTCCGGATGTCCGGCGCAATGGCCGGCGCGCCCGTCTTCGGGAGGGTCTTCAGCATGAGCAGGAGGTCCGCCGCGGAGAGCGCGGCGATGACGAGGAAAATCCACTGCCACGGCACGTACGCCGCGGCGAGGGTCCCGAGCGGCACGCCGAGCACGGCGGCGATGGAGAAGCCCGCGAAGATCCACGCCATGACGGAGGGCAGGTATTTCCGGTCCGCGATGTCCGGCGCGAAGGTGGTGGACACGGCGAGGACGGTGCCGGAGAGGGCCGCGAGGAAGAGCCGGTCCGCCAGGAGCGCTTCGTACGAGGTGACGAAGAAGGCCGCCAGATTGCCGAGGATGAAGAGCGCCGTGAGGACGGCGAGGAAATGGTACCGGGAGAAGCGGCTCCCCCAGAGGGAGAGGAGCGGCGTGCCCGCGGCGTAGGCGAGGGCGAACCACGAGATGAGCATGCCCGCCTGCGTGAGCGGGATGCCGAGCGTCTCGGAGATGTCGGGCACGATGCCGATCATGATGAATTCACAGGTGCCGAGGACGAAGCTCAGCGTGACCAGTGAGATGACTGCCAGATTCCACATAGGCGCCTCCTTGCAGGATTCGAATGATTCATTATACACCGGCTCCATGCGTTTTGCTTATGGAAATCTTCTATGGGCCGCTCCGGGCGCAATTTCTATTTCTCGGCGGCGCTGTTATAATAAAGGAAATATCGAAATGAGGTGATCATTTGGAAAAAGCATTTCGCACAGAGACGATCGACGGATTTCTGGACGCTCTCGGCAGCACGGCTCCCGCTCCGGGGGGCGGCGCGGCGGCGGGCCTCCTCGGGGCGCAGGCGTGCGCGCTCGCGGAGAAGGTGTGCGCCCTCACGCTGACGAACAAAAAGTACGCGGAGATCCATGAGCAGGTCGAGGCGTGGCAGCCCATCTTCCGGGAGGCGCGATCCATCATGCTCGACCTGATGGACGAGGACGCAGCGCATTTCGAGGCGCTCATGGCGGCGTACCGCCAGCCGAAGCCGGCGGACGAAGCGGGCCAGTCGGCGCGGGCGGAGGCCATCCAGCAGGCGCTGGAGAAATCGGCGCAGGCGCCGGCGCAGATCGCGCAGACGATGGCGGACATGATGCCGCTCTTCACGAAGGTGCTCCAGCAGGGCAACGCGAATCTCATCACGGACAGCATCATCGCGGCGCAGTGCGCCATGGCGGCGGTCCATGCGGCCATCCTCAATGTGCGCATCAATCTGAAGTCCATCAAGAATGAATTCTATGTGCGCGAGATGGAGGACACCATCCGTTCGTGGGAGGACGCGTGCTCGGCCATCGACGCGGTGCTCACGTATCAGGTGACGCTCTGACAGCGGGATACGGCTCTTTCGGGAGCCGTATTTTTTGCAGGAAGGAGGGCGTATGAAACACAGGATGCCCGACTGGGCGGAGGCGCTGTCCCGGCGGCGGATGCTGCGGCTGCGGCTCTTCGCGGGCGGGGCGGCGGCGGGCCTCGCGGCGGGTCTCTCCGTGGCGCTGTACCGCTGGCTCATCGGGGAGGCGGAGACGCTCCGCACGGTGCTCGCCACGCAGGCGCTGGAGGACGCCGCCGAGGGAAGCGTCCTGCCCTTCGCACTCTGGGCGGCGGGACTCCTCGCCGCGGCGCTCGTCCTCTCGGCGCTCTGCCGGTGGGAGCCCATGGCTTCGGGGAGCGGCATCCCGCAGGTGAAGGGGATGCTCCTCGGCTGGGTGCACCTGCGGTGGCTGCGGGTGCTTCTGGTGCAGATCTTCGGCGGGGCGCTCGCCATCGGCGCGGGCCTCTCGCTGGGCCACGCGGGGCCGGCGGTGGAGATCGGCGCGGCGGCGGCGCAGGGCACGAGCCGGGCGGCGGGCCGGCGGCGCGCGGAGGAGCGGTGCCTCGTCACGGGCGGCGCGGGCGCGGGGCTCGCGGCAGTCTTCAACGCGCCCCTCGCGGGGATGCTTTTTGCGCTGGAGGAGCTGCACCACACGTTTTCCGCTTCGGTCATCCTCCCGGCCATGGCGGCCTCGGTCACCGCGGCGTGCACGGTGCGCTTTTTCTTCGGCAGTCATACGATTTTCCTCTTCACCGGGACGGCGCCGCTCGAAGCGGGCGAGCTCCCGTGGGTGGTGCTCCTCGGGGCGGTGTGCGGCGCGGCGGCGGTGCCTTTCAACGCGGGGCTCCTCGCGGCGCGCCGGTTCTACGGCCTCCCCTGTTTCCGCACGCGGGAGCGGAAGATCGGCTTCGCCCTCGCGCTGGCCGGGCTGGCGGCTTTCCTCTGCCCGGCGCTCACCGGCGGCGGAGACCGGCTCATCAACGCGGTGACGCAGTGCCCTCCGGGCTTCTTCGTCCTGGCGGGCCTCGCGCTCGCCAAGTCGCTCTTCACCTTCGCGAGCTTCGGGAGCGGCGTGCCCGGGGGCTTCTTTTTCCCGTCCCTCACGGTGGGCGCGCTCACCGGCGCGGCGGCGGGGACCCTCCTCATCGATGCGGGCCTTCTTCCGCCGGAGGCGATGACGAATGTGATCATCCTCTCCATGGCGGCGTTCTTCGCGGGCAGCGTGCGCGCTCCCATCACCGGCGCGGTGCTCCTCCTGGAAATGACGGGGCGTTTCGAGCAGCTCATGCCGCTCGCGCTCGCTGCGGCCACGGCGTACGTCGCGAGCGGCCTTCTGGGCGGCGTGCCCATCTACGAAGCTCTCCTGCGGCGGCAGCGAGCGGACGCGGGCATCGGCACGCTCCCGGAGCCGCGGCTGGTCGAGCTCGCTGTGGAAAACGGCTCCGCCCTCGACGGACGGCGGACGGCGGACCTGCCTCTCCCGCCCCGCACGGTGCTCGCCGAAATCCGCCGGGGCGGCGAACCCATCGTGCCGGGCGCGGAGACGGTCGTCCGGGCGGGCGACCAGCTCGCCTTCCTCACCCAGTGCGGCGACGCGGCGCAGCTCGAGCGGCTCGTCGAAGGGACGCTTCCCGCCGGCGGCGTGCATGCCCATAAAAAATAAAGCCTCTTCCGAAAAAGGAAAAGGCTTTTTTTATGCGCGGGATCACAGGCGGTCCCGCAGGAGACGGCCGAGAGCGGCCGCCGCGGCGGTATTCGCCGCCCCTTCCGCGAGGAGCCCCGGCAGGGACGAGAGCCCTGCGGCGAGGCTGCCGTACAGGAGCGCGCCGAAAACCGTGTACGCCGCGGCCATCCACAGGGAAGCCAGCGCCCAGCCCGCAGCGGCGCGGCGCGAGACGAGGCGGCGGTCCTCTCCGGCGGCCGCGCAGACCAGGTACGCCATGACGCCCTTGATGAGGAGCGTCGGCCCCGCCCACAGAGGGAATCCGGCGAAGCAGTCCGCCAGCGCCGAGCCGACGGCGGCGGACAGGACGGCTGAATGCCGCGGGAGGCGGAGCGCGGTCAGGAAGAGGACCGCGTCGCCCAGATGGGCGTACCCCAGCGGGATGGGGACTTTCAGGAACGCGGTGGCGAGAAAGATGAGCGCGGCGGCCGCTGCGGCGAAACAGAGCCGGCGCACCGGAGACGGTGAATCCATGGGACGGTCCTCCTTTCAGGATTTCCGTCCATGGTACCACGAAAGGCCTCCCGCCTCCAATAGAAAAACGGCGCGGTTTCCGCCGCCATCCATAGCGTTCGCTGCATCAGAAAAAGGCTCCGGATGTCCCGGAGCCTTTTGAGCTGCATCTCAGAGTTTGCCTGCCACGTGCAGACGGGTCAGCGCGCGCTGGAGCGCGCGGATCGCGCGTTCCACGTCGATGTCGGCTGTGCGGTTCGCCAGCCGTTCTTCGGCGCGTTTCCGTGCTGCCTCTGCGCGGGCCACATCGATGGTGGACGCGAGTTCGGCCAGCGGTGCGATGATATTCACGCAGTTGTTTTCCATTTCGAGGAAGCCGCCGAATACGGCGATCTCTTCTTCGCCTTCCGCGCTCTTGATGCGGACCGGACTGATCCGGAGCGCCGCCGCGAGCGGGAGATGGTTTTTCATCACTGCGAATTCACCGTCGACTGCACGGGCCACGACCATGGTGGCGCCGTCTTTCGTATAGATCGGGCCATCCGGCGTAATGATTTCCACATGCAGCGGAGAGACAAGGGTATCAGCCATGGCTTATTCCCCTTTCTTCATCTTTTCAGCCTTTTCGATCGCTTCGTCAATGGTGCCTACGAGATAGAATGCGCCTTCCGGCAGGTCGTCGTGCTGACCTTCGAGGATTTCCTTGAAGCCGCGGATCGTTTCTTTGAGCGGGACGTACTTGCCGGGCTGGCCGGTGAACTGTTCTGCTACGAAGAACGGCTGAGACAGGAATCTCTGGATCTTTCTTGCACGGGCTACGATGACTTTATCTTCATCGGAGAGTTCTTCCATGCCGAGAATGGCGATGATGTCCTGCAGTTCTTTGTAGCGCTGCAGAATGGCCTGTACGCCGCGGGCCACCTTGTAGTGTTCCTCGCCGAGGATGTTCGGATCGAGGATACGGCTGGTGGAGTCCAGCGGATCGACGGCCGGGTAGATGCCCAGTTCCGCGATGGAGCGGTTCAGGACCGTGGTCGCATCGAGGTGGGTGAATACGCCTGCCGGAGCCGGGTCGGTGAGGTCGTCGGCCGGTACGTAGACCGCCTGTACGGAGGTGACGGACCCGTCTTTCGTCGAGGTGATGCGTTCCTGGAGTTCGCCGATATCGGTGGCCAGCGTCGGCTGGTAACCTACTGCGGACGGCATGCGGCCGAGCAGTGCGGAAACTTCGGAGCCTGCCTGTACGAAACGGAAGATGTTGTCGATGAAGAGCAGCACGTCCTGATGCTGCACGTCACGGAAGTATTCCGCCATGGTCAGGCCGGTGAGGCCTACGCGCATACGGGCTCCCGGCGGTTCGTTCATCTGGCCGTAGATCAGGGCTACCTTGTTGATGACGCCGGACTCTTTCATTTCGCCCCAGAGGTCGTTGCCTTCACGGGTGCGTTCGCCTACGCCGCAGAATACGGAGCAGCCGGAGTGAGCCGTCGCTACGTTGTGGATGAGTTCCTGAATCAGGACCGTCTTGCCGACGCCTGCGCCGCCGAACAGACCGATCTTGCCGCCCTTGGCGTACGGAGCGATCAGGTCGACGACCTTGATGCCGGTTTCGAAAATTTCAGTGGCCGGAGACTGATCCTTGAAGGCCGGAGCCTGGCGGTGGATCGGCCAGTAGTCCGATGCATCGACCGCTTTAGGATCGTTGTCTACGGTGTTGCCCAGGACGTTGAAAATGCGTCCGAGGCAGCCGTCGCCTACCGGCACCGCGATGGCGCGGCCCGTGTCGACAGCTTTCATCCCTCTTACCATGCCGTCCGTGGAGCTCATGGCTACCGCACGGACAACGCCGTCGCCGAGATGCTGCATGGTTTCGCATACTACATCGACCGGCACGCTTCCATTGTCGTCCTTGACATGGATGGCGTTGTAAATGGCAGGCAAGTTGGAATCATCATCAAAGGCGATATCGACGACAGCGCCGATAACCTGTATAACTTTTCCTACCTGTTCCTTGCTCATGAAGAAGCATTCCTCCTTACCATTCGTGCAGATTATTCAAGCGCGTTCGCGCCGCCGACGATTTCGGAAATCTCGTTCGTGACCTGTGCCTGACGGGCTTTGTTGTAGCTGAGGTTGAGGTCGGCGATACGTTCCGTCGCGTTGTCGGTCGCAGCGGACATGGCGGCCATGCGGCTGCCCAGTTCGGATGCCGCGGACTGCAGCATCGCGCTGTAGATCTGCACCTGTACATATTCGGGAAGCAGATTGTCGAGGACCGCCGCCGCATCAGGCATGAAGATGTACGGGACTTCGCCCTTCGTCACCCGGATGCCGTCGGAGGTGGTGGTTTCTTCTGCTGCTTCTTCCGCTTCCGGCGCTTCGATGGGAAGCAGGCGGGTCACAGTGACCTGCTGGCGGAGAGCGGTATAAAACTTCGTGTAGATGATTTTGACTTCGTCGATTTCTCCTTTGTCGAAGAGGCCGATGACCTCTTTCGCGAGGGCAATGGAGTCATCTGCGGAAGGCTTGTCGGAAAATCCGAAATGGTAGGAATCCATGCGGTAGCCGCGGAATTTCAGATAGTTCCGCGCCTGTTTCCCGCAGACGTAGAGTCTGTAGGATTCCGGATCCTTTCCAGCGATCTCCGCCAGCGTCTGCTTCATGACATTGGAGTTGTAAGCGCCGGCCAGGCCCTTGTCACCGCAGATGATGAGGTAGCCTGTGACCTTCGTCTCCCGCTCCGCGAGGAGGGGATTGGAATAACCCGGTGCTGCCGAAGAGGCACGGCGCAGGAGCTCTTCGACCTTGTCTGCATAGGGACGGGCGCCGTGCGCTTTTTCTTCCGCTTTGCGGAGACGCGCGGCGGCGACCATCTTCATCGCTTTTGTGATCTGCTGGATATTCGTAACAGATTTGATGCGCCCCTTAATATCGCGAGTACTCTCCATTCAGATCACCCCGCTGCCGTTTCAGTATTCTTTGCCGCCTTGTAACGAGTCTTGAATTCATCAATGGCTGCACGCAGCGCTGCTTCGTTTTCATCGGTGAGCTTCTTCGTTTCACGGATGGAAGCGCCGATTTCCGGATGGCTGCTGTGGAGGAATGCGATCAGCTGATGTTCGAAGTCTACGACTTCTTCGACTTCGAGATCATCCAGGAAGCCTTTGACCGAGGTATAGATGGCCATGACCTGGTCTTCGACCGGGTACGGGCTGTACTGCGGCTGCTTCAGGACTTCGGTCGTTCTCTGGCCGCGGTCGATCTGGGCTTTCGTCGCCGGATCGAGGTCGGAGCCGAACTGTGCGAAGGCTGCGAGTTCACGATACTGCGCCAGATCCAGACGCAGAGTCCCTGCGACCTGCTTCATGGCTTTGATCTGTGCGGAACCGCCTACGCGGGATACGGAGAGGCCGACGTTGATAGCCGGACGGATGCCTGCGTAGAAGAGGTTCGTTTCCAGATAGATCTGGCCGTCGGTGATGGAAATGACGTTCGTCGGGATGTATGCGCCGACGTCGCCTGCTAGGGTCTCGATGATCGGGAGCGCGGTGATGGAGCCGCCGCCGAGTTCGTCGGAGAGGCGGGCTGCGCGTTCCAGAAGACGGGAGTGCAGGTAGAATACGTCGCCCGGGTACGCTTCACGTCCCGGCGGGCGGCGGAGCAGCAGGGACATCGCACGGTAGGCGACGGCCTGCTTGGACAGATCATCATAGATGATGAGCACGTCTTTGCCTTTGTGCATGAAGTATTCCGCGATGGATACACCGGAGTACGGTGCGAGGTACTGCATCGGGGAGCCTTCGGATGCGCCGGCATGGACGATGATGGAGTAATCCATCGCGCCCGCCTGTTTCAGCGTTTCATACACGCGGACAGCGTTCGCGTTCTTCTGGCCGATGGATACATAGATACAGATGACGCCATTGCCCTTCTGGTTCAGGATGGTGTCGATGGCCACGGCGGTCTTGCCGGTGCCGCGGTCGCCGATGATGAGCTCGCGCTGGCCGCGTCCGATCGGGACCATGGAGTCGATGGCCTTCAGACCTGTCTGCAGCGGCACATTGACCGGCTGTCTGTCGGCAATGCCCGGTGCCTTGATTTCAATGTCGCGGTATTCGTCGGTCTTGATCTCGCCCTTGCCGTCGATCGGCTGGCCGAGGGAGTTGACTACGCGGCCGATGACTGCGTCGCCGACCGGCACCTGCATCAGGCGGCCCGTGCGCTTGACGACGTCGCCTTCCTTGATGGTCTCATACTTGCCGAGCAGTACGACGCCGACATTGCTCTCTTCGAGGTTCAGCGCCATGCCGTATACGCCGTTCGGGAGCTCGAGCAGCTCGCCGGACATGCAGTTTTCGAGGCCGTACACGTGAGCGATTCCGTCGCCGACTTCAAGGACCCTGCCTACTTCATCGACATTGAGGTCTACTTTGTAGTTTTCGATCTGTTTTTTGATGACAGATGTAATTTCATCTGAACTGATTTTCATTTCCTATAAGTCACCTCAATCTTTTTGCATGATTTTTGCTTTCAGGGTTTGCAGCTGTCTCGCTACGGAACCGTCGATCAACTGGTCGCCGATCTGCACGGTGAAGCCGCCGATGAGGGCGGAGTCCACCTTCTGCTTCATGATGATCTTCTTGCCGGTCATCTCTTCGAGCTTCGCCTTGAGGGCGGCGGCCTGTTCCTGCGTGAGCGGGAAAGCGGAGGTGACGAGCGCGTCCTCGATGCCCATGCCTTCATGGGCCAGCGCGGCGTACACGCGGACCATGTCCGGCAGGAGCTCGAAGCGGTCTCTGTCGATCACGACGTAGCAGAACTGCAGCACGACGGGCTGCACCTTATCTGCAAACAATTTCTGTATGGTATCTTTCTTGGCATCCTTCGTAAGGAAAGGATGATTAAGGAAGGATTTCAGCTCTGCATTCTCCGCGATGGTATCGCTGATGAGAGTGAGTTCCTCTTCTGTTTTTTCCAGGCTGTTCTGCTCAAGAGCAATCTCATAGATAGCGCGTCCGTACTTTTTAGCGACGATTACGTTCTTATCCATGATTATTTACCTGCGTTGCGGGCACCCAGTTTCGCGATGCTTTCAGCGATCAGGCGATCGTTGGTGTCCGGAGTCATATTCTTGCTGATGATCTTGGAAGCGATGTCGCAGGAGAGAGCGGCCACCTGAGATTTCAGATCTTCGAGAGCTTCGGTGCGTTCTCTTTCGATCTGCTTGGAAGCGGCTTCTTTTTCCTTCGCGATCGCTTCGCGTGCTGCATCGATCTGTGCCTGTGCCTGGACCTGGGCTTCCTTCACTGCTTTGCTGACGATGTCCTGCGCTTTGACCTGCGCGTCGCGGAGCTGCGCTTCATAGCTTTCTTTCAGCTTCTGCGCGTCCGCATTGGCGCTGGCCGCGGAGTCGAGGTCGTTCTGGATGCGCGCTTTGCGGTCGTCCAGCACTTTCAGCATCGGCTTGTAGGCGAAATGGCCCAGAATAGCACAAAGGATGACGAAGTTTACGATCTGCCACAGCAAGGTTCCATTTAATTCTACCAATGAAATCCCCTCCTTAGGCTAATGAATGGTGTTGAATTAGCCGAGGAACGGGTTTGCGAATACGAGAACGATGGCGATGACGATAGCGATGATCGGAATGGATTCGATAAGGCCGATGGCGACGAGCATGTTGGTGAAGAGCTTGCCTGCCATTTCCGGCTGACGGGTCATGCCGTCAAGCGCATGGGAAGCGGCTTTGGAGTCGGAGAACGCGGCGGCAAGGGAAGCGCATGCTGCGATGATAGCTGCTGCGAGAACGGAATACTGAGCTACAATAGTCTGATCCATGGTTATGATTCCTCCTGAGAATGTAACTATTTTCCGGTTATCCCGGTATACATGCCGTTTGGACGGACGGTGCCGTTTTGGATGATGAGAAAATGTCCGTGATCACTCGACGCTCTCTTTCAGGTAGATGGATACGAGCGTGGTGAAGATGTAGGCCTGGACCGCGCCCACGAACAGGCTGAAGCCGATCCAGATCATAGGTACGAGCCACGGCGCCAGAGCATAGAGAACTTCCAGAAGAATTTCCCCTGCGAGGATATTGCCGAATAGACGCATGGCCAGCGTGATGGGCCGCGCCACCTCTTCGACAAGGTTCATGATGACGAACACGGAGAAGGGCTTGAAGAAATGGCCCAGCCAGTGTCCGACGCCTTTGTTTTTGATGAAGTAGAAATGGATGGCCAGGGACGAGGCGATCGCCAGCCCCAGCGTCGTATTCACGTCGTTGGTGGGGGAAGCCGTCAGATGATTCGTCGGCAGAAGCCCGATCTGGTTCGAAGTGAAGATGAAAAGGAAGAGGGTCAGGAGCCATGTCGCAACCTGACGGTATTTATGCCCGATATTGTCCTGGAACTGATTGCACAGCGCCTCCACGAGCATTTCCACCGCGTTCTGCACGCCGCTCGGCACCATCGCGCGTCCGCGGGTCGCCGCGAGCGTCACGAGGATGACGATGATGGCCGCCAGCCATGTGGTGAAGATGGTATCCAGATTGACCTGCATTCCAAATAACTCTGTCACTACGTGTGTACCTGTATGAAGATGCATAGTCTCACCCCCTCTCTCTTACAAGGATGTCAAGAAGATTTATTCCTTAATTACACCGACGACTCTGTCCACGATGGTGGCAGCCGTCAGTGAAAGTAAGCCAGCGAGAAAGCCGAGCACCGCAAGGCCCAGAAAGAATGCTGCGAGGACGCACGCCCCGATTTCCACAAAAAGCCTTGCGCCGGTAAAGGCGACGAGGCGTGCGCCGACGGTTTCAGGAGCCCGGCCCGCCTCGGACCATTTGATGTACTTGGCGCGGAGGAACGACAGGAACGCGATCTGGAAGAGCGCCCCCAGGAGGACGCCCGCGCCGTAGAGCGCGCCGCCGAAGACGAAGGCCGCCGCCGCGGCGATGGCCGCGATCCCCGCGGTCACTTTCCGGATGCGCGCCGCATAGACGGGAAAGGTCTCATCGTATACCATGTCATTTCCTCAGCATCTGCTTGATGACAGACCATATGCCGCTCACCGCGCCCAGGATGGAGAAGCCCACGAGGCCCCACGGGGACGTCCCGAAGTACTCATCACAGCGAAGACCTGCATAGACGCACAGTCCGATGCAGGTCAGCATGGTGAGCCCCGCTCCGGAAGCCACCGCCGCACTGCGCAGCGGATTGAAATCTGATTGCTTGTCCCTGGTGTGTCTGGGTTTCTCCATGGGCCGCGGCAGTTTCTCCTTCCTTGGGTGCTCATTTTTTATTCGGAAAAAATGACAGCACAGTGGTTATACATCTGTCAACTGAAAATCATACGATTTCATTGTAACATATGCGGATAGCCGGCGCCACTGAAAATGCACGGGAAATGGGCAGTTCTGCCGGAAATTCCGCGTTTTCCGCCCTGTTTTTCCGAAAAATTTTCCAAACGCCGCGAGGGAAACGGCCCCGGGCGTCCCGTTTCGGTCCGTTTCCGGCGCTCTTCCCGCGTCCCCGGCGCTTTCGGCAGTTCTGCGCCGCCGTGCGCCGCGGGAGGCGTCCTGGCGCTTCCGCATAAAAAATCATTCGCCTGTCAAAATATTTTTACGCCGGGCGGAACGGCTCCGGAATCGCCTCTGCAAGCCCCGCGCGATGGAGGAGCCACGCCACGATGCGCTCCGCCGCATGGCCGTCGCCGTAGGGATTGACCGCTTCGGCCATCTGCCGGTACGCCGCTTCGTCCGTGAGGAGGCGGTGCGCCGTCTCGTAGATGCGCGCTTCGTCGGTGCCCACGAGGGCGACCGTGCCCGCCTCGACCGCTTCGGGCCGCTCCGTGGTGTCCCGCAGGACGAGGACCGGCTTGCCGAGGCTCGGCGCTTCTTCCTGGATGCCGCCGCTGTCGGTGAGGACGATGGCCGACCGGGCCATGAGGTTCGTGAAGGGTTCGTACTCCATGGGCTCCACCAGATGGATGCGCGGATGGCCTTCGAGCTCTTCCGACACCGCTTCCCGTACGAGGGGGTTCCGGTGCACTGGGAAGACGATCTCCGTGTCGGGGATGTCGTCCACCAGACGGCGCAGCGCGCGGTACACGTGGTGCATGGGCGCGCCCAGGTTCTCCCGGCGGTGGGTCGTCACGAGGATCACCCGCTTGTGCTCCTCGATCTGCTCGATCTCCTTGTCGGCGAAAGCGTAGTCCTTCTTCACTGTGGCGAAGAGCGCGTCGATCACCGTATTGCCGGTGACGAAGATATTCTCTTCCTTTTTATTTTCCCGGAGCAGGTTGTCCCGGGCCGTCGCGGTGGGCGCGAAATGGTAATTCGCGAGCACGCCCGTGAGCTGGCGGTTCGCCTCTTCCGGGAAGGGCGAGAGAAGATTGCCCGTGCGGAGCCCCGCCTCCACGTGGCCCACGGGGATCTGCGCGTAGAACGCGGCGAGCGCCGCCGTGAAGGTGGTGGTGGTGTCGCCGTGGACGAGCACGCAGTCCGGGCGCTCCTTCGCGAAGACCTCCTGCAGGCCCCGGAGCACGCGCCCGGTGATGTCGTAGAGCGTCTGCCCCTGCGCCATGATGTTCAGGTCGTAGTCTGCCGTGAGGCGGAAGAGCTGCATCACCTGGTCGAGCATCTCCCGGTGCTGGGCGGTGATGCACACCCGCGTCTCGATCTCGGGATGCTTCCGAAGCTCCCGGATGACCGGGGCCATTTTGATCGCCTCGGGACGGGTCCCGAAGATAGTCATGATTTTCACAGTACATTCCCTTCCTTTCGGAGGATGCCGCCGCGGCGGCCCCTTATTTCTGCGCCGCTTCTTCCGGGCGGCTGTCTTCCGTGAGCACGCCGAGGCGCTTCGCCCACAGGAGGAATACGAGGAGCACCGCCGCCAGCAGGAGGAGCCCTGCGATGAGGCGGAGATGGATGACGAGGAGCGCTGTGCACGAGAAGAAGGCGGTCAGCGCGTACATGATGAGCACCACCTGCTTCTGGGTGAGTCCTTTCGCGAGGAGACGGTGGTGCAGATGGCGCTTGTCCGGCGAGAAGACCGGCACGCCGGAATGCTTCCTGCGGACGATGGCCATGAGCGTGTCCATGATCGGCACGGAGAGCGCCACCAGCGGCACGATGAGCACCGCGATGGCCGCGGTCTTCATGGAGCCCATCACCGCCACGGCGGCGATGACATAGCCCAGGAACATGGAGCCCGTGTCGCCCATGAAGATCTTGGCGGGATTGAAATTATACTGGAGGAACGCGATGGCGGAGCCGGCCATGGCCACCATGGCGGCGGCGCACACCCACTGCCCCATCTGGAAGGCGAGGAAAGAAATCGTCACCGACGCGATGGCCGCGATGCCCGCGGCGAGCCCGTCCAGCCCGTCGATGAGGTTCACCGTATTCACGAAGCCGATGATCCAGAAGATGGTGAGCGGGATGGAAATAAGCGCGGGGAAATAGATGAAGCCCACGAAGGGCAGGCGCAGCCAGTCGATGCGCACGCCGAAGATCACCACGAAGATCGCCGCGGCGATGATCTGCCCGAGGAGCTTCACCTTCGGCGGGAGCGAATACCGGTCGTCCAGGATGCCCACGAAGATGAGGAACGTCGCGCCGCAGGCCAGCCCGAGGAGCTGCTGGTCCCCGAAGCCCACGGTGAGCGCGATGGCCGCGATGAAGCCCGCGTAGATCGCCAGGCCCCCCAGCCGCGGGATGAGCCCGTGGTGGACCTTGCGCGCGTCCGGTTTATCCACCGCGCCGATCGCCACGGCCAGCCGCTTCACCAGCGGCGTGAGCACGAAGGTGACCACCAGCGCGGTCAGGAACGTGTACGCATAAGCGAACACCGTAACACCTCCTAATCCGAGTTTTTCATACTGCCATTGTAGCGCAAACGGGTGGGGATGGCAATTCAGGCCCCGCGGGACGGCGCGCCCCCGCGGAGGGACCGCGGGCAGGAGACCCCCCTGCCCGCCTCCCGTCATCTCCTTATATATATGTATATAACATTGTCTTTCCCGACGGAGGACGCGGCGCTTCCCGCCGGCCGCAGCGCTCCGCGCGCCCGCGGGTGTGCTACAATAGAAATATATCATTTTGCAAGGAGGCCCCATGCTCATCCCCTACACCGCGCCGGCGGCACCCTGCCGCACGGAGACAGACATACAGAAATCGACCTTCATCGCCGATCTGGCGCCGGCCGCGACCATGGACGAAGCGGCGGCCTTCTGGGACGCGCGGCGGAAAGAATTCCGCGACGCTGCGCACCACTGCTTCGCCTGCCGCATCGGCACGGCGCAGGTGCTGGAGAAATCGAGCGACGACGGCGAGCCGCAGGGCACGGCGGGGCACCCCATGCTGCACGTGCTCCAGATGCGGCAGCTCACGAACACGGTGCTCGTGGTGACGCGGTACTTCGGCGGCATCAAGCTCGGCGCGGGCGGGCTCACCCGCGCGTACAGCGGAGCCGCCGCCTCGGCATGCCGCGAAGCTTCGCTCACCGCGTACGTGCCGCATCTCCGCATCGCCCTCGTCCTCCCCTACGACATGGTGGGGCTCTTCGAGAAATACGCCGGCGACACGGCGCTCCGCGTGGCGGACCGCGCCTTCACGGATCAGGTGACGGCGGTGCTCCTCGTGCCGCCCGCCGACTGGGACCGCCGCCTGCGGGAGCTGACGAACCTCACCGCGGGCCGGGCGCGCGCAGAGACACTGGGCGAGGAGTATGTCCCGCTCGCTGCAGAAAGGAAGTGACCCTCCATGCCGGGCTATGACCGCACGGAGTATCTGGATTTTCTCTTTCAGAACAAAGACCGGGAAATGGTGAAGGTCTTCACGGGCCTGCGCGGCGCGGGCAAGACGTCCCTCTTCGCGCGGTACATCCGCCTCCTCGAAGAGCAGGGCGTGCCGGAGCGACGCATCCTCTACATGGACCTGTCGGACCCGGACATGCGGCGGCTCTTCCCGCAGGAAAATCTGTACCGCCGCATCGCCGCCCACCTCGCCGGCCGGGAGCGGGCCTATCTCTTCCTCGACGAAGTGCAGGAGCTGCCCGACTTCCCCCGGCTGGCGGACGCGCTCTTCCGCATCCGGAACTTCGACCTCTATCTGGCGGGCTCGGCGCTCCGCGCGGCCCTGCCCCGCCTGACAGCGCTCCTCCCCGGGCGGTGCCTCGTGAAGAACGTGTACCCCCTCTCCTTCGCGGAGACCGTCTCCGCGTGGGAACGGCCGCCGGAAGAGGCAGACCTCCTCCACTACGCGGAAGAGAGCTCGCTCCCGGGCGCCCATCATGGAGAAGCCCCGCGGAGCGCGCTCGACACGGCCGTCTCGGCGGCGCTCTTCCACGAAGTGTGCCGCAGCGCCTCCATCCGCACGGGTCTCCTCGAAAAGATCCTGACCTTCCTCTCAGAGCATCTCGGCGAACTCCTCCCGCTCGCGGCCATCGAAAGCGCCGCGGGCCGCGCGGGGCGGCCTCTCCTCGAGAAGACCCTCCGCGCCTACCTCCAGGCGCTGGAAGACGGCGGCCTCCTCCTCGCCGTGCCGTGCGCCGCGCTGCCGGAAGACGGCTCGCCCGCCCCCGCGCCGGACGGACAGACCTGCCGCTTCTTCTTCCCCGACGGCGCCATGACCTCTCTCTGGGGCCGGGGCGAGGACGAGAGCGCCCCGCTCCTCAACGCGGCGGCGGTGGAGCTCTTCCGCCGGTACGGCGCGGTGGAGACCGCCCGGACCCGCCGCGGGCCGGTGGATTTCCTCACGGGCCGCACGGAGCTCCCCGCCCTGTGGCAGCTCATCCCCCGCGGCGGCAGCGCCGAAGCGAAAGAAAAGTGGGACATCCTCGCCGGCGCGCCGGCGGCGTACAAGAAATGCGTGCTCACCCTCACGCCGGACGCGTTCCCCGCGCAGGACGGTCTCTTCGTCTATCCCCTCCTGCCGTGGTTCCTCCGCCGCGCGCGCCCCGCGCTGTAAATCCTCTCCGCCTCCGGGCGGATTTTTCTCTGCCCGTTTCCGGGCATAAAAAAACTGTAAGGAACGATGCATTCCTTACAGTCTTTTTTATTTTGCCCGGCGTTTACTGCGCCTGCGCTTCTCCGGCGCTTTCCGCAGCATGCGGCGGTTCGCCCTCGTGGACGACCTTGATGCGGCGGTAGCGGGACATGCCCGTGCCGGCGGGGATCAGCTTGCCGATGATGACGTTTTCCTTCAGGCCGATGAGCGGATCGGACTTGCCCTTGATGGCCGCTTCGGTGAGGACTCTCGTCGTTTCCTGGAAGGACGCGGCGGAGAGGAAGGAATCGGTGGCGAGCGCCGCCTTCGTCGTGCCGAGGAGCATGTTGCGGCCCACGGCCTTTTCCTTGCCCTCGTCTTCGAGGCGCTGGTTCTCCTGACGGTAGGCCACCATGTCCACCGTTTCGCCCGGAAGCCATTCGGAGTCGCCCGGATCTTCGATCTTGATCTTGCGGAGCATCTGGCGGACGATGATCTCGATGTGCTTGTCGTTGATCTCGACGCCCTGGGACCGGTAGACGCTCTGTACTTCGGAGACGATGTACTGCTGCGTCGCCTGCACGCCCTTCACGCGGAGGATGTCGTGCGGGTTGATGGAGCCGTCCATGAGCTTCGTGCCCGGCTCGATGACGTCGCCGTCCTTGACGATGGCGCGCTTGCCGAAGGGCAGCTTGTACTGCTCGCTGGTCTCTTCATTGGTGACCGTGACGATCGGCACGCCCTTGTTTTCCTCGGACTCGCCCACCGTGACGGTGCCGCCGATCTCACTGATGATGGCGTGGCCTTTCGGCTTGCGCGCTTCGAACAGTTCTTCGACACGGGGAAGACCCTGTGTGATGTCTTCGTTCGATACGGTGCCGCCGGTGTGGAACGTGCGCATGGTGAGCTGCGTGCCCGGTTCGCCGATGGACTGGGCGGCGATGATGCCCACCGCTTCGCCGATCTCCACGTGGCGGCCGGTCGCCAGGTTGCGGCCGTAGCACTTCGCGCAGATGCCGTGCGCGGAGTGGCAGGTGAGGATGGAGCGGATCTTCAGGCTCTGGTAGTGCTTCTGGATCTCTTCCGCCTGCTCCTCGGTGATTTCTTCGTTCTTCTTCGCGATGAGCTCGCCCGTTTCCGGATTTACCACATCGTCCACCGGGCAGCGTCCGGTGATGCGGTCGGCGAGGGTCTCGATGACGCCGCCGCTCTGGATGATCGGGGTGACTTCCACGCCTTCCACTTCATCCATATGGATGCGGATGGCCGGGACGTCGGCCGCGAGGATCGCGTCGGCGACGGGTTCGGTGATCTCCGTGCCCGCCGGGAAGAGTTCGCGGCCCGTGCGGTCGGCCGCCGCTTCGTCGAGGTGCTTGCCGCGGAGGCGGGTCGTCATGAAGTGGCGCAGGCTCGCGGCGAGTTCTTCGCGGGCGGCCTTCGCGCCCAGGTCGAGGGTCTCGGCCGCCGGCGCTTCCGCGCCTTCCTGATAGGCGGGGATGATCGTCACTTCGGGGATGAGGTAATGGTTCAGGAGAGAAACGTCGTCGGCGGTGAGGGCGCGGCCCGCGACGAGGAGGACGTTGCCGCTCTTCGGGTCGACCACGTCTTCGGCGAGCATCGCGCCGAGGAGACGGCTCTTCAGCGCATTGATGGCCGGACGGACCGTGGCCGCCATGCGCACCCGCTCCTTGTCGAAGTCGAGGACGACGATGTCGCAGTCTTCTTCACGGACGATGACGTCCTGGGAGACGTCCACCAGACGGCGGGTGAGGTAGCCGGAGTCCGCCGTACGGAGCGCCGTATCGGCGAGGCCCTTGCGGGCGCCGTGGGAGGACGTGAAGTAATCCAGTACGGTGAGGCCTTCGCGGTAGTTCGCCTTGACAGGCAGTTCGACCGGGCGGCCGGAGGTATCGGCGATGAGCCCGCGCATGCCGGCGAGCTGTCTCATCTGGCTGTCGTTGCCGCGGGCGCCGGACTGGGCCATCATAGTGAGCGGGTTGAATTTCTTCATGCTCTCCTTCATGGCTTCGCCCACTTCGTCGGTGGCTTTCGTCCAGATCTCGACGACTTTCTTATAGCGTTCCGCGTTGGTGATGAGGCCGCGGCGGAAGAAATTCTTGACGCGCTCCACTTCGGCGTCTTTTTCCGCGATGATCTCGTTCTTGTTCTCCGGGACGGCGACGTCGTTGATGCCGATGGAGATGCCCGAGATGAGCGCGTAATGGAAGCCGAGGGCCTTGATGCTGTCCAGCAGGTCGCCGGTGGCTTTGAAGCCGAGCTTGCGGAAGCAGTTGTTCACGAGCTTGCCCATCTGCTTCTTGTCGATGACGACGCCCAGGCATTCCCGGCCGTCCTTTCTCTTATGGAAGAAGCGGAGCACTTCGGGGATGGCGTAGTTGAAGATCACGCGGCCCGGCGTGGTGATGACGAGACCGTGGCCGGGGATGTCCATGCGGATGAAGTGCTGGAGGAATTCGCCGCCGCGCTTCTCGTCCTTCGCCAGGTCGTAGGCGAGCATAATCTCGTCGTAGCCGGTGTAGGCGGGGAGCTTGTCGTACTCCACGTCTTCTTCGTCCTCATGGGTGATGGTGAGGTAGTAGCTGCCGAGGATCATATCCTGCGACGGGATGGCGACCGGCTTGCCGTCCTTCGTGGACAGGATGTTGTTGATGGAGAGCATGAGCGTGCGCGCTTCCGCCTGCGCTTCCACGGAGAGCGGCAGGTGGCACGCCATCTGGTCGCCGTCGAAGTCGGCGTTGTAGCCCGGGCAGACCAGCGGATGCAGTTTGATGGCGCGGCCTTCCCACAGGATGGGTTCGAAGGCCTGGATGCCGAGGCGGTGCAGCGTCGGCGCGCGGTTCAGGAGCACCGGGTGCTCCTTGATGACGTCGGCGAGGACGTCCCACACTTCCGGAGCGAGCTTGTCCACCTTCTTGCGGGCCACCTTGAGGTTGTTCGCCATGCCGCGGGCGATGAGCTCGTGCATGATGAACGGCTTGAACAGTTCGACCGCCATTTCTTTCGGCAGGCCGCACTGGTACATCTTCAGTTCCGGGCCAACGACGATAACGGAACGGCCGGAGTAGTCTACGCGCTTGCCGAGCAGGTTCTGGCGGAAACGGCCCTGCTTGCCCTTCAGCATGTCGGAGAGGGACTTCAGCGGGCGGTTGCCCGGGCCGGTGACCGCGCGGCCGCGGCGGCCGTTGTCGATGAGGGCGTCCACCGCTTCCTGGAGCATGCGCTTTTCATTGCGGATGATGATTTCCGGAGCGCCCAGTTCGAGGAGGCGCTTCAGGCGGTTGTTCCGGTTGATGACGCGGCGGTACAGGTCGTTCAGGTCGCTCGTGGCGAAACGGCCGCCGTCGAGCTGCACCATCGGACGCAGATCCGGCGGGATGACCGGGATGACCGTCATGATCATCCATTCCGGCTTGTTCCCGGACTGGAGGAAGGATTCCACTTCTTCCAGACGGCGGATGCTGCGCACGCGGCGCTGGCCGGTGGAGGTCTTCAGGTCTTCCTTGAGTTCCGCTTCCAGTTTTTTCAGGTCCAGTTCCTTCAGGAGGGTCTGGATGGCTTCCGCGCCCATGGCGGCCTTGAAGGAGCCCGGACCGTATTTCTGGACGGTCTCCTGGTATTCCGCTTCCGTGAGGAGCTGCTGCTTCGTCAGGTTCGTCGTGCCCGGATCGAGAACGATGTACGCGGCGAAGTAGAGCACGCGTTCGAGGGCGCGCGGGGAGATGGAGAGGATGAGGCCGATGCGGCTCGGGATGCCCTTGAAGTACCAGATGTGGGATACGGGGCACGCCAGGCTGATGTGGCCCATGCGCTCGCGGCGGACCTTGGCGCTCGTCACTTCGACGCCGCACTTGTCGCACACCGTGCCTTTATAGCGCATTCTCTTATATTTGCCGCACTTGCATTCCCAGTCTTTCGTCGGTCCGAAGATCTTTTCGCAGAAAAGGCCGTCGGTCTCCGCCTTCAGGGTGCGATAGTTGATGGTTTCCGGCTTCGTCACCTCGCCGTGGGACCATTCGAGGATCTTTTCCGGGGAGGCGATGCCGATCTTCATGGAGTCAAATTCATTTACATCTAACAATTGGATACCGCTCCTTTCCGGGAATGTCATTCGTCAGACCCTGCGTTCGGGTCGTCGGTGATGGTGAAATCCATGGCTGCGCCGGTGTCGTCCATGTCCTGCGCTTCCTGCGCGTCCGGCACGTCGGCGCCCATCGCGTCGGCAGAGGCGGATGCGCCGCCCGCTTCCATGTCGCTCCGGGAGATGGAGGTGCTGTCGTCGCCTTCCATGACTTCTTTCAGTTCCTTGTCGTGAGCCGCCTTGTCGCCGTCCCGGCCGTACCAGCGGTCGCCGCCGCCGAAGCCCTGTTCGAGGTCGTCGTCGTCCAGCTCTTTCAGTACGACTTCTTCGCCGTCTTCATTGAGGATGCGCACATCGAGGCCGATGCTCTGCAGCTCCTTCATGAGGACCTTGAAGGATTCCGGCACGCCCGGCGCGGGGATGTTCTCACCCTTCACGATCTTTTCATAGGCCTTCACGCGGCCGATGACGTCGTCGGACTTGACGGTGAGGATTTCCTGCAGGGTATAGGCTGCGCCGTACGCTTCGAGCGCCCACACTTCCATTTCGCCGAAGCGCTGGCCGCCGAACTGTGCCTTGCCGCCCAGAGGCTGCTGAGTGACGAGAGAGTACGGACCGGTGGAGCGGGCGTGGATCTTGTCGTCGACCAGATGGTGGAGTTTCAGCATGTACTTCCAGCCGATGGTGACCGCATTGTCCAGCTTCTCGCCGGTGCGTCCGTCGTAGAGGGTGCTCTTCGCGCTCGCCGGGAGGTTCGCCACCCGGAGGGTCGTCGCGAGGTCTTCATCGCGGCAGCCGTCGAAGACCGGGGTCGCGATGTGGATGCCCGCTTCGTCCGGTTCCGGCATGCCGTATTTATCGAAATCATAGCCTGCTTCGCGGAGGCGGCGCTCCACGTCGGGATCGCCGTTGCGGATCTCTTCGCCGAGAGCGTGGCAGGCCCAGCCGAGGTGGATCTCGAGGATCTGGCCGATGTTCATTCGGGACGGCACGCCCAGCGGGTTCAGCACCAGATCGACCGGACGGCCGTCGGGGGTGAAGGGCATGTCTTCCACGGGGAGGACCCGGGAGCATACGCACTTGTTGCCGTGGCGCCCTGCCATCTTGTCGCCTTCGTGGATCTTGCGCTTCTGCGCGATATATACGCGGACGCTCTTGTTCACGCCGGGGGCGAGCTCGTCGCCTTCCTCACGGCTGAAGACTTTCACGTCCACGACTTTGCCGAATTCGCCGTGGGGCACACGGAGGGAGGTGTCGCGCACTTCCCGCTCCTTGTCGCCGAAGATGGCGCGGAGGAGGCGCTCTTCCGGCGTGAGCTCGGTCTCTCCCTTCGGGGTGACCTTGCCGACGAGGATGTCGCCGGGGCGCACGTCGGCGCCGATGGAGATGATGCCGTTCTCGTCGAGGTATTTGATCGCGTCTTCGCCGACGGACGGGAGCTGGCGGGTGATCTCTTCATCGCCGAGCTTTGTGTCGCGGGCGTCGCATTCGTATTCTTCGATGTGGATGGACGTGTACAGATCTTCCTTGCAGAGGCGTTCGGAGATCAGTACGGCGTCTTCGTGGTTGTACCCTTCCCAGGAGACGAAGGCCACGAGCACGTTGTGCCCAAGGGCGAGCTCGCCGCCGTCGGTGGCCATGCCGTCCGCCAGCGTCTGGCCCGCTTCCACGCGGTCGCCGTCATAGACGAGCGGACGCTGATTGATGCACGTGGACTGGTTCGAGCGCATGAATTTGATCATCGGGTAGGTGTCGATCTCGCCGTTGTCCGCACGGACCACGATATTGCGGCCGTCCACGCTTTCCACGACGCCGGAGCGCTTCGCGAGGATGCACACGCCGGAGTCCTGCGCGGCGACGAATTCCATGCCGGTGCCGACGAGCGGCGCTTCCGGACGGAGCAGCGGCACCGCCTGGCGCTGCATGTTCGCACCCATGAGGGCGCGGTTCGTGTCGTCGTGTTCGAGGAAGGGGATGAGCGAGGTGCCGATGGAGACGACCTGCTTCGGGGATACGTCCATCAGGTCGACTTCGGACGCGTCCGCTTCGAGGGGGTCCGCGCCGCGGCGGGCCGTGACGTTGCGGTTCACGAAGTGGTTCTCCGCATCCAGCGGTTCACTGGCCTGCGCGATGATCTTGTCTTCCTCGATGTCGGCGGTGACATACTGACAGTTCGTCGTGACGATCGGATTCTGCGGGTCCGTCTTGTCGATGAGGCGGTACGGCGTCTCGATGAGGCCGTATTTATTGATGATCCCGTAGTTCGCCAGAGAGGAAATCAGACCGATGTTCGGACCTTCCGGCGTTTCTACCGGGCACATGCGCCCGTAATGGGAATAATGCACGTCGCGGACTTCGAACCCCGCGCGTTCGCGGGAGAGGCCGCCCGGGCCCAGCGCGGAGAGACGGCGCTTGTGGGTCAGCTCGGCCAGCGGGTTCGTCTGGTCCATGAACTGGGACAGCTGGGAGCTGCCGAAGAATTCGCGGATGGCCGCCACCACCGGGCGGATATTGATGAGCGCCTGCGGGGTCATCTTGTCCTGATCCTGGGTGGTCATGCGTTCGCGCACCACGCGCTCCATGCGGGAGAGGCCGATGCGGAACTGGTTCTGGAGCAGCTCGCCCACGCAGCGCACGCGGCGGTTGCCCAGATGGTCGATGTCGTCGGTCGTGCCGTAGCCCTGCATCAGGTTCAGCAGGTAGTCCAGGTTCGCGATCATGTCCTCGGGCGTGAGGGTGCGGTGGTTGTCCGGGAGATTGCAGTTGTTGCAGATGACCTTGACTTCCGTGCCGTCTTCCTTCTCCGTGAGGAGCTCCACGAGGCCGTCGCCTCTGTACACGCCGCTTTCATCGATTTTCTTCATCGCTTCGTCGTCGAGGAGCGTGTGCGCTTCGATGACCACTTCGCCCGTCTCCGGATTCACGATCGGCTCCGCCGTGGTGAGCCCTTTGAGGCGGTTCTTCCAGCCGAGCTTCTTGCCCGCTTTGTAGCGGCCGACCTTCGCCAGATCGTATCTGTGCGGATCGTAGAAGAGGTTGTGCAGCAGCGTGGTGGCGCTTTCCACCGTGGGCGGTTCGCCCGGGCGGAGCTTCTTGTAGATTTCAATGAGCGCTTCGTTCGTATTGTGCGTCGGGTCCTTTTCGAGCGTTCTCTGGATGTGCACATCCTGCGCGAAGAGCTCGAGGATGTCGTCATTGGAGGACCAGCCGAGCGCGCGCACGAGAACAGTGGCCGGCATCTTGCGGTTCCGGTCGATGCGGACCGCCACCGCGCCGTTCGCGTCGGATTCCAGTTCGATCCACGCGCCGCGGTTCGGGATCACCTGCCCGCTGTAGATGTATTTGCCCAGATTGTCCTGCTCGCGGCTGAAATACACGCCCGGAGAGCGGACCAGCTGGGAGACGATGACGCGTTCCGCGCCGTTGATGACGAACGTGCCGGTGGACGTCATAATTGGGAAATCGCCCATGAAGAGGTCGTCGTTTTCCTTGATCTCGCCCGTTTCCCGGTTCACGAGCTGCACCTTTACCTTCAGCGGCGCGCAATAAGTCATCGCCTTGGCACGGCAGTCGTCGATGGAATTCTCCTCGGTGCCGAAGTAATAGTCCTTGAAATACAGCGCCCACTTGTGGCCGCTGTCCTCGATCGGAGAGATATCGTCGAATACATCCCGGAGACCTTCCTTCTGGAACCATTCATAGGATTTCGTCTGGAGGTCGAGCAGATGCGGCATCTTCAGCACTTCCGCCGCTCTTGCATACGTGTATCTTTTTCTCGTCCCTGCCTGTTCAGGTCTGAACATCCTGCGCCTCACCCTTTCATAGTGATACAACCGTTTGTCAATAGCCCGGAAAACGCCGGGCACAAAATGAAGCAAGGCCATACTTGACAACCTTGCCGGAATCGGTTCCTCGCGGTGAAATCCCCGCTCCGGAGCCTCCATGTGACCAAAAATAAACCTGTTGTGAATTCATATTTTACCATACCCCTTTATGGACCGCAAGAAATCCCGCCGTTTCCGCCAGATTTTTCCGCATATCTGCGTTTTCTTTCATGTATAATAAAAATATTTTATCAATAGAATTATTTTTACCTGTTATAGAACTTTTCTATTTACTGTAAATCATACAGCCCATTATCCCGCTCTTTCATGCAGGAAGATGCCGTAATAAGACCGGTTCGGCGCAGCCGTCATGCTTCCAATAGAAAGAAGGAGCGCCGCATGGACTTCTTCACTCCGGTCCATCAGGATTTCATCCATTCTCCGCAGCCCTATGCCCGAAAAAGATGCCCGGCATCCCCCTCGGCCGCCGGGGCGCTTCACTCCCTATCCGCCGCAAAGACGGCAGTACAGTGCCGCAGGCATCCCCGGCACGGAACATTCATGGCAGACGCGGCTGCCTCGGGCTGCTCCTTCTCGCCATCTTCCTCGTCTGGCTCTGGTGAGCCGGCCGCATGCTTTCCCAATCCATCCATCACGCAAAAACGCCCCGCAGGACATCGCCTGCGGGGCGTTTTTTACATGCGGTCTTATTCGATGACGATGAGGAGGTCGCCGGAGGAGATCCGTGCGCCTGCCTTGGCGACGATCTCGCTGACGATGCCGTCTTTCGGAGCGGTGATGTTCGTTTCCATCTTCATCGCTTCGGTGACGATGATCGGTTCGCCTTTCTTCACGTGCTGTCCTTTTTCGACGAGGACCTTCACCACGGAGCCGGAGAGGGTCGCGCCCACTTCGCCGAGGACATCCTTGTCTGCCTTGCGGACTTCGATGTTCGCCGTGGCGATGTGCTTGTCGTGCACCTTGATCTCGCGGGGCATGCCGTTCAGCTCGAAGCGGATGAGGCGGTCGCCGTTTTCGTCGGGCTTCGTCACGTCGTCCAGCTTGATGAGGAGCATCTTGCCCTGCTCGATGACGACGCGGATCTCTTCGCCGGGCTTCATGCCGAAGAAGAAGGTCGGCGTGTCGAGGACGGACAGGTCGCCGTACAGTTTATACCGCGCCTGATAGTCGCTGTAGACTTTCGGATAGATGAGGTAGGAAGAGACGGACTGCTCGGTCACGGGGAGTTCCTTCTCTTTCATCTCTGCCTTCACGGCGTCGAAGTCCACATCCGGCGGCGTGGATTCTTCCATGGGCTTTTTGCCGCGGAGGATAATCTGCTGGAGCTTCTCCGGGAAGCCGCCGTACGGGGTGCCCAGATTGCCTTCGAAGAAGCCCACCACGGACTTCGGGAAATCGAGGGTGTCGCCCTTCTCGTAGATGTCTTCTTCGGTGAGGTTGTTCTGCACCATGAAGAGCGCCATGTCGCCCACGACCTTAGAGGACGGGGTGACCTTGATGATGTCGCCGAACATCATGTTCACTTTCGCGTACATGCGGCACACGTCGAGCCACTTGTCGCCCAGGCCGACGGCGGTCGCCTGCTGGCGCAGGTTGGAGAACTGGCCGCCGGGCATCTCGTGCATGTAGACGGTGGTGTTCGGGCTGGTCATCTTGCTGTCCACGCCCGCGTAGTACGGACGGACCGCCGCCCAGTAGCGGTCGATCGCTTCGAGCGCGTCGATGTCGAGCTTCGGCTGGCGCGGATTGTTCTGGAGCGCGTAGTACATGGACTGCATGGACGGCTGGCTCGTGCCGTTCGCCAGCGCGCTGGTGGCCACGTCCACGATGTCGACGCCCGCGTCGATGGCTTTCGCGTAGCTGTAGAGCATGACGCCGCTGCCTTCATGGCTGTGCAGATGGATCGGCAGGTCCACCGCGTCTTTCAGCGCGGAGACGAGCACGCCCGCCGCTTCCGGCTTCAGGATGCCAGACATATCCTTGATGGCGATGATGTTCGCGCCGGCTTTTTCCAGCTCTTTCGCCATGTCGGTGTAATATTTCAGATTGTATTTCTGCCGCTTCGGGTCGAGGATGTCGCCGGTGTAGCACAGCGCCACTTCCGCGAGCTTGTTGTTCTTGCGGACTTCGTCGATGGTGACGGTCATGTGGGAGAGCTGGTTCAGGCAGTCGAAGATGCGGAATACGTCCACGCCGTTCGCCGCCGCGCGGTCGATGAAGTGGCGCACCACGTTCTCCGGATAGTTCTCATAGCCGACGGCGTTCGCGCCGCGGGTGAGCATCTGGAAGAGGATGTTCGGCGCCGCTTCGCGCATAGCACGGAGGCGCTTCCACGGGCATTCGTCGAGGAAGCGGTACGCCACGTCGAAGGTCGCGCCGCCCCAGTTCTCGAAGGAGAAGAGCTGCGGCACATGGACCGCCGTGTAGTGGATGGCGTTCATGATGTCGTGCGTGCGCACGCGCGTCGCCAGGAGCGACTGGTGGGCGTCGCGGTAGGTGGTGTCCATGAAGAGGACTTCTTTCTGGTCCTGCACCCACTTCGCAAATTTCTCCGGCCCCATCTCGTCGAGGAGCTGCTTGGTGCCTCTCGGGCATTCTTCCCCGGATGCGTCGAGCACCGGGAGCGGAGCGAAGTCCGGCTTGTCCTGATGGCCCGCGCCGGCGTAGCCGTTCACCGTGATGTCCGCGATGTATTCGAGGAGCTTCGTGCCGCGGTCGCTCACGTCATGCGGATCTTCGAGGAGCTCCGGATGGCGGTCGATGTAGTTCACGTCGCACAGGCCTTCCTGGAAGTCCTTCGTGCCGAGCATGTTCTGGAGGAAATAGATATTCGTCTTCACGCCGCTGATGCGGAATTCGTCCAGACAGCGCTGCATGCGGCCGATCGCGTCCATGGGGGTGCGCGCGTAGGCGGTGACCTTCACCAGCAGGGAATCGTAGTACGGGGTGATGACCGCGCCGGTGTACGCCGTGCCCGCGTCCAAGCGGATGCCGGGGCCGCCGCCGCTGCGGTACGCGATGATCTTGCCCGTGTCAGGCATGAAGTGGTTCTTCGGATCTTCCGTGGTGATGCGGCACTGGATGGCCATGCCGTGATGGGTGATGTCTTCCTGTTTCCCGATGCCGATCACGGCATCTTCCAGCGAGTACCCTTCCGCGATGAGGATCTGGCTCTTCACGATATCGATGTCCGTGATGAGCTCCGTCACGGTATGTTCGACCTGGACGCGCGGATTCACTTCGATGAAATAGAAGTGCTTCTCGTCCTGATCGACGAGGAATTCGCACGTGCCGGCGTTGACGTAATTGACGTTCTTCATCAGCTTGACCGCGGCGTCGCAGATCTCCTGACGGAGGGAGACCGGGAGCGACCACGCCGGAGCCATCTCGATGACCTTCTGATGGCGGCGCTGGATGGAGCAGTCGCGTTCGAAAAGGTGGACGATGTGGCCGTGCTCGTCGCCGATGACCTGCACTTCGATGTGCTTCGGGTTCATGATGCATTTTTCCACATAGACATCTTCGTCGCCGAACGCCATCTTCGCTTCGGATTTCGCGCGGTGGTACGCGTCTTCCAGATCTTCCATGCGGTCCACGTTGCGCATGCCGCGTCCGCCGCCGCCGTTGACCGCCTTGATCATGATCGGGAAGCCGTGCGTCTCCGCGAATTCCTTCACTTCTTCAAAGCTCTTCACCGCGCCCTTCGTGCCGGGGATCATGGGGATGCCCGCCTTCTCGGCCTGGATGCGCGCGTTGACCTTGTCGCCGAACATCACGAGATGCTCGACCTTCGGGCCGATGAAGATGAGGCCCTCTTCCTCGCAGCGTCTGGCGAACTCCGCGTTCTCCGCGAGGAAGCCGTACCCCGGATGGATCGCGTCCACATCGTGTTCCTTCGCGATGCGGATGATGTCCTCGATGTCCAGATAGGCGTCGACCGGCTTCTTGCCTGCGCCTACGAGGTACGCTTCGTCTGCACGGTTGCGGTGCAGAGACAGAATATCCTCTTTCGAATAAATCGCTACGGTGCGGATGCCGAGTTCGCTGCACGCGCGGAATACGCGGATCGCGATTTCTCCTCGGTTCGCGACCAGGACTTTATGGATCGTTCTCATATAACTCCTCCTTATCCCATCACCAACCGTACATCAGACATGATGAATGATATAAGCTACGTGAATGATTAGATAATACAAATGATATAGTGATACAGTTCTATTTTACAGAGCGCCGCCGTCAAATTCAATAGGCCAGAGCCCCGGAAAACAGTACACTTTTTGCAGGAAGCGGCGGGCCCGGACCGGCGGGAGGCATTGCGCGTCCGCCGCGGATGGGATACAGTGAAAAGGACATCGTATATAAAAGGAGGCATTGCCATGAAGACCATCCGACTGCTCTATCCCGACTGCGCCGGCGGCGGGCTTTCCACCTACGCGTTCGGCGCGCGCCTGCTCGCCCATATCCTGCCGCCCAACGCCAGCCAGTCCCTCATCGAGGTGCCCGCTGCCCCGCCGGACGCGCTCCCTCTGCCGGTGACGGACGGCATCGCCGGCCTCGAAGAAGTCACCGCGGGCATCCGCCGCGCGGCGGCCCTCATCGAGGACGCCGCCCCGGACCGCATCATCACCATCGGCGGGGACTGCCTCGTCTCGCTGGCGCCGTTCGACTACCTGCACGGCCGCTTCCCCGACGCGGGCATCCTGTGGATCGACGCCCATCCCGACGTATCCACCGCCGCCTGCGGCTACCCGAACGCCCACGCCATGGTGCTCGGCGCGCTCCTCGGCGGCGGCGAGCCCGCGCTCGAGGCGCTCCGCCGGCACCCGCCCTTCGCGCCGGACCATCTCCTCTACGCCGGCCTGCAGGGCCTCCACGACTACCAGAAAGAGTTCCTGGACCGCCGCGGCGCCGCCTATACCGTGCAGACGGAGCGCTTCCTCCCGCTGGACGAGATCCGCGCCTTCGCCTCGCGCTTCGAGCGCCTCCTCGTCCATCTGGACATCGACGTGCTCGACCCAGCGCTCTTCCACTCCACCTACTTCGCGAATCCCGCGCTCACCGGAGACGGGAGCGGCGGCGGGCGCATGACCATGGACGAGCTCGCCGCCCTCCTCGCGTGCGTCTCCTCCGCGGCGGACATCGCCGGCTTCACCATCGCCGAGTACCTGCCCTTCGACGAAGAGCGCCTGCACCACCTCTTCGCCGGGCTCCCGCTCTTCACCGGACCGTGACGCCCGGCGGAAACGGCCGCAGAAAAGGCGGCCTCCCTCTCCGGGAAACCGCCTCATTGCCTGCTGTGAAATTTTGGTGCGAACGGGGGGACTTGAACCCCCACACTTTTCAGTACCAGAGCCTAAATCTGGCGCGTCTGCCATTCCGCCACGTTCGCCCGCCCTTTCATTATAGAGACGGCCCGCGGGCCCGTCAAGGCGGGGTGCGCCTTATGTCAATTTGTCATGACATATCTGCTTGACAATTTTTCCGCCGCACCGTATGATACAGGTATAAGAATCAATCCTGCTTCCATCCATGGGAAGCTCCGTTTTGACCGTTTCATGATTTTCTCCGGACGCGCCCCGTCGGCGCGCCTTCGGGACGCATCTGAGCAGAGATCCGTCCCGCCGGAAAGGGCTCCCGCAGGGGAGCCTTTTTTGATGGCCGCCGCGCCCGTCCGCGATGATATAATAAAAGTAAGGAATAATAAGGGACTCTCAGGTCCCGGTTTCAGGAAGAAGGTGCCATCATGGAGAAAAAACACTACACCGACGAAGAGCGCGCGGCGCTCGCCGAGCAGGCGGCGGCCAACGCGGGCGAGCATTTCCGCCACGGGCTGAACTGCGGCGAATGCGTGCTGAAAGGATTCCTCGATCTGGGGCTCACGGACTACCCGCCGGAGACCGTGGCGCTCGCCTCCGGCATGGGCGGCGGCATGGGCGGCACGGGCCGTCTCTGCGGCGCGGTGAATGCGGGCATGCTCGTCGTCTCCGCCATGCACGGCCGGAAGGACCCCTACGGGAAAGAGACCTTCGAGGAGCGGCTCGACGAGCTGCATCACCCGGAGACCGGCATCTACCCGCGGCACGAAGCCTATCTCCGCGCGGTCATGAAAGAGCTGGGCTCCCTCGAATGCCGCGACCTGTGCTTCCCCTACCCGGACTTCGACTCGAAGGACCGCAAGCGGAACTGCAAGGCCATCATCAAGACCTGCGCCCGCATCGCCACCGATATGGCGCTCCGCGACTGAGGCCCGCCATGGCGAAGAAAATCCTCATCGTCGGCGGCGTGGCGGGCGGCGCGTCCGCCGCGGCCCGCCTGCGCCGGCTGGACGAAACGGCCCGCATCATCCTCTTCGAGAAAGGACCCCATATTTCCTACTCGAGCTGCGCCCTCCCGTACAGCCTCTCCGGCACGGCCGACCCGGCGTCCCTCTTCCTCATGACGCCGGAGCGCTTCTGGGCGCAGCACCGCATCGAAGTACGCACCGATTCCGAAGTGACCGCCATCGACCGGGCGGCCCGGTCCGTGCGCGTGGCGGAGGCCGGCGGCCGCACTTACGACGAATCCTATGACTATCTCGTGCTCTGCCCCGGCGCGGAGCCCATCCTCCCGCCCATCCCCGGCCGGGACCGGCCGAACGTCTTCACCCTGAAGGACACGGAGGACGCCGCGGCCATCCGGCAGTACATCGCGGAGCACCACGCCCGCACGGCGGCGGTCATCGGCGGGGGATTCATCGGCGTGGAGACCGCGGCCAATCTCGCCGCCTCGCTGGACGTGACCCTCGCCGAAGCGGCGGACCAGATCCTCACGCCCCTCGACCACGACATGGCGCAGATCCTCCAGAAAGAGCTGCTCGACCACGGCGTGCACCTCGCCCTGCGGGACGGCGTCGCCGCGGTGGAAGACGGAGCCGTCCGCCTCGCCTCCGGCCGGACCGTCCCCGCGGACCTCGTCGTCATGGCCATCGGCGTGCGCCCCCGCACCGCGCTCGCCCGGGACGCGGGCCTCGCCATCGGAGCGAGCGGCGCCATCGCCGTCGACGCGGACGGCCGCACCTCCGACCCCGCCATCTTCGCCGCAGGCGACGCGGCGGAAGTGGCCCTCCCGCTCCTGCGGCGCACGGGCCGCCTCTCCCTCGCCTTCCCCGCGCAGAAAGAAGCGCGCCGCGCGGCGGACGCCATCTGCGGGCGCACCGGTCCGAACCGCGGCTACCTCGGCAGCTTCGGCATCGAAGTCTTCGGCCTCCGCGCCGCCGCCACCGGCCTCAATGAGCGGGACATCGAGGCGCTCCGCATCCCGCACGATTTCGCCTACGTCATCCCCTTCGACCGGGTGAGCCTCATGCCCGGCGCGTCGCCCCTCCACCTCAAGGTCCACTTCGAGACGCCCACCGGCCGCCTCCTGGGCGCGCAGGCCGTCGGCCGCGGCGCACCGGACCGGCGCATCGACGTCATCGCCGCCCTCCTCGCGAAAGGCGGCACTCTCGAAGACCTGGCGGACATCGACCTCTGCTACGCCCCGCCCTTCGCCACCGCGAAAGACGCGGTCCACCTGGCGGGCCTCGTGGGGCTGAACCTCCTCTACGGCGAATTCCGGCAGGTCCCCGTCGCCGCCGTGCGCGGCCTCGTGGAAGCGGGCGCGGCCATCATCGACGTGCGCGAGCGCGGCGAATACGCCGCCGGCCACATCCGGGGCGCGGTGAACCTCCCGCTCTCCGAGCTCCGGGACCGCCTCGGCGAGCTCCCGCAGGACCGGCCCCTCTACGTCCACTGCCGCTCCGGCCAGCGCAGCTACTACGCGTGCCGCCTTCTCGCCGCCCGCGGTTTCCGGGACGTGTACAACATCGCCGGCTCCTACCTCGCCCTCTGCCTCTACGAATACGCCGAGGACCGGCTCACCGGCCGCGCGCCCATCGTCACGGCGTACAATTTCCAGTGACTGTCCCCTTCCTCAAAGGCTTCCCCTCGCGGGAAGTCTTTTTCTTTGCCTTTTCATCGGCCGCGCGCCCTGCTATGATGGAAGAAAATACAGCCGCACAGGAGGAAAAACCAATGGACGAAGAAATCACTTTCCGCATCGCCGGCACCGTGCTGTCCTATCCGGCGGACATGGCCCCGTACATGCAGTACCGGGGCCGGGGGACGCGCGCCGCCATGGACGCGTCCCTCGATTTCATCGAGCAGTACCGCCAGTGGGGGAGCCTGCGGCGGTTCTGCGCCGAAGGATTCGACTGGGGGCGCCTCGCCATCGCGCGGGCCGTGAAAGACGCCGTGCAGTGCGCCGTGGACGCCGGCCGCTACGACGTCAACGAGACCGCCTTCACCGCCCTCGACACGGAAGGCCTCCTCATCCGGCCGTGGCAGGAAGCCTTCCAGCAGGTGTACGACCGCTTCGTCGATCTCGAGACGGAGAAACTCGGCGAAGCGGAGCGCCGGCGCATCCGTAAGGAAATGCGGGGCCGCTTCCTGGGCGGCGGCTTCGGCCTCGACGCGGCCATCTGGGCGAGCCTCGAGGCGGGCGCGGTGAACATCGTCACCGGCGCGGCGCACAGCGTCTTCAACGCGCTGGGCAATCTGGTCACCTCCGTCCGCATCAGCGGGAAAGAATCGGCCGTCTACGAAGATCCGGAGACGCTCCGCGCGCTCCAGCAGGCTCTCTCCCGGTGCGTGCAGGACGCTTTCTTCCGCATCCTCCCCATGCGCGTGCTCGGCCTCGCGCCCACCCGCGCGCCCCGGGAAGACTTCGCCCGCGCCGCCGCCATCATGGACAACATCGTCCACGGGCGCATCCCCGAAGACAGGGAAATGGAGCCCCTCCTCGCCGTGCTCCGCACCATGCCCATCGACCCCCGCACCTACCGGGCCCTCCGGCCGCACCTCACCGCGTACGAAGACGTGAAAGCCCTCGCGGACATGGCCAATTTCTTCCTCGTCCCGCAGAGTCTCCTCGCCCGCCGCGCGGTGAACTCCGCCATCGACAAAGACGATTCCGACCGCACCGCCCTGCTCCGCCGCGCCGCCTCCGGCGATGCCGACGGCATGGCTACGCTCTCCGCCTTCACCTTCGCCGGCGGCGACGACCGCCTCGCGCAGGCCCTCCTCTGGTCCGCCTTCGCCTCGGGCAGCGCCGAAGCGGGCCGCGTCGCCCTCGCCCTCCGCCGGGCCGGCCGGGACGTACCCTTCCTCGGGCCGATGATCCTCGCCTCCGCCGGCACCGGCGACCCCGTCGTCCTCTTCGAGCTGGGCCGCCTCTACGCCGCGGGCGGAGACAGCTTCCCCCGGGACGCGGAAAAAGCCGCCGACTGCTTCCGCCGCTGCCTCGAAGGAGGAGACGACCTCCGCCGGACCGACGCCGCCTTCGAGCTGGCGAAACTCTACCGGGACGGCGCTCTGGGCGAGCCCGACGAAGCACAGGCCCTGCGCTATCTGACCCTCGCCTCCGAAGGGGGAAACAAAGACGCCTCCGCTGCCCTCGTCGCCCATTTCGAAGCGCAGGGAGACGACCTCGCCGCCTTCCCGCCCCTGTGCCGCTATCTCAGCCTCCCGCGGGCAGCCCCCTTCGCCCCCGGTCCGGACGGCCGGATGGCCTTCACCGGCCAGGCCCCCGATGCGGCGTCCGCCGCGTACAGCCTCGGCCTCGTCTATGAAATGGGCCCGGAACCGGCTGCCGACGCGCTGGACGGCCTCTACGACAACGCCTCCCTCAAAGCCGACCCGGCCGCCGCCCGCCGCGCCTACGCCCGCGCCGCCGCGGCAGGGTGCGCCCCCGCCGCCTGCCGCCTCGCCCTTCTCCTCGAAGCGAACGGCAAAGCCGAAGACGCCGCCGCCGTGTGGGAGAAAGCCGCCGCCATGGGAAGCGCCGAAGCCGCCCTCCACCTGGGCGAAGCCTGCAGCGCCGAAGGCCCCGCCCGCGACGCAGAAAAAGCCATCCAGTTCTACGAAGCTGCCCTTGCTGCCGGAGCCTCCGCCGCAGCCCTGCCCCTCGCCCGGCTCTACGAAGAGAGCGGCCGCACCGACAAGGCCCTCTCCCTCTACCAGACCGCCGCTGATGGGGGAGACGACGGCGCGGCACTCCGCCTCGCCCAGCTCCTCGACCGGGACGGCGCGGACTTCGACGACCTCCACACCGCCCTCGGCTACTATACGCAGGCTGCCCTCCACCACGCGGACGCCGCCCTCCGCGCGGGCATCATGTACGACGAAGGCATCGGCACCCCGCCCAACCCCCGGCTCGCCCTCCCCTGCCTCGACATGGCCGACCGCCTCGGGAGCGCCGAAGGGGCCTTCCGCTTCGGCCGCCACTATGAAACGGGCGACGGCACGGACAAAGACGACTACAAAGCCGCCGCCTGCTACGAGCGGGCCATGAAGCACGGCCACACCGGCGCCGCCCGCGCCCTCGCCGCCC
Source organism: Veillonellales bacterium (assembly GCA_944390485.1). GTDB lineage: Bacteria > Bacillota > Negativicutes > Veillonellales > Dialisteraceae > UBA1822. The sequence goes on from CALXPQ010000005.1 coordinate 131,633, forward strand.
TCTACGCCCGCAAAGGCCAGCTCGCCCGCGCCCGCGGCATCTACAGCCGGCTCGCTCAGCAGGGCGACGAAGAAGCCGCCGAAGCCCTCGCCCGCCTCGCCCCGCCGCCCAAGCCGTCCCCCGCTCCGGAAAAAGAAGACACCGGCCTCGGCGGCTTCTTCAGGAAATTCTTCAAATAAGCAGTCAAAAAGCAGACATCCTGTGAAAGGATATCTGCTTTCTATCTATGTATTATATAATTTAGTATGGTGATTTATCCTTATTATTTTGATATTGTGCACGGAGAATTTATGGAAATTACACTCTGTACCATTCCATTTGGACTTATATTATTGAGTCTTCCTTTTGCTTTATTATTTTGCCCCACCCATCGAGAATATCTTCACTGGGCATTTCCCCTTTTGATATTGCTACTCTTCATCTCTTGGTATGCTAACAATCAATATATCATTTTGTTAGCAGCCTTATCGTCATCTCTATTCGTTTTCAATGGGATCGTCGGGAGATTTCTGTCCAAACTGCCCGCCCCCCTCCGTATTTACACCAGTCCCAGACTGGTTATAACAGCAAATGAAAATTTTGTAGGAAATTTTTTCCTCCAGATTCTTAATCCGATCCTTTTCTCTACCGCCGCCTGTGCATATTTTGAATACATATCTCCGCCTGAATTATGTAAGCAACTTTGGCTGATTGTTCCCATATATTGGGGCATGCGCTTTTCCTTTCTCTCCCTAAAGAATTATTGGCTACTTCTGAATCATGTGTACGAGATAAGTGCCGCTATTATTGCCTCTTTTTTTGCGGGGAGTATCTTTTATTTCCTGCTGCAACCTCTTATCGATTCCCACGAAACAATTTTCACTTCATTGACCGCGCTCCGAGATGCGCTTTGGTATGGAATTTTTGCATATATTTTTGCATTTTTCTGTAAGATATATCGAAGCTATTTCCCTTCTAACAAAGTAGCGCCGCAAAACAAATATCGCGACTTTATTCAAAAAAGGAAAAGCGAGTTTTCTGAAAAATATGGCACAAGAAGCCATCAATCAGAAATACCCTCTGCATGCTGTTGGGAAAAACGAATTTATCAACTTAATTTATGCCGTCATGATTTACGAAGACTTCAATCGCCCCAAGCATCTACGCAGAATAGAAAATTTGTTTATGCACATTCTGCCTTACAAAAGGAAATTAACATTAGGTATCATGCAAGTCACCACGGATAAACCCTTGACGGACGAAGAAAGTATTTTATTCGCAGTAGATCGCCTATTAAAAGTTTATAAAGCCGCGCTGCATGGCAGCCTAAATTCCTCGTCTTCCTGTAATTCTTCGTATTTACCTTGGAATAGCGCTTCCCTTAAACTATTCAACCGCCTGCAAATTTTTCAAAATCCCCAACCGCTCCCCTTTCATTCACGCCGTGCCTCTCCCTCACGTAGGCCCCCACGTCTAAAGAAAAGAAATTCCATTCATAAAGCTCCATTACTTTCCATTGCAAAAGCACTTCATGCTACTCTGGAAAGTTATAATGGCTCATCATATGCTGATGAAGTCTATCAAGTCTATCAGGAAATAAGCAATCAAAAAGCAGGCATCCCGTGAAAAGGTACCTGCTTTTTTGATGGGCTCTGCGACGTGGGCGAATGCAGGAACATGTCCGCACCTAATGGATTTTCACTGCTTTCCGCCTGGTATTCGTCAGAATACGATGGAAAATATGTCAATTCCCGGTCATCTCGTGATGCTGCCTGCGTTCTGTAATTTTAGGCAGTGGTCATCCCTGTTACAGAAGACAGAAAGGAGACTGATGAATGGGAAACGAAAAAATGCGCTGCTGCGGCAGATTGGCGGGAAGGTCGCGTATTACCGGAAACTACGGGACCTCACGCAGACGGCGCTGGCCGAACGGGTGAACGCGCTCGAAGCGCGGAACGCGGAGCTGGAAGCGAAGGCCTCCGGCCAGTCCGCGGAGGGCGAACCAGAAACGGTCTGATCCTCTCTCGCCTCTTTCTTACAGGAATCTCTCAAACAGGGACCCTCCCCGGGCCCCTGTTTTTGCGTGCCGGGAAGGTTTCTCTACCGCACGGAAACGCCCGAAATTTCCCGCCCCGCTGTGTGAAAAAATCCGGGTGGACAAAAGCGCGGGAATAGACGGCCTATGGTGCGGATTTGCCGCCGTCCTGTCATGGTCACGGCGCGCGCTTTCCCGTATACTGGAGACAGGAATCCATGCGGGCTGCCGGAGAGAGGAGGAGCGGAGATGGGACGGTTTTTCAGAGACGCCGTGGAGACGGCGATCCAGTGCATCTATTACGACCTCGGCGCGGGCCGCGGGCAGGAGGGGTACCGGCTCCTCGGGGAGGCGGCCGAGGCGGGGGACGCCGACGCGTACTGCCTGCTCGCCCGGTGCCTGTACGGGCCGGAGTACACCTGGCCGGGGCACCGCTTCCCCACGGACGAACCAATGGGCGACGCGCTCATGCGCCAGTCCGTGCTGCGCGGCAGCGCCATCGGCACGCTCATCTCCCTGCGGTGCGGCGTGATGAACGAGGAGCTGGCGCAGGCCATGCCCTTCGCCAGCCTCCGCGAGGCGTTCGACGAGGTGCTCGGCAAGGCGGAGCAGGGCGAGCATTTCTGCGAGATGGTCATAGGGAACGTCTATTACTGGTGGGATTTCCTGCTCATCGAAGGAAAAGCCCCGGAGGATTTCCCCTCAGAGGAGGAATTCCACGCGTACGTGCGGGAACATGCGCTGCGCTGTGAGGACTGGTACTGGCGGTCTTTCCGGGGCGGGATCTCCGCCAGCGGCATCAATCTGGCCCGCCTCTATGCCGAGGGGGAGGAGGATCTCATCCCGCCGCGGCCGGAGAAGGAGCTCGAGCTGGAGCGCTGCGGCGCGGAGCTGGGCTACCCGCCCTGGCAGTATCTCTACGCGTGCGACCTCTACAACGCCGGCCGCCGGGAGGAGGCGTCCGTCCTCTTCCGCCAGGCCGCCGACGCCGGCGAGCCCCGCGCCTTCTACAACACGGGTTACATGTACGAGCAGGGCACCGGCGTGCCGCAGGATTACGCCCGCGCCGCCGAGTATTACGCCCGGGCGCTGGACGCGCCGTCCGCCTCTTCCGCGTACCCCGCCGCCCGTCTGGGCATGCTCACCTACATGGGCTACGGTGTCCCGAAGGACCGTGACCGCGCCTTTCAGCTCCTCCAGTGGGCCGACGACCGGGGCTGCCGGACGGGCATCTTCTACCTCGGTCTCTGCTATTTCTACGGCTACGGCACGGAGCAGGACTACGCCCGCGCGCGGGAGTGCTTCGAAGCCTTCCCCGGCGACGATCCCGACAAGTGCTATCTCCTCGGCTGGATCTACTGCAACGGCCAGGGCGCCCCGGAGGACATCCCCCGCGGCGTGGCGTGGCTCCAGAAGGCAGGCGATCACCCGGCGGCACAGGAGGAACTGCAGCGCTACCGCCAGACCCGCTTCACCCGCCGCTGGGTCCGGAAATAGGGCAATAAATATAAAACGGCACCCATCACGGATGCCGTTTTTATTTGAAAATTTTCAGAGAAATTTTTTTGCCGAAGATTCCGCGCTATGAAATCCACCGGCCGAGCGTGCGGATGAAGCGGCCGAGCCGTTTGAAGACAGCCCCAAAGGCGTAGACGCAGCAGAAGGCGCTGAACGGGATCATCTTCCGAAAAACGTTGATGAACTTTAATCTATTATAATAACTTCATCTGGTATGCTCTTTTCCCCAGGTAAATTTCATCTATAATGACTCATTCAAAAGCATTGTCTCATACAAAGCAAAAACGACTTCAGCGCCGACAGCTGAAGTCGTTTTCTTAGTTCCTTTTACGTTGCTGGTAACGGTTCTTCGGTATCCGCAAGGGGAACGCCTTCAAGCCGTAGTTTCGCGCATAAATGCGTTTGCCCTTAACCGTAATGAAAGAAACATATATGGTAACATACTCTTTATCTTTCATGCGGCCCCCTCCTTTCTCAAGGAAAGTGCCCTCTTGTCTTCATTAAGCAGCCATGTTATACTCGGAGTTGGTGAACGTAAGTATAGTCGGCATGCCGCTTAACTTACCAAGAGGGCCAGCCACATAAAAATGTGGTTGGCTTTTCTTGTTACAATTCTTCTTTCAAATTTTTAAGAAAAGCAGGCAACATATTTTCAATATACATCATAATATAATCAATATCCTTTTCTGTTACTTCCGCAGGAATATAAACTTTGGCGGTTGCTTTTCCAAGCGTTGGAATTTCAAAAAAATAACCATCCTTTGGGGCCGGAGATTTTTTCGTTTCCGTTACTTCATTCGTGATTTCATCATTTTTTTCTATTTGCGTCTCGGATTCAGCATTTGTCGGAACTGCCGATTCACGCTTATCCATATGCAAAACGCCATTTTCTAACAATCCCAGAAAATCCGCACTTTCAATGAAACATTTCGCTGCGGTATCCTTTACCTGTTTGATGATCCGATATCGATTCATCAGGATATTTCCCAATTGACTTTGAACCGGAACCGCTTTATCATTAAATTCCTCAATTAATTCCTGGTATAATGGAGGATTTTGGAAAGCCTCGATTAAAAGTTTTTGCGATTCTTCTTTTCCTGCATTAGGATACAAAATTCTTTTAGCTAAATCCGTTAATTGGATGGTATTTTTACTCGTATCAATAAGGCCAAACTGTTTAGAAGCGCTCAACCGACATCTAAAACTCTTCGTCGTAGAGCTAGTCAGTCCCATAGACTTTAGCACACTATCATAAGAGACAGATCTTCCTCCCAGTTTATCGATTCTTTTGACAAAATCAAGACTTTGAGAAATCGAAACCGCTGGATACGCCGCACTCTTCTCGTACATTCTTCTCTCTTTCGAGGTTTTATTCGGATCAGCCATTTCTTTTTCCTCCTTTTAGCGCCATTATATCATTGGGATTTAAAAATTTCAAGTGAGCTTAAAATAAGATTCTGGATAGTTTCGAGCTGCAAGTTTGGGATTTTTCAGTTAATTCGTTTGTGTATTTTCAAATTTTGTTCGTTAAAATCAAATTCTGTGAGGGTTTCCTCTTCTTTTCTGACATTAAAACCATTTTTACAAACAGAATTTCATTTAAAACATAAAAAGAGCAGGCATCACACCTGCTCTTTCTTCTGCCCGCTTCACTGCTTCCCGTACGGCTCGACCGTCTCGGCTGCTTTGGCAGGGGCGGGGTTCGGGACGGCGCAATGGCCATGGAGGATGAAGGAGCGGAGCTGCTTGTCTGCCTGCATCTTAAGTGCGAAGGGGGAGAGGGGCTTCCCGGCAACGGACTCGAGGAAATTCTTTGCCCGGGTCATGTCCATGCCCTTCTTCAGCTCCGTCAGATCGTCGTAGGCATTGATGGTCTTCTCATCCGGATGCCGGTCCATGAGGCGGCGCAGGCGGTCTTCGTCCACGCCGATGAGTGCGGCGAACTGGTGGATCGCGTCATGCTGGGCGCGCTCCATGTATTTCGCCAGGTACCAGCGAAACGTTTTGTCCCCGGACACGTGGATCGTATTGTCCCGGATGTCGTTCAGGAAACTTTCCGCGTAGCGCTGCTCCTCCCGGGAGAGGCTCGCAAAGGACCGGTGCAGCTCCGCCAGCACCCCGTCCGTCTCCTCTGCATTCTGGAGCGCCTTCAGATATTTGCGGAAACGGGACGTCATGTACGCCGTGTCGATGCGGTCCGTATTGATCTCCATCAGGTACGGGTCGATCTCGTAGGGCACATCTTCGCTGACCCCGGTGTCACGCTCGTCCTCATTGCCGGTGAAAAGCTCCTTGTACCGGAGCGCCAGCCGGAGGTAGTCCTGCTCCTTCAGCTCGACCGTGATGGTCTCCTCCGGCTCCGTGTCTTCCGCGTCGAAATGGTAGGATTCCTCCTGCCATCTGAATCCCTGTACCTTCGCCGCTTCCAGATGTTCATTGTACTTGCGGAACTCGCTGGCAAAAGCCCCCCGCTCCGTCTTGTCCTCGGGGATGCTGGAGAAATCCGGCACGCCCGCCTGCGTGAAAATATCCCGGATGCGCGCCGCCGTTTCATTCATCCGGCGCAGATTCACCCGCAGCTTGTCCACAAAGAGCCCGTACGGCCGGTTCCCGGAGTACAGCCGGAACGCATCCTCCACATTTTTCTTCATCGTGTGAGGCTTCCGGTAGTACCGGATGATGCCGAACGGCTTGTCCTGCCCGAAGATGCGGTTCGTCCGTGAGAAGGCCTGGATCAGCTGCTCATACTTCAGCACCTTGTCCAGATAGAGCGCATTCAGCCACTTCGAGTCGAAGCCCGTCAGCATCTGGTCCACCACGATGAGCAGGTCCAGCTCCTTCTCCGGCGTCTTCTCCACGCCGCGGTAGGCTCCCTTGTGCGCCAGCCGCGCCGCCACATCCTTCTTGAACGAGCCGTACTGGGACATGTCGAAATGCATATGGTACTGCTCGTTGTACGCCTCCACGATCTCCCGGATGCCTTCTTCCTTCTCGATAGCTCCCGCCTGCCCGTCCGTAGACGGATCGAAGACCGCCGTCACGCGAAGCTTCGGCCCCATCTCTCGGAAGAGACGGAAATACCGTACCGCCTCGGGGATGCTCGACGTGGCGAAGATGGCATGGCACTTCCCGTTGTGCGAGATCGTGAGCCAGCTGAACGCGCCGTCCGCCTCTTCCGCGTACCCCGCCGCCCGCCTGGGCATGCTCGCCTACATGGGCTACGGCGTCCCGAAGGACCGTGACCGCGCCTTCCGGCTCCTCCGGTGGGCCGACGACCGGGGCTGCCGGACGGGCATCTTCTACCTCGGCCTCTGCTATTTCTACGGCTACGGCACGGAGCGGGACTACGCCCGCGCGCGGGAGTGCTTCGAAGCCTTCCCCGGCGACGATCCCGACAAGTGCTATCTCCTCGGCTGGATCTACTGCAACGGCCAGGGCGCCCCGGAGGACATCCCCCGCGGTGTGGCGTGGCTCCAGAAGGCAGGCGATCACCCGGCGGCACAGGAGGAGCTGCAGCGCTACCGCCAGACCCGCTTCACCCGCCGCTGGGTCCGGAAATAAATCTCAAAGCGAGGCCTCACCGGTCCGCTTTTTTCGTCCGGAACCGGACACAAAAAAGAAGCACAAGAAATGTTGTGCTTCTTTTTCATTTCCAGCCGCGGTGCGCCTCTAAAGGGGATATTCTCATTTCGCATCCAATTCAATCCCCTATTCCCTCTCATTTTTTCTGTATGTGGTGCGAACAGGGTGCGAAAACGAAAAAAGGCATTCTCACAAAGCCTGAGAATGCCGATAAAATCTGGAGCGGATGAAGGGAATCGAACCCTCTACATTCAGCTTGGGAAGCTGACGTTCTACCGATGAACTACATCCGCGCATTCGATTTACGAGATATATTGTATCACATCTGCCGCGCGCTGCCAACCGGGACCGCGGCGCGGCCGCGGCGGAGGAGGCGGGCCAGGGGGAGGGCGGCCGCGGCGTTGAAGGCCATGCCCGGGAGGGCCGCCAGGACGAGCGCGGGAAATCCCCCGCCCAGCACGTCGGCGAGCACGGCGCGGGCGGCGAGGGTCCCCGCGGGACCGGCGAAGAGATAGAAAAGCCGCCCCTCTCCAAGGAGGCCGTACACCGCGCCCACGGCGAGGCGGAAGGTCAGGGCGACGAGCGCGTGCGGGGCCGCGGCGGCTCCCGTGAGGAGGGAGAGCGCTGTGACGAGGATGCCTGCGGCGAAGTAGATCCGGAAGCCGAAAACGCCGCAGAGGGCCACGGCGAGCGGCGCGGAGAGTTGGAACTCGCTCCCCGGCACGGGGGACGGCAGGCGCAGAAGGCCCGCGGTAAAGAGGAGCGCCGAGAGGAGCGCGGTCTCTGTGAGGGCGCGGGCGCTTCTCATGCGCCTCTCCCCGGCCAGTGCCGGATGAGAATGCCCGCCGCTTCGTCGATCTCCGCTTCGGTGTGCGCCGCGGTGACGGTGAGGCGGATACGGCTGGTGCCTTCCGGCACGGACGGCGGGCGGATGGCGGAGAGGAGGAGCCCGTCCGCGCGGCACGCGGCGGCGAAGGCGACGGCTTCCTCCGGATCGCCCATGACGATGGGCAGGATGGGCGTCGGCCCGGGGAGAAGCGGCAGGCCTGCTGCCTCGAGGGCCCCGCGGAGGCGGGCGGTATTCCTGCGGAGGCGGGCGAGGTACGTCTCCGGCGACGCTTCGAGCAGGCGGAGCGCGGCGAGGGCGGCGGCCGCCGTGGCGGGCCCGATGGCCGTGGAGAAAATGAAGGGACGGGACCGGTTCCGGAGCCATTCGATGACGGGCCGGGAGGCGCACACGAAGCCCCCTTCCGCGCCGAGAGCCTTGCTGAGGGTGCCCACCTGCAGATCGATGACGCCGGACATGTGCCAGTATTCGGCGGTGCCCCGGCCGGTCTCCCCGATGACGCCGGTGGCGTGGGCGTCGTCCACGAGGAGGCGCGCACCGTACGCATGGGCGAGCTCCGCCAGCGCGGGAAGATCGGCCACGTCGCCGTCCATGCTGAACACGCCGTCGGTCGCGATGTACCGCTCGCCCGCACAGGGCGTCTCCGCGAGGAGCCGCGCGAGGGCGGCCATGTCGCTGTGCGGGTAGACGGCCACGCGGGCGCGGCTGATGCGGCACCCGTCGATGAGGCTGGCGTGGTTCAGGCTGTCGCTGAAAATGACGTCGTTCCGGTCCGCGAGGCCGTAGAGGACGCCCAGATTCGTCATGTACCCCGTATTGAAGACGAGCGCCGCCTCATAGCCTTTGAAGCGGGCCAGCGCCGCCTCGAGATCGGACAGCTCGAAGGACGCGCCGGAGGTAAGCCGCGCGCCGCCGGAGCCGGTGCCCCACCGGAGGGCGTCCCGCGCCGCCGCGATGACCGTCGGCTCGTGGGTCATGCCGAGGTAGTCGTTCGAGTGGAAGACGAGGCAGGACGATCCGTCCCGCCGGAGGCCGCGGGAGGCGCTTTCCATGCGGAGGTCGGAAACGGCGCGGTATTCGCCCCGCGCGCGGACGGCGCCAAGCGCCGCCGGGATGTCTGCGAGTTTCATGGCTTTGCCTCCACGAGCACGGTCTCTTCCTGCATGTAATGGATGTACGCGCCCATGTCCGTTCCGGGCGCGGCGAAGAAGATGCGCCCGCCCACGGGGTCGCCCTTTTCTTTCAGCACAGGGATGCGGCGGTAGCCGAAGCGCGGCGAGCCCACGTAGCCCGTGACGTACTGCGGGTCGTCGGACCAGCAGAGCTCGGCCACGGTCCCCGGCGCGGCGGCCACTTTCGACGCGAGCACCAGCGCTTCCCGCGGATGGTCCCCGCCGAGGCCGCGGGCGGCCATCTTCCGGTCGTAGTCCGCGCTGTCCGCGGCGTCCATATTCGTGCAGCGCACGCCCCGGTCTCCCAGCCCGTCCAGTCGGCAGCCGGTGCGGCTGTCCAGCACCATGGCCCCGCGCATGCTGTCCGTGAGGGCGGCGAGCGCCGCGAGGCCCGCGTCGGCGGCCTGCGGGGAGACCCCGGCCCGGATGAGCTCGTCCCGCGCGGCGGCGCGCCCTTCCGCGGCGGTCTCCGCGGCCCGCGTGCTCACCGGGAGGAGCGGACACGTGCGGATGTCCCCGTCCCGCACTTCTTCCACGCGGATCTGGATGAAATCCGCCCGGCCCCGCTCGTGGGTGCGCGCCCGGCGGAGCATGGCCGCCGCGGTCTCCTCCACCGCCTCCTCCGGGACGATGCGCTCCGCGCCGGAGATATGCCGTCCGCCCGCGCCGCGCCGTCCTCCTCTGCTCGATCTCATTTTCACGCTGTAGAGCATACTCTGCCTCTTTCCGTATTGTAAATTTCTTCGAAATAAAAAGTTGACTGTCTGCCTGTAAAAAAGGCATCCCGCGGACCTTTGCAGGATGCCCATACGTGCAGTATAGTCAACTTATTTTATTTTGTCAATTTGACAATCTGTTCCCCATTACAATTTCAGTACGCGCTGGATGTCGTCGTTGCGGCCGATGAGGAGGATGGTCATGGACGGCTCGAGTCGGGTGGCGGGGGAGATGCCCGCGTCGATGTGGCCGTCCCGCTTCACGGCCATGATGTTCACGTGCCAGGCGCGGCGCACGTCCAGCTCGCCCACGGTACGGCCGGCCCACGCGCCGGGCACGGCGATCTCGTAGACGGCGTGGTCCCGGTCGAGTTCGAAGTAGTCGAGGACGCGGTCCGAGCTGTAGCGGATGGCGGTCCAGATGGCGAGCTGCTTCTCCGGATAGACCACCTGATCCGCACCGTTCCGCAGGAGGAATTTCGCGTGGATGCCCCGGGCAGCGCGGGACACGACGAGTTTCGCCCCGAGCTCTTTCAGGAGAGACGTGGTCTCGAGAGAGCTCTGGAAATCATCACCGATGGCGACGATGGCGAGGTCGAAATTCGGGATACCAAGGGATTCGAGGAAGGCGCGGTTCGTGCTGTCCCCGATGAGCCCGCGGGTGAGGTACGGCAGCGCCATGTTCACGCGCTCCTCCACGCGCTCCACGGCGAGCACCTCATGATGGAGCTCCCAGAGTTTTTTCGCGATGTGCCGGCCGTAGCGACCCAGCCCGATGAGAAGTACAGATTTCATAAATCCTCCTGTGGAAAATCAGCCGACGGCCACGTGCTCTTCCGGGAGCCGCGCCGGGAAGGGGCGGGTGTCGCGGTGCGCCGCGTAGATGAGGGTGAGCGCCCCCACGCGGCCGAAGAACATGAGCGCCATGAGCACGCACCGGGAGAGGTCCCCCGCCTCGGCGGTGACGCCGATGGTGAGGCCCACGGTGCCGATGGCGGACACCCCTTCGAAGAGGCAGTCCAGGAAGGCGAGGCCCTCCCGGTAGCTGATGAAAAGGCTCCCCGCGAGGAGCAGGACGAGGTACATGAGAAAGACCGTGAGCGCCTGCCGGATGGATTCCGGCGAGAGCCGCCGGCCGAAGCACTCCACGTCGCGCCGGAGCCGGAAGGTGGCGGCGGCCGCCGCGAGGAGCGTGTAGAAGGTGGTGGTCTTGATGCCGCCCGCGGTGGAGCCCGGCCCGCCGCCGATGAACATGAGGATGATGAGGAGCATCCGCCCCGCCTCAGTCATGGCGGTGAGGTCCACGGAGTTGAATCCCGCGGTGCGCGCCGTGACGGACTGGAAGAGCGCCGCGAAGACCCGCGCGCTGCCGGTGAAGCCCGCGAAGTCGAAGGCGTAGAAGGCCGCCGCGGGGATCGCGATGAGGCCCGCCGTGGCGGTGAGGATCATCTTCGTCTGGAGGCGGCACCGGGAGAGCCGGCCCCGGCTGGCGAGGAGGTCCGCCCAGGTGATGAAGCCGAGGCCCCCGGCGATGATGAGCCCCATAATGGTGCAATTGATCACCGGGTGGTCCGCGTAGTACACGAGCGAGCTCCCCGGCGCGAGGATGCCCGTCAGGTCGAAGCCCGCATTGCAGAAGGCCGAGATGGAGTGGAAGACGGCGAACCACAGGCCGCGCGCGAATCCGAAGTCCGCGATGAAGACCGGCGCCATGAGCGCCGCCCCGAGGAGCTCGAAAGCGACCGTCCCCCGCAGGATGACGCGCAGGATCCGCACGAGGCCGCCGATCTGCGGCGCGGCCACCGCCTCCTGGAGCGTGCTCCGCTGCATGAGGCTGATGTGCCGCCCGGAGAAGACCGCCAGCATCATGGCGAGCGTCACCACGCCCATGCCGCCCGTTTGGATGAGCAGGAGGATCACCAGCTGGCCGAAGAACGTCCAGTACGTGCCGGTGTCCACCGTGACGAGGCCCGTGACGCACACCGCGGACACCGCCGTGAAGAGCGCGTCCAGGAAGTCCGCTCCGCCCCCGTGCGAGGCGAAGGGCAGCATGAGGAGCAGCGTCCCCGCCGCGATGGCCGCCGCAAAGCTCACCGTGATGATCTGAAAGGCCGATAGCCGTCTGAGTCTGTCCATAGCGCCTCCGCCGCCCGCCGTACCGGGCATGTTGTTTCTCATTATATCATCCCCTGCGCACCGCGGGGCCCGGCGCCGGGATTTTCAAACTTTTTCCGGAAATCTTTTGACATTCATTTCCCCGCTGTGTATAGTTAGACGTATAAGAAAAAAATATGGGCACTGCCCAGAAGTAGTCGTCCGGCTATGGGCCGGACCCAGGAGGGACCCGATCATGACGCTGCAGCAGCTGCGCTACATCATCCAGATCGTCCAGTCCGGCTCCATCAGCATGGCCGCGCAGAAGCTGTACATCACCCAGCCGAGCCTGTCCAAGTCCGTCGCTGATCTGGAGAAGGAAATGGGCATCACCATCTTCAACCGAAACAACCGCGGCGTCTATCTCTCCGACGACGGCGCGAAATTCCTCGCCTACGCCCGGCAGATCGTGGAGCAGGCGGACCTGCTCGAGCATCAGTACAAATTCGGCCCGCCCATCCGGCGCGTCTTCGCCGTCTCGTCCCAGCACTACGCCTTCGCCGTGGACGCCTTCGCCGCCCTTGTGCGCGACTACAAGGACGAGCAGTACGAATTCGCCCTCCGCGAATCCCGCACGTACGACATCATCGAAGACGTGCGCACCCAGCGGAGTGAGCTCGGCATCCTCTACCTCTCGAAATTCAACCGGGACGTGCTCCAGCGCATTTTCCAGAATGCAGAGCTGAATTTCGTCCCCCTCTTTAAGGCGAAGCCCCACGTCTTCCTCTCGCGGAACCATCCCCTCGCGCACCGCAAGTCCGTCACGCTGAAAGACCTGAAGCCCTTCCCCCGCCTCACCTACGAGCAGGGGCTGGACCACGCCTTCCACTTCACGGAAGAGCTGCACTCCACGGAAGAAGCGCAGCAGAGCATCGTCGTCTCCGACAAATCCACCATGTTCCAGCTCATGGGGGACATCCTCGGCTACAACATCGCCTCCGGCGCGCTGAACGCCGACCCGGACAGCGAGGAGATCGTCTCCGTGCTGCTGAAATCGGCGGAAGTGATGGACATCGGCTACATCCATCCCACGGACCATCCGCTGTCCGCCCTGTCCGAAGAATTCCTGAAGCACCTCCACGAGTGCATCGAGACCTTCACCCAGTCCGAGGGTGCGGCCCGCCTCCGCTGAAAACAAATCACATAAAAAAAGAGCTCCCCCAGGGGAGCCTTTTCTTTTGTCTTTTTATAAGCGGTTCAGCCGGTGATCTTCTCCAGCAGGCGGATGAGCTCTTCCTGCTCGTCCACGGTGAGCTTGCCCATGAGCTGGGACACCCGCTGGTAGTGGAGCGGGAGCAGCTTCTCCGTGAGCGCGCGGCCCGCCTCCGTGAGGCGGATGTGCTTCTGCCGGCCGTCCTTCTCGTCGGCGGTCTCCGTCACGAGGCCGTCCCGCTTCATGCGGGAGAGCATCATGCTGATGGTGGCGCGGGTCACGCCGGCGCACCGGGCCAGCTCCGACGGCGCGAGATCCTCGTTCTTCTGGTACAGGATGATGAGCACGCCGAATTTCCCGCTGGACACGCCGAATTTCCGGGTGAGCCCGTCCAGCACGGCGTTCTGCACCTCTTCGCCCGCGCGGAGCACCCGCAGCATGGCGAGCACTTCCGACGGATGGATGAGCGGATTCCGGCGAGCGAACCGCTCCAGTTCCTCCCGCGGGGGGATGACGACTTTTGCCATGATTCCTCCTTTCCTCTGTCTCTTATTCGTTAGCTGTCTAACAGTCAGTATAAAAGAAAGGTTCCCCGCTGTCAATCCGGGCGGCCCGCCCGCCGGAAAATCGCCGGCCGCGCGTTGACTTTTCTCCGTGCGGTGGTATGATAAAAAGAAATCATTTTATGACTTCTCTGCAAGTGAGGTGACTCCCATGAAACAAAACAACGCCTTCGTCGCCATCGGGCTCATGCTCTTCGCGCTCTTCTTCGGCGCGGGGAACCTGATCTTCCCGCCCTTCCTCGGCCAGCAGGCCGGGACGGACATCGTCCCCGCCATCCTCGGCTTCCTCATCACCGGCTGCGGCCTGCCCCTCCTCGGCGTGGCCTCCGTGGGCTGGTCCGGCAAGAATCTCCAGGGCATGGGCGGCCGCGTCGCCCCGTGGTACGGCGTCTTCATGGTGGCCGCCATCTCTCTCACCATCGGCCCGTGCTTCGCCATCCCCCGCACCTGCTCCACCTCGTACGAGATGTCCATCGTGCCGCTCCTCGGCCAGCTCGGGCAGACCGGGCTCTTCGTCTACTCCCTCGTCTTCTTTGCCCTCACGTGGTGGCTCGCGGTCTCCCCGTCGAAGCTCGTGGACCGCGTGGGCAAGCTCCTCACGCCCATCATGCTCGTGCTCCTCTTCGCCCTCTTCGCGGCGTACGTCATCGCCCCCATGGGCGAGTGGCAGCCTCCGGCGGCGGCGAAATACGCGGACGGCCTCTCGTCCTTCTCCTCCGGATTCATCGAAGGGTACAACACCATGGACGGGCTGGCGGGCCTCCTCTTCGGCATCCTCGTGGTCGAAGCCGTGCGCGCGACCGGCCGGACCGACCCTCACGCCATCGCCCGGGACACCCTGAAATCCGGCGTGGTGGCCATGTTCTTCATGTGCGTCATCTACGTCTTCCTCGGCTTCATCGGCGCTTCCTCCGTGGTTCCCCTCGGCATGCAGGAAAACGGCGCGCCCATCCTCGTGGGCTCCATGAACTGGTACTTCGGCGCGGCCGGCCCGGCGATCCTCTCGGTGATCGTCCTGCTCGCGTGCCTCACCACCAGTATCGGCCTCGTGGCCTCCGTAGCCGCCCTCTTCCACGCCCTCGTGCCGAAAGTCTCCGCCTACGCCTTCGCCACGGTCTTCTCCGTCATCTCCTGCGGCATCGCGAACTTCGGCCTCACCACCATCATTTCCGCCGCCGTGCCCGTGCTCGTCTTCCTCTACCCGCTCACCGTGGCCCTCATCATCCTCACCTTCCTGAACGGGACGTTCCGCGGCTCGCCCCTCGTGCACCGCACGGCCACCCTCTTCACCTTCTTCCCCGCCCTCTACGACGGCCTGAAGGCTCTCGGCGCCGCGCCCGCCTCCGTCTCCGCCGTGATGGACGCGCTGCCCCTCGCGCAGTACGGCCTCGCGTGGTTCCCCATCTTCGCCGCAGGCTTCCTCATCGGCTGGGGCCTCTACCTCGCCGGCGGCCGCAGACCTTCCGACGAATTTGCGGAGAAGCCGTAAAGACGCCTCCCCTGCGCCCGCTTCGGCGGGCGTTTTTTCATGGCCGTGTCCCCTCCGTTGACATATGTCCTGCGCGCGGTCATAATAGGGCAAGTATGCGCGGCGGGCATCTGCCGCAGAATCGAGGTCATCATGAAACAAAACAACGCGTTCGTCGCCATCGGGCTCATGCTCTTCGCGCTCTTCTTCGGCGCGGGCAACATCATCTTCCCGCCCTTCCTCGGCCAGCACGCCGGGACGAACACCCTCCCCGCCATCCTCGGCTTCCTCATCACGGGCTGCGGCCTGCCCCTCCTCGGCGTGGTCACCGTGGGCTGGTCCGGCCGGAACCTGCAGGACATCGCCGGCCGGGTAGCCCCGTGGTACGGCGTCTTCATGGTGGCCGCCATCTCCCTCACCATCGGCCCCTTCTTCGCCATCCCCCGCACGTGCTCCACGTCCTTTGAAATGTCCGTGATCCCCCTCTTCGGCCAGCTCGGGCAGACCGGCCTCTTCGTCTACTCCCTCCTCTTCTTCGCCGTCACGTGGTGGCTCGCCGTCACGCCCACGAAACTCGTGGACCGCGTGGGCAAATTCCTCACGCCCATCATGCTCGTGCTCCTCTTCGCCCTCTTCGCCGCCTTCACCGTCGATCCCTTCGGCGCGTGGCAGGCCCCGACCGACTCCCGCTACATGGACGGCTTCTCCGCCTTCACCGCCGGCATCATGGAAGGGTACAACACCATGGACGGGCTGGCGGGCCTCCTCTTCGGCATCCTCGTCATCCAGGCCGTGCGCCTCACCGGCGTGACCGAGCCCCGCGCCATCGCCCGGGACACCCTGAAATCCGGCGTGGTGGCCATGTTCTTCATGTGCATCATCTACGTCTTCCTCAGCTTCATCGGCGCGTCCTCCATCCAGCCGATCGGCGTGCAGGAAAACGGCGTGCCCATCATCGTGGGCTCCATGAGCTGGTACTTCGGGCAGGCCGGACCCATGCTCCTCGCGGTCATCGTCATGCTCGCGTGCCTCACCACCAGCATCGGCCTCATCGCCTCCGTATCCGCCCTCTTCCATACCCTCGTGCCGAAGATCCCCGCCCGCACCTTCGCGACCGTCTTCTCCCTCGTCTCCTGCGGCATCGCGAACTTCGGCCTCACCACCATCATCTCCGCGGCCGTGCCCGTGCTCGTCTTCCTCTACCCGCTCACCATCGCTCTCATCATCCTCACCTTCCTGAACGACGCCTTCCGCGGCTCCCCCGTGGTGCACCGCACGGCCACCCTCTTCACCTTCTTCCCCGCCCTCTACGACGGCCTCCACGCCCTCGGCGCCGCGCCGGAAGCGCTCACCGCCTTCATGCAGACCCTGCCCCTCGCCTCCTACGGCCTCGCGTGGCTCCCCATCTTCGCCGCAGGCCTCCTTCTCGGCTGGGGCCTCTACGCCGCCGGCGGCCGCAGACCTTCCGCCGAATACCTCGAAAGCCGCAAATAAAAAAGCGCCCCCATGCGGGGCGTTTTTCATTTCCTTTTTCATCCCCTCCGGGGGATTTTTTATCGGCTGCGGTTCAGATGTCCTCCGCGCCGCAGGTCTCGGCGGGGGCGCAGAACCAGTCGGGATGGCGGCTCTGGAGGGTGCGGGCGGCGGAGTCTCTCGACTCTCCACCGAGGAGAAGGAAGAAGGCGGAGCCGCTGCCGCTCATGAGGGCGGGCGCGCCGAAGGCGCGGAGCTCGCGGGCCGCGGCGGCGAGCGCCGGGGTCACGGGGAAGAGCGCGTCTTCGAAGGTATTCGCGAGGGATGCGGCGAGGGCCGCGAAGTCCCGCGCGCGGAGGGCCGCTTCCATGGCGTCCGAGGTGTTCCGCCCCGCGATGCCCCGGCGGTCGATCTCGCCGTAGGCCGCGCCGGTGGAGACGGAAACGGCGGGCTTCACGATGAGGAGGGGCAGGCCCGGCCACGGGGGGAGTGTCTCGAGCTCGCCCCCGATGCCGCGGCACCGGGCGCAGCCGCCGGCGACGCAGAAGGGCACGTCCGCCCCGAGGCGCGCGCCCATGGCTTCGAGGCGCGCCGCGCCGAGGCGGGTGCCGTAGAGGCGGTCCAGCCCGCGGAGCACCGCCGCCGCGTCCGCCGAGCCGCCTCCGAGGCCCGCTTCGGAGGGGAGGCGCTTCACGAGGCGCAGGGCCGCGCCGGGCACGCCGGTCTCCTCCAGGAAGAGCGCCGCCGCGCGCCACATGAGATTGTCCGGCCCCGCGGGCGCCGCGCCCTCCACCGCGAGCGAGAGGCCGTCCACCGGGACGAGCTCCACCGTGTCCGCGAGGGTGATGCTGTGCATGACCGTGTCCACTTCATGATAGCCGTCGGGCCGCTTCCCCAGCACGGGGAGCGTGAGGTTCACCTTGGCCCGGGCCGTTTCCGTCACTTTGTCCATACCGATTTCCTTCATGCTATAATACAGGTAAGAATGCGCGGCGGATTTCCGCCTGCCTTTTCATTGTATCGCGTCTCTCTGCAGAAAGGAATGACCCATGAAACGGAACGATTTCCGGCTCAATTCGTATTTCTTCACCACCATGGTGACCCTCGTGGGGTGTTTCTTCTACGCGCTGGGGCTGAATCTTTTCTTCGTGCCGCACCAGTTCATCGCGGGCGGCTTCACGGGCATCGCGATGATCATCTACTACCTCGCGGGCTTCCCCATCGGCGTGACGAATATCCTGCTGAATATCCCGATCCTGCTGCTGTCGCTGCGCTTCATGGGGCGCTTCTACACGGTGATGACCGTGGTGGGAACCATCGCGATCTCGCTCATCATCGACGCGACGGCGCCGCTCTCCGCCTGGCCGGGGGTGAAGGACCCGCTCATCGCGGCCATCTCGGGGGGCGTGCTCCTCGGCACGGGGTGCGGCATCCTGTACCGCTACAATTCGAACAGCGGCGGCCTCGACGTGATCGGCGCCATCGTGAAGAAATATTACAATCTGGAAATCGGCTACGTGGTCTTCGCGCTGAACTGCCTCATCGTGGCGGTGTCGGGCCTCTTCTTCTCCGTGGAGACGACCATCAGCACGCTGGTGGCCATGTACATCAATGCGACGGTGTCCGGCCGCATCGTCATCGGCTTCGCCCAGCGGAAGGCGGCCTTCATCGTATCGGAGAAGCCCTATGAGGTGGCGGACGCGCTCCTGCGGAACCTGCACCACGGGGCGACGCTCCTCTACGGGCAGGGCGCGTACACCGGCGGAGACAAGAAGATCCTCTTCGCCATCATCAATCTGACGCAGATCTCGCGGCTGAAGTGGCTCATCCGCAAGGTGGACCCGCACGCGTTCCTCTTCATCATGAATACCACCGATGTCATCGGCCGCGGCTTCACGAGCCCGCTCTCCCGGGCGGCCACGCTCGACACGAGCCGCTACCGCCCCGCCGCGGACGGCACGCTCGTCCCCACGGACGAATGGCTCCAGGAGCTGTCCCGTGAGGAGCGCGGCGAGCCGGAGCCGAAAGGGAAATAAAAGGAGATGGTTTTATGAAATCTACGGCACTGTTCCTCGCGGCGGCGCTCTTCGCCGCGCCCGTCTCCGCAGAGACTCCGGCGGCGGAGACGTCGTTCTTCTCCACCGCGTCGTGGAGCGCTTCTTCCTTCACGTCGTCCGGCGCGGCGCCGGTCATGCGCTCCCGGAGCGCCTCGTCGCTCCTCTACACGGACGGCGCGGGCCGGCTCACGGCGTTCTCCATGGAGATGGAGGACCGGGTCATGACCATCACCATCCGGCAGGACGGCGCGGTGGTGGCGCGGCGCTCGTTCCCGGCGGATTCGGACGATTTCTCCGTGTCCCGCCGCGAAGGCGCGGGCCGGGTGTATTTCCTCATCACCGCGGGCACGCGCACGCTCGTGGCCGAGCCGGACAGCTCCGGCCTGTGGACGATCCGCCCTGCGGAGGACGATCCGTCCGCCGCCGTCCCGCTCTGAGACGGGAGCCGCCTCCGGGCGGCTTTTTTTATGGGCGGCGGATAGTTCCATAGGCTAACGATATTGTCGGGGCGCGGGTTATATAGTATACTATACGTGTACGAAACGACATTCCTTATAATAGATGAAATAAAAGGAGGATTCCCCTTGGAAGACACCGCCCTTCTCAAAGCCTCGGATTTCCTCAGCGAGGACGAGCCGCTGCTCACGTTCATGCTGACGAACCTGCGCAACGCCATCGTGAACCGGGCGAATCAGCTCGCCGCGCAGTACGGCTTCACCCTGCGCCAGCTCCTGGTCATCGTGTACATCACGAAGCACGCGGACGAGGTGGTCACGCAGAAGACGCTGGAGGACCATATGCACCTGTCGAACCCCACCATCACCGTGCTCATCCAGAATATGCGGAAGAAGGGGCTCATCCGGCGGGTGAAGGTGCCCGAGGACGGACGGAAGTACCAGCTCCTCCTCACGGACAAGGCGAAGGAGACCTACGCCCAATGCTACGACGCCATGTGGCGGGACGAGGAGCGGGTCTACGACGGCGTGACGGAGGAGGAAAAGCAGCGGCTCATGGAGATCTTCCAGAAGATCGAGCGGAATCTGGGGTATTCCACCCTGTCGGCCGCCCGCTGAAACAAAAAAGAAAAGCACCGCATGACGGTGCTTTTTTTGTTGGTCAGAATTTGGTGTCGTCGTGGTTGTACACGTCCCAGTGCCGGAGCGAGGCGAGATAGTCCCAGCACCGGCCGATGTCCGCGAGGAGCCGTTCCTTTTCCATCGGGAGCGTGGCGGCGAGGGGGATGTAGTTCGACACGTGGTTGCTCCGGAAGAGGCAGCGCTCGGTCTCGGGCAGCTCCACGTGCTCCACGAGGAGGGCGAGCTCCTCCATGAGGCCCGCCGGGGAGAGGGGATGGAATTCTCCCCGCTCGAACTGCGCCTTGAGCTCGCTCCCGCGGTAGAGCATGAGGCTGAGCGCGGACCACATGGTGGGCCGGATGGCGGAGAGGGCCCGCGCCGTGGCGAGGGCGTGGCGGCGGCTCCCTTCCTGTCCGGCGAGGCCGAGGATGGTCATGATCGAGAGCTGCATCCCCGCGGCGATGACCCGCTGCCCCGCGGCGACGGATTCTTCCCCGGTGACGCCTTTCCGCACGGCGGCGAGGGTCTCCGTGTCGCCGCTCTCCATGCCGTAATAGAGGAGCGTGAGGCCCGCCCCGCGGAGCCGCTCCATCTCTTCCGGCGATTTCCGCAGGATGTCCCGCGGCGCGGCGTAGGAGGCGACCCGCTCCAGATGGGGGAAGCGCCGCCGCAGCTCGGCGAGGATGGCGAGGAGCCGGTCCGTGTCCAGCACGAAGGCGTCTCCGTCGGCGAGGAAGACCCGGCGCACGCCGTACTTCCCGTAGCGCTCCGCCAGCGCGATCTGGCGCAGGACGGCCTCGTCCGCGAGCCGCTCGAAGCGCACTCCGCGGTACATATTGCAGTAGGTGCAGCGATTGTGCGCGCAGCCCCGCGTCACCCGCAGGATGAAGCTCCGCGCTTCGCTGGGCGGCCGGTAGACCGGCGTGTCCCAGCTGTCGAAAAACAGTCCTTCCATGGCATTCCCTCCCCGGCGCTGCGCGCCTTTTTTCTGTCGCTATGTATTCTACAGGAAATCCGTGCGCCCGCAAAGGGCACACAAAAAGACGGCTCCCGAGAGAGGGGCGAAAGGAGCCGCCTTTTCGCTTCTATGCGCCGCGCGAAGCGGCAGGGACGGAGGGAGCCGGGCTCTCTCCGGATTCTTTTACGGCCGGTGTCCGGCAAATCCCCGCGCCGCCAGGCCCGCCGCGGGCACCGCGGGGACGGCCGCTGCCAGCCGCTTCCCCCGGGACGGAAAAAGGCAGCGCCGGAGCGTCCGCCTCATTTGTCTTCTCCCGCGGCCTGCGTCCGGCGGGCGCGCTTCTTCCCGCTCTCCGCCGTCTCTTTCGGGCTGCCGATCCACCAGGGGATGTCGTCGCTGCGGATGTCTTTCCGCTGGATGCGGCCCCGTTCCATATAGTCTTTCTTCATGACTGGTCACTCCCGTCTGTTAGTTCTATAGCATACTATCTTTCTTGTGGTATATATCGTATACTATGTTTTTATTTTTTGCAAGAGCTCCGGAGAAAATTTACAAAATTTTACACGGCGCCCGCTACCCCACGTACCCCAGCCAGTGCCAGTACGTGAGGGAGAAGACCCACAGGAGGACGAGCGCCGCGATCGTCATGGGGATGCCCGTGCGGAGGAAATCGCCCGCCGTGACGTAGCCCGTACTGTAGGCGATCATGTTCTGCGGCGCGTTCACCGGGAGGATGTAGCCGAAGCAGATGGTGTACTGGAGGATCATGGTCATGCCGAGGATGTGGATGCCCGGGCCGTCCACGCTCTGGAGCACGGCGATGACGATGGGAATCATCGCCGCGGCGAGCCCTGTCGCGCTGGCGAAGCCCAGATGGATCACCGTGAGGAAGACCGCCATAACCATGACGATCATCACCGGCGTCATGGATTCCATGCCGGTGAGCGCCACGAAATAGCGGGCGAGCCACACCGCCGCGCCGCTCTTCAGGATGGCGCTGCCGAGGCTGATGCCCACGCCGAAGAGGGCGATGGTCCCCCAGTTGATGTGAGGCACGGCCTGCTGCCAGGTCATGACGCCCCACCGGGGCAGCATGAGCAGGAAAATGCCCGCCAGCGTCACCGTGGTGGTGTCGAAGGGATGGAGCTTCTTCTCCGTCACCCAGAAGAAGAGGAGCGCCGCCGAGACGAGAAGGAGCTTTTTCTCCGGGAGCGTCACCGGGCCGAGTTCCCGGAGCATCGCGCGGATGGCGTCCCGCCCGCCGGGCAGCTCTTTCACCTCCGGCGGCAGGGCGCGGAGCAGGATGAAATACAGCACGACGGAGAGCACCACCGCATAGGGCGCGGCGGCGAGGAACCACTCCATCCAGCTGATGTCCCTGCCGAGCACCTGCTGGATGAAGCCCACGGCCACCACGTTCTGCGCGGCCGCGGTCTTGATGCTGATGTTCCACAGGCTGTCCGCCTGCGCCACCGCCATCATGAGCACGCCCGCGAAGGGGCTGCCGATGGAGAGGCCGAAGGCGCGGATGATGCCCGCCACGATGGGCACCATGCAGGACACGCGCGCCGTAGTGGACGGCACGAAGAAGGACAGGAGGAACCCCACGAAGATGACGCCGATGACGAGCCGGTCCGACCGGACGCCGATGCGGGCCATCACGAGGAGGGCGATGCGCCGGTCCAGCCCGGTGATCATCATCGCCGCGGAGAGGAACATCGCGCCCGCCACGAGCGCCCACGCGGACGTGGAGAATCCCGAGAGCGCCATGGAGAGCGCTTTCCCCGTGCCGAGGAGCGCCTCCGGATGCGCCGGGTCCGGCGCCATGCCGAGGGCGAACGCCATGAGCGTCATCACCGCGAACGCACTCACCGGATAGGACACGCCTTCCGTCATCCAGATGACCACGGCGAAGCCGAGGATGCCCAGCAGCCGGTGGCCCTGCACCGGCAGATCCGCCGGCAGAGGCAGCATCCACACCGCCGCCATGGCGCAGACCGCCAGCGCGAGCCCCCACCGGCGGCCGAAACTTTCTTTTTCCACAGTCGTCCCTCCTTCAGAGAACAAAGAAGCCCCGGCGTCGTGTACGACGCCGGGGCTTCTCTGCTCCCGTTTTTATGTTGCTTACAGTATACAGCGGAAACGGCCGCTGTCAAGAGACAGGCGCGGCCGGCGCCGCCTCTTCTTCGGCGAAGCGCGCCCGCAGCCGGTCCAGAAAGAGCTCCGCCGCGGACGAGAAGACCTGGTATTTCTTCCACACCACGTCGAGACCGGACTCGAGCGCCGGGGAGAGCGGGCGGAAGCAGAGCGGGCTCTCGTCGGAGGTGTCCGCCAGATGCTCGAGAGACACCACGCAGCCCAGCCCCTGCCGGGCCATGGCCGCCGCGTTATAGAAAAGATTGTACGTAGCGACGATGCGGAGCCGGTTCCAGTCCTCGCCGAACCAGCGCATCACATCGTTCGCCCGGGCGCGGTTTTCCAGCACCTGCCGGGAGAAGAGGAGCGGATGCGGCACGAGGTCCGCCGCCGTGACGGACGCCTTCCCCGCGAGGGGATGGTCTTTCCGCACGAGCACGCCCCACCGGTCCTTCGCAGGGACGTGGAGATAATTGTACCGCGTGATATCCGTGGGCTGGATGAGGACGCCGAAATCGAGGAGCCCTTTGTCGAGGCGCTCCGTCACGTCCTCGGCGTTGCCGCTGTAGAGGTGCCACCGCACGCCGGGGTACGCCTCCTGGATCTCCCGGCACACCTCCGCGATGAGGTCCATGGCCACGGTCTCGCCGCTCCCGATGTACACGTCCCCGGAGAGCTGGCCCCGCATGGCGCGGAACTCCTCCTCCGTCTTGTCCGCCATGGCGACGATCTCCTCGGCGCGCTTCCGGAGGAGCATGCCCTCCGCCGTGAGCGACGTGCGGTGGCTCCCGCGGATGATGAGCTTCTGCCCCAGCTCCTCCTCCAGGTCCCGGATTTGCCGGGACAGCGTGGGCTGCGTGAGATGGAGATAGTTCGCCGCGCCGGTGATGGACTCTTCCCGGGCCACGGCGAGGAAATAGCGGAGCACCCGCAGTTCCATGGCGATCACCTGTCCTTTCTCTGCCTCCACTATACCCCGCGCCGAACATGCCCGTCAAGCATTGCGCGGCATAATGGCAAAGTATTGGCTATATAGCGCCCACAGGAGTAAGCTCAGTATAGAAAGACCGGCTCCGCCGGAGAAAGAAGGTGCCCTATGGAAAAGGCCATGGACCCCGGCGAGCTCCTCGCGCGGAATCTGCGGGACGCCGGCTGCACCGAAGCGGAGATCCGCCGCTTCCCCGCGCTGACGCCGGAGGAGCAGCTCCGTTTCCTCACCCGCCAGCGGGCGGCCCTCCTCGCCGCGCTCCACGCGAGCCAGGAGCGGATCGACTGTCTGGATTATCTACTGTATGCCATGAAAAAAGGCAGATAAAGGAGGCCCCCTATGAACGCCATGAATTTCAATCTCTTCTCTCCTACCCATCTCATTTTCGGCGCGGGCAAGCTCGCCGAGCTCTCCGCCCAGCCCCTGCCGGGCAAAAAAGCGCTCCTCCTCCTCTCCGCGGGGAAATCCGCGAAAGTGAGCGGCGCGCTGGACAGCGTCACCGCCCAGCTGGACAAGGCGGGCGTGACGTACATGCCCTGCCCCATCATCCGCGAGAACCCCACGAAGGATCTCGTGATGGAGGCGGCGCAGACCGCCCGGGAGAACGGCTGTGATTTCGTCTTCGCCCTCGGCGGCGGCGCGGTGCTCGACTCCGCGGTGGCCGTGGCGGCCATGGCGACGAACCCGGGCGACCTGTGGGACTACGTGGTAGGCGGCACCGGCAAAGCCCAGCCCCTCTCGGAAGACCCGCTGCCCATCGTCACCGTGACCCTCACCGCCGGCACCGGCTCGGAGATCAACAACTGGGGCGTCATTTCCAAACTCGACACCCACGAGAAAATCGGCTTCGGCGGCGACCCGCGCCTCATCCCGAAGCTCGCCATCGTCGATCCGGAACTGATGCGCACCGTACCCCCGAAGTACACCGCATATCAGGGCTTCGACGCGCTCTTCCACAATACGGAAGTCATGATGTCCAACGGCGTGAACGTGCTGAGCGAGACCATCGCCCTCTCCGCCATCGAAAACATCGCGAAATATCTCCCGCGGGCCGTGGCCGACGGCAATGACCTCGAAGCGCGGGAGCACGTGGCCTACGGCAGCACCATGGCGGGCATCACCATGCAGCTCACCTCCACCACGGCACAGCACTCTATGGAACACGCCATGAGCGCCTACCATCCGAATCTCCCGCACGGCGCGGGGCTCATCATGCTCTCGCTCGCCTTCGCGTCCTACTTCAT
Source organism: Veillonellales bacterium (assembly GCA_944390485.1). Classification (GTDB taxonomy): domain Bacteria; phylum Bacillota; class Negativicutes; order Veillonellales; family Dialisteraceae; genus UBA1822. Next base: position 156,752 of record CALXPQ010000005.1, read on the forward strand.
CGAGCGCCATGCCTGCGACGGCCAGTTCATCAAGATGGCCCGCGTCATGGGCCTGCCGGAGGCAGACAAGCCGGAAGATTTCCTCACCGCTCTGGAAAATCTCCAGAAAGCCTGCGGCGTGGCGGACCTCAAGATGAGCGACTACGGCATCTCGAAAGACGAATGCATGACGCTCGCCGTGAACGCCCGCGAGACCATGGGCGGCCTCTTCCTGGCGAACCCCTGCCCCATGAACGACGAGGAATGCGCCGGCGTATTTGCCAAAGCCTACCGCTGATCCGTCTCGGAAGAAAGCAGGAAGAAAGGCGTTCCCCCGCGGAGCGCCTTTGGATTTGGGAAAGGACATACCATGCAGGAAATCACTGATCAGAGTTTTGACGAAGAGCGCGCCTTCTACGGCACGGACGGCCTCACCGTGCGCCGCTGCCGCATCGACGGCCCCGCCGACGGGGAGAGCGCGTTCAAGGAATGCACGAATCTCACGGTGGAAGACACCTTCTGCAACCTGCGCTACCCCTTCTGGCACGACCGGCACCTCGTCATCGCCCGCTCGGAGATGACCGAGCTCTGCCGCGCCGCCCTGTGGTACTCCGAGGACGTCCGCGTCACGGACACGAAGCTCCACGGCATCAAAGCCTTCCGGGAATGCGCGGACGTGTCGCTCGCCCGCTGCGACATCGTCTCCCCCGAATTCGGCTGGATGCTCCGGGGCGCCGCGATGGAAGAGTGCCGCCTCGAGAGCCAGTACATGCTCATGCGGAGCGAAGACCTCCGCTTCACCGGCGTGGACTGCGTCGGGAAGTACAGCTTCCAGTACGTGAAGAACGCCGTCTTCGACCACTGCACCTTCGACACGAAGGACGCCTTCTGGCACGCGGAAAACGTCACCGTCCGGGACAGCGTCGTGAAGGGCGAGTACCTCGGCTGGTACTCCGACGGCCTCACCCTCATCAACTGCCGCATCATCGGCACGCAGCCCCTCTGCTGCTGCCGGCATCTCCGCCTCGTGAACTGCGCCATGGAGGAGACGGACCTCGCCTTCGAGAAATCCGACGTGGAGGCCGTGGTCACCACGCCCATCGTGAGCGTGAAGAATCCCCGCTCGGGCCTCATCGCCGCGCCCTCCGTGGGCGCCTTCGTCTGGGACGACCCGCTCGCCCGCGGCGCCGTCATCACCGGCGGCACCGTCACGGCCGCGCCGGCCGCTTATTGAAATCAGGGAGGACAACCATGAAACACGTACTCATCCTCACCGCGAGCCTCCGCCCGCGGAGCAACTCCGACCGTCTCGCCGCCGCGTTCGCCGAAGGCGCGCGCGAAGCCGGCCATGCGGTGGAAACCATTTCCCTCAAGGGGAAGCGCCTCGCCTTCTGCACGGGGTGCCTCGCCTGCCAGAAGACCGGCCGCTGCGTCATCGCCGACGATGCGCGGGCCATCGCCGAGAAAGTGAAAGAGGCCGACGTGCTCGTCTTCGTCTCCCCTGTCTACTACTATAGCATCGCCGGGAGCCTGAAGACCCTCTTCGACCGGCTGAATCCCCTCTTCGCGGGAGACTACCGCTTCCGCGAGGTGTACTTCCTCTCCGCCGCGGCGGAAGACTCGGAAGAAGCGAAGGAAGGGCCGAAGACCGCCGTCCAGGGCTGGGTGGACTGCTTCGAAGAGGCGCGCCTCGCGGGGACCGTCTTTGCCGGCGGATGCGATGCGCCCGGCGCCATCGAAGGCCATCCCGCCCTCGACAAAGCCCGCGCCATAGGCCGCGCGCTCTGACCATGCGCCTCCACCTCACCGTGAACGGCGCGGCCTTCACCGCCCGTCTCGAAGACAACGCCGCCGCCCGCGCCCTCGCGTCCCGCCTCCCCGCGTCGTGGACCCTGCAGGAGCTGAACGGCAACGAGAAATATATCTACCTGGACCACCCCTTTCCCGCGAGCGCCAGCCACCCCGGGAAGATCCATGCAGGCGACCTCATGCTCTACGGCCCGGACTGCCTCGTCCTCTTCTACAAGACCTTCCTCACGCCCTACCGCTACACGCCCCTCGGCCGCATCGAAGACCCCTCCGGCCTCGAAAAAGCCGCCGGCCGGGGAAACGCGAAGGTGACGATGGAAGTCATCGGATAAACACAAAAAAGGAACCGCTCTTTCCGATACGGTTCCTTTTATTTTTTCATTTTCAAGCAGAACATGCATTTGTGCTACAATAGGGTCAGCCTCCATAGAAAGGAGGTGATCCTTGTGGAGGAAATTATTTTCACCCTTTGGACGACCCTGCTCGCCCCCGCTCTCCTTACCATCCTCCGATGGTACCTCGGGACCCGGTCAAAAAAATAAGCAGGGAAAAAGGACAGGCGGCCACCTGTCCTTTTTTTATTCCTTGTGGAGAACTATTTTCACCCTTCTCTACGTCCGTATTATACCACACTCCGGGCGCTTTGACTGCCTTTCCGTCTTACAGGATGGGATTTTTCTCCGCCACGCCCACTTTGCGCGGGAAGGTCTTCGGCGCGGGGCCGGTTTTGCGGAGGACGAGGATGCACCGTTCTTCTCCGGAGGGGAGGCGCAGGTCTTTTTTCGCTTCGAGCTTCGTCTCCATGAGTGCAAGAAGTCTGGCCGCCGCGGCGAGCTCTTCGTCGGCACCCGGTCCTTTCATGGCGAGGAAGACGCCCCCTTCTTTCACGAAGGGCAGGGCCCACTCCGCCACCACCGGGAGGGACTTCACCGCCCGGGCGGTGACCACGTCGAAGGTCTCGCGGAGCTTCTTCCGCCGGCCTCCTTCTTCGGCGCGCATGTGGAGGCATTTCACGTTCTCCGCGCCGGCCGCCGCGCCCGCTTCTTCCACGCAGCGGAGTTTTTTCTGGATGGAGTCCATGAGCACGAACTGCATGTCCGGCCGCAGGAGGGCGAGGATCATCCCCGGGAACCCCGCGCCGGTGCCGAGATCGAGCGCGCGGCCTCCTTCCGGAAAGTACGCCGGGTCGTAGGCGGTGAGCGAGTCGTACACGTTCTTCACGAGGCTCTCGTCCGCATCCCGGATGCCGGTGAGATTGATGGACGCATTCATGGCCATGATGCGGTCGTGGTAGGCGGCGATGCGGGCCGCGGTCTCCTCTCCCGCGGCGATGTCGAGCGCTGCCAGCATATCTGAAACTGTCACAAAGATTCCCCTTTCCCGAGACGAGTGCTTAGGATTTCTTCCCTTTCACGTACACCATGAGGACGGAAATGTCCGCCGGCGAAACGCCGGAGATGCGCGCCGCCTGCCCCAGCGAGAGCGGGCGGATCTTGTCGAGCTTCTGCCGCGCCTCGATGGAGATGCCTTCCAGATGGAGGTAGTCCATGTCCGGCGGCATGAGTTCCGCTTCCATCTTCGCCGCGCGGCGCACCGCGTCTTCCTGGCGGGTGATGTAGCCTTCGTATTTCACGGTGATTTCCATTTCCTTTTCCGCGTCGAGGGCGAAGGCCGGGCAGCCCAGGTACTGCACCATTTTCCGGTAGGTCACTTCGGGCCGCTTCAGGATCTTGTCCGCGCCGATGCCGGTTGTGAGCGGCGCGGTGCCCATCGCTTCGAGCGCGGCGTTCGTTTCTTTCGTGGGCGTGAAGCGTTTCGTATGGATGTAGTCCATGGCTTCTTCGAAGCGCGCCTTCCGCGCGAGGAACCGCGCGTACCGCTCTTCCGTAACGAGGCCGATCTCGTGGCCTTTCTCGGTGAGGCGCAGGTCCGCATTGTCCTGGCGGAGGATGAGGCGGTACTCGCTGCGGCTGGTCATCATGCGGTACGGCTCGTTCGTCCCTTTCGTGACGAGGTCGTCGATGAGCGCGCCGATGTACGCTTCGTGCCGTTTCAGGACGAAGGGCGGCTTACCGGCAATCTTCAGCGCCGCGTTGATGCCCGCCATGAGGCCCTGCGCGGCCGCTTCCTCGTAGCCGGAGGTGCCGTTCGACTGGCCGGCAGAGTAGAGCCCGGCGATCTTTTTCAGCTCGAGCGTGGGCAGGAGCTGGAGCGGGTCGAGTAGGTCGTACTCGATGGCGTAGGCCGGGCGCATGAGCTTCACGTCTTCCAGGCCCGGGATGGTGCGGAGGAAGGCGTACTGCACGTCGATGGGCATGGACGTGGACATGCCCTGCACGTACATCTCGTTCGTATCGAGCCCTTCCGGCTCCACGAAGAGCTGGTGCCGCGTCTTGTCCGCGAAGCGCACGATCTTGTCCTCGATGGACGGGCAGTACCGCGCGCCCACGCCGTGGATCTTTCCGGAAAACATGGGGGCCCGGGAGAGGTTCGCCCGGATGATGCTGTGGGTAGTCTCGTTCGTGTAGGTGAGCCAGCAGCAGCGCTGGTTCCGGTCTGTATCCTCATCCATGAAGGAGAAGGAATGGTGGTCCGGGTCGCCCTCTTCGAGCTGCATGTGCTCCGGATGGAGGGTGCGCATGTCCACGCGGCTCGGCGTGCCCGTCTTGAACCGCAGCAGGTCGATGCCGTGCTTCCGGAGATTTTCCGAAAGGACGAGGCTCGGTCGCATGCCGTTCGGACCGCCGCTGTAGATGGTCTCCCCGATGATAATCTTGCTGTCCAGATATGTGCCGGTGGCGAGGATGACCGCCTTCGCCCGGTAGAGCTCGTCCAGCTCCGTCACGATGCCCGTGACGCGGCCGTTTTCCACGAGGATATCCGTCACCATGAGCTGTTTCAGGTCGAGGCCGTCCGTATTTTCCACGCAGCGCTTCATCCACCGGTGGTAGGCGTTCTTGTCCGACTGCGCGCGGAGCGCATACACCGCCGGACCCTTGCCGCGGTTCAGCATGCGCATCTGGATGGCCGTGGCGTCCGCCGCGATGCCCATGATGCCGCCCAGGGCGTCGATCTCCCGGACGAGATGGCTCTTGCCCGGGCCGCCGATGGCGGGATTGCAGGGCATCATGGCCACATTGTCCAGCGAGATCGTCGCGAGGAGCGTCTTCATGCCGAGCTTTGCCGCGGCGAGCGCCGCCTCGCAGCCCGCGTGCCCTGCGCCCACGACGATCACATCATACGTATCGATCAAATACATGCCGTTTCCTTCTTTCCGAGGGGAGCCGGGGCTCCCGGAGACAATTCACTGTTATTATAGAAGAAATGCCCCGCATTTTCCACAAGTCCGGTATAATGGGAGCACACAGAAAGGAGACCTGCCCATGATCCGTCCCATCGTCACCGATCCGTTTTTCCTCTCCCTCCGGGCCGAGCCCGCCGGCAGAGAGGACCTGCCCCTCGCCCGCGACCTCGCGGATACGCTCCGCGCGAACCGGGAGCGCTGCGCCGGCATGACCGCGAACATGATCGGCGGCCGGAAGCGCATCATCGCCTTTTACGACCACCGCACGCTCCTCGTCATGCTGAATCCCGTCATCGTCCGCCGCTCCCCGGAGACGTACGACGCCGAGGAAGGCTGCCTCTCCCTCCCGGGCACGCGGACGGCGCGCCGCGCCCGGTGGGTGGAGATGGAGTGGACGCCGCTCCGCGGGAAGAAGCAGCGCGCCCGGTTCTCCGGCTTCACCGCCGAAGTCATCCAGCACGAAATGGACCACCTCGAAGGCATCCTCATCTGATCCCGCCGGAGGCCGTCCCGCGCGAAGCGTTCCGCCGGGGCGGCCTTTTCGTCTGCCAGGCCCCGTCCCGCCGGCAGGCCGCAAAAAAAGCAGCCCTCCGAAGAGGACCGCTTTCCCTTATCCGTATCAGTGGCCCTTGACCAGCCGTTCCTCCTCCCAGCGTTCCGCCGAGAAGCGGCCCGTCCGGCCGAGCTCGATGTAGTAGAAATAAATGCCGAAGAAGGCGATCGCCGCCGCCGCGAGGTACACCATCTCGAAACCGTAAGACGGCACGAGCTGTCCCAGCAGGAACGGTCCGAAGCCGATGCCCAGATCCAGCAGGACGAAATAGATGGACCGGAGCGAGCCCGCATGGCTGGCAAAGGTGCAGCGGAGCGTCAGATTGTGGCACGTCGTGATGAGCGTGCGGTATCCCGCGCCGAAGAGGAAGCCCGCGATGAGCAGCATCCAGTTCGCCGAAGACAGGGACAGCGCGATCATCGCCACCACGATGAGGAGCAGCGCCGGGTACACCGCCATGTCACGGCCGCACCGCTCGAGCAGATACCCTGCCAGAGGCCGGCAGAGGAACGTGGCGAAAGCAAAGCAGTAGAAGAAATACACGCCGCCCGCCGCCGGCAGCCCGCTGTCCATGGCGTACTCGCCGAGGAACGTGATCACCACGGAGTAGCACAGCCCGCCGAGGAAAGCGAGCACCGCGAGGCCCAGCGCCCGGCGGACGAAGAAATTCTCCACCGTCGCCGCCTTCTTCTCCGTATCGCCGATCTTGCGGATCACCGTGCGCCGCGGGAGCTGCACGAAAAATCCGAGGAGGAGCGCCACCAGCGCCATGCCGGAAGCGGCCAGCGCGCCCGTCTCGAGCGCCCGCTCATCCACGAAGCGCAGCGCCAGGAACGGACCCACCGCCGAAGCGGCCGCCACGCCCAGCGTGTAGTACCGCGCCACGCGGCCCACCTGCTTCATCGGCGTGAGAGCCGCCGCAGCCGTGCTCACCGCCGTCGTCGCCGCGCCGAACGCCACGCCGTGCAGGAAGCGGAGCGCCATGAAGCCGTACAGCCCCGGCGCCGTCATATTATATGGAAGAGAGAGCAGGAAGAAGAGCCCCACGCTCACCAGAAGCATGGTCCGCCGCTCCATCCGGTCCAGCAGACGATTCACCGGACCGCGCGTGGACAGCGCCCCCGCCATGAAAAGACCGGAAGCGAGGCCCGCCATGCTCACCGACACCTGCCACTCAGCGACCGCATAGCTGACTGCCCAGAGCATCATCATGAAATAGACCGTGTAGATCAGGAAATTGATGCCCGCGTTGCACACATAAGACCGCATCCAGAGTTTCTGCATATACCCTCCTTCAAAAGCGTATTTGAAAACGTACACCACGCGCGTCCATTCCGCCGCCCGCGTGATTTCACTATTTTCCATTATAGGCAAACCCGCCGCCGCCGTCTAATGCAGCCTGTCACTCATTCCAATGCACAGCATGCATTAATTTCCATCTAATGCTTCATGCGGCCGCCTTCTGCCCAAAACTCCGTCTTTTCGTTCTATTCTTTATTTTTTATTATGCACCAGAATCATTGAAATTTCCACTGGCATTCATAAAAAAATTCCCATATTTCTTGGAAATCTCAGAAACGGCCGGCTATAATGAAATCAGAAAAACATGCACCGGATTCATCAGAAAACCGGCCGCACCATGCGCCGGGCACATAAAAAAAGACAGCCTGTCGGCCGAAAGGAGGCCCTATGGAAATCAATCAGCTGAAATACTTCTGCGCCCTTGCCAACACGCGCCACTTCACGCGCACCGCGCAGGAAATTTCCATCTCCCAGTCTGCCCTCTCCCGCTCCATCCACAAGCTCGAGCAGGAGCTCGGCACGCCCCTCTTCAAGCGGGGCAGCCGGGAGATCCTTCTCACCTCCTCGGGCCAGCGCTTCCTCATCCACGCCGAGCGGGCCCTGCGCGAGCTCGAAAAGGGACGGCAGGAGATCGAAAGCGAGCGCGATCCCGACCACGGCGTCATCAGCCTCTCCTTCATGCACTCCCTCGGCATCCACATCCTGCCCCAGCTCCTGAGCGAATTCAAGCAGCTCTATCCCCACATCCAGTTCAATCTCGACCAGGACAACTCTTCCGTCCTCGCTCGGAGCCTCCTCGAAGGCAAATCCGACATCTGTCTCTGCTCCATCATGGTGAACATGGAGCAGCTCGCCTGGCTCTACCTCTACACAGAAGAGCTCTTCGCCGTCGTGCCGAAAAACCATCCCTTTGCCGGCCGGAAGAGCATCGACCTGCAGGACCTCGAAGGCCAGCCCTTCATCACCCTCAAGCCCAACTACAGCCTGCGCATCCTCACCGACCAGTTCTGCGCCATCTCCGGCATCCGCCCCTCCATCATCTTCGAAGGCGACGACATCAATACCGCCGCCTCCCTCGTCTCCGCCCATCTCGGCGTAAGCCTCCTCCCGCGCATCACCGGCATCGAGACCGCCGGCCTCGTCTTCCTCCCCGTCTCCTTCCCCGTGTGCAAGCGCGAGATCGGCCTCGCCTGGAGCACCACCCGCCCCCTCTCGCCCGCCACCCATCTCTTCCAGCAATTCATCATCAACCGATTCCGCAGCTGAAAAGAGCGCCCTCCCGGGCGCTTTTTTATTACTGAATTTTATTCTCCTGATTTGTCTTGTCCGTAATAAGCATGCGGACCATGCTTGCGGAAATAATGCCGATCCAAAATATACGGCGGCATATGACTTTCCGGATTCAGCCAAAGCGTTTTCCATGCCATCTCCGCTATTTTTTCCAATACCACTGCATGGTAGACTGCCTCTGCCGTATTCCGGCCCCAGGAAAATGGCCCATGATTCCGTACAATGGCTCCGGGCACAGACAATACCCCATTTGTTTCCCGCCGCATTGTTTCGATCAGGACATTTCCCGTATTGGCCTCATACGCTCCATTGACTTCTTCTCTGGTAAGTCCTCTGGTACAGGGAATTTCACCATAAAAATAGTCCGCATGAGTCGTGCCAAGAGCCGGGATATTCATCCCTGCCTGTGCAAAGGCGACAGCATAAACCGAATGGGTATGAGTAATGCCTCCGATCTCCGGGAATGCACGATATAGTGCCAAATGTGTCTCTGTATCGGAAGAGGGCTTCCATTTTCCTTCCACCCGTACGCCGCTCTCCAGATCAACCACAACCATATCTTCTGGTCCCATCGCTTCATAACTGATGCCGGATGGTTTTATCACCATCAGACCGGAATCCCGATCAAGCCCGCTTACGTTGCCCCACGTGTAAATGACAACCCCACGGGCTGCCAGATCCAGATTCGCTGCACAGACAGATTTTTTCAATGTTTCCAGCATATCCCCTCCGTAGCATCAAACCGATTCTTCCTGAATGACCCAGACTTTTTCCGCCGGAAAAACGGCATATACATCTCCATCCAAGATTTGTCTCCCAGGATCAAACATATCCACAATCCACGGTTTGTTCCCTTTATCTTTCACAAAATAACGTACTTTTTCCCCAAGGAACATTCGATTCTCTATATGGACCGGCACACTGACTTTTCCTTCTACCGGCGCCGGCGCCAATTTGATACACTCCGGCCGAATGCTGGCGCTATACGACAAACCGCTGTGCACTTCTTTATTTGTTGGAAATGATGTGTCCCGATAATGCACCGCACCATCATCTCCCCCAACCAGCGTCAACAGATTAGTCGTACCGATAAAATCCGCTACAAACGGTGTTTTTGGCTCAAAATAAATTTCCTGCGCCGTTCCGATTTGATGGATGACGCCGTCTTTCAGCACGACGATTTTGTCAGACATAGACAGTGCCTCCGATTGATCATGCGTAACATAAATTGTAGACAACCCCATCTTCTGCTGAATTTCACGAAGTTCTACACGTACGCTTTCCCGTAATTTCGCGTCCAGATTAGACAGCGGCTCATCAAGAAGCAGCACCTCCGGATCCATAACAAGCGCCCGCGCTACCGCTACACGCTGCTGCTGACCTCCAGAAAGCTGATTGGGAAAACGTCTCTCCATCCCCTGAAGCTGCATCAGCTCAAGCGCAGCCGCGACCCGTTTAGCCAGATCCGCCGCGGCTGTTTTCTTGACTTTCAGCCCATACGCCACATTATCAAATACCGTCATATGAGGAAACAAAGCATATTCCTGAAAAACCATCGCCGTATTTCTTCCATACGGCGGAATTTTTTCAATACGCTTTCCATTTAACAGAATTTCCCCTTCGTCTGGTTCATAAAACCCGGCAATCATTCGAAGCAAGGTGGTTTTCCCGCAGCCGGATGGCCCCAGAAACGTCACAAACTCCCCTTTTTCAATCTGCAAATCCACGTTTTTGATTACATGGTTCTTCCCAAAATATTTGTTGATTCCTTTGAGCTGTAATACGGATTCTGCCATCATATTCTTCTCCTGCTATATACTGATCCCGAATCAAAGATCAAAAATATTGATCTTATCCCGAAGAATAAGTTTTACAATACCGAATGTAATATAAATCGTGAGCATCATTCCCACAGCTGTCGCGCTTGCCGTAGGCAGGAACCCCTGATCCGCCAGACTCATGATATTGATAGAGGCCAGGTTCCATTCCGGCGACACCAGGAAAATCACCGTACTCAGTGTATTCATTGACCGCATAAATGCATATACAAAGCTGACCGAAAGAGAATTCTTCAGCATCGGCAGGATAATTTTTCGAAAAGTAGTAAAACTGTTGGCTCCAAGATTCGCCGAAGCCTGTTCCATAGAAGCATCGATCTGCTTCAGCCCGGCTACAGCCTGCCTGTAACCGACAGGAAGCTGCCGGAGCGTCATCCCCAAAACAATGATAGCCATGGTCCCCGTCAATTCCAGTGGCGCTTCATTAAAAGCAAGAATCAACGCCAGACCGATAAAAGTTCCCGGAAGAGAAACCGGAAGCATGGCAAGAAAATCCATAATTGTCCGCCCGGGAAAACGCTTTCTCACCGTGAGGAATGCAAGTGCGATCCCGAGTACAGTCGTCGTTGCAGCGGTAATCATCGCCGCCGACCAGCTGTGCATCAATACGTTGGATTGGACGACCCCTTCCCTGAAATATTGAAGCGTAAATGTATAATCCGCTCCGAAGGCCACGGTAAAAGCAAAAAGGAATACCACACCGATAATCATAAGAATAGCTGTGCAAAGCAATGCACAGAAAGCGAAAAAACACCAGGTTGCCGCCGGTCCCGCTGTCACGCGGATCAGTCCCGCCACCGGCTTTCCAGTCACAGTCACATAAGAATTCTTTTCCAGATAATAACGCTGTACAAAGAAAACCAGCAGCGTAGGAATCACGAGAAAGACTGACAAGACCGCGCCCATAGGCAGATCCCATGCCCCGGTAACCTGCGTGTACGCCTCCGTGGCAAGAACATGATAATTTCCACCGACCAGCATGGGATTACCAAAATCCGCCAGACTATTGATTCCAACGAGCAGGAATGCGCTGGCCAGCCCAGGCGTTGCCAGCCGCAGCGTTACCGTCCGAAATAGATACCAGCCGCGAGCCCCCAGATTCTGTGCTGCAAGTTCCAGATTGGGACTGATGGATTTCAAAACCCCGGAAATCGTAATATATGCCAACGGGAAAAAAGCAATGGTCTGTGCCACCCACAATCCTACCGGACCATATAAATCCGTCTGCAGATGAAGCACATGCCAGGTAATAAATCCGCGCCGGCCAAAAAGCATAATGAAAGCCAACCCGGTTACGACTGAAGGAGCCATGGTCGGCAAAAGCGCTACGATCTGAAAAAAACGCTTACACGGCATGTTCGTATAATTGACCGCATACGCAAAAATAAACCCGAAAATAATCGCTGTCGTCGTTGCCACAAGCGAAGAAAACAACGTATGACTGAAGACTTCGATAAATTCTTTTGCTGTCAATGCCCTGATCCAGTGAGCTGAATCCGGCACGAGCAGGATTTTGACAAATGGGTAAATAATAAACAGCCCAAAAAGAAGAAACAGTACGAGGATCGACGCCAAAAGAGGCGGCTCCCGCAAAAGCAGTTTCAGCTCTGTGCTCCAGCCTTTGTGCTCATGCCCGACACTTTGATCTTTCATGTCTACTCCTTTCTCCGCCGACGCCTCTGCCTCGACTGAAAAAGCCAACCGGCTATATGATTTCCTTTATTCAGCCATATGACTGAAAAACTCTTACCTCTGTCATCCGGCAGAGGTAAGAGAAATCAGAAATGCCTATGTTATTCTGCAAAGAACTTATCGCAGTTCATCTGCTTGTCAGCGCCTGCTTTTTCCATATCATAAGCTTTATAAAGCGGCAGTTCAGACAACGGCTTCTGTCCTTTCGGCGGAGCTACATCAGGATTGCAGGCCACCCCATTTGTCGTCCGCACAAGAATCTCTCCAGCCTCTTTAGTCAGCACATAATCAACAAATGCCTGTGCGACTTCCTTATCTGCACCGTTTTTAATGATTGATACCGGGCACAGTGTCCAGCCTGCATCCTTATAAATTGTGCTGTGAATCTTCTGCCCTTTCTGGCTGACCAGCATCTGATCAGAAATGAAATTCAACGCAATCAGGTATTCTCCCGCGCCTGTTTTCTGAGCCGGTGCAAATCCAGATGGCGTGAACTGCGCCACCTGTCCTTTCAGCTGCTTCAGATAAGCCCAGCCTTTTTCCTCACCCATGGACTGCAGCACCGAACTGATAAAAGTCAGCCCTGTCCCCGATTTCCTCGGATCAGGAGCAATAATTTCTCCTTTAAATTCCGGCTTCAGGAGATCCTCCAGCGTCTCTGGAGCCTTTACTCCCTTCGGTTCAAACTCCTCCTTGAACCGATTTTCGTTATAGCCAATCGCCATGACTTCCAGATAGGTGCCATACCAATATCCATCCTTATCCTGATATTCCGGCAAAATCATATTGGCATTGGGAGATTTATATGCCTCCGTCAAACCATCAGCCTTAGCCTTGGCATGTGCATCGGAAGTACCGCCCAGCCAGATATCCGCTTTGGGAGAATCTTTTTCTGCCGTGATGCGTGCTAACGCTTCCCCTGTAGGCAGTCGAATAAAACTGACCTCGGCACCGGTCTTCTGTTTAAACTGATCTGCTAATTCTTTGGCTGTATCCTCATGGAAAGAAACGTACATAACCAATTTCTTCCCTTTCAGGCTTTGAGAGCCTCCTTCTGCTTTACCTCCGGCAGAAGAATCTCCGCCTCCGCATCCAGCAGTAAACATCATGGTTCCAGCCAGCACTGCTGCGGCCAAAGCTTTCCATTTCATATATATCCCTCCTTGGATTTACGAATTCATTACAATTTTACTATATCTTTACATTGTAAGGTAGAGTATACATTCAAAATTAAAGAATATTCCTAATAGAAAAATTTTGTATCTATTTATGTATACTTTCAATTTATATCGCTCAATTATCCTTAATTGAGAGTACACTTATTCACTCAATATCTTTCAAAAACAATCTGGCAAATGTCAAAAATAAAGCATATATCACTTTTTATATTTAAACCCACTATTATCTTTTACCTATTCTTCATTTTGAAAAAATCAGCAGATAACATTTTGAGCTGCATTTACATTTCATCCATTTGTTTGTCAAATAAATCAAATCCGTAGAAAATCAATCTTCGCTAAATCCTATATTCTGTTCAGAATGAAGTCTCTCTTTCCGCAGCATAAAAAAGGAAGAGCCAGACACCCTTCCCGTCTCTTCCTTCTCTCACATACACAATGAAAAAGGACTCACATTCCTGTGAGTCCCTTCTCTCCTTTATCAGCAGCTTCCTATCCTCCCGGGCCGCTTCCAGCCAAGTACTTTCG
>CALXPQ010000006.1 GCA_944390485.1 Veillonellales bacterium
TTCTGCATGCCGTCCATTACTTTGCCCGCTTCGATCTGCGCCTGCTGCATGCCGTCAATCACGTAGTTGCCGTTGATGGCTCCCCACTGGCGGTTATTCACCGCATCCTGCTTGTGGTCTTTGATTGCGCTCTTATCAAAAGCCTCTTCCAGATCTTCGATAGCAGAACTATTTTGTTCAATCTGTTCATCCTGCCAAGCTTCATGTTCCGGATTTTCAATTGCAATTTCCGAAAGATCAAAGCTTGGGAAGCCAACCTTGGATGCCTCGGCTGTCATGCCGCCCACCGGGAGAAGCACGCCTGCGATAAGTGCTGCGGTGACGAGACCTTTCAGGGATTTCCTTGCGACCTGATGGCCGCCCATCGTGTGATTGCTGTGAATGAATTCGGAGCCCACCACGTAGCAGCTGCGCGCGGCGTTCCATACGACTTTGTAGATTCTGTTCATCTGCGGTTTCCTTTCTCTTTGTGCTGACTGTCTCGAGCCGGCGCACTGCACCGGCGCAGGGTCTCCGCCCGGCCTCTTTCTCTCTCGCAGCGGCCCCGGGCATGGGATAAAATTATTGTAAAAATTTTCTTTTTCCCGATTTACCTCTTTATCGACAGTCTTGCCGGAAACAGCAGGCAGAATTTTTTTATTCCCCGAATCATTATTTCCCTGAAAGCCCATCCCATAAAAAAAGACCGCCCCGGCTCTGCAGCCGCAGCCCGCCGGAAAACGGGCACAAAAAAAGCCGTGCTTTCGCACGGCCTTTTTTTGTAGAGATACGATTACTGCTTTGCGCCGGTCTCTTTGATCGCTCTGGCGATCTTCGCCGCGAGGCCGGTGATTTCTTTCTTGGAGACGGAGCACACGGCGAGGCGGATGCCTTTTTTGAGCGGCACGAGGAAGACGCGCTCTTCTTTTTCGAGGAGGTCGCATACGGCTTTGGCCCCTTCCATGGGGAGGGTGATGAAGAAGCCGGAGATGTAGGGGACGTATTTCAGGCCCGCTTCGTCCGCTTCTTGCATGAAGATGGCCGCGCGCTCCTGGATGAGCTTGTAGTATTTCGCCCGTTCCGCGTCGAGCGCTTTCACCGCTTCGGGGTCGGCGCAGATGTATTCCATGGCCTTCATGGCGGCGCCGTTGGAGTTGGACCAGCAGGCGCGGCTGCTATACTGGTTGATGTCCACGAATTCCTGCGCCACGTCTTCGTCGGAGGTGATGCAGATCATCGCGCCGATGCGCTGGCCGTAGAGGGTGAAGCCCTTGGAGAGGGTGTAGGCCACGATGGTGAGGACATTCTTCGGGAGGTTCTCGAATTTCTTGAAGAACGTGCGGCACGCTTCTTTTTCGCCGCTGTAGTCGAGGTAGGCCACGTCGGCCACGAGGATGATGTTCTTGTCCTTGCCTTCGACGGCTTTGGCGCAGAAGTCCGCGACGGCGCCCCATTCGTCGTCGCTCATGCAGTAGCCGGTGGGGTTGTTGGCGATGCCGTTCAGGATGATGAGGGTGTTGTACTGTTTCGCCACGAGGTCGGTGACGTTCTCCTTGAAGCTCTCCATGTCGAAGTGGCCTTCGGGGGTGAGGAGGGAGAAGGTGCGCACTTTGCGGCCCGCGTCGAGCATGACGCTGTCGTAGGCGCCCCAGTGCCAGTCGGTGATGAGCACTTCGTCTCCGGGGGAGGAGTAGTTGTGCACGGCATGATGGAGCACGCCGGTGCCGCCGGAGGTGGAGAGGGCGCGAATGTAGCCGGCCGGACGGGACTGGCCGAAGCACTGGTCGATGCAGTCTTCGAGGAATCCCGGATAGCCCTGGATGGGCGCATAGGCGACGATGTCGCGCGGGGTGAGGCGCTTGTAGGCTTCCTTCACCACGTCGAGCATGACGAGCTGGCCGTCTTCGTCGAGGATGGAGCCGACGGTCCCGTTGATGACTTTATCTTTGCCGATCTGGTCGGCGAGCGCGGTGGCTCTGTTGTTCGCTGCAAAAATGTTGTCTTCGGCACTCTTGCCTTTTGCCTGCATGGCGGCAACGCTGTATTTTGCCATGAATGATTCCTCCTTGTGCGGGAAATGCAGGGGGAGCAGCGGGTATACGGGCTCCTTCTGATGTGATCACATAAATGTATTTTACGAAATCCTGACGGGGACTGCAATACGCCGGGAAAATTTCTCTCACCGGGCGGCGCGGTCCGCGATGTCCCGGATGGATTTCTTCACGAAGTCCGCCATGCCCGGGCCGGGCTGGACGGACGCGCCGGCGGAGAGGACGAGCCCCCGGCCGCCGGACGCGGAGACGGCCCGCCAGATGTCCTGCTCCACTTCGTTCCTGAGGCCGAATTCGAGGTGCCGCCGGGAGAGGCCGGTCATGCAGCAGACGCCCATGAGGTCCCGCGCCTCGGCGATCTCCGGCAGGGACTGGGCGGCGTCCCACGCGAAGATCTGGACGGGGTATTTCCGCAGCACGGGAAACATGCAGTTCGTCCAGCCCGCGGCGAGGACGTTGCACCAGCCGGAGGAGGCGGAGAGGACGGCCAGATCGTAGGGCGCGCCGTACTCGCGGTAGACGGATTCGCTCAGGAGCTCGTAGTCCGCGAGCGGCGCCTCGAAGAAGATGCCGTCCGCGCCGAGCTCGATCACGCGCTGCACGAGGGCGCAGGTGGTCTCGGTGACGGTCTTGAGGGCCGCTTTCACCATGGGGCCCGCGCCGCGGCGGATGTCTTCGGGCAGGTGGAACGCGAGCCGGAAGATGGTGGCGAGCGGACTCGTCACGCGGAAGACCACGGGGAGACCGGCGGGCTTCTCCGCGAGGATCTGCTTCAGCGCGTCCTGCTCGCGGGCGAGCGCGCCGTGATTGACGGAGCCGCCGGAGAGGCGCTCCCAGTCGGCGGGGTCGGTCACGTAGGCCACACCCCCCACTTTCGTGAATCCCGGCGCGGTGTAGTCTTCGCCGCTGTAGCCGACGGAGGGCGCGGTGACGAGGAGGTCGCTGTCCCACTCCGCCGCGAAGTCCATCGCCGCCCGGGCGTGGTCCTCTGCGGTCCCTCCTTTTTCTCCGGGCCGCCAGAAAGCGGCGGGAAGGCGGTCGGAGCGCTCCCCTGCGACGGCCGCCTGTATGCGTTCTCTGCTGTTCATCTTTCCTCCTCCTGTCCACCGAAACCCCCGCCCGATGCGGGACGCCTCACCACGCGGCGGCGACGCCGTCCGCTCTCGGCTCAGTCGCGCCGACGAGGACGCCTTCTTCATTTCTCCAGATGATCTCCCCGCGGCCGAACTGGGACATGTCCTCGAGCACGCGGATGTCGTGACCCATGGCCTGGAGCTGCTCCACCGCCTGCAGCGGCAGACCCGGCTCTACATCGAAGTGGAGGCCGCCGGTCCACTGCCAGCGCGGCGCGTCGAGCGCTTCCTGCGGGTTCATGTGGAAATCGATGACGTTGGTGATGACCTGGAGATGACCCTGGGGCTGCATGAAGCCGCCCATGACGCCGAAGGGTCCCACCGCCCGGCCTTCTTTCGTGAGGAAGCCCGGGATGATGGTGTGATACGTGCGCTTCCGCGGCGCGAGGCAGTTCACGTGCTCTTCGTCGAGGCTGAAATTGTAGCCCCGGTTCTGGAAGGCGATGCCGTAGCCCGGCACGACCACGCCGCTGCCGAAGTGGCAATAGTTGCTCTGGATGTAGGAGACCATATTGCCTTCCCCGTCGGCGGTGCAGAGATAGACCGTGCCGCCGCACCGCGGGTCGCCGTAATGCGGCGCGAGCGCGTGGTCCGTGATCTCCGCGCGGCGGGCCGCGCCGTACCGGTCGGAGAGGAGGTCCGCCACGGAGGCCTTCATGTACTTCGGGTCGGTGACGTACCGGTCGCCGTCGGCGAAGGCCATCTTCATGGCCTCCATCTGGCGGTGGAGCGTCTCGGCGGTGTCCCGGGCTCTGAAATCGAAGCCTTTCAGGATATTGAGCGCCATGAGCGGCACGATGCCGTGGCCGTTCGGCGGGAGCTCCCACACGTCGTAGCCGCGGTAATTGACGGAGACCGGCGTCACCCACTCGGGCTGCCACTCCGCGTAGTCTTCCTTCCGCACGTAGCCGCCGGTCTCGCGGGAAAAGGCGTCGATGGCGTCGGCGATCTCCCCGCGGTAGAAGCTCTCGCACCCGCTGTCGCGGAGCTTCTCCAGCGTGGCCGCGTGGTCGGGGAGCTTCATGAGCTCGCCCGCGCGGGGCGGACGGCCGTCTTTCAGGAAGGTGGTGAACCATCCTGCCAGGGCCGGCTCGTCTTTCATCTGGATGAGCTCTTTATATTCTTTCATCCACTCGCACGCCACGAAGGACGACACGGGGTAGCCGTAGCGCGCGTAGTGGATGGCCGACTCGAAGAGCTCGCCGAAAGGCAGCTTCCCGAAGCGGCGGGAGAGCGAGATCCACGCAGACGGCGCGCCGGAGACGGTCACGGGGATCCAGCCCCGCTTCGGCATTTCCGTATACCCCTGCGCCCGGACGGCTTCGGCGGAGATGCCCTTCGGCGCCCAGCCGCTCGCATTGAGGCCGTACATCTTGTCTTTCATCCACACGATGGCGAAGGCGTCGCTCCCGATGCCGTTCGATACCGGCTCCACCACGGTGAGGGTGATTGCCGTGGCGATGGCCGCGTCCACGGCGTTGCCACCCTTTTTCAGCATGTCCAGCCCGGCCTGCGCGGCGAGCTGCGACGCGGTGCACACCATGCCCCGCTGCCCGTACACCACGCTCCGGCGGGACGGATAGCGGTAATGCTGTTCGTCTACATGAAAATTCAGTTCTCCCATACGTTTCATCCCCCTGCATGGAAATCCCGCGGCTTCGCGCCGCTCTCCGCGGGGCGCCCGTCGCCCCTGCGATTCTGCCCTTATTATAACAAATTCCTGACAGAGAAATGACAGCTTCCGCAAATTTCCGCGCGAAATTGTTGTCATTTCAAAATCGCTGTGATACAATATGGGGCATCACAGAAAAATGCGCTGAAGAGAATCAGTAGCTTGCGCTGAAGGTGCAGAGAGCCGCGGGACGGTGCGACGCGGTGCGGATGCGGAAGTGAACTCGTCTCGGAGCAGCCCGTTGAACTCACAGTAGACGGCGCCGGATGCCTCCCGTTAGCAAAGGCAGGTCTATGACCGCAGAGGGCATGCTCCGGCATGAAATAGAGTGGTAACGCGAACGCTTTCGTCTCTTGGGACGAAGGCGTTTTCTGTTTTTCTCCCCTCTGCCGAGACCGGAAAGCGCCCGGTTCGTCCGGGAAGCAGAGTGGTACCGCGGGGCCCCCGTCTCTCCAGGAGAAAGGGGCCCTTTTATTTTTCCCGTCCGCGCCCCGCGCGGAACGCACAAGGAGGAATCCATTCATGGGAATGACAATGACGCAGAAAATCATGGCGGCCCATGCAGGGATGGACTCGGTGAAGCCGGGCGATCTCATCTACTGCAAGCTGGATCTGGTGATGGCCAACGACATCACCGCGCCGCCGTCCATCAAGGAATTCGACAAGATCGGCTGCCCGGTCTTCGACCGCACGAAGATCGCGCTCGTGCCGGACCATTTCACGCCGAATAAGGACATCAAGTCCGCAGGCCTGGCGAAGATCGTCCGCGACTTCGCGAAGAAGCACGACATCGAGCACTATTTCGAAGTGGGCCGCGCGGGCATCGAGCACGTCATCCTGCCGGAGATGGGCCTCGCCGCCCCGGGCATGATGATCATCGGCGCGGACTCCCACACCTGCACCTACGGCGCGCTCGGCGCGTTCTGCACGGGCGTGGGCTCCACCGATCTGGGCGTCGCCATGGCGACGGGCGAAGCGTGGTTCAAGGTGCCGGAAGCCATTAAAGTCGTCCTCACGGGGACGAAGCCCGAGGACGTCACCGGCAAGGACGTGGTGCTCACGCTCATCGGCATGATCGGCGTGTCCGGCGCGCTCTACCAGTCTCTCGAATTCACCGGCCCGGGCGTGGCGTCTCTCTCCATGGCGGACCGCCTCTCCATCGCCAATATGGCCATCGAAGCGGGCGCGAAGAACGGCATCTTCCCGGTGGACGAGCGGACCCGCGCCTACGAAGAGGGCCGCGTCTCCCATCCGTACACGGCGTACGAGGCCGACCCCGACGCGGAGTACGCCCGGACCATCGAGATCAATCTGTCCGAGCTCTCCCCGGTGGTGGCCTTCCCGCACCTGCCGGAAAACACAAAGGTGGTGGGCACCTTCGGCGAGATCAAGATCGATCAAGTCGTGCTCGGCTCCTGCACGAACGGCCGGCTGGAAGATCTGGCCATCGCGGCGCGCATCTTCAAAGGGCACAAAGTCCACCCGGACGTGCGGTGCATCGTCATCCCCGGCAGCCGTCAGGTCTACCGCGACGCCATGAAGGCGGGCTACATCGACACCTTCATCGAAGCGGGCTGCGCGGTCTCCACGCCCACCTGCGGGCCGTGCCTGGGCGGCTACATGGGCATCCTCACCGCCGGCGAGCGGTGCGTGTCCACCACGAACCGCAATTTCCGCGGCCGCATGGGCCACGTGGACAGCGAAGTCTATCTCGCAGGGCCGCAGACCGCGGCGGCCAGCGCGATTCTCGGCAGGATTGCAGCACCGAAGGAGGTCCGGTAACATGGCTATCGAAGGCAAAGTCTGGCGCTACGGGGACAACATCGACACGGACGTCATCATCCCCGCAAGATATCTCAATTCATTCGACCCGAAGGAGCTCGCCTCCCACTGCATGGTGGACATCGACGAGAGCTTCGCGCAGAACGTCCAGCCCGGCGACATCATGGTGGGCGGCCGGAACTTCGGCTGCGGCTCTTCCCGCGAGCACGCCCCCATCGCCATCAAGGCGTCCGGCGTGCCGGTGATCGTGGCGGCGAGCTTCGCCCGCATCTTCTACCGGAACGGCATCAACGTGGGCCTGCCGCTCCTCGAGATCGGCGACGACGTGGAGAAGATCCATGCCGGCGACCGGCTCCGCATCGACCTCTCTACCGGGAAGATCGAAGACCTCACCACGGGCGACGTCTTCCAGGCACCGCCGCTCCCCGGCTTCATCCAGGACATCGCGAAGGCGGGCGGCCTCGTCAATTACGTAAAGGAGAAAAAGCAGAAATGACAAAGAAAATCACCGTCATTCCCGGCGACGGCATCGGGAAAGAGATCACGGACGCGGCGGTGGCCGTGCTGAAAAAGATCGACGACGTCTATCAGATCGGCCTCGAATTCACCTGGAAGGACGCCGGCGGCACGGCGTACGACAAGTACGGCACGCCCCTGCCGGACGACACGGTCGCCTCCGCGAAGGCGGCGGACGCGGTGCTCTTCGGCTCCGTGGGCGGCGACCAGTGGGACCACCTCGCCCCCGACCTCCGCCCGGAGCGGGCCATCCTCGGCCTGCGCAAGGCCCTCGGCCTCTACGTGAACCTCCGCCCGGTGAAGGTGATGGACGTGCTGGCGGAATACTCCCCTCTGAAGGAAGAGATCGCCAAAGGCACGGACCTCCTCATCGTGCGCGAGCTCATCGGCGGCATCTACTTCGGCGACAAGTGCGAATCGGAAATGCACAACGGCGTGGAGCGCGCGTGGGATCTGGAAAACTACAGCATCCCCGAAGTGGAGCGCATCACCCGCTTCGCCATGACCGCCGCCCGGAAGCGCCGCAGCAAGGTGACCTCCGTGGACAAATCGAACGTGCTCGCCACGTCCCGCCTGTGGCGCCGCACGGTGACCCGCCTCGCCGAAGATTACCCGGACATCGCCGTAGACCATCTCTACGTGGACAACTGCGCCATGCAGCTCGCCATCCATCCCACGCAGTTCGACGTGATCGTCACCTCGAACCTCTTCGGGGACATCCTCTCCGACGAAGCGGCGGTCCTCTCCGGCTCCATCGGCATGCTGCCCTCCGCCTCCATCGGCGAGAGCACCAGCCTCTATGAACCGATCCACGGCTCCGCGCCGGACATCGCCGGACAGGGCATCGCCAATCCCTGCGCGACCATCCTCTCCGCGGCGATGCTCCTGCGGTACTCCCTCGACGAAGACGCCGCGGCGGACGCGGTGGAGCAGGCCGTGGAAACCGCGCTCCGCGAAGGCTACCGCACGCCGGACCTGTACCGCGAAGGCTTCACGAAAGTCGGCACGGAAGGCATGACCCAGGCCATCCTCGCCCACATCGGCGAATGATTCTCACACAGCAAAAAGCGCCGCGATGCTCACGCATCCGGCGCTTTTTCCGTGCCCGTTTCCCGCAAAGGAAAACCCGCTCCGGCCGGCCTGCGCCGTACCGAAGCGGGTTTACTATACAGTTTCTATACGCCTTCCCGGTGCCGCCGCTCGATGAAGAAGAGCCGGGCCGCCAGCGCCAGCGCCGAGCAGCCCACGCCGATGTCGAGGCCCTGCCAGTACGAGATCGCCCCGTGGCCGCAGAGATGGTCCAGCGCGAGCCCCGCGGGGAAGCACACGCCCCAGTAGGCGGCCATCATGAGCATGAACGGCACCTTCGCGTCCTTATACCCGCGGAGGATGCCCTGAATGGGCGCGGCCACCGCGTCGAAGCACTGCCAGCCCGCGCAGTACACGAGGAAGAGCCCCGCCGCCTGAGCGACGCCCGCGTCCTCCGTGTAGATGCCCGCGATGGGCCCGCGGAGCGCCACCGTCGCCGCCGCGGTGAGGCACGCGCAGAACACCGCCCAGCCGAGCCCCGCCCGGCGGAACGTACGCGCCCGATCGTACCGGCCCGCGCCGACTTCCACGCCCGTCACGATGGTGAGCGCCATGGAGCACGACAGGGGCAGCATGTAGATGACGCCGGAGAAATTCATCGCCGCCTGATGGGCCGCGAGCACCTCCGTGCCGAACCGCGCCACGAAGATGACGATGAAGCCGAAGAGGCTCGACTCCATGAACATGCCGAGGCCGTTCGGCACGCCGATGCCGAGGAATTCCCGCCACACGGAGAGCCGCGTGCGGAAACTCCCGAAGACCGCCCGCCCGCGGAAGCGCCGGTCATGGAAGACCACCGCCAGGAAGAGCGCCAGCAGGATGACGTACGTGAGGAGCGTGGCGATGCCCGCGCCGATGCCGCCCATGCGCGGCACGCCCCAGTGCCCGAAGATGAAGAGCCAGTTCAGGGCGCCGTCGATGGGCAGGCCCAGCAGGAAAAGCCGCATGGAGATGGCCGTGCCGCCCACCGTGTCCGTGAGGCTCCGGAGCACCATCACCGGCGTCTCGAAGAAGACCGCCGCCGCCATGGCGAGGAGATAATACCGGGCGATGCGCTCCACGTCCGGCTCGAGCTGCATCCCGCCGAGCACCGCGTCGATCCCGAGCGCATACGCCCCCGCGAAGAGGAGCGCCAGCACGAAGCCCACATAGAGCCCCGTGCGCACCACCTCGGGGATCTCCTCCGGCTGCTTCCGGCCGAGGAGCTGGGCGATCATGGGCGTGGCCGCGGCGAGCACCCCCGTCGTCGCCACGAGGATGGGCATGAAGAGGCTCGCCCCGACGGAGACGCCCGCCAGGTCCGCCCGGCCCGCGTGGCCCGACATGGCCGTGTCGAGGAAATTCATCCCCACCGTGGAGAGCTGCGCTACGAGGATGGGCAGCATCACTGCGATGAGTTTTTTCAGCGCCGAAAAAGTCATGGCGCCTCCTTTCCGCAAAAAAGGCAAAAGAAAAAGGCGTCGCCGCCTCTCTCCTTCCCGTTCCTTATTTCTGCTGCGCCGCCGCCCAGTCCGCTTTGAACCGCGCGATGCCGGAATCGGTGAGCGGATGCTTCATCGCGTCCATGAGCACTTGATACGGGACCGTGGCGATATCCGCGCCGGCGAGCGCGCACTCCGTGATGTGCTGCGGCTTGCGGATGGACGCGGCGATGATCTTCGTCTCGATGCCGTGCTGGCTGAAGATGTCCGCGATCGTCTGGATGAGCTCCACGCCGTCCCAGCCGATGTCGTCGATGCGGCCCACGAAGGGACTCACGTACGTCGCGCCGGCCCGCGCCGCGAGAAGCGCCTGATTCGCGGAGAAGACGAGCGTCACGTTCGTGGGGATGCCCTGCTTCGACAGGACGGACACGGCCTTCATGCCCTCCGGCGTCATGGGGATCTTCACCACGATGTGGCTGCCGAGCTTCACCAGCTCCTGTGCCTCGGCCACCATGCCCTCCGCGTCGTCGGAGAGGACCTCCGCGCTGACCGGACCGTCTACGAAGGAGGAGATCTCCCGGATCACTTCGTGGAAATCGCGCCCTTCCTTCGCCACCAGAGACGGATTCGTCGTCACGCCGGCGATGAATCCCATGTCATAGGCTTTGCGGATAGCCTCCACATCGGCGGTATCGATAAAAAATTCCATGTTTCCTGCTTCCTTTCCATGGGGCAGCCGAAGGCCTCCCCTTGATTGATAAAATATACAACACTATTATTTACCATGCCGCCGAAAGATTGTCAAATCAGACAGCCCTCCCCATAGCGTTGACGGTATGGAGGCCATGTCTTATAATGTCTCCATTATAAAAGTACCGTTGGTTGCGTCAATGATAGAGAGGAACCTATGAAACCCACCCTGCTCGCCCTGTCCTATTTCCAGAAGACCGCGGAGAAACAGCACCTCACCCGCGTGGCGGAAGAGCTGCACATCTCCCAGCCGTCCCTGTCCCGCACGATCAAGACGCTGGAGAACGACCTCGGCGTGCCCCTCTTCGAGCGGAGCGGCCGGAACATCGTCCTCACGCGGTACGGCGAGATCCTGCTGCGCCACACGGACCGCATCATGGACGAGCTCCGCGCCGCCGAGCGGGAGATTGAAGAAATGAAAGGCGCCCAGCAGACCACGGTGTCCTTCTCCCTCTTCGCCGCGTCGAAGCTCATCCCGGGCTTCCTCATGGGCTTCCGCCAGCTCCATCCCCACGTCCATCTGGAGATCCTCCAGCAGAAGATCGACCACACGAAGAAGCAGGGCAACGGCGTGGACCTGTCCCTCTTCTCCTCCATCAATCCCATGGAGAACGAATACTGCACCACCCTCATGGAAGAAGAGATCCTCCTCGCCATGCCGGACACGGACCCCCACGCCCGGATGCCCTCGGTGAAGCTGAAAGATTTCGCCGAGGCGGGCTTCATCCTCCTCCAGACGGGAAAGAGCCTCCGCGCCATCACCGACGTGTACTGCCACGCCGCGGGCTTCACGCCGCGCATCTCCCTCGAGAGCGACAGCCCGGACACGGTGCGCGAATTCATCCGCGCCGGCCTGGGCATCTCCTTCGTGCCGAAGATCACCTGGCACGGCGTCTCCAGCAGCCATGTGGCGCTCGTGCCCATCTCGACGCCCATCTGCCGGCGGAGCATCATCCTCTCCTGGCGGGCGGACATCGACGAGTCGCCGTCGGCGGTGCTCCTCCGGGACTACATGATCCAGAACTTTGCCCGCTACGCCTACGCGCAGGCCGAGGCGTGACCCCGTCCCTCCTCCCGGAGGGATTTTTTCGCATCCCTGCCTTTTGTATGCCGGACTTTTGTATGGGCACCTCTGTTCACACCTATCTTCCATGCGGCTTTTCCGGACCGCTCTTCCCCGGCGGCCCGCGCCCGACCGAACCGGAAAAGCGGTCCGGAGAACGCGCCCGGTTTCCCTATGCGGTGAAAATGCGCCGTCCGAAAGAATAAATTTCCTGAGTATCACAAAATTTTATTGAAATGTTATCTATTCTTTTTATGTATTTCTATTTTTGCCGGCAGAAAATTCCATCAGAAAACAATCTATAATTAAGTTTGCTTTTCACATATCGTGCATGCCTAAAAGTCTGTGAATCCGGGCAATTCCGCCCTTTTCCGGCCCTCTGGGATGCCCTCCGCCGGTCTCTCCCGGCCCCCTCCGCCGGACTTTCGTATGCTCATTCCATATGACAATATCTTTTGTCTCTTGAACAGGCTTCATTACAATTTATGAGAATTTGTAATTTTCGCCATTTTCTGCTATCTTATAGCAATAAATGGTATGTTATATTGTGAAAATACCCAAGCAGGATAAACCGATAGGAGAATAAAGCTGCCGGTATTTTCCGGGTGTTAAAGAAGGAGACCCTTATGAATTTAGGAATGAGAATTCGTCAGTTCCGCAACATGGCAGGACTCAGCCAGGAGAAACTTGCATGGAAAGCGGGCATCGCTCCGGCATTCCTCGGGCAGCTGGAACGCGGCCTGAAAAGCCCGACCGTAAAGACTCTGGAAAAGCTCACCCGCGCCCTCGGCATCCCGATGGCTGAACTTTTCTCCGGCCCGGTGGACCTGTCCGATGAAAAAGACACGGCCATCAAACAGATCGTATACCAGATCCGCGATCTGCCTGTAGAAAGCATCCAGAACCTGTCTGTCATCATCCAGCAGGTGCGCGAGATGGCAGCCCGACCGCTGCCCACGGCGTCCCCCGCAGGGGAAGAAGCCCAGCCGGAAGAAAAACCGGCCGAAGCAGCCGAACAGCCCGCGCAGCAGTAATGCCCGAACGCTCCGGCATCCGTCCCTCCGGGGACGGATTTTTGCTTGTCCGGAACTGCATCCCCGTTCTGCGGCCGTGCCCCGCAGGCGGTCGCGCCGCAGGCAAAGGTGTTGACCTGCAGGCCCGTTTCAATACCGTACCATTCCCTGCCTGCCATGCGCAGGAAGGCGGCCGGCCGGCCCATGAGCGGGCCGCCGCTTTCGCTCTTCTGATCCCCTTGCTCCTGAAAAAGACAGCCTCCTTGCCGCCGAGATGTCCCGCGGCCGGGCGGCTGTCTTTTTTTGCGCACAGGAAAACGCCCCGCATCTTGTATGATGCGGGGCGTTTCTGTATGGGATTCAGCAGCTTGGTTGTGTTATTTCCGGCCGCCCAGATAGGCCGCCATGACGCTCGGATCGGAAGCGACCTGCTGCGCCGGGCCCTGGAGGACGATCTTGCCCGTCTCCATGACGTACGCGTAGTCGGCGATCTGGAGCGCTTTGCGCGCGTTCTGTTCGACCAGGAGCACGGTGGTGCCGTTCTGGTTGATCTTCTTCACCACATCGAAGATCTGCTGCACCACGAGCGGCGCGAGGCCCATGGACGGTTCGTCCAGGAGCATCACTTTCGGGCGGGCCATCATGGCGCGGCCGATGGCGAGCATCTGCTGTTCGCCGCCGGAGAGGGTGCCGCCGTACTGGCTCATGCGTTCCTTCAGGCGGGGGAACTGGGCGAAGACCTTCTCCATGTCTTCCGCGATGCCCGCTTTGTCTTTGCGCTGGTACGCGCCCATTTCCAGATTTTCCGCGACGGTCATGCTCTGGAGGATCTGACGGCCCTCCGGCACGAGCACGAGGCCGGAACTCACGATCTGGTAGGGCTTCTTCCCCTTGATGGACTGGCCTTCGAAGAGGATGTCCCCTTCGCTGGGCTTCATGACGCCCATGATGGTTTTCATGGTGGTGGACTTCCCTGCGCCGTTCGCCCCGATCAGGGTGACGATCTTGCCTTCTTCCACGGAGAGGCTGATGCCCTTCAGCGCTTTGATATTGCCGTAGCTGGCGACGACATTTTTCAGCTCGAGCAGCATTATTCGTCCTCCTTCCCGAGATACGCTTCGATGACGGCGGGGTTGTTCTGTACGTCCGCCGGAGCCCCTTCGGCGAGCATGCGCCCGAAGTTGACCACGATGAGGCGGTTGCACAGGGTCATCACCAGATTCATGTCGTGTTCGATGAGGATGATGGTGATGCCGAACTGGTCGCGGATGCCGCGGATCAGGTCGATGAGGGCCGCAGTCTCGCTGTCGTTCATACCGGCGGCCGGTTCATCCAGCAGGATGATCTGCGGATGCGCGGCCATGGCGCGGGCGATCTCCAGCTTGCGCTGCTTGCCGTAGGGCAGCTCGGTGGCGAGATGGTCCGCCACGTCGTCGAGCCCGACGTACTGCAGGAGCTTGTGCGCTTCCTCCACGGCTTCCGCTTCTTCCTTCTTCATGGAGGCGGTGTGGAGGAGGCTCCCGAGGAGGCCGGTCTTCATGCGGCAGTGATGCCCCACGAGGATGTGCTCCAGCACGGTCATGTTCGCGAAGAGGCGGATGTTCTGGAACGTGCGGGCGATGCCGCCGTCGATGATCTCGAAGGTCTTCTTCCCGCAGATGGACTGGCCGTTGAAGAGGACGTCCCCGGAGGTCACCGGATAGACGCCGGTGATCATGTTGAAGATGGTAGTCTTGCCGGCGCCGTTCGGCCCGATGATGCCGAAGATGTCCCCCTTCTCCACCTGGAAGGAGATGTCGGAGAGGGCGGTGATGCCGCCGAATTTTTTGACGACGTTCTTTAATTCAAGAAGCACGGTCAGTTGCCTCCTTTCGGGGATTTCTTCAGACGGCGGGCGATGTACTTCACCGCGTCATAGGACAGGATGCCGTCCGGGCGGAAGCCCATGAGCGCCACCAGCATGAGGCCGTAGATGATGTCGCGGTATTCGGACATGGCGCGGAGGGATTCCGGCACGATGGTGAGGACGGTCGCCCCGAGGAGCGGGCCCCACATGACGTTGCTGCCGCCGAATACGGTGTAGAGCAGCATGTCCACGACTTTGTGCCACGTGAAGTCGGTCGGGCTGATGAAGTAGGTGGCGTGCGCGTAGAGCGCCCCGGCCACGCCGGCGAAGAAGGCGCTGAAGAGGAACGCCATCATTTTGTAGTACACCACGTTGATGCCGGAGAGGGACGCGGCGTATTCGTCCGCCTTGATGGCGGCGAAGGCGCGGCCCACGCGGGAGTGTTCCAGTTTGTACCAGAAGAAGAAGATCAGCACCACGAGGATGAGAAGGGCGATGCACATGAGGAGCTGCCCTGCGGTCTGGGAATCGAGGCCGAGCGCGTCGATGAGGCCCAGGTCGCTCGCGTAGTCAGAGAGCGAGCTCGCCATGGACGGGATGCCCGAGAGGCCGAGCGCGCCGTTCGTGATCTTCATATTGAGGGCGATGACGCGCACCACTTCGCCGAAGCCGAGCGTCGCGATGGCCAGGTACAGGCCGCGGAGCCGGATGGTGGGGATGCCGATGATGAGGGCCACCGCCGCCGCGACGATGCCGCCGCAGAGGATGGAGAGGGGCATGGGCACGTCCAGCTTCATCGCGAGGATGGCCGAAGTGTACGCGCCGAAGCTCATGAAGCCCGCGTTGCCCAGAGAGACCAGCCCGGTGCACAGCGTCATGTAGATGGTGAGCGCCAGGATGATGTTGATGCAGATGAACACAAAGACCTGCAGAAAGTAACCATTGAGCAATTCTTCCATTACGGTCTTCCTCCTTTCCCAGCCTTAGAGAACAATCCTTCCGGCCGGAGGAAAAGGATCAGGATGATGAGGCCGAAGGCGACGGCGTCGCGGTAGGTGGACGCCCCGTAGGCGACGCTGAAGACTTCCGCGATGCCCAGGATGAATCCGCCCGCCATGGCGCCTTCCACATTGCCCAGGCCCCCCATGATGAGGACGGCCAGGCCCTTGAAGCCCATCGCCGTGCCCATGGTCGGCTCGATCGCGTTGAAGGAGAGGCCGATGAGGACGCCCGCCGCCGCGCCGAGGGCCGACGCGAGCATGACGGTGAAGGTGATGATGAGGCCCGTATTGATGCCGAGGAGACCGGCGGTCTCGATATTTTCCGAAGTGGCGCGCACCGCCTTGCCGATCTTCGTCTTATTCAGCATGAGCGCGAGGAGCACCATGAGGACGACCGCCGTGCCGAGGCTGACGATCTGGATGCCGGAGATCTTGAAGGCGCCCATGTCCATGAGCTCGCTGCTGATGGTGGACGGGAAGGATCTCGTCTGCGGGCCCCACACGAGGAGCGCCACGCTCTCGAGGAAGATCGACACGCCGATGGTGCTGATGAGCGGAGCCAGATGGGTGACTTTGCGGCGGCGCAGCGGACGCAGCGCAAAGAGCTCCAGTAAATACCCGAGGACCGCCCCGCCGATCATCGCGCCGATGAGCGCCGGGAAGATCCCCATGCCAGCCTCTGTGACGAGCAGGAGCCCGATGTACGCGCCCACCATGAAGATGCCGCCGTGCGCCATGTTGACGATGTTCAGCACGCCGAAGACCAGCGTGTAGCCGATGGCGATGACCGCGTAGGCGCTGCCCAGAGTCAAACCGTTGATAAGCTGCTGAGAAAACACGTTCATTTCCCTTTCTTTGAATCACCGGCACTTCTTCTGCGCTGCGCACCTCCCGTGCCGCTGGGATGTGCGCCCGGCCCCTGCCGGAACGGATACCGATGAAAAAGCCCCTGCCGCAGTCTCCGCCGATGACTGTGACAGGGGCGCTTCCGCGCGGTACCACCCTATTTTTTGCTCTCGGGAAACGCGTACCGGGGCGGTCTCCTTCCATAAAAAATCCCCTACCTGCATGCGCAGATAGGGGCGTTTGACGCGGTACCACCCTACATTATACTTTGTTTCCGATCCGTAACGAGGATTCACGCCTTTCCTTACTCCATTCAGGAAAGGAGCTCCCGAGTGATATATTGGGAATACGGAATGCGCCGTCTTGCACCGCCCGCCGGCTCTCTGCAGTCATGGACCGTCTTCCTTTTTGCTCTCGATCATAGCCTGTGCGCCTGATAACGGAGGCAGCGCCGGCAGATACTCGATTTCCCCGCCGGGACTCCCAGGTGAGCTTGCGTCCCGCTGCCCGCCGGCTTCCACCAGCCGCCGGCTCTCTGTGCCGCGTGACAGGGCGCTTTTCCCTGATCTTCGTCTTTCTGATTCGGTTATATCGTATATTATACAAATTTTGCAGGGCCTGTCAATATACATCTGCGCTTTGCCGCGGGAAACCGCCCGCCGCACCGGTCTTTTTCCTGCGCCGCCCGGCCGCCTCCCGTCCGCACGATCAGCGGAAGTCGGGAGACACATTCCGGGGCGCGCCCCGCTCCGGGGACGCTTATCGGCGAAAAGGCTGCCTTATTCCAGCGGCACCCACTGCCCGTTCTTGACCTGGAGGATGTCCAGCTCCATCTTCGGATCGCGGTTCTCATCGAATTCGAACTGGCCGGTCGCCCCTTCGAAGCCTTTGATCTTGGCGAGGGTATCGCGGAACTTCTTGCGGTCCGTCGTGGTGCCGGACTGTTCCACCGCCTGATGGAGCGTGTACATTGCGTCGTAAGCCTGTGCGGAGAACTGGTCCGGTTCATGGCCGTACTTCTCCTTGAAGGCCTTGCGGAAAGCCTGGGCCTTTTCGGTCTGGCGCTCCGGATTCCACGGGGTCGCGACCAGCGTGCCGTCCGCCGCGGCGCCCGCCTGCTTGATGTATTCCGGGCTGTTGAAGCCGTTGTTGCCGATGATCATCTGGTTCATGCCCATGTCGCGGGCTTTCTTGGCGATGAGCGCGCCTTCCTGGTAGAGGCTGGCCACGCAGATGATGTCCGGATTCGCCGCCTGGATCTTCGTGAGCTGCGCGGAGAAATCCGTATCCTTTTCCGCGAAGGTCTCGGTGGCCACTACGTCGATGCCCATTTCCTTGAACAGCTCCTGATAGATGCCGTTCTCGCCCACCATCTGGTCATTGTTGTTGCAGTAGAGGATGGCCGCCGTCTTGAATCCCAGCTTGTCGTGGGCCTTCTTCACGGTCTGCGGGATGGCCATCTTGCCGGGGATGGCGTTGCGGAAGATGTAGTCGCCGATGTCGGTGATGCCCGGCGCGGTGGTGCCCGTGCCGAAGGCTACGACTTTCGACTGCTGGGCGATCGGGCCGGCGGCGAACATCTCGCCGGAGAAGGTCGGGCCCTCGATGGCCAGCACCTTGTCCTGCTCGATGAGCTTCTTCATGGCGTTGATGGCTTCGGTCTTGTTGCCCTTCGTGTCATAGAACGCGATCTCCAGCTTCACCTTCGTATTCGGGTTCGCGTTGATCTCCTCCACGGCGAGGTCCACGCCTTCCTTCATGGCGATGCCGTACGCCGCCCCGGGGCCGCTCGTCGCTTCGAGGACGCCGATCTTCGCCGTCTTGCCCGCCGCGCCGGACGCGCCGCCTTCCGACTTCTCTCCGCCGCCGCAGCCTGCGAACGCTCCTGCGAGCATCAGAGCGGCCCCTGCCGCTGCCAGACGTTTCATCCATTTCTTTTCCATCATTGTTGTGCCCCTTTCTTTGTCCATTCCGTAAACTCTGCCTTCAGTACAGCCTCGCCATGAAAAAAAGCCCCCGCCTCCGGATGCATGCTTTCCGGAGACAGGGGCGCTTCTCGCGCGGTACCACCCTTTGTTTCACTCGCCTACGGTACGCCGCAGGGCCCGCCGTATACAAAAAGCCCCCATCTCATCTCGAGATAGGGGCGATGTTCCGCGGTACCACCCTACATTGTACTTATAGGAGTGTCCGTAACGGGGACCGGCCGTTCCTTCTTACTGGATTCAGAAGAAATACTCACGAGGGACATATCGCACTCCAGTATGCATCAGCTTGCACCATCCGCTGACTCTCTGCAGTCATCTCTGAAACGCTCTTTCAAATCTCGTTCATCGTATCTGCTGTATTGAATGATTGAATTATACACGCCTCCCGCGGAAAAGTCAAATCATTTTGTGCGGCGCGCATCTTTCCATGCGCCCGGCGCATATCATGTAAAGATTTGGTAAAATAAAAAGAGAAAGAGCTTTTCTGTTTTCCGGAAAGGGGGCGGTCTCCATGTCGGTCTCCGATATCTTCCTCCGTCTCATGGCCGCGCTCGTGCTGGGCGGCCTCGTGGGCTACGAGCGGCAGGCGCGCAGCAAGGCCGCGGGGCTGCGCACGCACATCCTCGTCTCCATGGGCGCGTGCCTCTACATGATGGTGTCCCTCGCCATCCCCCGGGAGATGCAGGCCTCGCTCGGCCTCCCCGCCGACGGCGGGCGCGTCGCCGCGCAGGTGGTGAGCGGCATCGGCTTCCTCGGCGCTGGCACCATCCTCGCCGCGCAGGGCAGCCGCAAGATCCTGGGCCTCACCACGGCGGCGAGCATCTGGGCCGTGGCGGCCGTGGGGCTCGCCGCCGGCGCGGGGCTCTACTTCATGGCGGCGCTGACGGCGTTCTTCATCCTCGTGACGCTCACCGTGCTCCGCCGCATCGACCTGTCCCTCTCCGCCCGGACCCGGCCGCCGCTGGCGGAGCTCCGGCTCACGGTGCACGCAGCGCAGTTCTCCGCGGACCATCTCCGGGCCTTCCTCCGGGGCCGGGGCGTGCGGGTCCGCGCCTTCTCCACGGAGCCGCTCTCCGGCGGACGGAGCTGCCTCTCCCTTCTCATCGAGGAAGACGGCGAAGACGAAGGCGAGCCCCTCGCCATGGACCTGATGGGCCTGCCCGGCGTGGAGCAGGCGTCCGTCGGGCCCGGACAGGAATGAGCGCGCGAAAAGCCGGCGGTCTGTGCCGCCGGCTTTTTGCATGCCCGGATTCAGCCGAGCACCTTCTTCACGATGTCCACGAAGACGTTCTTCCCGTCTTCCAGATATTCCGTCTTGAAATGCATGTCCGGATGGTGGAGCCCCGGATAGGTGTCGCAGCCGAGGCCGAAGTACCCCGCCTTGAGCGACGGCTTATGCCGGATGTAGTAGTGGAAATCCTCGCCGCCGGTGAGACGGATCGGATGGTACAGCCGGTCTTTGCCGAGCACGTCCGTCACGGCGTCGCTGATGAGCCGGATGGCGTCCTCGCTGTATTCCGCCGCGGGCACCGCGCCGTCGCAGGAGAAATCCACCGACGCGCCCACGGAGTCCGCCGCCGCGCGGATGGCCCGCGTGGTCTTTTCCTTCATTTCCTCCATGGCGGGATTCTCCTCGCAGCGCATGTCCCAGGACACCACCGCTTCCGGCGGGATGGCGTTCAGCGCGCCGTTGTCGCACACGAAGCGCGTGGGCTTCACGCTGAACGAGAGATTCGGGTCGATGTGCACCATGGCCACCGCCTGCACCGTGAGCGACCCCGCCTCGATGGCGTTCACGCCCAGATGCGGCCGGGAGCCGTGGGCCTGCGTGCCGTGGAAATGAGCGGTCATCATGTACTGCGCGGCGTGGTACATGGCGGGCGTGATGCATCCCGTGGGGACGTTCGCCGCCGGCTGGATGTGCGCCCCGATGAGGATGTCCACGTCGTCGATGGCCCCGCCCTCGATCATGGACGGCGCGCCCGTGGAGAGCTCCTCCGCCGGCTGGAAGAGGATCTTCAGCTTCCCTTTCTTCACGAGGCCCTGCGCCTTCGCTTCCTCCGCCGCGGTGAG
Source organism: Veillonellales bacterium (assembly GCA_944390485.1). Lineage (GTDB taxonomy): Bacteria > Bacillota > Negativicutes > Veillonellales > Dialisteraceae > UBA1822. Next base: position 20,227 of record CALXPQ010000006.1, read on the forward strand.
CACCATGGACGAATGCCCGTCATGGCCGCAGGTGTGGCGGGCGCAGCGCACGCCGTCGATGATGTGGGTGAGCGCGTCCATATCCGCCCGGAGCCCCAGCACCGGCCCGGGGACGCCGCTGTCCCACACGCCCACCACGCCGGTCTTCCCGCCCACATGGCGGGTCACCTCGTAGCCCGCCTGCTCGAGGCAGTCCGCGAGATACTCCGACGTCTTGAATTCCTCCATGCCCCGCTCGGGGATGGTGTGGAGATAGTTGAAATGTTCCATGAGACGGCTCATTGTCAGATTCCTTCTTTCTTTTTTCTACAGCCCCTGTCTCAGAGGACGATCCAGTTCATGATGAGCATGGCGCAGCTCGCGTTGATGGCGCTGGCCAGCATGAGGAGCGGCCAGTACCGCGCGGGCACGCCCGCCACGCCGAGGAGGCGGCCCATGTACTGGATCTGCGCGTTCAGCAGGAAATACGCGGGCATCATGACCGTCACGTCATGGGGCGAGATGGTGCCCGCCGCCACCATGCCCGCGGTGATGCCGATCGCCGAGGACGAAGACAGCCACGTGGTGAGCAGGATGATGATCGCCGGGCCGGGCAGGCCGAAGATGGCCATCACCGGGCCGCACACCTCGCTCAGGAACTGCATCACGCCGAGGCGCGTGAGGATATCCGTCAGGACGTAGGCCATGACGATATTCGGCATGAGGTTCCCCACCGCCAGATTGAAGCCCTTCTTCGCGCCGCGCACGAAGATATCGCAGGGGTTGCTGCTCGTCTGCGTCATGTCACTCATCTTTGAAATCCCCCTTGTACACCGTATTCAGCATGACGCGCACAAAGATCGCGCCCACGAATTTGAAAATGAAAATCAGGATGAACGGGATGAAGAGCGGCGCGATGAGGAAGGAGAAGGCCCCCGCCCCGATGGTGAAATAGTTGTTCACCATGCCCGCGCCGGAGTACTGCCACGCGCTCATGATGATGAGCTCTTTCTTCGTGACGATCTTGTCCTCGTAGAGCTCGCGGGTGAGCGCCGCCCCCGCGTCCGTGCTCTGCAGGTCCGTGATGAGCGCCAGCCCCGTCGCCCCGGGGATGCCCAGGAGCGGCCGGAGGAGCGGCGTCAGGAGCTTCTGCGCCGCCTTCAGCGCGCCGTAGTGGGCGAGGATCTCCAGGCACCCCAGCGCCAGCATGACCGCCGGCGTGAGAGACAGGGCGAAAAGGAAGCCCTGCCGCGCGCCCACGCCCGCGGTGCCGAGGAAATTCCCGCCCTCCTTGATCTTGCCGAACGCGCCGGACAGCGTCGTGAAGTCGAAGGCCGCCAGCCACTTCATGCCCTCCACGTCGGACAGCGCCCCGGAGAAATACGCCACCGCCACGGCGAGCGCGATATACGCCTTCACGCCGATGCGTTCTTCCTTCTCCTGCGCCGGCTCCGCCGGCGGCGTTTTCTTTGTTTCTTCTGCCATACAGATCCCCCCCTTATGGAACAGAAAAGGCAGGGCGGCCGGGGACCCCTCTCTCTGAAGCGTCCCGCCGGCGACCCTGCCGCATGAAAAGCTCTGCTTTTCTCTGAACTTATGAATCCTTCGATTCTTGTTATGAATCATACAGGAAACCGCATATTCTATCAAGAATTGAAAGGCATGCGTAATAAAATTTTCAGCGTTTTTTAGAAAGGATTCACCGATCCCGCACGAAGGCCTGCACCGCCTGCCGATACGCCTCCGGATTCCGGGCGAACTCCTGCGCGTGGCCCGCGCCCTCGAAGAGGAGCACCCGCTTCTCCGCGCTCGTACAGGCCCCGCCGAGCGCCTCCGCCGCCGACGGCGGCACCAGCCGGTCCTCCGCGCCGTGCAGGAAGAGCGCCGGCGCGCGCATCCGCCCCGCCGCATCGAGGGGCGTGATGTCCCGGAGGAGCTTCCCCGTGTGGACGAACATCGCCGCCTGGAAGAACGGGTCCACGAGGTCCATGCCGAGGAGGAGGTCCGGATCGCCCGTCCAGGCGTAGAGCTTCTGCCGTCCGAGCGTCATGAGGTCCGCATAGGAACTGTCCGCGATGCAGAAAAGCAGGTCCTGCCCGTCCTCCGTGCCGCACTCGAGGATCGACATGGCCGCGCCGAGGGAGATGCCGTGGAGGCCCACCGCCATGGCCGGATCCTTCTCATGGAGGAAATCGAGCCACGCCCGGAAGTCCTCCGTCTCCTTCATCCCCCACATGGTATGGCGGCTGCCGCTCTCCCCGTGGCCCCGGAGATCGATGAGCAGCACATTGTAATCCATCTGCTGGTACATCTCCACCAGAGGCAGGCACATGGACCGGTTCGAATACAGCCCGTGCACGAGGATGACCGTGCGGTGCGACGCGTCCGCCCGGGGCACGTACGTCCCGGCGAGCACCGTGCCGTCGGCGCTCCGCACCTCCACCGGCTCCCAGCCCCACTCCTGCTCGCGCCGGTGCACCCGCACGAGATCCGCCGTCTGGTTCCGGATGCCGAGGATCTGGTCCCACGGCGAAGCGAGCAGCCCCTCGTACATCCGGTTCCCCACATAGCACCCCGCGCCGAGCGCGAGGACGAGCGCTGTGAGGACGAGCGCCCGCACACATTTCCACAGAAAGCGCACCGCCGATCTCCTTTCCGGGCGGGCCGCTCCCGCCCCTGTTCCTACGATGGTATACGCCGCGGGCCCCGCCGTCAAGGCGCGCGCCCATGAAAAAAGCTCCCCGGAGGGAGCTCTTTCTTTTTGCGGAAGGGATCAGAAGAAATAATTCAGCTCGATGCCGAAGGTGTCGTCCGGGTCTTCCGCGCCGGAGGCCTTCGCGTCGCCGCCGAAGTAGTAGTACGCGTCCAGCTCTACATTTTCCATCACGGCCACGCCGGCTTTCGCCATCCAGAACTTCGCGCCCGAGAGGATGGACGCCTCCAGCTGGTCCGTCATGTCCCATGCGGAGTTGCCGCCGAGGTACGCGCGCTCGTCCGCGTCCGCATAGTGCACGCCGATGGAGAAGGTGCCCGGCTCTGCCGTGTCCACTTCGCCGTAGGTCACGCCCGCGGTCCACATGGCCGCGTCGTCCGTGAAGTCGTCCGCGTGCTTGATGTAATCGCCGTCGATGACGAAATCGCCCACGGGGATGGCCGCGCCCACGCCCCAGACCTTCACGTCGTCCGCGTGGAGAGTGGTGCTATCATACGTGAAGTCGCCGCTCGAAGCGTATTTCAGGTAGAACGCGGAGAGGTCCACCGCATCGGCGATGCTGCCGCCGGCCTTCACGAACCACGCGTCGTAGTCGTGCAGGTTGTACGTAAGACCCGTGCCGTCCAGATCCTCCACGCCGCCGTCGAACCGGCCGTAGCCCGCGCCGATGTAGAAGGTGTCCGTGCCGTAGGTGGCCGCCACGCCGTCGAAGTAGCCGTCTTCATCCATGAAAATGCCCGTCTGGGAGAGGCCCACGCCCATGCGGCCCAGGTCGAACGTGAAATTGTCCGTGGGCGCGTAGATGGCGTGGATGCGGTCCATCGTCGTCGATTCATCGTCCGTGTAGGCGTCGTTGCCCTTCAAGTCCGCTTCCGTCACGAGGCGGCCTTCCACCGTGACCTTGTCATTCACCTGCGCCATCAGGTTCAGGCGGAGACGGGCGCCGTAGGAATCCTCCCCAAAGTCGCCGTGATCCTGGTACTGCATACGGGCGTCGCCGCTCCAGGAAATATTGCCCACTTTTTTCTCGAGGTTCGTCACGCGCACGCCGAGGCTGTCCAGCTCGTCCGCGTACTCTGCGGCCAGCTTGTCGATGGCGGCGCGCTGCTCCGCGTTGTACTGGTCCTCCTTCGCCATGAGGCGCGCCGTGATCTGCGCCATCTCATAGCGGGTGATCGCCGTCTGGCCCCGGAACGTGCCGTCCGGGTAGCCCTCTACGATGCCCTCATCGGACAGATCGGCCACCGCCTGATACGCCCAGTCGGACGAGGACACATCGGCAAACGGATTCGCCGCATAAGCGGACGCGCCGGACAAAAGGGCAGCCGCCGCTGCCGCTGCAAGGATTTTCTTCATGGTTCATCGCTCCTTTGCGAGAAATACTGAAACTCCTGCCTCCATCGAACGCCGGGCGCCATTCCCATTTTCTATTCCCTTATATTCAAGTTTAGGCAGACTTAACATGCATACTATACCAGATTTTTCCCGGCGTGTCTACCGTTTCCGCCGATTCTGCGACTGAGACTCATTTCTGTTTCCTGTCCCGCCGGCCATCCGCACCCGAAAGCGCGCAGCAAAAAAGACCGCGCCCGGCGGTCTTCCTTTTTCAGTCCTTCACCACGAGCCCGGCCTTCTGGAGCTCGCCGAAGAGATATTTCAGCACCTCGTAGAGCCGCTCCCCGTCCTCCTTCTCGAGGCGCTTCGGGTCCACGGTGAGGAAATCGCGATAATAATACTGGAGGCGCACGGCCAGCTCGTCCTCCGAGAGAGGCGCCTTTTCCGCGGCGCGCCGCCGCTCCTCGATGCGGTGCAGCTCCGTCCGCAGGGCGGCGATATGCGCGTCCCGCTCCGCCAGCGAGGCCCGCATCTGGCCGATCTCGTGATGGAGCGCTTCCATGGCGAGCGCCTCCCCCGCGCTGTGGGTGCGCGTCTCCTCCAGTTCGCGCGACAGGACCGTCGCCGCTTCGCGGAGCAGGCTGATCGTGCGCCGCGCTTCTTCCAGAATCTCTCTATCCATGCTGTCCTCCTGTCAAAATGTGAGCCGCATCTGGTGCCAGACCACGCCGCCGTGCGTCGAGCCGGAGACGCCCTCGTCGACGAAGCCGAATTTCGCATAATACGGGACGAGCCGCGCCTTGCACGTGAGCACCGCGCCGAGGCGGCCCTCCTGCCGGGCTTCCGCCAGGAACGCCTCCATGAGCCGCGCCGCCAGCCCCTCGCGCCGCCGCGCGGGAATCGTATTCAGTCCGAAGATCATCTGCCACGGGCCGTCCTCCCTGTGGAGCGACGCGTCGCCGTACATCTCGTCCGAGAGGTCCCGCGCCTCCGTCACCATGCCGTCGATGAAGCCCACCAGCGCGTCCCCGTCGAAGAGGAGCAGGAAATGGTTCCCGTACGCCCGGAGCCGCTCCCGGAACTGCGCCTTCGTCGCCGCTTCCGCTGCGGGGAAGCACTCCGCCTCCACCGCCGCCACCGCGTCGAGGTCGCTCATCGCCGCTTTTCTGATTTCCACCGTCTCACCCGTCCCTTTCCAGTACAAAACCTGTCGCCGTATCCGACGGCCCTTCCCCGCTGTCCGCGCGCACGCACCGGCGGAAATACAGGAGATGACGCGCATCCGCCTGCCACACCATGGGCTCGGCCTGCGCGCCCTCCGGCCGTGCCGCGAAGAACGCCGCCACCGCCTCCGACGCGTCGAACGTCAGGCCGCCCGCGGGAATGGCCCCGGCCGACGCCATCGTGAACTCATACATCCGGTCATAGCCCGCCACCGGCACGGGCTGGTCGTCCGGCGCATAGAGGCTCTTCCACATCGGCGCCGCGCGCAGGCGCGCCTCCTCCTCCGCGAGCCGGGCCAGCGCCTCCGACCGGGCGATCTGATCCGTGAATGTATATATTTCCCGCCCCCGCCGGACGCTCTCGCCCTGCAGATACCGGTACGCCGAGACCAGCCGCGCCCGGTCCTCCGGGGAAAGCGGCCCCGCCGCCGCGGCGATGATCCCGTCCCGTATCATGCCGGCGCGCTCCATCACCGTCTGCGCGCGCCACTGCTGATCCCGCTCCGCCGTCCGGTACAACTGCCCCGGCCCCATGGCCGCGAAAAGGCACAGCGCCGCCATGAGCCCGTACAGCAGGCCCCGCCGGCCGCCCAGCGCGGCCCGGCCCATCACCGCGAGGCCGTATGCCGTGCACAGGAGCCCCGCGTACCGCGACGCCGTGAGGCCGTACGCCGAGACGCGGATCTCCACGCACAGGAGCTGCACCGCCACCACCGGCACGAGCAGCACGCTGCCCCACCGGAGGAATCCCCGGAAGAACCGCCCCTCCGCCTCCGGGAAGAGGAACCACGCCAGCGCCCAGCCGAAGACGGCGAGAGAAGCGAACCAGTTCATCTGCCCCTCCGGCATGACCCCCGTCACGAAAATCTTCCCGATATAGCCGTACAGGATGGCCAGCAGCACCAGGTACACCGGAAACAGCAGCCGCCGGAAGAGCGCGGTCAGCATGCGCGGTGCCTCCGCCCGCCCCTCCGGGAGCCACGACAGGAAGAGAGGCCCGCCCGCGGCGAAGACCGCTCCCTCCCACGCGATGGTATACCACCGCCAGTCCAGGTCGAAAAGGAGCGTGTCCGCCGCCCACACGCACACCGAGAGCGACGCCGTGAGCAGCACCGCCGCGCCCGCCGCCTTCCACAGCGCCGCGAACACCGCGGCAAACGCCGCCTCCCCGGCGCGCTTCGTCAGGAAATACAGCCCCGCCGCCAGGCACGCCCCGCAGAATCCGCACGCCGCCAGCGTCCCGTCCGACGCCTCCGCGCCCCACCGGAGCCAGATGAACCACGCCGCCGCTGCAGGGCACGACAGGAGCTGCCATCGGTCGAACACCCCCGCGCCCCGCGTCTCCGCAGCGCACTCGACGGCCGCCGCGGCGAACGCCCCGCACAGAGACGCCAGCGCCGCCGACGTTACCGCCCGGGACGGCTCCTGCCACGTGTCCCACGCCAGCAGGAAAAAGAGCAGCCAGCACCAGAAAAACGCCGCATAAAACCGCCGGAGCCCCGCCTCCGCCCGAAGTCTCCACCGCATCAGCCGCGCCGCCATGCCGCCGCCTCCTTTCCCGCCGGACCGCCTTTTCTTCTATCATAACAGGAAACCGGAAAATTTGCGCGCCTGCGGCCACCGATGCAGACGCAGCGCGCCATGTAAAATTCCGGCGCAGACGGACAATGTCCTGCGCAGACGGGGCAAAGACAGACGGACAGTTTGCCGCTCCGAAGCTGTCGGGGCGGGGCTCCATGGGAGAGGCCGTACGTTTTCGACCACGTTTGTGCGGGGCCACATAGAGCGACCGTACGTGCCTCTCATCTACGACCGTTTCCATTTCTGGAATGGGATTCCATGGTCCCTTACTTTCCCCCTTGTCCCGACAAGGCGGAAAGTAAGCAAAGGGCCAAACGGCCGCCCCGTCACTCCGGCCTAAGATTTGATGGCCCTCCGCTGACGGAATGAAACTCGCTCGCTGCGCTCGCTCAGACAGTCATTCCGTCCGGGCGCTCCGGGCCGTCAAATCTTGCCCCTGCGGGGCCGGCCTCCGTTCCAACGGGCGGGGTGCTGGACCAATGCTGGACTTGTATCGCACACGAGGTGCGGGATTCTTGTACGACGCGAATGTTTCGCAGACATCGGGGCAGCCCCACATCACAATATAATTTTTCCTTCGCAGGCGATGCAGATCCACATGGAGATGCCGTATGTATCTCTCATATACGACTGCTTCCATTTTTGGAATGGGATTCCATGGTCTCCGCCATTCTTTCCCGCCGCCGGGAAAGAGTGTCGGCCAAGAAAGGGGGCGCCGCCGCGCGTTTCCGGCCTAAGCTGATCACCGTCTCAGCTAACGGGCCGCAACTCGCTCCCTTCGGTCGCTCAGACACGGCGTCCCGTCTTCACGCTGAGACGGTGCCCAGCTTCCCCCTGCGGGGTCGGCCTCCAACGGAACGGGCGGGGAAGCTGCACCAGTGCTGGACTTGTATCGTGCATGAGGTGCGGACTTCATTTTCGACGCGAACGTTTCTCATACACCGATGCGGGTCCACATAACGATGCCCGCCATTCTTTTCATGCCCGGGGAAGTTTTGTGTCGCGTGCAAGCACGCTCCCTTGTGCCCCTGTAATTTCTCATGCAGGAGCGGACCCACATACGATAAAAAACTTTCCAAATCATATGCAAAAGTTAATCCCGCGAATGTTGTTCCTCATACGCACGCGCGAAGCGCGGCGGATAGGGCCCGGCTCTGCCGGGCTTTCTTTTTTCCTCCACATACGCAGGCGCTTGCGCGGCGTAAAATTCCGGCGCAGCCGGACTCCTCTTTCCCTTACGCCCGTGCGCAGCACGGCGGAACAGTCCGCTTGCGGACACTTCTTTCCCGCGGACGGGAATGCAACCGCTCCCCTCGCCTGAGCCCGGCCCCGAAGCCGGGCAGTTCCAGCGGGGCGGCTTTCTTTATTTGTGCCGCCCTTCTTCTCAGGCGCTCCCCACCAGAGCGCCGTGTTTGCGCCCGCCCTTTTTCGCCTGGCCGGCCGCTTCTTCCTTTGGTTACTTTCCATTCTTCCCGGGGGAAGAAGGAAAGTGACACGACCATGGAGCTCGTGCTCCAAAAAAGGATGCATCCGTAAATTTCGGACACGTACGGCATCGCAAATGAGTCTACCCATACGCCCCGCTTTGACAGGGCCGGGAATGAAAACCTCTGCCGTTTCCTGAAAAACGGCAATGAAAAAAGCCCTGCTTTGTGCAGAGCTTTTTTGTTACCGTCCGAGGTTCACGGGCTGGCCTGCCGGGCGGATAGAGACGTCGCCGGCGATGACGCGTTCGATTTTGTCGCCGGTATCGACGAGGAGACAGCCGTCTTTGTCGATGTCCACGGCGCGGCCGTTGAAGCTGTCTTCGTTGAAGATGACCCGCACGTCCTGCCCGATGGTGACGGAGAGGGCTTTCCAGTCTTCGAGGACTTTGTCGAAGCCTTCGGTCTGGGCGATGCGGTATTCTTTTTCGAGTTCGGACAGGACGGCCGCGAGGAGTTCTTTCCGGGAGACTTCCACGCCTTCATTGGCGAAGGAAGTAGCGCTCTCGCGGAAGGCTTCGGGGAATTCTTCTTTCTTCGCGCCCGTATTGATGCCGATGCCGATGATGATGTAGTCGATCTTTTCCATGGAGGCGGACATCTCGGTGATCATGCCCACCATTTTCTTCCCATGGCAGAGGATATCGTTCGGCCATTTGATACCGCACTCGGGCAGGCCCATGCGGCGGATGGCCCGGCACACGCCGACGCCGGCGAGAAGGGTGCATTTCGCCGCTTCCATGGGGAGGAAGCGCGGGCGCAGGATGAGAGAGAACCAGATGCCTTTCGCGAAGGGCGAGTAGAAGTTCCGCGTGAGGCGGCCGTGGCCGGAGGTCTGCTCTTCGGCGACGACGATGGTCCCTTCTTCCGCACCTTCGCGGGCGATGCGCTTCGCCTCTTCGTTCGTGGAGGCGGTGGTCTCGAGGTAGACCACGCGGCGGCCGAAGGTGTCGGTGCGGAGGACGCTCTCGATCTCGAGGGGCGTGAGGAGGTTCGGTGCGTAGATCAGGCGGTAGCCCTTGCGGGTGCTCGATTCGAAGATGTAGCCTCTCGATTTCAGCACGTTGATCTGTTTCCAGATGGCCGTGCGGGACACGCCGAGGTCCTGAGAAATCTGCTCGCCGGAGACGAATTTCCCATCGGCTTTGCGGAAATATTCCAGAATTTCGTTTCTCATATGCTGCTCCCCTTCCTGTATGTACTCATCGGGATTGTCTTTTTGCCGTTCAAATTTCCTTTATTATAGTCAACCTGCCAGAGGCAGTCAACCTGAGGGGGACCAGTGGCGCGACAAAGGAAAACGCCGCCCTTCGCGCGGGGCGGCGCTGTGGTCAGAGGATGTAGTGGGACACGTCCATATTGTCGGTGATGGTGCCAAGCTTCTCCCGCACGTAATCCGCGGTGACGACCACGTCTTTGTCTTCCCGGTCGGAAGCGTCGAAGGAGATGTCTTCGAGGACGCGCTCGAGGATGGTGTAGAGCCGGCGCGCGCCGATGTCTTCGGTCTCGCGGTTCACCCGGGCGGCGATGTCGGCCACGGCGTCCAGGGCATCTTCGGTGAAGCGGAGGGAAATGCCTTCCGCGGAGAGGAGCGCCGTGTACTGACGGATGAGAGCCTGCCGGGGCTCGGTGAGGATGCGGCGGAATTCTTCCCGGCCGAGGCTCTGGAGCTCCACCCGGATGGGGAAGCGCCCCTGCAGCTCGGGGATGAGGTCGCTGGGCTTCGACACATGGAAGGCCCCGGCGGCGATGAAAAGGATATGGTCGGTCTTCACCATGCCGTACTTGGTCTTCACGGTGGCCCCTTCCACGATGGGCAGGATGTCCCGCTGCACGCCTTCGCGGGAGACGTCGGGCCCGCCGGAAGCGCCGCGGCGGCCGGCCACCTTGTCGATCTCGTCGATGAAGATGATGCCGTGCTCTTCCGCGTTCTTCACCGCGCGGTCGGCGGCGAGGTCCATGTCCACCATGTCGTCCGCCGCTTCTTCCGTGAGGATCTGCTTCGCCATGCGGACGGTGACTTTCTTTTTCTTCGTCTGCTTCGGCATCATGGAGGAAAGCATCTGGGAGATCTGGTTCACGTTTTCATTGTCCCCCATGCCGGACAGGCGGCCTTTGTCGCGCACTTCGATCTCGACGGTGCGGTCGTCCAGCTCGCCGTTTCTGAGGCGCTGGAGGAACCACGCCCGGCGCTCGGCTTTCTCCGGGTCTTCGGCGGGCTGCTCGTCCCGCTTCCGCTCGCCGAAGATGATCTCCATGGGGTTGCGGGTCTCCGTCTTCTTCGTGGGCCACATGATCTCGCCGAGCTTCTGGATGGCCGCATCTTCCGCGTCTTTCCCGTGGGCGGCGGCGTCTTTCTTTTTCTCAAGGCGCACCGCTTCTTCCACGAGGTCGCGCACCATGGACTCCACGTCCCGCCCCACGTAGCCCACTTCGGTGTACTTCGTGGCTTCCACTTTCACGAAGGGCGCGTCGGTGAGCGAGGCGATGCGGCGGGCGATCTCAGTCTTGCCCACGCCGGTGGGGCCGATGAGCAGGATGTTCTTCGGGATGATTTCCCGGGCGATGTCCTGCGGGAGCTGGGCCGCGCGCCACCGGTTCCGCAGGGCGACGGCCACGGATTTCTTCGCCGCCTGCTGGCCGACGATGTATTCATCGAGGTATGCCACGATCTTCCGCGGCGTGAGTGTGCTGTCCATCAGATTTCCTCCACGATAACATTGTGATTCGTATACACGCAGATATCCGCCGCGATGTGGAGCGACTTCTCCGCGATCTCCCGGGCGGAAAGGTCCGTATTCGCCGTGAGGGCCCGCGCCGCGGCAAGAGCGTAGTTGCCGCCGCTCCCGATGGCGAGGATGCCGTCGTCCGGCTCGATCACTTCGCCGCTCCCGGAGACGAGGTAAAGGTGCTCCCCGTCGGTCATGATGAGGAGCGCCTCGAGTTTCTGCAGGACCCGGTCGCGCCGCCAGTCCTTGGCGAATTCCACGGCGGCGCGGAGCAGATTGCCGTTGCAGTCCGTGAGGCGCGCTTCAAATTTGTCGAAAAGAGCAAAGGCGTCCGCCACGGAGCCGGCGAATCCGGCGATGATCTTTCCGTGATAGAGGCGGCGCACTTTCCGCGCGGTGTTTTTCATGATGACCGCATTGCCCATGGTGACCTGACCGTCGCCGGCGACGGCGGTATGCCCGTCTTTGCGGACGGCCAGGATGGTAGTCGCTGTAAACATGGATGATAGTCCTCCCTGCGGGGTGAAACGAAGGCCGGGCAGGAGTGCCGTCCGGCCGGGATTGACTTTGTCTTGTTTCATTATATCATGACGGGGCGCAGGGCCGGGGAGCCCATGCAGGAGCGGGTGCCTCAACCATGGCATGACTTTTGACACAGGCGGTGCGAATGCAGGCGGATGCTTGATCCTTTCAAAACTGTCGAAGCAGAGCTTATTTGCGATGCCGTACGTGCTCATTCATTTACGGATGCATCCGTTATAGGAGCGCGAGCTCCATGGTCGTGTCACTTTCCTTCTTCCTCCGGGAAGAATGGAAAGTAACCAAAGGAAGAAGCGGCCGGCCAGGCGAAAAAGGACCTGTCGGCGGGGCGTCCTGCCGCTCAGTTTGTAATTCCCTTTCAGCACAAATGCGGCTTGAACGGTAGGGAGATAAGCATGCCGGGACAGTACAAACTGCAAGACGCGGCACGCCGCCCCGCCTGCTGCGGCTCTGAGGAGCCGCACCGGCCCTTTTTCTTAATGGCCGGGTGCAAATTCGGCGCTCTGGTAGGGAGCGCCTGAACGGAAGGGCGGCACAGATTAGAAAGCCGCCCCACTGGAACTGCCCGGCTTAGAGGCCGGGCTCAGATGGAGGATACGGCTGCGTTCCCGCCCGCAACAGAAGGACCCGTATGGAGCGCGGTTAAGGACGTCTCGAAGAAAGCCCCCTTCTGAAAAATCGATGTGCCGCCCCCTCACTTCCACATGAGACCAGCGCTTCTGCAAACATTCTCGTTCCTCACCTATGGGACGCACCTGACCCACGCAAAAAAGACAGGCGCGGCACCTGTCTTTTTTCTTTTATTTCTGTTCCGCAAGGAAGGCGTCCAGCGCGGCGAGGGCGCGTTCGGCGATTTTTGCGTTCTTTTCTTTCTTCGGCACGCGCGTTTCGAGCGGCGGCATGAGACCGAAGTTGACGTTCATGGGCTGGAAGTTTTTCCCTTCGTAATGGGAGATGTAATGCGTGAGGGAGCCGAGGGCGGTCTCCCTTGGGAAGGGCACGGGCTCTTCCCCGCGCACGCGGGCGGCCGCGCCCCAGGCGGCGGCGATGCCCGAGGCGGCGGACTCGACGTACCCCTCCACACCGGTCATCTGCCCGGCGAAGAATAGGCCGGGCCGGGTGCGCGACTCCATAGCCGCAGTGAGAAGGTCCGGCGAATCGATGTAGGTGTTCCGGTGCATCACGCCGTAGCGGATGAATTCCGCATGGGCGAGGCCGGGGATCATGCCGAAGACGCGGCGCTGCTCGCCCCATTTGAGGTGGGTCTGGAAGCCCACGATGTTGTACATCGTGCCGTCTTCGTTGTCCTGGCGGAGCTGCACCACCGCGTAGGGGTCTTTCCCCGTGCGCGGGTCGGGCAGGCCCACGGGCTTCATGGGGCCGAAGCGCATGGTGTCTTCCCCGCGCTGGGCCATCACTTCGATGGGCATGCATCCCTCGAAGACTTTTTTATTTTCAAAGCCGTGCACTTCCGCGGTCTCCGCCGAGGCGAGGGCCTGCTGGAAGGCTTTATACTCCGCTTCGTCCATGGGGCAGTTCAGGTACGCCGCTTCCCCTTTGCCGTAGCGGGAGGCGCGGTACACCACGGACATGTCGAGAGAATCTTTCGTCACGATGGGCGCGGCGGCATCGTAGAAATGGAAGCCTTCCCCGCCGCAGAAGCGCTCGATGTCCGCGGCGATCGCCCCGTCGGTGAGGGGGCCCGTGGCGATGATGACGATGCCTTCTTCAGGGATGGCGTCCACACGCTCTTCCGCGACTTCGATGAGGGGATGGCTCCGCACCGCTTCGGTCACGGCGGCGGCGTAGCCCATGCGGTCCACGGCGAGCGCCCCTCCGGCGGGGACGCTGTGCGCATCGGCCGCGGCCATGATGACGGAGCCGAGGCGGCGCATCTCCTCTTTCAGAAGGCCCACCGCGTTCGTGAGGGCCGCTGCCCGGAGGGAGTTGCTGCACACGAGCTCGGCGAAGTACGCCGTGTGGTGCGCGGGGGTGGTGTCCGCCGGGCGCATCTCGATGAGGCGCACGGGGATCCCCTGCCGGGCGAGCTGCCAGGCCGCTTCGCTCCCCGCGAGGCCTGCGCCGACGATGGTCACTGGCTTCATGCTTCCTCCTGTCCTTCCGGCTTCTCCGCCGGGGCGTCCGCCTTCTTCGCGCGGGTGCGCCGCTTCGGCTGGGTGGGGCATTCCGGATTGGAGCAGACGATGTGCTCCGTCTTGTCCCGCCCGATTTTCTTCACCATGATATGGCCGCAGGTCGGGCAGAACTGGTCCACCGGCTCATTCCAGAGCGCCATGTCGCACTTCGGGTACTCGCTGCACCCGTAGAAATAGCGGCCCCGGCGGGAACGGCGGCGGATGAGGTGCCCTTTATGGCACTTCGGACACTCGATGCCCGTGTCCACCACGATGGACTTCGTGGCCTTGCACGCGGGACACGCGAGGTACCGGCCGAACGGCCCCGTGCGGTACACCATCTTCGCGCCGCACTTATCGCACACCACGTCCGATTCCTCGTCAGGCTCGCGGTCCTGGCGGTAGGGCTTGATGTTGCTGCACTTCGGGTAGTTCGGGCAGGCCAGGTATTTTCCGTAGCGCCCCATCTTCACGATCATGTGCGCGCCGCACTTCTCGCAGACGACGTCGGATACTTCCTGATTCTTCTCCCGGTCTTCCGCAGCCTGGATGTCCGCGTCTTTCAGCTCCTCACTGAAGACTTTGTAGAAATCCTTCATGACCTTCCCGTAGGAGGTCTTCCCGGCGGCGACCTTGTCCAGCTCGTTTTCCATGTCGGCGGTGAAGTCCACGTTGATGATGCCGCCGAAATATTTTTTCAGCAGGTCCACGATGCGGAAGCCCAGCTCGGTGGGCACGAACTGCTTGTTTTCCTTCTCCACGTATTTCCGGCGCTGGATGGTGTCCAGGATCGGCGCGTAGGTGGACGGGCGGCCGATGCCCTTTTCTTCGAGGGTCTTGATGAGGCTCGCCTCGGTGTAGCGCGGCGGCGGCGCGGTGAAATGCTGCTCGCCGTCCACGGAGACGTTCTTCACGGTGTCGCCCTTATGAAGCGCCGGGAGGGTGTTTTCCTTCTCGCTGTCCTTCGCTTTTTCCTTCGCGGTCTGAAGCACGGTGAAGCCGTCGAAGAGGACGTGCATGCCCGTGGCGCGGAGGGTATAGTCGCCGCACTGGAGCACGGCCGCGGTATTTTCCGTCACCTGCGGCGCCATCTGGCTGGCGAGGAACCGGTTCCAGATGAGGGTGTAGAGTTTCATCTGGTCCCGCGAGAGGGAGCCTTCCAGCGCTTCCGGTGGGAATTTCAGCGACGTGGGGCGGATGGCTTCGTGCGCGTCCTGCGCTTCTTTCGACTTGGCGTAGACGTTCGGCTTCGCCGGGACGTAGTCCGCGCCGTAGCGCTCGGCGATGTACGCCAGCGCGGGCTTCACCATCTCGTCGGAGATGCGCACCGAGTCGGTACGCATGTAGGTGATGAGCCCCACGTGGCCGTGGCCGGCGATCTCCACGCCTTCGTAGAGGGTCTGGGCCACCATCATGGTCTTCTTCGAGCCGAAGGAGAGCCGGTTCACCGCTTCCTGCTGCATGGTGGACGTGGTGAAGGGCGGCTTCGGCCGTCTCTGCTTCTTCTGCTTCGTCACGGAGGAAATGACCGCTTCCTGCTTCCCGAGCGCCGCGAGGACCGCGTCGGTCTCTTCTTTATTGTGAAGCTTCGCCTCTTCGCCCCGGATGTGGGTGAGGCGCGCGCGGAAGGTCTCTTTCCCGTCCGTCCTGTACTTGCCTTCTACGGTCCAGTATTCTTCGGGATGGAAGGCTTTGATCTCTTCTTCGCGCTCGCAGATGAGGCGCACCGCCACGGACTGCACGCGTCCGGCGGAGAGACCGCGGTAGACCTGCTTCCACAGCCACGGGGAGAGCTTGTACCCCACGAGGCGGTCCAGCACGCGCCGCGCCTGCTGGGCGTCCACGCGGTTCTCGTCGATGGGCCCGGGATGCTGCACCGCGTCGCGGATGGCGGGCGGCGTGATCTCGTGGAAAGCGATGCGCACATTGTCTTCCGGATTCACGTCGAGGAGCTTCGAGAGGTGCCACGAGATGGCTTCCCCTTCGCGGTCGGGGTCCGTCGCGAGGAGCACGTCCCGGCACTGGTTCGCTTCTTTCTGGAGGTCCCGGATAACGGCTTCGCGTCCTTCCGCATTGACGTACTGCGGGGTGAAGCCGTGGTCGATGTCCACGCCGAGGGTGCGCTTCGGCAGGTCGCGCAGGTGCCCCATGGAGGCCATGACCCGGTAGTCCGGCCCGAGGATGCGCTCGATGGTGCGCGCTTTCGCCGGGGATTCCACCACGACGAGCCGCTTGCCCTTCGGATTCGGTTTCCGATGGAATGCCGGTTCGGCGGACGGCAGGGACGTTTTCTTTTTCCTGTCGCCGATGGTGATCGTTCTCTTGATCGACATAGTTCCTCCCATCTCTGTCAGACGGTCGCTCCCGCGTCCCGCGCGGCGTACAGCCCGGGCCCCGCCTCGGAGAGGCAGCCCTTCACGGAGAGCGAGAGCAGTATCATGGTCAGTTTCTTCAGGGGAAGGCCGGTCTCGGCGAGGAGGGTCTCGGCGGACACGGTCTCTCCCATACAGCAGAAACGATACACCATTTCTTCTTCCAGTGTCAACTGCCGGGGCGGGCTTTTCTCCGCCGGAGCGTCTTTTTCCGCGCCCCAGCCATACTCGGAGAGGACGTCCTCCGCGCCGGTGCAGCACACCGCGCCCAGCCGGATGAGATGGTTCGTGCCGCGGCTCATGGAGGACCAGATGCTCCCCGGCACGGCGAAGACATCCCGCCCCTCCTCGAGGGCGAAGTCCGCCGTGATGAGGGAGCCGCTCCGCTCGGCCGCCTCGGTCACCACGACGGCGCGGCACATGCCGGCGATGATGCGGTTCCGCGCGGGAAACTGCCGACCGAGCGGCCTCGTGCCGAGGGGATATTCCGAGAGGAGCGTCCCGCCCTGCTCACAGATCTTCCGGAAGAGGTTCCGGTTCTCCGGCGGGTAGGTCACGTCGAGGCCGCAGGCGAGCACCGCCGCGGTGGGCGCCCCGCCGGCGAGGCAGCCTTCGTGGGAGACGGTGTCGATGCCCCGCGCGCCGCCGGAGACGACCGTGACGCCGGCCCGCGCGAGGCCTTCGGCGATGCTCTTCGCGGCGTTCACGCCGTACGCCGTGGCTTTCCGCGCGCCCACGACGGCCACGGTCCGCGTCCATACGGGCGCGCTCCCCAGGTAGAAGAGCACCGCCGGCGGATTGGCCGTCTCTTTCAGGAGGGGCGGATAGTCGTCGTCCCGCCATGTGCTCACATGGATGTCCCGCGCCCGGAGGGCACGCTCGACGGCCTCCGGGTCTTCTTTCGCCCGCCAGGCGAGAAATTCCGAAGCGAGCGCCCCGGAAAGGACCCCCGAAGCGCGCAGCTCATCCGGTGAAGCCTTCCACACCGCTTCCGCCGTGCCGAAATACTCCATGAGCGCCCGGATCCGCTTCGCCCCGAGCCGGGGCATGCCCGGGAGCGCCGCCGCATATCGGTCCATGCCGCATCCCTCCTTCTATTTTTCTTTTTCTTATTATAACGCACGGGCCGCCGGACTCCGGGCACGCAAAAAACGCCGCGCAGGGCGGCGTCTTTCGTCAGACATTCATTCTCCGTGCAGGGCTTTCTTCAGGACGCGCACGTATTCGTCCTCCACGAGCCGGCTGTACGCCGTGCCGCGGGCCACGGCCTCGAAGGCGTGGAACGTCCGCGGGTAGATGTGGAGTTCCACGGGCACCCCGGCCTGGGCGAGGCGCTGCATGTAGTCGATGACTTCATCGCGGAAGGGCTCCAGCGTGCCGATCATGGAGTACGCCGGCGGCAGGCCGGACAGGTCCTCCGCGCGGGCGGGCGCCATGTACTCGGTCACCGCGTCGGTCCCGGCGATATCACCGATATACGCATGCCAGCCGTAGCGGTTCGCGTCGGGATTCCACACGCGGGGATCGGTGGGTTCCGTGCTGGACGGCGTCTCCATGCGGTCGTCGAGCATGGGATAGAGCGGCATCTGGAAGGCCGGCGTGAATTCGCCCCGGTCCCGTGCGAGGAGCGTCACCGCCGCGCAGAGATTGCCCCCGGCGGACGCCCCGGCCACGGCGATGCGGTCTGCATCCACGCCGAGCTCCTCCGCATGAGTAAAGAACCACTTGAGGCCGGCGTAGCAGTCTTCCAGCGGCGCCGGGTAGGGATGCTCCGGTGCGAGGCGGTAGTCCACGGCGACCACCACGGCCCCCACGTCCTTCACGAAGCGGATGCTCTGCGCTTCATTCTGCTCCGGCACGCCGAAGAGGAATCCGCCCCCGTGGATCCAGTAGATGCCGGGGAGCGTCCCCTCCGCATGAGCCGGCTCGTAGATGCGGAGCCGCAGCTGGCCCGTGCCGTCTCCGTTCGGCACGTACACGTCATTCACGGAAACCGCCGCGTCCTTCGGCAGGTTCGGCGAGCCTACGAGCGACGCCGAGCGCTGCTTCAGGAAATCCGGCCCCGTCCGGTCGAGGTCCATGGCGTAGCTCGCCTCGAAGGCGGGCACCAGCTCCGGATCGAGCTTCGACGCGTAGTCGTCCGCCGCCCATCCCGCGAGCGGCGCGCTGAGCAGCACCCCGGCGAGCAGGGCGCAAATGGATCGTTTCAGTCGTTTCATGTGAGTTCCTCCTTCCGCCCCGCAGGGCGTCTTCACGGGCGATTGTCCGTCTCTGTTGTTTCCATTATACGGAACATGCCCGCCGCGCTTCCAATGCTCTCTTTTCATCTCGATCCATGCAGCCGGGGCATATGCCCGCCGGCCCTCCCACAGAAAACGCACAAAAAAACGCAGCCGCCGCTGCGTCTCTCTGTTTCCTTTCTTCAGGCCGTCTCCGCCGCGGCCCGGAGCGTACGCCGCTTCCGGAGCCCCAGCGCGATGAGGACGAAGCTCCCCGCGAGGAAGGCCAGCCCGCCGGCCACCACCGACGCGATGCCCATGTCGTCGATGATGCGGCCGCACACCGCCGCCGCGATGCACGTGCCCAGATTCGTCGCCACGAGGAAGAGCGCGTTCGCAAAGTCCGGCACATGGGGCGCGGCCGAGGTGATCCAGTACTGGTGGATGTTCGCGCCGATGCCCGCGAGGATTCCCCAGACTACGAGAAGGACCGCTGTGGGGATCGCTGCGCCTTCCGCGAGTCCCAGCCCGACGTAGACGAGGCCGAGCGCCGCCGGGAAGAAGAAGACCGTCTGCGCCGCCCGCACGGAAAGGAGCCGCCCCGCGATGAGATTGCCCGCGATATTCATGAGCCCGTACACGAGAAGCGCCGCGCTCACCCACGCCGCCGGCCACCGGGCCGCGCGCTCCAGATAGTCCGCGAGGTAGCTGAATACGCCGAAGATGCTCCCGTTAAGGCAGACCACCGCGAGGAAGGCCAGCCAGAGATTGGCCTCCTTCAGCACGCGGAGCTGCGAGCCGTAGGACAGGACCCGGTCCGCCGGCATGGGCCGCACGAAGAGGATCGTCGCCAGGAGCGCCGCGCCGCTCGCCGCCGCGAAGACGAGCATGGCCGCCGTGAGGGAGACCGCCCCGGCGACGGCGCTCACCACGGGCACGCCGAGCACCATCCCCGCGGAGACGCCCACCATGACTTTCGCCGCCGCTTTCGGCGCTTCCTCCGGCCCGGCCGCCGCCGACGCCGCCGCGAAGGCGAGCGAGATGTACACCGGATGGAGGAAAGCCGGCACGGTGCGCGCGAGGAGGAGCACCGTGAAATCCTCCGCGAAGGCGGAGACGAGGCTGCACGCGGTGAACGCCGCCAGCACGGCGATCATGACCGCGCGGCGGTCGAAGCGCGACAGGAGGAGCGGCAGCACCGGCCCCGACACCGCCACGGCGAGCGCGAAGAGACTCA
Organism: Veillonellales bacterium; assembly: GCA_944390485.1. GTDB lineage: Bacteria > Bacillota > Negativicutes > Veillonellales > Dialisteraceae > UBA1822. The sequence continues at coordinate 39,774 of CALXPQ010000006.1, forward strand.
CCAGCAGCCCCGCCGCGGAGATGTCCACGCCGTATCGCGCCGCGATGAGCGGCAGGATGCCGATGACCCCCATCTCCGTATTGATGATGCTGAACACGCCGAACGTAAGGATGAAAATAAGCATAGGTCCCTTTCCTTTCTCTCTGCACCGCAGAACTTCTTTGCCCGTATTATACGGAAGGGCCCTGCCCATAATCCAATACTTTTGCCGGCGGCTGCCGATGCTCCGCAGGCATGTGCCGCCCGCGCGGCGCGCGTCTTGATAAATGGCCCGCATGGGACTATGATGAAAACAGATATGTATTGACAGTCTGACGGAAGGAGGAGCCATGGGACACACGGAGCTGGGCCGGGCGGGAGAGACTCTCGCCCTTGCCTATCTGGAGCGGAAGGGCATGCGCTGCGCCGCCCGGAATTTCCGCCGCCTCCACGGAGAGCTGGACCTCGTCATGGAGGACGGGCGGACGCTCGTCTTCGTGGAAGTGAAGACCCGGCGCAGCCTCCGGCGGGGCACGCCGGCCGAAGCGGTCACGCCGGCGAAGCAGCGCCATCTCCGCTGGTGCGCCGAAGCGTACTGCGCGGAGCACCGCATCGAAGGCCGCCCGATCCGCTTCGACGTGGTGGAAGTCCTTGCGCTCCCCGGCGCCGCGCCCCGCCTCCGCCATATCCCGGACGCGTTCTGACCTCAAGAAAGGAGGCCTGCCTGTGATTTCTGATGCCCTCCGCTGCCCCTGGCCGCATTACGATCCCCTGCTGCGGGACTACCACGACCGCCGCTGGTGCCGCCCCGTCCATGATGAGGACGAGCTCTTCGCCCTGCTCGTGCTGGAGAGCTTCTCCGTAGGCCTCTCGTGGCGTCTCGTCCTGCATAAAGAAGCGCTCTTCCGCGCGCACTGCGAAGGGCTCCGGCCTGCCGCCTGCGCCGCTTTCGGCCCGGACAGGGAAGAAGAGCTCATGGCGCTCCCCGGGATGATCCATCACCGCGGCAAGATCCGAAGCATCGGAGAGAATGCCCGTGCTTTCCTCCGCATCGAGGCGGAGCACGGCAGCTTCGACCGCTTCCTCTGGGATCACGTGGGCGGCGTCCCCGTCGACCACCGGCCGGAGACCGTGGCGGACGTGCCCGCCCGGAGCCCCCTCTCGGAGCAGCTCAGCCACGAGCTCAGGCGGTACGGCTTCCGCTACATGGGGCCGGTCATCACCTACTCCTACCTGCAGGCGGCCGGCCTCGTGAACGACCATCTCCTCTCCTGTCCCTTCCGCTGACAGGCTGTCGCGATTGCAAGGGAGGTATCCATGTTTGCTCAGTCATACGGCGCTGTCACCTTTGGCCTCAGCGGCCACATCATCACCGTCGAAGTGGACATCAGCGCGCACGTGCCCAGCTTCGACATCGTCGGCCTCCCCGCCGCGGCGGTGAAGGAATCGAAAGAGCGGGTGCGCTCGGCCATCCGGAACTCCGGCTACCGCTTCCCCGTGTACAAGATCACCGTGAACCTCGCGCCGGCGGACCTGAAGAAAGAAGGCTCCGGCCTCGACCTGCCCATCGCGGTGGGCATCCTCGCCGCGAGCGGCCAGCTCCCGGAAGAAGCCCTCGCGGGCTGCCTTTTCCTCGGCGAGCTGTCCCTCCGGGGCGAGCTGCGCCCTGTGCCGGGCATCCTCTCCATGGTCCTCGCGGGCAAAGAGGCGGGCTTCACGAAATATTTCATGGCCCCGGACGCCGCGCAGGAAGCGCTCCTCGCGGACGGGATCGAAGCGTACGGCCCGGCCACGCTCGCCGACCTCGCCGAAGGCCTCCTGGGCCGCGCGCCTCTCGCGCCCGCCGAGCGCCGCGACCCGCTGCCCGCGCCGGAGGAAACGGACGATCTGGCGGACGTGCAGGGCCAGCTCGTGGCCAAGCGCGCTCTCGAGATCGCCGCGGCGGGCGCGCACAATCTCCTCATGACCGGCCCGCCCGGCGCGGGCAAGACCATGCTCGCCCGACGCATCACCACCATCCTCCCGCCCATGACCGACGAGGAAGCCCTCGAAGTGACGAAGATCTACAGCGTGGCCGGCCTCTTCAAGGCGGAGCGCATCCTCCGGGCCCGGCCTTTCCGCAGCCCGCACCACACCATCTCCACGGCGGGCCTCATCGGCGGCGGCTCCATCCCCCGTCCCGGCGAAGTGACCCTCGCCCACCGGGGCGTGCTCTTCCTGGACGAGCTGCCGGAATTTCCCCGTTCCGCGCTGGAAGTGCTGCGCCAGCCCCTCGAAGACCGGGTGGTGCACATCGCCCGGGCGAGCGCGTCCTTCACCTACCCGGCGGATTTCATCCTCATCGCCGCCATGAATCCCTGCCCCTGCGGCTACCTGGGCGACCCCGACCGGGAATGCACCTGCACCGACGGCGAAATCCAGCGATACCGGCGGAAAATCTCCGGCCCGCTCCTCGACCGCATCGACCTCCACGTGTCCGTGGCGCGCCCGAAATACAGCGAGCTCACCGCGTCCGTGCGGGTCGAATCGTCCGCTGCCGTCGCCGCCCGCGTGGCCGAAGCGCGCCGCCTCCAGCGGGAGCGCCTCGCCCCGTGGCGCCTCCATACGAACAGCGAGATGAGCCGCCGGCAGATGCAGGAGACCTGCCCGCTCGACCGGGAAGGAAGCGCGCTCCTCCGGCAGGTCTTCGAATCCCTCCGCCTCTCCGCCCGGAGCTACGACCGCATCATCAAGGTGGCCCGCACCATCGCCGACCTCGCGGGCCGCGCCTCCATCGCGGCCGAGGACGTCGCCGAAGCGGTGAGCTTCCGCAACAGGATCTCCGTAAAATGAACGGTCCCTGCCGCTCTCCCGCGGCGGGGCTTTTTCATGGCCGGACATGCGGCGGCCTTTTTCATGCCCCTGCCGTATGGGATTCGATTCTGGATAAGTATTCGACCCCGCCCGCGGCGCTGTCTATAATACAGACAGTAAGGAAACCGGAGATTCTGAAAAGGAGGAAATCTGCATGAAACTGAAATCCATCGCTCTCGCGGCCGCTGCCGCACTCTGCCTCTTCGCCGCGCCCGCCGACGCGAAGACCATCGTCAATCCCGACGGCTCCCAGCCCCTCGTCCACTGGGCCATCCTGCAGTCGTCCGACGGCCAGATGCCGGCCATGCAGCGCATGGCGGCGGAAAACGTCGCGCCTTACGCCGCGAAAGAAGACGGCACGTACATCCTCTACGGCGGCGTAGACAAGGCCAATCCGAACATCCAGCGGCTGCTCGAGATCTACCGCGATGAAGCCGCCTACCAGGTCCACCGCGGCAGCGAAGGCTTCCGCAACTACCAGATCGCCCGGGCGACCATCCTCGAACAGCTCATCATCATGGAAGCGGACCCCTTCATGCTGGAGAGCAAGGATGCCGGCACGGGCACCACCGTGCGCATGCACTACACCGTCGTCCGTCCGGAAGCGCTGGACGCCTACAAAGCGGCGCTCCGCACGATGATCGAGACCTCCATGGATACCGAGGACGGCACGCTCGCCCTTATGGCCACCACGGAAAAGAAACACAGCAATATCTTCCACACCCTCGAGATCTACACCGATGACGCGGCGTACGACGCACACGTCCGCTCCGACGCGTACCGCACCTTCGTGGAGACCACCGCTCCGATGATCGAAGAAGAAAACTTCATCGAGAATCTGCCCACGAAGATCACCCTCAGCGACAAACCCTGAGCCTTCTCTCTGTAACCACACAAAAAAACGCAGGACCCTGTCCTGCGTTTTTTGCTGCGCCGCGGCTCAGCGGATGAAATTCGTCATGCGGAACGGCTCCCGCTCCGGCTTTTCGATGCCGGCCTGCCGCCCCGCCTCGATGCACTTCAGGAGCCACGCCATGTTGTTTCCCAGCGTGCGCATCGTCTGGAGCCCCTCTTCGTCCTTCCGCACGTCGTCCGGCGTGAAGCCGTGCACCTGATTCCAGTACTGCGACGTGACGATGGGCATATTGTTCATGGAGAAAAATTTATTGATCTGCCCGAACGCCGCGCTCGCGCCGCCCCGGCGGCAGCTCACCACCGCCGCGGCCGGCTTGCCGTCGAACCGGCCGCCCGCCGCGTAGAACAGGCGGTCCAGGAACGCGAGGAGCTGGCCTGCCGCGCAGGCGTAGTACACCGGCGAACCCACGATGAATCCGTCGATGCCGTCGAGCGCGTCCAGCACTTCATTCACCTTGTCTTCCACGAAGCACCGCCCCGTCGTCCGGCACCGGTTGCACGCGATGCACCCCGCCACGGGCGCGCCGCCCACGTGCAGGAACTCCGTCTCGATGCCGTTCCGTTCCAGCGCGTCCGCCGCCTCGCGGAGCGCCGTGTACGTGCAGCCCCGCGCGTGGGGACTGCCGTTGATGAGCATGACTTTCATTGCCGATCCCTCCTCCGCCCCGCACCGCGCGGGGCTTTTTCTTTCATTATACGGCAAAAGCGCAGAGGCCGCCCCTGCGCTTTTCTATTCATTCTTCATATTCGTTGAATACGTCCGTGTCCACCGCCTTGATCTCGAAGACCTTGCGCGTGCGCACGCCGAAATTGTACTCGATCATGTAATTGGTGAGCTTCTCCCCGTCCATGAGGATGATGTGCTGCTTCTCCGCATATTCCTTCGCCTGCCGGCTGAAGCTGGACGTGGTCACGAAGAGCCCCTGTCCGCCTTTCCCGGCGATGGCGCCTACGAACGCCTGCACCTCCGGCCGCCCCACCACGTGGTCCTTGCCCCATTTTTTCGCCTGAATGTAAATGAGATCAAAGCCGAGCTTGTCCTCCATGATGATGCCGTCGATACCTTCGTCGCCCGCATAGGAGGTGGTGCGCCCCGCGTTTTCAAAGGTGCCGTAGCCCATCTTCGCCATAAGGTCGAGCACCATCTGTTCGAACGCCTTCGGAGAAATGCGCATGACTTCTTCCATCAGCGCATCCTGCAATTCTCTGTGAATTTTCTGGAACGCGTTTTCAAAAGCATCGTCCGGCGTTTCCGTACTGTCGTCTATTTTTTCTACAGGCTGAGACACCCCGGTCTCCTCTTCTGCAGCGGTTTTTCCCGCTGTATTTTGCTCCGTCTCATCCTCTCCGACAAATTCACGGAAGGAAGAATACCGGCTCAGCCATTGACTATCTACGACTTCCGGCAAATTTTCCAGCGCTTTCTTCCCTTCTTCGGTAATGACCACTTCGCCGCGCCGCGGTTTATCAATGAGTCCCGCTTTGCTCAAATAGGTGCTCGCCCATCCCACGCGATTGGCAAAATACGTCTGCTGCTTGCTGGGAAGGAGTTCCGCCACATCGTCATCACTTAGATTAAAATAGGCTTTCATTGCCTCCCGCACTTCTTTGATTTTCCTCGACTGACCGTCACTCAAAAACCGTAACATGGGCGCCTGAAACTCGTAATATTTCGGTACCGGCATATCCTCATATCCCTTCTGTTTCATTTCCATTGCTTTGTATTATATCAAAATTTTCACAGTGACACAGAAAAACACGCGGAGAAAATGTCTCTGCGTGTTTTATTTCTGCGGGGATTCACAAAGGCACCGCTCGAAAAGGCGGGCGATGTGTCCCGCGATTCTTACTGCCGCACGACGGCGTACCCTGCCCGGGCGAGGGCGGCGAGTGCCGCTTCATACTGGTCCGCCTTCGTCAGGATGTAGTCCGTATTGTAAGTGGACACGGCGAAGAGGCCGATGCCAGCCTCCGCCAGGACCGCCGAGAGGCGCGCGAGGATGCCGATGAGGGAAAAGTCGAGCACCCCCTCCGCGCGGAAAGCCCGCCAGCCGTCGTCCCTCCGCACGGCGTCCGCCGGCGCGTCGGCTGTGCGGCACACGAGAGAGAGCTCCCCGTCGGTGGCGGCGGCGAAGCTCCACCGCGGCAGCGGCGACGGGAGTTCCCGCACCTGGCAGACGGAAAAAGTCCCCGGGATTTCCTGTAGTATCATACACTGTACCTCACAAAAAAGAAGCCCCTCGCGGGGCCCCGCATCAGATCCGCTGGATGGTGGAAATGGCGTGCTTGTAGATGAGCTGTGAGCCGTTCTCGCTCACGAGGAGCACGGTGAAGCTGTCGAACGATTTCACGCGGCCCTTGAGCTGGACGCCGCTCATGAGATAGATGCTGACCTGCGCGTTTTCTTTCCGCGCGTCATTCAGAAATGCGTCCTGTAAATTCATTTTTCCTTCCATTTGAATCCCCCTTCAGCTGTGACAGGATAAACTGCTCTATCGTATGATACCACAGGTCTTCGCTTTCGCCGCGCTTTCTTTCGAACCAGCGGATGTACGGCATCCGGCGGTACCAGGTAAGCTGGCGCTTTGCGAAATGCCGCGTGTGGAGGCGGATGGCGTCTGCCGCTTCGTCCGCGGAGATTTCGCCCCGCACGGCGGGGATCATCTCCCGGTAGCCGATGCCGCTCATGGACTGCGCGTCGGCCGGCACGCCCGCCTTGAGGAGCCGCCGCACTTCGTCCTCGAGCCCCGCGGCGATCATCTGGTCCACCCGCTGATTGATCCGCTCGTAGAGCCAGGCCCGGTCCATGGTGAGGCCCACCACCGGCCCGTCATAGACGAGGGTGCTGCTCTTCCCCGCCCGGGCGTCCGGCGCGAGGTCCAGCACTTCGAGGAGGCGGATGCGCCGCTGCGGGTCCGCGGGGATCTCGTCCGCCGCCCGGCCCCGCTTCTCCAGTTCTTCCCGGAGCGCGTCCGCGCCGTGTGCCGCGTAGAACGCATGCCACCGGCCGCGCCGCCCTTCGCCCTTCGGCAGAAAGGTATAGCCTTCGAGCAGCCCCTGGATGTAGAGGCCGGTCCCGCCGGCGATGATGGGCACGCGCCCCGCCGCATTTTCTTTCCGGATCAGGGCCCCGGCCAGCTCGGAAAACCGCGCCGCCGAGTACGGCTCCCGCGGGTCGAGGCAGTCCACGAGGTAATGAGGCACGCCCGCCGCTTCTTCTTTCGTCACTTTCGCCGTGCCGATGTCCATGCCGCGGTATACCTGAAAAGCGTCGCCGGAGATGACACAGCTCCCGAGGCGCTTCGCGAGGCGCACGGAGAGCGCCGTCTTGCCCGAGGCGGTCGGTCCGAGGATGGTGATGACAGTTCCTTTCATGCGCGCTCCTTTCCCGCATCCATCACGCCGTAGGCCACGGTCTGCCCGCGGCGGCGGTGCACCTCCTGAAACAGGCCGCTCCGGAAAATCTCCGCAAAAGGCCGCTCCTTCACGATGACCCGGAGCCTCGCCGCGCGGGCCGCTTCCCGCAGGACCTCCGCGTCGAGCCGGTCGTAGCACGCGCCGCTCCGGAAGGCTTCCCGGTTGTTTTCCTCCCGCTTCACCGGCCGGCGGAACATGGTGTCGAAATAGACCACGTCCCACGCGCCGTCCGGAGCCTGCCACAGCACATCCCGGAAATCCGCCCGGCGGAGCGCGATGCGCCGGAGCGCCGCCGTGACGGACGGGTCTTCATCGAGGAAATGAGACAGGCCGTACTGCCCCACTTCCCAGAGGGCGGGGCTCTTCTCGAGCGCGGTCACCCGGCCTTCTTCGCCCAGATGCCACGACAGCACGAGGGAGTCTTTCCCCTCGCCGAAGGTGCAGTCCAGCACAGTCTTCGTCCCCGGAGGCAAGAGGGCGCACAGCCGGTCGCCCCCGCCGCTCTTCATCTGGAGGAAGCGGAGCTTCGCCGTCCCTGTATGGAAAATATGCTCGTGGCCGTCCGCCCACAGCGCAGGTCCCCGTTTCCCGTAAACGAGGAATCCCGTGATGTCTCCCGTCTCCATCGCCTCGAAGGTGTTCTGCCGCGCAAGGTACGGGAGCCCGAGGAACGCCGCGCGGGCTTTCGCCGTCTCCACTACGTCCGCCGGCGCTTTGTGCACGGTGGTGACCGCGATCATGTGCGGTGGAAGAGCCGGCCCAGCTCTTCCGGCGTGAAGCGCACAATCGTAGGCCGCCCGTGGGGGCACACGAAGGGCCGCGCCGTCTGGAAGAGATCGCGGATGAGCTCGCGCATCTGGCGGATATTGAGCGGATCTCCCGCCTTGATGGCGCCGCGGCACGCCGCGTAGGCCATCATGCGGTGGCGCATCGTCTCCGGCGAAGGCACATCCTTCTCGTGAAACGCGATGAGCGTATCGCGGATGACCCGCTCCATGTCGCTCTCGGACAGGTCTTCCGGCGCGCCGGTGATGCGGATGACGTCCGGTCCGGCCTGTTCGTACGTGATGCCCAGCCGGCGCATGTCGTCCTGCCGCTCCATGAGGAGATCCACGTCCGCCGGCTCCGCGTGGATGAGACAGGGGATCAGCATCTCCTGCACGGGGATGCCCTCCGCCCGCTCCGCCAGCCGGTCGTAGCGCACGCGCTCATGGGCGGCGTGCTGGTCGATGAGGAAGAGATCCTTCCCGTGCTGGCAGACGATGAAGCAGTCGGCGATCTGCCCGAGCGGGATGACCGGCTCCTCCGTTTTCTCCGGCACATCTTCGAAAAGCGGCTGCGGCGCCGCTTCTTTCCGCGCGGAGGCAAAGACGGACTGATCCGAGAGGAGCGCCTCCCGCCCCACCGGAGGCCGGTATTCTTCGGCTGCCGTCTCCTTCTTCGGCCCGTACGGCGCAGACGGGACCCGACCGGACGCGCTGAAGTCTCCGCCGGCTGCCCCGTAGGGGACCGGCGGCTCGCCCCAGCGGCGGACCGGATCCGCGGCCGGCGCTTCCGACGGTGCGGACGGCTCCGGCCGGTCGTTCTGCACGGTGCGGCGCATGTCGTCGGGCAGCGCGTCCTTTCCCGACGCATGGATCATGGACGCGGCCACATGCTCCGGCGCATGCTGCGAAGTGAGCGTCGCCAGCACCGCATGGTACACGAGGCGGAAAATTTTCTGCTCGTCGGCGAATTTGATTTCCCGCTTCTGCGGATGGACATTCACGTCCACCGATTCCGGCGGCACGCGGAGGTGCAGCACGAAGACGGGATAGCCGTTTTTCGGCAGGAGGGAATGGTAGGCGTTGTCCACCGCCTTGGAAATGGTGCTGTTCTCCACCACGCGCTGATTCACGATGATGGTCTGCTGCTGGCGGCTGCTCTTCAGGAGGGACGGCTTCGAGATCATCCCCTCGAGCAGCGCCTCGTCCTCGTCGGCCTCCACGGGCAGCATCTCCCCCGCCGTCTCGAGGCCGTACAGCGCCGAGAGGGTGTCCACCAGCCGGCCGTTCCCCGGCGTCTCGAGCACGGCGCGGCCGTTATTGATGAGACGGAAGGCAATGCCCGGATTCGCCATGGCAAGCTTCCCCAGCATCTGGCTGATGCGGCCCGCCTCGGTGCGCTCCGATTTCAGGAACTTCTTCCGCGCAGGCACATTATAAAAGAGGTCCGCCGCTTCCACGGTCGTCCCTTCCGGCGCGCCTGCCGGCTCGACGGACTGCACCTCGCCGCCCTCCACGCGGACCGCCGTCCCTTCGTCCGTGTCCTTCGCACGGGTGGTGATGGTCATGCGCGAGACGGAGGCGATGCTCGCCAGCGCTTCCCCGCGGAAGCCCAGCGACGCGATGTGGTAGATATTGTCCGCCGTGCGGATCTTGCTCGTGGCGTGGCGCACGATGGACAGCTCCGCGTCCTCCGGCGACATGCCACAGCCGTCGTCGGTCACGCGCAGGTAGGACACGCCCCCGTCGGCGATCTCCACTTCGATGTCCCGCGCGCCGGCGTCGATGGAATTCTCCACCAGCTCCTTCACGGCGTTCACGGGGCGCTCCACCACCTCGCCCGCAGCAATCTGGCTCGCGGTGACTTCATCCAGGATATGAATGACTGCCATTTATCGGCTCTCCTTTGCTTCCTGACTCAGGCGGAACAGGATCTCCATGGCCTCAATGGGCGTCTTGCTCATCACGTCGAGGTCGGCCAGCTCCGCCAGGATAGGCGCGGCGAAGAGGTCGCCCCCGCCGCCTGCGGCCGGCGCCTGCTGCGGCGCCGCTTTCGGCACGCCGTCCTTCTCCTCCAGCGTCCGGAGGATCTCTTCCGACCGCTTGAGGAGCGGTTCCGGCAGACCCGCGAGGCGCGCCACGTGGATGCCGTAGCTCCGGTCCGCCGAGCCCGGCACGATGCGCCGGAGGAAAGTGATGTCCTTCCCGCGCTCCTTCACGGTGACGGTGTAATTCTTGATGTGCGGGCTCGCCGCCTCCATATCCGCCAGCTCGTGATAATGCGTCGCAAAGAGCGTGTACGCGTGGATTTTGCTGTCGATGTATTCCACCACCGCCCGGGCGATGCTCATGCCGTCGTAGGTGGAGGTCCCGCGGCCGATCTCGTCCAGGAGGATCAGGCTGTTCTTCGTGGCGTTCCGGAGGATCTGCGACACCTCCTGCATTTCCACCATGAAGGTGCTCTGCCCGGTGGAAATATCGTCGGTCGCCCCCACGCGGGTGAAGACCCGGTCCACCGGCGTGAAGGACGCGCTCTTCGCCGGGATGAACGATCCGGTCTGCGCCATGATGGTGAGCACCGCTACCTGCCGCATGTACGTGGATTTCCCCGCCATGTTCGGCCCAGTGATGATGAGAATCTCCTGCCCGTCGTGGTCGAGGAGCGTGTCGTTCGGCACGAACATCTCCCGCTTCAGGGCATGCTCCACCATGGGATGGCGGCCGTCCCTGATGGCGATGCGCCCGTCCCGCGTGATGGCCGGCCGGACGTACCGGTCTTTCAGCGCCGCCCGGGCGAGGCTGGCGAGGCAGTCCGCCGCGGCGAGCGCGCGGGCCGTCTTCTGCATGTCCGCGATGGCCGGACGGATGGTATTCTTCACTTCCTGATAGATGCGGAGCTCCAGCTCTTCCGTCTTCTCTTTCGCGGAGAGCGCTTTCACTTCGAATTCCTTCAGCTCCGGCGTGATGTAGCGCTCGGCGTTCGCCAGCGTCTGCTTCCGCGTGAAATACGCGGGGATGGGGAGCTTGTTCGCATGAGAAATCTCGAAATAGTAGCCGAATACGTTATTGAAGCCGATCTTCATCTTGATGCCGGTCTTCTCTTTTTCCTTCTCTTCCAGATCGGCGATCCATTTCCGGCTGTTCTCCGTGAGCGACCGCAGCTCGTCCAGCTCCGCATTGTACCCGGAGCGGATGTATTTCCCGTCCCGCACATTGCCCGTGCCATTCTCGTCCATGGCGCGGTCCAGCAGGTCGTACACCTCTCCGTGAAGACCCATCTGCTGATTGAGCCGCGTGAGGAGGAGAGACCGCGCGCCGCTGAGCAGGTCTTTGATCTGCGGCACCACCCCGAGCGACGCCTTGAGCGCCAGCAGATCCTTCGGCGACGTGGTGTTCGCCTCGATGCGGGAAAGGATGCGCTCGAAATCGAAGATGCGGGACAGAAGCCGCTCCAGCTTCTCCAGCTCCGTCGCATGGAGCGTCAGCTCCTCCACCGCGTCCTGCCGGAGCACGATGGCGTTCACGTCGGTGAGCGGCCGTTCGAGCCAGCGTTTCAGGAGGCGCGCCCCCATGGCGGTATTCGTGTGGTCCAGCACCTCGAGGAGCGTCCCTTTCCGACCGCCGTCGCGCATGTTCTTCGTGATCTCCAGATTGCGCAGGCAGTCTTCCGCCAGCGTCAGCGTGTGGTCCTCCCGGAGCGGCGCCGCCATGTGGATCATGGGCACGTCCGCCTTCATCACTTCCCGGAGGTACGCCGCCAGCCCTGCAAAGGCGCGGCGCACCGCTTCGTCCGCGACGTCCGCCGCTTCCGCCGGCACGGGCGCGCCGGCCAGCTCCTCCGCATCGCGCCGCGTGAGGAGGCACGCCCCAAGACGCGCCGCACAGTACGGCTCGATGCGGCTGTACCAGTCGTCCGACACGGCGCACACCGCTTCCGCAGGGCTGTAGATGGAGAGCATGTCGAAGAAATCGTCCGCTTCCTTCTTTGCGTCCCACAGGCCCCACCAGCACTCGCCGGTGGAGATGTCCGCCATTACGCAGCCGAGCTTTTTCTCATGCTCCACGATATAGACGAGGTAATTGTTCGACTTGTCCGCGATGGAATTTTCAAAGAGGATGGTCCCCGGCGTGATGACCTTGATGACTTCGCGCTTCACGAGCCCCTTGGCTTTCTTCGGGTCCTCCATCTGCTCGCAGATCGCCACGCGGTACCCCTTCTGGATGAGGCGGTAGATGTACGTCTCCGCCGCATGGTAAGGCACGCCGCACATGGGCGCCCGCTCATCCATGCCCGCATTCCGCCCGGTGAGCGTCAGTTCCAGCTCCTTCGATGCGGTGACCGCATCGTCGAAAAACATTTCATAAAAATCCCCGAGCCGGAAAAAAAGGAGCGCGTCCGGATAGTTCTCCTTGATCTTCCGGTACTGGTCCATGAGCGGTGTCTTTGCCATCCCTGTCTTCTGTCCTTTCCGCCGCGCGTCTCCGCGGCGTCCTATTTATACGAGCTTTCCCTTCAGCACCCAGGTCTGCGCCTGCTCGACGAGCGCCTCCCGCATATCGCCGATGGCGAGCCCGTCCGTCTTCGGGAAAATGATCATCTTATTCGTGGACGTGCGGCCGTACCAGTGCCCCGCGTCCTGCTTCGTCGGGCCCTCTACCAGAATGGAAAAGACCCGGCCTTCCATGGCCTGATTCTTCGCGAGGCTGATTTCGTTCTCCACGTCCATCAGCTCCTGCAGGCGGCGCTTCTTCACATCGTCCGGGATCTGGTCCTCCATGCGCGCCGCCGGTGTGCCCTGACGCGGCGAATAGATGAAGGTATAGGCCGAGTCGAACTGCGCTTCCCGGAGAAGCCGCAGCGTCGCCTGATGCATTTCCTCCGTCTCGCCGGGGAATCCCGTGATGAGGTCCGTCGTGACCGCGATATCCGGCATACGCTTCCTCACATAGGCGAGGAGCTCCATGAAATGCTCGATGGTGTAGCCCCGGTTCATGCGGCGGAGCATCTCGTTGTCCCCGTGCTGCACGGGGAGGTGCATATGGCGCGCCACCTTCGGCGAATCCGCCATAGCGTCCACCATGTCGAACGTCATGTCCCTCGGATGAGACGTCATGTAGCGGATGCGCTCGATGCCGTCCACCCGGTCCAGCGCGCGGATGAGATCCGCAAAATCCGTGCCGTCCCGGAAATCGAGACCGTACGAATTGACGTTCTGTCCGAGAAGCGTGATTTCTTTATACCCTTCTTCTGCAAGGCCCTCCGCCTCCCGCACGATGTCCTCCACCGTGCGGCTCGTCTGCCGGCCCCGCACATAGGGAACGATGCAGTACGTACAGAACTTGTTGCACCCCTGCATGATCGGCACCCAGGCGAACGTCCGGCTCTTCCGCTCCGCGCGGAGCTCGCTGTAGTCCTTCACGCGCTCCGGATTCATCTGCGTGCGCACCACGTGCTGCCGTGCGGCGAGTTCCTCCTCCACGACCTCTTTCAGGTCATGGATGTGGTACGGACCGAGCACGAAATCGATGATGGGCATGCGGGAAATGAGCTTTCCCTTGTTCTCCTGCGCCATGCAGCCCATGATCCCCACGAGAAGATCCGGATTCTTTTCCTTCACCCGCTTGATCTCGCCGATCTTGCCGTACACCTTCTCCTCCGCGTTCTGGCGGATGCTGCACGTATTCAGGATAATGATGTCCGCGTCCTCCATGGCCGGCGCTTCCGTATATCCCAGCTCCGCGAGCTGCCCGTTGATGCGCTCCGTGTCGGACTCATTCATCTGGCAGCCGTAAGTGATGGTGAAATATTGTTTTCCCATGCGTATTCCCCTGATTTCTGTGAAATTCGTATCGTTTAATTATAGCATATCGCCCCTCTTCCGTCCCGCCTCCCTCCCGCTCCGCACGCAAAAACACCCTGTCCCTGTCAAAAGAAAAAAGCCCCGGAGAGCGGTGTGCTCCCGGAGCTTTGAAAAGAGGCTGTATCATTCCCACTCGATGGTGCTCGGCGGCTTGGAGGTGATGTCGTAGACTACACGGTTCACTCCTTCTACTTCGTTCACGATGCGGCGGCTCATTTCGTCGAGGACGTCCCACGGGAAGCGGACGTAGTCGGCGGTCATGCCATCGGAGCTCGTCACGGCGCGGATGCCCACGGTGTAGTCGTAGGTGCGTTCGTCGCCCATGACGCCCACGCTGCGGATGGCGGCGGGGAGGATGGCGAAGGACTGCCAGATGCTGTTGTAGAGGCCGCGCTTCTCGATGACGTCGCGCACGATGAAGTCGGCCCGGCGGAGGATATCCAGCCGTTCTTTCGTGATGTCGCCGATGATGCGGATGGCGAGGCCCGGGCCCGGGAAGGGCTGGCGGTTCACCACTTCTTCCGGCATGTGGAGCTGGCGGCCCAGCTCGCGCACTTCATCCTTGAAGAGTTCGCGCAGCGGTTCGATGAGCTGGAATTTCATGTCTTTCGGCAGACCGCCCACGTTGTGATGGCTCTTGATGGTCGCCGCGGTGGCGGTGCCGCTCTCCACCACGTCGGGATAGAGGGTGCCCTGCACGAGGAATTTCACGTCGTCGAGCTTGTCCGCTTCCTGCTGGAAGGTATGAATGAATTCCGCGCCGATGATCTTGCGCTTCTTTTCCGGTTCGGTCACGCCCTGGAGGAGGGACATGAAGTGCTCGGACGCGTCCACATGGATGAGGTTCATGTGGAATTTATTGCGGAAGGTCTCCACGACCTGTTCCGCTTCGCCCAGACGGAGGAAGCCGTGATCGACGAAGACGCAGGTGAGCTGATCGCCGATGGCTTTATGGACGAGGACGGCCGCCACGGAGGAGTCCACGCCGCCGGAGAGGGCGCAGATGACCTTGTGCAGTCCCACCTGCTCACGGATCTGCTCGACGGCGATGTCGATGTAGCTGCCCATGGACCAGCCGCCTTCGCAGCGGCAGATGGAGAAGAGGAAGTTCTTCAGCATCTGCGTGCCTTCTTCGGTGTGGACCACTTCGGGATGGAACTGGACGCCGTAAAGGCGGCGCGCTTCGTCAGCGACCGCCGCGGTAGGCGTGAGGTCCGTATGGCCGGCGAGGCCGAAGCCCGCGGGCATTTCCGCGACCGCGTCGCCGTGGCTCATCCACACGGCGGTCTTTTCGGAGACGCCGTCGAAGAGCGGGGAGCTGCCGTCGCGGTAGAAAATGGTGTGGCCGTATTCATGCTTGTCCGGACGGGCCACCCGGCCGCCGAGCTCGCTGCACATGAGCTGCATGCCGTAGCAGATGCCCAGCACGGGCACGCCCGCATTAAAGACGGCTTTGTCCATCTTCGGCGCGCCTTCCGCATTGACGCTGGACGGGCCGCCGGACAGGATGATGCCTCTGGGGTCGTGAGACAAGATTTCGTCCGCCGACTTCGTGTACGGCAGAATCTCACAGTACACGCCGCATTCGCGGACGCGGCGCGCGATGAGCTGCGCGTACTGCCCGCCGAAATCGACGATGATCACTGTTTCCTGATGTTTCATGGATTCCCTCCCTCATGAACTGAATCGGAACATGCACTTGTCCTGCTTTACCTACATTAACTTAGATTATACCATAGAAATCCCGTATCACAGAAAAAAGTTTTCCCCTCACTCCGCCGGGAAAAGGGGCAGCTTCTCCAGATAGAGGATGTCCGTGCGGGCGGCGGCATCCCCTTCGGCGAGGATGGCCGCGCGGCCGCATACGGACGCCCCGGCCCGCGCGGCGAGCGTCTCCATGGCGTGCATGGACCCGCCGGTGCTGATGACGTCGTCCACGAGGAGCACGCGCTTCCCGCGAAGGTACGCCGCGTCTTCCTCCGACAGAATGAGCACCTGCTCGCCCGCCGTGGTGATGGACCGGTCTTTCACGATGAGCGGATCCTTCATATAGGCCTTGACGGATTTCCTCGCCGTGATGAACCGCCCCATCCCGAGACGCCGCGCCATGGCGTGCGCCAAGGGGATGCCCTTCGTCTCCGCCGTGAGGATGACCTCCGTATCGCGGGGCACTTTCTCCACCAGCGCCGCCGCAGCCCGCTCCGTGAGCTCCACGTCGCCCAGGATGACGAAAGACGCGATGGCCGTCGTGGCGGAAATATTGAGGATGGGCAGCTCCCGCGTGCAGCCCGCCACATGAAGCGTATAGGTCCGTGTTCCCATAAGCCCTCCTTTTTCGCACATCATATAATTTTATACATCCCCAATTACAAAGCAGACTTTTTCTGTAATACATCCCGTCCAAGGAAATAATCTTCGATAAAATCCCAACGTTCTTTATCTGTAACAAGGTCATTCAAAAAATGAGATAAAACACTTACATCTCTTTCGTGTTTCTTAGCGCTTCTCATCACATAAGAATTAGAATATTTAACCCTTCCAAGCGCAATATTTCTGATCTTACTCGGATCATTTAATCGGACAAATATTTCCGGTTCTGATCCTCCCAATATTTCATATGTAATATAATCAAAGATTGATAATAATTTCAATGCAATCATTGAAGTTTCATCTGTAGCCAGACTAAGATAACCAGAATAATTTGCCTTATTTACGAGAGAAATATTATTAACAATCTGTGATTTGAGGATAGCCTTTCGCATATATTCCTTAAAATCTCCTCGGGACAAAGAAAAAGACATTTTCCCCTTTATATCACTTCTCCATTTCACACATCGACGCTGGGGATCAACCAGATCAAATAACGAGTTGGCAATAATTCTTGCTTTCGTCACTCCGTAGTGCTCTTTCAATATTTTAATAAAATCTTCCGTTGTAAAATATTGCTTACCATATGTGGAATACAGTCTATCAGCAATATATTCAAAATCTCCCAAAATCTGTTCACGCAAATTACTGAGTCTTTCTCCATTTCTTGCTGTAATATTAACTTTCTGCCTCGGCATAATATAAGCACGTATTGTTGGCATGATTTCTTTTTCATGTTGTGGATGCCTATTAAAATAAAAATATTTAAACTGTGGGAAAGATATATTTGGATAATAAATTTCCCATATTCGTTTTAAGTCAATGATATAAATATCCCCCATATCACTTATATAACTGCCATCTGCCTGTTTTTCATGATTACGTCCTTTTTCCACAAACCGAAAACAAGAAGCATATTTAGACTGAAGAACTAAATCTTCATACTCACGTTGGATGCAAACAAACGCTTTGGTAAAAACACTTTGTGGCCGAGAAATAAGTACTTTAAAATTGTATTTATCATAAAAATCTTTTTCCAACATAAGCAAACAGGTTTTCAATTTATTAATGCATTGTCCTTCATCCTGAACTCCTTTTCCATTAAAAATATAGGTAAATGACTCCGGGGAAATAAGGAAATTCTGCCTTTCTCCTTTACTTTTATAAGTATTATAAATCCCTTCTATCACTTTTGTGATTTGATACTGACGAATTTGTGACATGCCGAACAAACTATTCATAAATTTCCGATCGCCATTATATATATCCATAATTGCATGGCCATGAATATAGGCCTTACGTGCGGCACGACCAATTTCCTGTACATAATCACAAAGATTTCCAGTTACTGCATAATGATAAACATTCTGAATATCATCCACATCAACTCCCATTCCAAATGCTTTTGTTGCAAACATAACAAATTTTTTCCCGCTTCGAAAATCCTCGAAGTTTTTATTTTTCATCATATTAAATGCTTCAGTACCCCAATTATCAATATTTCTCCCTATATAAACGCCAATACGGTCATCTGCATTTAAATCCCCGAAGCTGCGAACTCCCTTGGCTGCATCACCAGCAAGCGTCGCATATGGAAAATAAACAATCGTTTTTTCTTTTTTTGTCAACCAATGATCAATATGAGTTTTCAGACAATTCGCTTTAGCCTCCTCATATTCACTTTTCGATAATCTCTTATTTTCTGATTGATGAATAATCTGAAACTGAATATTATCACGACGAGCATATCCAATATATTTTATAGGATTTTCCATATACAAACTAATAATTGTTTCACTTACAGAATCATCCGGGCCACCATTAATTGCGGTTGCGGTAAAAGCACAAACCGGGAAATGATAAACTTTCCTTTTTTTACCTCTTACTGTTTGCACTTGATTTCTCAGTCTATTAATATACCCGCCCAGATACCAATAATCCGGTCGAAAACCAATCCCCCATGTGGTAACAATATGCGCCTCATCCACAATAACCAACCCAATTTCTCTGTCCCCAATAATCGTTTCAATAGAATATGAAAGCAGTGTTTCCGGGCTTAGGTACAGCAAATCTACTTCTCCCTCTTTTATCCGTTTCAGAACTGCTTCCTTTTCTACCTGTGTAATCAAATCAGAATTAAATGCCTCTACCCGCGTAAATCCTGCCTGATTTAATTTTTCTTTCTGATCCTGCATGAGTGCTTTTACAGGCTCAATAATAATGGTCAGTTTATGATATTTCTTTGCCAAATATACTGCGGGGATTTGAAACATTACTGATTTTCCCGCACCGGTTGGTGCAGTAATAAAAATATCCCGGAATGTCCTTCCTTTATCGGTATTATAAGAATTTTCTGCCTGCTGAATAATTTCTTGAATAATATTCACCTGAGATAATTCTATGATATCTTTATTAATATCAGGGTTTTCATAAAACTTCAGCATTCGAAATTTTTGAAAATTTGCAATTTTCATATCCTGTTTTGCAATCGCTATCAGTTCATTTTCCCGTTCACTCTCTTCCGGTAGTTTTTCGGTAAATTTGACAAGTCTAATTCCCTGCATCCTGCAGTATGCCCGAAGTGATTTTTCTACCCGTTCCGCTATATGATTTTTAGTTGCTTGAATTCCTATTACTTTTGGCTTTACAAGACGAATTTTTTCTAAATCCCTGAGATATGTTTCAATATCTCCATTCAAAAAAATATCATAATCAGTCTCATGAATTGTGTCAGAAATATCTTCAAGTTTTGTATAATAATTTTTCAGTAAAATTTTATCTCCATATTCATATTCATAATTATAAAAACTCCCATAATATGCTCCATTGACTTCAATGAGTGTATTGTAAACACTCAAAAAACGTTTACACAAAAGACTGATATTTCTGTCTTCTTCATCATGAACCACACGCTTTATCTCATGAATCAACTCTTCCGACATAGAAAATGGAATAGGATAATATTCTGGATATATATTATTTAAATAAAAGACAACCTGGAGTCCATCATTAATGATTTCTGTCTCAACTTCTCCTTTAATCAAAGTATATTCTTCATAGGTTACCCATACGCAATCTTCATCCTCAAGATTCAACAAGGCAATATTTAGCTGTTTCCGTACTTTTTTATCAAATAATAATATATTTAATTTTTGAGAAATGATCGTATCAACCAATGGCCGCATTTTCAAATTTTGCAAAAATTTTTCATCAAAGCCTTTATACACAGATAATTGCATTGGTAGTTCACTCCTTATTTTCATCGTAACGTATTATATATGTCTTTATTTTATTTTAAGATAAGGATCTTTCTCATGCAATCCCTAAAAATATTTTCACTCCATAGTTTTGCAAACAAAAAAGACAGGCTTTAGCCTGCCTTTTACAGAAATTTTATGCGCCGAGCTGGTGGATGACTTCGCGGGCGTGCTTCGTGGCCCGCACGAGGGATTCTTTCACCATGGCGTCTTCCGTAAGGACATGGAAATCGGCCATGTCCTGCATGAGTTCGGCGATCTGCACGCCGCGGGCGACGGCGAGCTTTTCGTTCAGGGTATATTCCGTCCAATCCGCCCGGCGGGTCTTGCGCAGATGGCGGATGTCCTCCGTGCAGTCTTCGAGGAAGTCGCTCAGGTCGTAAAGCACGTCGGCCGCTTTCTCCGCGGCGTGGCGGATGGACTGGAGGCGGGAGCAGATCTCGGTCACTTTATCCCCGAAGCTCTGGAGGTCCTGCGCGGCCGCTTTCAGCTGGTCCATGGTGCCGGCGCGCAGCACGTCTTCTCCGAAGTGGAAATCGGGCGTGCGGGCGTACCACGTGAGGAGCCCGGGGCCGAAGAGCATGGTGGATTCGGAGCGGGCGGAGTAGCCCACCGTGCCGGCGTCGCGGATGCGGTCGTACATGTCCACCAGCGTGTGGAGGCGCTTCAGGTCGAGCGGTTCCGGCCGGAGGGCGATATAGTCGCGGCAGTCGTCCAGATTCACATGTTTCAGCGCTTCGTATTCCTGCAGGAATTCATCCATCTGCACGGCCAGCGCGTTGATGCGCACTTTTTCCAGCACGCCCATGGCGGCCTGCGCGCCGAGGCGCGACCGTTCGATACGGCGGTCGGCGCGGCGCCACGCCTTGTCCGCTTCTTTCATCAGGCCGGGCAGAGACTCCCGCTGGTCGCGGTCCCCTTCCAGCGCTTCCGTCAAGATTCTGATCAGATTGGCTATCGTCATAGTATGTCCTCCTTATCCGTACCGGAAGCTTTTCTTCCGTGCCGCGGCTCCGCCCGCGGGGGCAGCGCGTCTTTTTGTTTCCTTCTTATTGTAGATGAAATCTTCTCATCTGCGCTATTGAATTTACCTATAGCCCTCTGCCGGCTTCACCGGCGAACTGCTTCGCCGGGCTCCGGGCGGATCTCCGCCGACGGCATGGGCTCGATGGTCACCTGCGGCTCGTGGCTGGTGATCTCCACCACCACGGCAGGTTCCTCCGGAGCGGCGGGCTTTTTCTGTTCCGGAGCCCGGTCATCTCCTCGTCCTTTTTCCGCCAGTTCGTTCCGGTCCTCCGGCTTCCCGGCCGGGCTGGCTTTCTTTCCGTCCGACGGCGCCGTCTCCTTTGTCCGGTCCGGCGGGGTCACGGCCCCGCTGCCCGGCGCTCCGGCTCCGCTGCGGCTTTTGACAGTGTCCGTCTTCGCGTCAGGCTCCGCCTCGCCGCGGGTATTCTCCGCCGCGGGCTGTCCGGCCGGCTCGATGGTGACCACCACGACCGATGCCTGCTCCCGGGCTTTTTCTCTGGCCGTCCACTGCTTCATGAGCACCTGTTGGAGCTCCGCCACGAACTGCGCGCGCCGCGCCGGGTCGTTCAGGAGTTCCCGGATGCGGGCAGCGCACGCCGCGTCCGGACTGTCCTTCTTCACGGGCCGCCATTCTCCCTGACTGTCCATGACGAAATCCTTCTGATCTCCGGTGAGCTTATACGCCGCCCGCCGGATGGAGGGCCGGCCTTTCCCGTCCGCCTCCATAACGATGGCTTCCGCCATGATGTCGTCTCCGTCGGCGTCTGTCACATGGACGGACGACTCGTCCAGCCGCCAGCCTGCATCTTCTCCGGCAGCCGCCTCCGGCTCTGCCGGCGCGCGCGCCTCCTTTGCTTCCGCGGTCAGGCCGGACAGGAGAAGCGCTCCCGCCAGCAGGCCCGCCAGCCATTTCCACTGTTTCATAGGTCACCTCACTGCGGCCTGGAAGCCGCCTTTCTCTGTATCTGACGATTCTCTGTATCTTTATATTCCTTTTTATTATAGCACAGCGCCCTGCGCCGGCACGGCCCGCCTGTCCGACCACACGCATGAAAAAAGCTCCCGGAAATCCGGAAGCCTTTTCTGTCTGGCGGAGTGGGGGGGATTCGAACCCCCGCACCGGTTGCCCGGTCTAACGATTTAGCAAACCGTCCTCTTCAGCCGCTTGAGTACCACTCCATATCGGTGACTTATTTAAGATACTATATTTTTCAGCCCCTGTCAAGCGCCGGCCTGTCCTGTCTCCGGACTGCGCTCCGGCCCGGCAGAGCTCGCCGCGCCGCCGCCCCTCTTGCCAATCGGTACGGGACTTTCTATAATGGGCAGAGTGCTCTGGCGCGTTTTCCCATGACGGGAAGACGCGTTAAAGCAGAACAGTTTTTACAGGGGGGAATTTGTATGACAAAACTTCGTATCGCCATCACGGCGGACACGTATCCGTATGCATCCGACGTGACGAATCTCGTCCGCGCGCCGTTCACGGCCCGCGGTCTGGTGGATGTGATCCACGAACTGGGGGCGCTCCCCATCGTGCTGCCCGACGTGCCCGGCGCACGGGGCGAAGACTACGTGGACCTCTTCGACGCGCTCATCCTGCCCGGCGGCCCGGACATGGACCCGACCTTCTTCGGCGAGGAGCCCATCTGGAAGATCGGCACCACGAACTACCTGCGCGACGTCTTCGAGACGGAACTCTTCCACGCGTTCCACGCATCCGGCAAGCCCATCTTCGGCATCTGCCGGGGCTGCCAGCTCATCAATACGGTGATGGGCGGCACCATCTATCAGGATCTCCCGTCCCAGAATCCGAACGCGTACATCCGCCATTCTCAGGCGGCGCCAGGGAGCTACCCGACCCACCACATCGCCGTCGAGCCGGGCAGCGTCATCGCCCATGCCCTCGGTGAGCGAGCGTACATCAACTCCCGCCACCATCAGGCCGTCAAGGACGTGGCGCCCGGCCTCTACGCCGCGGCGAAAGCGCTGGACGGCGTCATCGAGTGCGTGGAGTCCCGCGGCAGCGACCAGATCGTGGCCGTGCAGTGGCATCCGGAAAACATGTGGCAGGAGCACCCGGAAATGAAGGCGCTCTTCGCCGATTTCATCGCCCGCGCGGACGCATTCCGCAGGAAATAAACCATCCCGACGGCCCGGCGCGCCTTCCCTGTTCCCTCGGAAGCGCCGGACAGAAAGGAGGATACGCATGGGAACAAACAAACTCGGTTTCTGGAGCATCGTGCTCCTCGGCATCAACGGCATCATCGGGTCGGGCATCTTCCTGCTGCCGAACAAGGCGGTGGCCCTCATCGGCCCGGCGAGCCTTCTCGTCATGCTCTTCGACATGTGCCTCGTACTGGCCATCACCTTCTGCTTCGCCGAAGCGAGCGGCCTTTTCAAAGCGAACGGCGGCGCGTACATCTACGCGAAGGAGGCCTTCGGCGATTTCATCGGCTATGAAGTGGGCTTCCTCACCTGGATGACGCGCATCATCGCCTTCTCCACCATGGGCGTGGGCTTTGCCACGGCGCTGGCGGGCATCCTGCCGGATCTCTCCAGCGATTTCATGAAGAACGTGATCGTCACGGTCATCTTCTGCCTCCTCGCGGGGGTGAATCTCTTCGGCGTGCCGCTGTACAAGATCGTGCAGAACGTGGCCACCATCGCGAAGATCGTGCCGTTCATCCTCTTCATCGGCATGGGTATCTTCTTCATCGAGCCGTCGAACTTCACGCCGCTCTTCCCGAACGGCGTCTACACGCCGGGCAGCTTCGGCGCGGCGGCAGTCATGCTCTTCTTCGCCTTCACGGGCTTCGAGAGCCTCGCGGTGGCGGCGGCGGAAATGGAAAATCCGCAGAAGAACCTGCCGAAGGCGACGCTCATCACCATCTTCGCCGTCTCCGCCATCTACGTGCTGCTCCTGGCCTGCGCCATCGGCATCATGGGCATGGAGCTGGCGGACACCACCGCGCCCGTGCAGGAAGCGTTCAGCCGCATCGCCGGCCCCTTCGGCACGGCGGTGGTCGCCGCGGGCACGCTCATTTCCATCGGCAGCCTCTGCATCGGCTCGTCCTTCGTGACGCCCCACAGCTGCCTCGCCCTGGCGGAGCAGCACATGCTTCCCGCCTTCATGGCGAAACGCAACCGCTACGGCGCGCCGTACTGGTCGATCATCGTCTCCACGGTCATCGCCATGCTCATCGCCTACACGGGGAGCTTCACTTTCCTCGCGTCCATCAGCGTGGTGTCCCGCTTCTCGCAGTACATCCCCACGTGCCTGTCCATCCCGGTCTTCCGGAAGAAGATGCCCGACGCGCCCCGCGCGTTCCGCATCCCCTTCGGGCCGGTGATCCCGCTCATCGCGACGGGCGTCAGTGTGTGGCTCCTCGCGCAGGCCACGGCGCAGCAGCTCGTCATGGGCCTCGGCGCGGCGGTCATCGCGGTGCCTTTCTACTACTTCGTCCACAGGAAGAAAGTGCAGGACGCCGCGCGCTGAGCCGCGCTCCTTCATGCATACAGAAAAGAGCCGTCTCCCTTCCGGAGCGGCTCTTTTTGCGTGCCTATTCGAAGCGGCGGGGCTTCCAGTCCGCCCATTTCCGCTTCCATTCTTCGGGCGTATTCTTTTCGTAATAATAATGGAGCAGGGCTGCGGAGTACGGCTCGATGCGCCCCTCGGGCAGGATGAGCATGCGGCTGATGCCGATCTGCTCCGCAAAGGCCGGATTGTGGCTCACCACAAGGATGGTCCCGTCGAAGGTCCGGAAATTCTGTCCGATGACCGCCTGCGTGTCCGGGTCGAGATGGTTCGTGGGCTCATCGAGGAGGAGGAGGTTGGCCCGGCGCAGGAGGATGCGGCACAGGGCCGTCCGCGCTTTCTCGCCCGGCGAGAGGACGGACGCCTTCTTGTACACGTCATCCCCACGGAAAAGGAAATTGGCCAGCACGCGCCGCAGCTCCCACTCCGCGAAATCCCCGCCGGCCGCGGCGTTTTCCATGACGGTGGCCTCCGGATCGAGCTCCTCCAGCTCCTGCGCGTAGTACGCCAAATCGGTCTTCGGGTGGAAGCGCACCGTGCCCCGCGTGGGCGTCAGAAGTCCCACGAGGAGCTTCAGCAGGGTGGACTTCCCCACGCCGTTCTCACCCACCACGAGGAAGCGCTCCTTCCCGTGGAGCAGGAAGGACAGGTCCCGATACAGCAGAGGCCGCTTCGGATAGTGGAAGCTCAGCCGGTCCGCCTCGAGGGGCACCGCGCCGCCCTCCCGGCGGGGCCGGATCTCCATCTTCACCCGGCCGTACGCCGGCTCCTCGCGGATGAGTTCCTTTTTCTTCTTCTCCAGCCGGAGCGCCCGCTCCTGCCCCATGCGTTTCAGGGCGTGGTTCGTCTGGCTCGCCTGCTTCGCCCGCTGCACGAAGTCGGCGAGCTTCCGGATCTCCCGGTGCTGCTGGATGATCTGCAGCGTGCGGAGGCGCTTCTCCTCTTCGTATTTCTGCCGGTACGTGTCGTAATTCCCGTCGTACACGGCGATTTTGTGCGTCGCCTTATTGATGAAGACGATCTTGTGGACGATGCGGTTCAGAAACTCCACGTCGTGGCTGATGATGAGCACCGCACCCCGGTAATTCCGGAGATACGCCGTGACGAAATCCCGCGTGGACGCGTCCAGATGGTTCGTGGGTTCGTCCAGAAGCAGCACGTCCGCCCGGGAGAAGAGCACCCGCGCGAAGGCCAGCTTCGACTTCTGCCCGCCGGACAGCTCCCGCAGGGGCCGGTCCAGCAGATCCGCCCCGATGCGCATGTCTGCCGCGAGCGCGAGGAGCTCGTCCTCCGCGTCGTAAGGGCTCGCCGCGTCGAGCGCCTCCTGTTTCCGCTGCATCTCCCGGAGGAGCGCCGCCTGCTCATCCCCCTCCGCCGTCTCGAGCTTCCGGTAGATCGTCTCGAGCTCCGCTTCGAGCCGGCGGATGGGCCGGCCTGAGAACATATAGTCCCGTCCGGTGAGCGACTCGTCCTCCACGGCGATCTCCTGCGGCAGGTATCCAAGCCGCGCCCGGCCGGCGGAGATCGTGCCGCTGTCCAGGGCGATCTCCCCGAGGAGCAGTCGGAAGAGCGTGGTCTTCCCCGCGCCGTTCACCCCGACGATGCCTGCCTTGTCCGTCCCTTCCAGCTGAAATCCTGCGTCCTCGTAGATGAGTTCCGTTCCGAACGAGAGATTCATATGACTTCCCTTCATGGCGTTTCCTTTCTGTATGAAAAAAAGCGCCGGACAAGACTCCGCCGTCCGCGGAGCGCCTCATCCGGCGGGATGGCCGTATCCATCCTCCTCCGGCGCTTCGTTTCCGGCGGCATCTTATCCGGCGCGGCGGTTCCGTTCCTGCCATGCCTCCGATGACCGTTCTTACCGTATCACAGGGACGCCCGGTCTGTCAAACGCCCGCAAAGAACCACTCGGGCTCGCGGCGGGGCGTGAGGAATTTCGCCTCGCATCCCGCGGCGACTGCGGCAAGCGGCGGATGATACACGCCCCGCGCGTGGACCGGGCAGGCGTGGACGCAGGCGAGGCAGTCGATGCACTTCGACGCGTCCGTCGCTTCCGGATGCGCCGGGTCGATGGCGCGCACAGGGCAGGCGGAGACGCACCGGCGGCAGCGGATGCACGCTTCGTTCGCTTCGGGATGGAACGGCATGGCCGGCGCCTCCCGGTAGGGACGGTTCCCCGGCACGGCGAGGCGCGCGCCCTCCGGCAGGCCGGCGTCGAGGAGAGCCTTCACCCGCGCCGCGAAGGCGGTGATCTTCTCCCGGTCCGCCGCGTCGGGCCGGCCCGCGCCGATCTTCGCCGAGAAGGTGTGCGGCGCGATCCACGCGGAGGCCGCCACGCCCCGGAAGCCCTGCGCCTCGCAGAGGTCCTGCTCCTCGAGGAGCGCGTCATCGTACGCGCGGTTTCCGTAGCTCACGAGGAAGACCGCCGGCGTGCCGTGCCCGCGGAGGCTCCCGAAGAGGCCGCCCGGCACGGCGGGGAGCCGTCCCGCATAGACCGGCGCGCCGATGACGGCGAGCTCGTCCGCGCCGAACTCGTGCGCCTGCTCCCGCGTGAAGGGATTCGTGAGATCGATCCGCCCGTACTCCGCCGACAGCGCCGCGGCGATGGCCTCCGCATAGGCCCGCGTGCCGTGGGTCGGGCTGAAATACACCGCCGTCACTTTCCTGATTTCCATCTGTGTCACTCCCCTTTTGGTTTTTCTCTATCATACCACAGAAAAAGAGCCGCCCTGCGGCGGCCCTGCGGTCATGGTTTGAATTTGTAGCCCACGCCCCAGATATTGAGGATGTGCTTCGGATTGGCCGGGTCTTCTTCCACGGCCTCGCGGATGCGGTTGATGTGCACGGGGACGGTGGCGGTATTCCCGATGGGGTCCATGCCCCAGATGCGAGTGTAGAGCGCCTCCCGGCTGAAAACGTGGTCCGCATTGATCATGAGGAACTCCAGCAGCTGGAACTCCTTGTTCGGCAGGCGCTTCTCCTGCCCGCGGACCGTCACCACATGGCGGCCCGGGTCGAGCTCGATGTCCCCGTAGCGGATGGTGTCGTCCTTTTTCTGCTTCCCCTTCAGCCGCTCGTACTGGGCGAGCTGCGCTTTCACGCGCGCCACGAGCACGCCCGGCGAGAAGGGCTTCTCGATGTAGCCGTCCGCGCCGAAGCCGAGTCCGCGGATCTTGTCGATGTCGTTCCGCCGGGCGGTGACCATGAGAATGGGGATATCCACCTCCCCGCGGATGCGGCGGCAGATCTCGAAGCCGTCGATGCCGGGGAGCATCACGTCCATCAGGATGAGGTCGAAATCGCCCGTGAGCGCCAGGCGCATCCCCTCCGTGCCGTCTTCCGCGATGGTCGTCCCGTAGCCGGAGAGCTCCAGATAGTCCCGCTCGATGCCGGCGATTTCCTTGTCGTCTTCTATGATGAGGATATGCTTCATGCCTTTCCTTACGCCTCTCCTTTCCGCCCGTCCGCCCCATGGCCGCCGGGCCCTTTTTATGAAACGGTCCCTTCGGACCCCGATCCCGTTTCTTCTTCCGGCCAGGTGAGCCGGATCACGAGGCCGCGCGGGCGGCCGTTCTCCGCTGCTGCCGTGCCGTGCATGAGCGCCATGGCCCGCGCCACGATGGCGAGGCCGAGGCCGCTGCCGTTCCCCGTGCGGGTGCGCGCCCGGTCCGTGCGGAAGAACGCGTCGAACAGATGGGGCAGCGCCTCCTCCGCGACGCCCGGTCCGTCGTCGGCCGCGGTGAGCGTCACCGCGCCGTCCGCCCGCGCGAGGGTGAAGGTCAGGCATCCTTCCGGCCGGTCCTTGTATTTCGCGCTGTTCGTGATGAGATTCATCAGGATGCGCTCCAGGAGCATGCGGTTCCCCCGGATGAGACAGGGCCCCCCGGTATGGAACGCGAGACGCAGCCCTTTCCGCTGGAAAGCGTCCCGGTTCTCTTCCACGACGGCTTCCGCCAGGTCGGAGAGGTCCACCGCCTCCAGCGGCACCGCCCGTCCTCCCACGTCGATCTTCGACAGCAGGAAGAGCTGCTCCACCATCCCGTCCAGCTCGTCCGTCTTCCGGCGGATCACGTCGAGATAGCGGGCGCGCTTCTCCTCCGTATTCGCCACGCCGTCCAGCAGCCCTTCTACATAGGCCCGGATGGCCGTGAGCGGCGTGCGGATGTCGTGGGACATGCTGGCGATGAGCTCCTTCCGGCTCTCTTCGTCCTCCGCCCGCTGCCGGAGCGTCGTGCCGAGCGTTTCCGTCATCGTATTGAACGCGCGGAAGACCGGCGTGAACTCATCGGTTTCCTCGTGGCGGAGACGCACGGACAGGTCCCCCTGCACCACCTTCTCCGCGCCCTGTTTCAGCGCGGCGAGCGGCGGCAGGATGCGCCGGATCATGAAGTCCGCGAGGAACCAGCTCGTCGCACCGATGAAAGCGAGAAGCGCCAGCCCGAGGAAGAGGAGCGTCCCGCGGCTCACGTGCTCCAGCCGGTCGTCCGTGCCGTGCGGCGCCTGATGGCTGATGAAATACAGATAATACGCCGTGTCCCCCACGGTGCGCTTCCGGATGGTCAGGTATTCGTTGTCCCGGATGGACACGTACGCCCCCTTGTCGGGGTGCTCCATCTCGTGCAGGGACGACGGCGGCGGCATCTGCGGAAAGAGCGCCGTGAGCTCGCCGTTCCCGTACTGGTAGAGCAGCTCGTCTCCCCGCCGGAGCATGACGTAATTCTGCTCCGGGTCCAGCACCTGGATGAGCCAGCCGTAGCCGGACGTGTCGTCCACCTCCGCCTCGTCCCGCTTCCCGTGGAAGACCGCGTGGTACAGGATCTCCGCCGCCCGGTTGTACTGGTCGCTGCTCTCGATGTACACGTGGTTCCCGCTCTGGATGAACGTGAAGAGACCTGCCGCCACGGTGACGAGCGTGATCAGGATCATCAGGATCGGCGCGGCGAACATGACGAGATGGGAGATCAGCAGTCTGTGCCGGATGGTCATGCGCCCCGCCGTCCTTTCTTCATAGAATGATTCGCCAGTTATAGTGTAGCGCGTCCGCCGCCGGGCCTCAACTGGCGGGACGCATTGTTTAAGTTTTGTTCAATCATTCCTCCACGAAACGACAGGATTTGCTGAAACATCCTACAAGCCTCTCTGCTATCCTGCATCTGTCCGGGGCGGTCCGCCCCTTGTTTCCCAGGAGGTCTCGCATGATACAGACGATCCGCAGGCATCCCTATGCCTTCCTGCTTCTTTTCTCGGCCTATCTCTACCTCATCGGCAATCCGCTCCTCTCCGTAACGGACACCGCCGAGGCGAATTACGCGCTCACCGCGAAGGAGATGGTCCTCTCCGGCGACTGGATGTCCCCGCAGATCTACGGCCGCTACTGGTACGACAAACCCGTCTTCTATTACTGGGAGCTGGCCGCGTCCTTCGCCGTCTTCGGCTTCAACGAATGGGCGGCGCGCCTCCCCTCCGCGGTGCTGGGCTGCGGGAACGTGCTCTTCACGTTCTGGTTCGCCCGCCGCGTGTACGGCGAGCGCACGGCGTGGAGCGCGGCGGTCATCCTCGGGACGGCCCTCGAGTTCTGGCTCCTCTCGAAAGCGGTCATCACCGACGCGTCGCTCTTCTTCTTCATGTCCGCTTCGGTGGCCTTCTTCTATCTCGGGTACACGGAGGACCGGCGGTACTACTGGCTGTGCTGGTTCGCCGCGGCGCTGGCCGTCCTCACGAAGGGCCCCATCGGCGTCCTCCTGCCGGGCTTCTCGTGCCTTCTCTTCCTCCTGTGGAAGCGGGACCTCGGAGAAATGCGGCACGTGCATTTTTTCTCCGGGCTCCTCCTCTTCCTCCTCATCGGCGGGAGCTGGTACTACGGCATGTACCGCCTCCATGGGAGCGACTTCCTCGTGAATTTCTTCGGCGTGCACAATTTCCTCCGCGCCACCGTCCCCGAGCACGAGCGGCAGAACGTGTGGTATTTCTACCTCATGATGTTCTTCGCGGGCTTCGCGCCGTGGAGCTTCGCCTTCCCGGTCTCGCTGTACCGGCGGTGGAAACACCGCCATGCGCTCCCGCCGCTCGCCGACGCGGACCGCTTCTTCCTTGTGTGGGCTTTCTCAGTGCTCCTCATCTTCCAGATCATCGCCACGAAGTACACCACCTATACCTTCCCGTCGCTCTTCGCCTTCGCCCTCCTCGCGGCGCGGCTGTGGCGGGGCCGCCTCACCGTCGTCCTGCGCGCCGGCGCGGCCATGACCGCGGTCTACACGGCGCTCGCCCTCGTGGCGGCTCCGCTGGCAACGCTCCATTTCTCCGGCGCGTCCGTGGGGACTGATCTGGCGCAGATGGACACGGGCGGCGCGCCCGTCCTCTTCTACGACGGATACCGCACGTCGGCCGTCTTCTACAGCGGCCTGCCCATCTACCGCCTCACCACGGAAAAAGAAAAAAAGGAGCTGCAGCCCGACGGCATCAGCTGGAACGCCAAGAACGTGATGCCTTTCTTCACGGAGGAAGAGCTCCGCGCCGAGCCCGGACCGTACCTCATCGTTCTGGAGGAGAAGGCCAAGGACCGCTTCCTCCGCACCCACGAAGGGACCGCCCGCCGCATCATCGACGCGGGGGACTACCTCATCATCGACTGGGAGCAGGCATAAAAAAAGAGACCCTTCGTGGGTCTTTTTTTTGCGCGCGGCCGCCGTCCGGCACGCAAAAACGGCCTTCTTCCGAAGGCCGTCTGTGGTCATGGTGCCGAGGACCGGAATCGAACCGGTACGAAGCTCACGCTCCGAGGGATTTTAAGTCCCTTGCGTCTGCCAGTTCCGCCACCCCGGCAGGATGGTATAAAACCCCCGTTGCCGGGGGCTGGTGTTTCGATGGAGGCGGCACCCAGAATCGAACTGGGGATAAAGGTTTTGCAGACCTCTGCCTTACCGCTTGGCTATGCCGCCATTGTGGAGCGGAAAACGGGACTCGAACCCGCGACCCCCACCTTGGCAAGGTGGTGCTCTACCACTGAGCTACTTCCGCATATGGCGACCCGGATCAGATTTGAACTGACGATCTCCGCCGTGACAGGGCGGCATGTTAGACCACTACACCACCGGGCCGCAAGATACTTTAACAGTATACCCATGAGAAACCGTTTTGTCAAGCGCTTTCCCTCTGCGGAGAGAAATTTCCGTCCGATCTCTGTTCCGAATCCTTCCCTCACGGTATGTAAGTATATCACAGGGCGCGCCGTTTGAAAAGGACGCCCACGGAAAAACGGCCCTCCGGAGAGAGCCGTCCCGACAGCCGCCGCGCGATCAGAATTCCGCCGCCCACAGGCCGTGGAGATTGCAGTACGCCAGCGCCGTGCCGTGTTCCGCAT
Source organism: Veillonellales bacterium (assembly GCA_944390485.1). GTDB lineage: Bacteria > Bacillota > Negativicutes > Veillonellales > Dialisteraceae > UBA1822. The sequence continues at coordinate 71,105 of CALXPQ010000006.1, forward strand.
CGGCGAAGACGGTTTCCGGCGCTTCGCCCGGCGCGAGGTAATGGATCTGCACGGTCTCGCCCACGATGAGAGCGATCCATTCGATGTAATGTTCCGGCAGCATCGGATGGGCCGTGGAGCCGACCTTGACTTTCAGCTGTCCGCCCTCACGGGAGACCACGGGCACATGCTTTTCCTGCGCCGCGTCGGTGGTGTTCGGCGTGAGGAGCGTCATCGGCTTGCCGCAGCACTGGAGCGTGCCGGCCTTCTTGTTCAGCAGTGCGGCCACATTGCCGCACACCGCGCATCTGTAGATTTCAAAATTCATGGGATTCCTCCATTCTCCGGCTTCGCCGGACTTCTTACGGATCTCTGATGGTTTCAGCATAGCATATAAAACGAAATCTTTCAATGTATTAAATCCAAATTTTTCAAAATAGAAAGGACACAGGCACGCAAAAATCCCGCGGCGCGGAGCTGCGGGATTTTTTGCAGGACGGCACTCAGTCGTCCAGGATGTTCAGTTCATACACGCGGTATTCCTTGCCCAGTTCTTCCGTCTTCTTCATCATTTCGAGCTGGAGATCGGAAGCGGTGTCATAGTCGTCCGCGTCGAGCGCTTTTTTCAGCTTCGTGCAGATGCATTCGCCGTCGAGCGTATCCTTGGCGATCTCGATGCGCTTCGCCTTGATGGCTTTCCAGCGCTTCTCATCGAGCTTGTCTTCTTCATCCAGTTCGCGGAAGCTCTTCACGAGGGCTTCGGTGCCGGGGATGATGCGGTCCATCAGTTCGTTCTTCCAGCGATAGAGGATGGACGCCACGAAGGAGTCGACGATGGTCGAGTTGACGGAGCCGCCTGCGGTGAGGACCGCCACTTTGTCCGGATTGGCGCGCATGGTCTTGACGTTCTCCCAGACGGTAGCCGGCGGTTTGCCGAAGAGGGCGTTGCGTTCTTCTTCCGTGAAGTCTTCGAAGACGTTGTCTTCGCAGCGATAGGCACGGTCTTTTTCGAGGTAGTCTGCTTCTTCGCCGGGCTTCTTGGACAGTTCAGCCAGCAGCTCTTCCGGGGTCTTGCCGGAGGTGACCGCATAGCGGATGCCGTCCAGAGCGGTCATGTACAGCATGGACACGGCGAGGAACGTATTCGTGAAGGGGTTCGGCGCGCGCAGCTCGAAGCGGGTCGCTTTCGGGTTGTCGATATCGCGCACGAGGCCGATGAGGATGGTGCGGTTGCGGGACGGCACTTCCGGCGTATGGCCGAGAGAGGTCACGATGCACACCGGCGCTTCAAAGCCCGGTTTCAGACGGTTGAAAGCGTCCGTGGTGGAGGAAATGAAGGGGTTCGTCGCTTCGTAGTTCTTCAGGATGCCCATGATGAAGCCGTAGCCGATGGTGGAGAGGAAGTCCGCCTTCATGTCTTCCGGCGCGAGCAGGTTCACGGTCTTGCCGTTCTTCAGGCGGGCCGCGATGCCGATGTGGGTGTGTTCGCCGCTGCCGGCCACGCCGATGATCGGCTTTGCCTTGAAGGACACGTCCAGGCCGTTTTCACGGAAGACTTCGCGGATGATGATGCGCGCTTCCAGTTCGTTGTCGCACGCCTGGAGCGGATTCAGGCTGAATTTCCAGTCGCATTCGAGCTGTTCCACCACGTCGATGATGTTGCCTGCGTCGTCGATCTTCGGTTTGATGCCGCCGACTTCTTTATGGCCCATCTCGACTTTCAGGCCGCGGGCGTCCAGCTCTTCGATGGCCTGTTCCATGGCGGTGCGCACATTGCCGCGCATTCTCTGCCAGTACTGTTCCTGCAGGCGCTGGGAGATGGAGAGGTGTTCCACCGTTTCCTTTTCGCTCGGGGTCTTGACCCAGAATTCCAGTTCCGTGCCGGTGGTGAAGACGATGTCCTGGATGTCGTCCGCCGGGAGATTTTCCATACCGGCCACCGGTTTCTCCGCGAGGAGCTTCTTCAGTTCGGAAGCCACGTAGTCGCAGGACTGCTTCAGGATGGAGCGGGAGTCGATGAATTTGCCGTTGTGGAGCAGGAAGCACGGGATGCGGAGCGTGCCGACCGGCAGGCCCGTCTCGTCGTCGATATTGTCATTGTTATAATCTACATACCAGTTCACGCTGCTGTCTGCGACCATATCCACGCGGGCGTCGTTCAGCGTCGCGATATTCATCAGCACGACGGAAGAGCCGTCGGTCTGCACAGCGGTGCCTGCGAAGAAATCATCGTAGTTTTCCTTGAAAATGCGCATGGGGATCTTTTCATCCGTGTCATTGCCTGCCAGATCGATGCCGACGAGCGACACGAAGCGGATCTCCGGATGCTGAGCGAGCAGGGAGAGGATGCCTTCCTTTCCATACTGACCCGCGGGGATGTAATACAGCAGTTCGTTCAACATTTCAAACCCTCCTGTTGAAAATAGTGATATGCGCTGATTCAAAAAAATAAAATGACCCACCCCTGATGGAATGGGTCATCTTTGACGCAGTATCAGCTTATGTAACAAGGATATCGCACGGTCCCTGTTTTGTCAAGCGCCTGTCCGGGTTCAGCCGAGCGTCTCCCGCACGATGCGGTTGATCACCTTGCCGTCGGCCTTGCCTTTCAGCTTGGCCATCACGGCCTTCATGGCGGAGCCGAGATTTCTCTCTCCCGGGTCCAGTGCGTCCACAGTCTCCTGCACCACTTTCCGGATCTCGTCTTCCGAAAGTTCTGCCGGTAAGTACTTCTGCAGCACGGCCATTTCCGCCTTCGTCTCGTCGATCAGATCCTGGCGCCCGCTCGATTCGATCTCCGCCAGCGTCTCCCGGCGCTGCTTCATCTCTTTCTGCAGGATCGCAACCACCTGATCATCGCCGAAGTCCGCATGACCGGCGTCGATTTCAGCCTGACGGATGTGAGCGCGCGCCATGCGGATGACCGCCAGCGCCGTCTTCCCTTCCGCCTTTGCCTTCATGGCCTCTTTCATGTCGGCCAGAAGCTGTTCCTTTAACGTCAATTCATCTCACCTTGATTTGATCAGATCACTTAAATTTGCGTTTTCTGGCAGCTTCGGATTTCAGCTTACGTCTTACGCTGGGCTTTTCGTAATGTTCGCGTTTTCTTACTTCAGAAAGAACCCCGGCTTTTTGGCAGGAACGTTTAAATCTGCGAAGAGCGCTATCAAGAGATTCGCCCTTTTTGACTTTGATCTCAGACATCTTTATCCCTCCCTCCAAGTATACTCTGGGGTGCTGTTGCACACTATTAAATTATAGAGTATCGCCGATGCTCTGTCAATCGGCAGAGCCGCCGCGGGCGAAATATTTTTCCGAAAGGAAAACGGACGCCTTCCGGCGCCCGCCCGCTGGGATCTCCCTTACTTGTCTTCCGGGAAAGGCGGCCATCCCATCTCCCGGCCGCCGAGGATGTGCGCGTGGAAATGGAAGACGGACTGCCCCGCCTTCTCGCCCGTATTGATGACCACGCGGAAGCCGGACTCTTCGAGCCCTTCCTGCCGGGCGATCTTCTGGACCACCTGGAAGAAATCGGCGAAGTCCTTCGCGCTTTCGTCATCCAGCGCGAGGATGTTCGCCACGTGCTTCTTCGGGACGAGGAGCACATGCGTCGGCGCGCACGGCTCGATGTCGCGGAAAGCGAACCAGTGGTCGTCCTCGTACACTTTGTTTCCCGGAATCTCTCCGGCGATGATCTTGCAGAAAATGCAGTCGTCCATCATAATTCCTCCTCTGCTGTACCGATGAGGCCGCCCTCCGCTTCGGATGTGATCCGCACGCGGTAGAGCCCTCCCCGTCTGACCTGCGTCCCTTCCATGCGGACGCGGATATATTCATCAGACAGGCCTTCGTAAAGGCCGTCCTTCTCCTCTTCGGCGAGGACCCGCACGGTCCGGCCGACGAATGAGGAGCGGAACGCTCTGCTGATGCCTTCTTCCAGCGCTTCCACCCGGTGCACCCGCTCTTTCTTTACCGCCTGCGGCACCTGATCGGGATAGGACGCGGCGGGCGTCCCCGTGCGGCGGGAATAGGGAAAGACGTGGATGCCGGAGAAGCGGATCTCCCGGAGCGTGGCGAGCGTCTCTTCGAAGAGCGCTTCCGTCTCGCCCGGGAAGCCCACGATGAGATCCGTCGTGAGCGCGATGCCCGGGATCTTCTCCCGGATCCCCGCGATGAGGTCCTTGAATTCCCCGAGCCGGTAGTGACGGTTCATCCGGCGGAGCACTTCGTCCGAGCCGGACTGGAGCGGCAGGTGCAGGTGGCTGCACACCCGGTCCTCCGTCTGCATGATGCGGATGAGTTCGTCCGAGAGCTCCACCGACTCGATGGACCCCAGGCGGATGCGCGCGATGCCCGGGACGGCGAGCAGCGCCGCCACGAGCGACGACAGTGTCGTCCCGTCATGGAGGTCCCGGCCGTAATTCCCCAGATGGATGCCCGTGAGGACGATCTCCCGGTAGCCCTTCTCCGCGAGGCGGCGCACCTCCTCCACGGCATCCTCCTGCCGGCGGGACTTCAGGCGGCCCCGCGCGTAGGGGATGATGCAGAACGTGCAGTAATTGTCGCACCCCTCCTGCACCTTGATGAAGGCGCGGGTCTTCTCCTCCCCTTCCGGGTCCACCGTGAGATTTTCAAACTCCGACGCCTTCATGATATCGGTGACGGCGTTCTGCCGCTTCCCCGCGGCGGCCGCCTCCACATAGTCCACGATGCGGTGTCGGTTCTGGTTGCCCACGATCACGTCGCAGCCGGTCTTCGCCACCTCTTCCGGCGCGAGCTGCGCATAGCAGCCGGCCGCGGCGATCACCGCCTGCGGGTGGGCACGGCGGATACGGCGGATCGTCTGGCGGGACTTCTTGTCCCCCACGCTCGTCACCGAGCACGTATTAATGATGTACACGTCCGCCTCATCGTCCCCCTCCGCGGCGGTGTAGCCCCGGCGGAGGAACAGGCTCCTCATGGCGTCGCTGTCGTACTGGTTCACCTTGCATCCCAGCGTGAGGAAGGCGACGCGCTTCCCGCTGGTCTTCATCTCTGTTTCCATGGTTCCCATTATAACAGAATTTCCCCTGCGCCGGCGGAAATTTTTGGCCGCGCCTGCGCGCAAAAAAGACACGGCTTCCCGTGTCTTCCATACCATCGGCCTCGCCCGTCATGGCGGCACTCCGGTCCGCGCCCTATCCCGGCTGCGCCCCGCCGTCCCACCGGGCGCCGAAGAGTTCCGTGCTGCGGAACAGGAAGCCGAACAGAGCGCCGTCTCCCGGCACGATGCGGACATCCACATACCGCCCGGGGACCAGATACTCCAATGCCCGGTCCGCCACGTACAGGGTCCGCCGCAGGGGCGCCGATTCCCCGTCCGGGCCGACGAGCCGTATGACCGCCTCCGCCTCCCAGTCCCCGGCCTCCTGCCGGCCGGTCAGCCGGAACCGTTCCAGCCGGGCCTTCCTCACAACGCCGCTCTGCAGCAGCGCCATCCTCTCTTCGTAAGACAGGTCGTCCGGATGTCTGCGGCACTGATACAGAGCGGTCCGCTCCGCGGCGATGCGGGGATCGGGCTCCTCGTCCCACACGGCTTTTGAAAGGTCCTTCGGGTCATACCGGATGGGGACCGCCGCTCCCGCCGTCATGCCCGTCAGATCAAACAGCGGAAGGATCTTTTTGACGCGGGTCGGAAACAGCGTGCCGTCTTCCCCGATCGCGTCGATTTGGAAACGGAACTGCGGATTGTCATTGACATAAAATCCCGTCCTCTCCGCGGAACGGATAAATCCCACCGTCTGCACCAGGCCGCCGCGCTGCCCGCGGGCACGCGCTTCCGTCCGCCTGCGCCCGCGCCGCCTGCGGGAAAAATAGAACCAATAGAAGAGCACCGCCGCCAGAACGAAGATCCACAACGAATTCATCATCCAGTCCGTCAGCATGGGAATCCCTCCTTTATCCGCCCGGGCACACTTATCCTTTTTAATGGTAGCGTTCTCCTGCCAGGAAACCATCAAGCCCCGGTAAAATCTTCGTCACCCACGCAGCCCTCCATAATGAACGTCCCTGCCCACGCCGCCTGCACGCAAAAAAGGCACGGCTGCCCATGTCCTTTCGTTCATTTCCCTTCCGGATATATCTCCGCCTCGGAGAAAAGCGCCGATGTGCCGGAGAGGCAGATGCCGTCCGGCTCCATGCGGCCGTACACCGTGCCGCCCCGGCGCGACGCCTGCCAGCCGCAGAACGCCCGCTTCCCCGTGACCTGCGCCCAGTAGGCAAAAGCGTGGCACTGGCCCGATCCGCACGCCGGGTCCTCGTCCACGGCGAGCTTCGGCGCGAACGACCGCACCACGCAGTCATACCCGCGCGCTGCCGCGGTGAGATTCAGCAGCAGTCCCGGCAGCGCCTTCACCCGCTCCCTGTCCGGCGCGGCCCGCCGCACGTCTTCCTCCGATGCCATCACGCACAGCAGGTCCCGCCCCAGGTACGCCGCCGCGGGCCGGATGCCGATGGCCGCCTCCATCTCGTCCGTCACCGGCACCTCTGTGAGCGGCCAGCCGGGAATCTTCATCCCGCACCGGTTCCCCTGCCGGCGGATCGTCAGCGTGCCGCCCATCGTGTCGAACGACACCGCCTCCGCACCCGGCTCGCAGAAGCGCAGCACCACATACGCCGCGCCCAGCGCTGCGTGGCCGCAGAGCGGGATCTCCCGCACCACCGTGAACCACCGCAGGCCGTACCGGCCGTCCTGCTTCCGCACGAACGCCGTCTCCGACAGATGATTCTCCTGCGCGATCTGCAGCATCACCGCATCCGGCAGCCACTCCTCCATGAGGCACACCGCCGTCGGATTCCCGCCGAACACCGTCTCCGTGAACACATCCACCACATACTGCTTCATGCCGCTCTCCCCTTCTGTCTGCCCGGCGGCGGACCTGTGATGCCCTGCCGCCAATTATATTCCGTGTCCTGTGAACTCCATTGTATCACCCGTCCCCCTTCCCGCAAAAACCGGATTCCGCTACAATAAGGAAAAGAGATTGCCTTGTCGCAGAAAGGAGACTGTCATGCCGTACGTCAATATCAAGATCACGAAGGAAGGCCATGTCACGCCGGAGCAGAAGCGCCGCCTCATCGAGGGCGCGACGAATCTGCTCCACGATGTGCTGGGAAAGAACAAGGCCACCACGGTGGTGACCATCGACGAAGTGGACACGGACAACTGGGGCATCGGCGGCGTGCCGATCACGGAGATCCGGAAGCAGCAGAAATGATGCCATGAAAAAAGGCCCGCAAGGGGTCTTTTTTATTGCGCCTTCCCATCCGGACCGCTTTTGTCCGGCGGGGATTCCGCCCGGCGCGCTTCCGCCGCCTGACAGTCCGGGCAGAGGCCGTACCATTCCAGATTGTGCCCGGTGATAGCGAAGCGGGTCGTCTCGCGCAGTTCCTTTTCGAAGGCTTCGAGGGGACAGCGGTCGATTTCCACCACACGGCGGCACCGGACGCAGATGAGGCGGTGCCGATGGCCCGCCGCTTTCAGGGAGAATCCGTATTTCCGCAGGTCCGGCAGGTAGTGCCGCTCCGCGAGGCCCCGCGCCGTGAAGAGGTCCAGGATGCGGTACAGGGTGGACGGGTCCGGCGTCCGCCCTTCGTCCCGGAGCCGCTCGCCGATGTCGTCCGCCGTGAGGACGCCGCCCTCCCGGAGCAGGCGGAGCACCTGCCGGCGGGCGGGGGTATTTTTCAGGCCGTGCCGGTGGAGGATCTCTCCGCAGGCGGCCTGTTCGCCGGGGGATGTCATGCGCGCCTCCTTCCCTGCGCCCGCGCGGCCCCGCTGCGCCAGAGGATGACCGCGAGGAGCACCGCCACAGAGACGAGCGCCGTCACGCCGCCCGGCGCCGCGTCGATCCAGTAGGACAGGAAGAGCCCGCCCATGAGGTCGAGGAAACTGAAGAAGACGGAGAGCTCCATGGTGCGCCGGAATCCCTGCTGCATCTGGAGCGCCGCCGCCACGGGAAGCGCGATGAGCGAGCTGATGACGAGGATGCCCACGATGCGGATGGATACGGAAATGGTGGCCGCCACGAGCACGGCGAAGGCGTAGTTGATGAGCCGGACCCGCACGCCGGCGATCTTCGCCCCGTCTTCGTCGAAGGTGAGCAGCACGAGCTGCGGATAGAGCCGGACCACCATGGCGAGGGACACCGCGCTGAGGAAGAGCACGGCCCACACGTCCTGCCGCGTCACGGTGAGGATGCTCCCGAAGAGGAACGACTCTACATTCGCATGGACCGCGCCAGAGCTGATGATGGTGATGGCGATGCCCACGGAGAGGGACAGGATGATCACGAGGATGAGCTCCGCATACTGGCGGAACCGCTGCCGCAGTGCCTCGATGAGGAGCCCGAAGACCGCCGTGAGGCCGAACGCGCTCAGGATGGGATTCAGGTCCAGCAGGAGGCCCAGCGCCACGCCGGCGAGCGACCCGTGCGCCAGCGAGTCGCCGATCATGGAGTACCGCCGCAGCACGAGGAACATGCCGATGAGCGGGCACACCAGCGAGATGAGCACCGCCACGATGAAGGCATTCTGCATGAAGGCGTATTCAAACACGGCTGTCCCTCCCCATATTTTCCGACAGATACTCCCGGATATAGTCGTCCGGCGAACAGAAATGGCCGCTGCCATGCACCACGTGGAACATTTTCGTCGAATTTTTCACGGCAAATTTCAGGTTGTGCTCCACGGTGAGGATCGTCACGCCCCGCTCCTGGTTCAGCGCCCGCATGAAGGGATACAGCTCGAGCTGGCTCTTCACGTCGATGCCCGTGGACGGCTCGTCGAAGATGAGCAGGTCCGGCTCGCCCAGGAGCGCCCGCGCGATGAGCACTTTCTGGCACTGGCCGCCGGAGAGGCCGCCCATGAGCCGGTCTCTCAGATCGTACACCCCCATGCGCTCCAGCGCGCGGCGGATCACGTCCCGGTCCGCGAGGCCGAGCACTCGCCGCTGGCAGTTCATCGCCTCCTCGACCGTGATGGGAAACTGCCGGTTCAGCGTGTCGAACCGCTGCGGCACATAGGCGCACCGGCGAAACGTATTCACGATGGTTCCCCGCTGCGGCCGGAGCAGGCCGAGGATGAGCCGCACGAGCGTGCTCTTGCCGCTGCCGTTCTCCCCGACGATGGAAATATAATCCCCCTCGCGGATCTCCATGGAGATGTCCCGCAGGAGGGCCGGCCCGTTTTCATAGCCGAAAGATACATGCTGTAACGAAATCATAGCCTCTCTCGCTTTCTTCAGGATGCGTCCATTATAGCGCCGCCCCTTCTCTAAATGCAACTCGTTTGCATCTATTTGACAAGCGCCGCCCTCGGCCCTATACTGAATCTGTCGATGTACGGAAACAGAAAGGAGGCGTGCCCATGGGGAAATGGCGTGCCGCGCTCGCGGGCCTGCTGTGCGCGGTCCTGCTCGGCGGCTGTGCCCCGGACGAGCCAGATGACTGGCCGCCGGCCGGCAAAGTCCCGGTGGTGGCGTCGTTCGACGCCATGAAAGAATTCACTGAAGCGGTCGGGCAGGACAAAGTGGCCGTGGTGACGCTCATCCCGGACGGGACGGAGCCCCACGATTTCCAGCCCACGCCGCGCAGCCTGCGCTCCCTGCTGCACGCCCGCCTCTTCATCTGCAACGGGCTAGGCATGGAGCCCTGGGCGGAAGAAGTGACCACGGCCGTGGGCAATGCGTCCCTCGTCACGGTGGACGCCTCCCGCGGCGTGGACGCCATCCCCGCGGAAGGCCGCCGGCGGCGGTGGGACCCGCACTGCTGGCTCAGCCTCTCCGCCGCGCAGGTGCAGATCCAGAATATCGCCGACGCCCTCGCGGAGGCCGACCCGGCGAACGCCGATTTTTACCGGCAGAACGCTGATGCCGCCAAAGCGGAATGCCAGGCGCTCCTCACGGAGTATCAGGAGAAATTCCGCACCGTGCCGGGCCGGCACTTCGTCACGGGCCACGCGGCCTTCGCCTATCTCTGCCGCGACTACGGCCTCACGCAGGACAGCGTCGCCCCCGTCTTTGCAGGCGGGGAACCGGGCGCACAGCAGCTGGCCCGGCTGGCCGATCAGTGCCGGGACTGGGGTGTGAAGACCATCTTCATGGAAGACATGGTGAGTCCCCGCGTGTCCGAGACCCTCGCCCGGGAAGTGGGCGCTTCCGTCGAGACCATCCACACGCTGGAAAGCACAGAAGACGGCCGTTCCTACACAGACCGCATGCGGGACAATCTGGAAAAGATTTACCGGAGCCTGCAATAACCACACAAAAAGGACATCCCTTCGGATGCCCTTTTTTGATGCTTAAATTTTGACTCAGAACAGCATGGCCAGCGTCCCCGCGGTGATGAGCGCCAGTCCCGTGCCGGACCGCGCCGTGAGCCGCTCACCGAAGACGACATACGAAAAGGCCACCGTCACGAGGATACTCATCTTGTCGATGGGCACCACGGCGCTCGCCGGCCCTTCCTGCAGAGCGCGGTAATAACACAGCCACGACGTACCCGTCGCCAGCGCGGACAGGATGAGGAAGACCACTTCCCGCGCCGAAGCGCCGCGCACGAGACGGCGTTTCCCCGTAATGAACACCATGCCCCACGCCATGACGAACACCGCCACTGTCCGGATGGCCGTGCCGAGCGTAGACTCCACACCTTCGATGCCCACTTTGCCGAGGATCGCCGTGAGACTCGCGAAGACCGCCGAACCCACTGCATAGAGCAGCCATACCCGGCGGCGGCCCGTCCCGGCTGTCTCCTTCTTCTTCTCGATCATAAGAAACGTCCCCGTCCCGATGAGCGCCGCCCCGGCCGCCTTCACCGCGTCCGCCGGCTCGCCCAGCAGCAGGAACGCCAGCACGATCGTGAGCACCACGCTCGACTTGTCGATGGGCTCCACCTGATTCACCGGGCCCAGCTGGAGCGCTTTGAAGTGACACAGCCACGACGCGCCCGTGGCGCATCCCGACAGCAGCAGGAAGAGCAGCGTCTCCCCGCGGAGGGAGCCGATCGTCCCCTGCGAGCCCACGAGAAACACCGCCAGCCAGGAATACAGCATCACCACCGACGTGCGGACCGCCGTCGCCACCGTCGAATCCATCGTCCGCAGGCCGCACTTTGCCAGGATGGACGTGACCCCGGAGAAGAACAGCGAACCCAATGCAAAAATCAGCCACATAGACGCCTCGTCAGACACAAAATCATTTCCCTATTAAGGATACCGCGCCCTTTTGAGAAGTGCATCAAAAGAAATGAAACGGCGAATAAAATTTCATTTTCCCGTGCATCTCCTGTTACAGCGAGGACCGCCGCGAGAGGCCTCTACAACGACGAATCAAAACTTCCCTGCGGACACCAGATACGGTCCTGTCTTCTCAAAGAACCATGACTCAACAGAAATAAAAAAGAAGAGACAGCTCCTCCCCCGTCTCTTCCTTCACACACACACAACGAAAAAGGACTCACATCTCTGTGAATCCTTCCTCTCCTTTATCAGCAGCTTCCTATCCTCCCGGGCCGCTTCCGGCCAAGTACTTTCGGCGTTTATGAGCTTAACTACCGTGTTCGGCATGGGTACGGGTGTTTCCTCATAGCTAGCGCCA
>CALXPQ010000007.1 GCA_944390485.1 Veillonellales bacterium
TTCTTCTCCAAAGAAGGATGGAAAGTAGCAAAGGAAGAAGTTGCCGGCCAGGCGAAAAAGGACCTGTCGGCGGGGCGTCCTGCCGCTCAGTTTGTAATTCCCTTGCATCTCAAATGCGGCTTGGACGAAGGGAGACAAGCATGCCGGGACAGTACAAACTGCAAGACGCGTCAGGCCGCCCCGCCTGCTGCGGCTCTGAGGAGCCGCACCGGCCCTTTTTCTTAATGGCCGGGCGCAAATTCGGCGCTCTGGTGGGGAGCGCCTGAGGAGAAGGGCGGCACAAATAAAGAAGCCGCCCCGCTGGAACTGCCCGGCTTCGGGGCCGGGCTCAGGCGAGGCGAGGAGCCGTATTCCCGTCCGCAGGGAAAGGAGAGTCCGCAAGCGGACTTTTTCCGCCGTGCTGCGCACGTGCGTAAGGGGAAAGAGGAGTCCGGCTGCGCCGGACATTTACGCGGCGCGCTGCGCCTGCGTATAGGGGGAAAGAAGGAGGCCCGGCAGAGCCGGGCCCTATCCGCCGCGCTTCGCGCGTGCGTATGGGGAGCAGCATTAGAAGGGGAAACCTTTGTGTATAAGAAAGCAGATCATTCATCGTATGTGGGTCCGCTCCTGCATGAGGTTGTACATTAGCACAAGGGAGCGTGCTTGTACGCGACACAAAACTTCCCCGGGCATGAAAAGAAGGGCAGTCGTCTCTATGTGGGTCTGCATCGGTGTATGCGAAACGTTCGCGTTGAAAATGAAGCCCGCATAACATGTGCGGTAAGTCCAACACTGGTGCAGCTTCCCCGCCCCTTTGAACGGAGGCCGGTGCCCGAAGGGAGAAAATTTCGCCGGTGGCGTCAGCCGCAGCGCCTGTCTGAGCGACCGCAGGGAGCGAGTTGCGCGGAGGGTAGTGACCGGCGAAATTTTCAGGCCGGAGTGACGGGGCGGCCGTTTGGCCCTTTGCTTACTTTCCGCCTTGTCGGGACAAGGGGGAAAGTAAGGGACTATGGAATCGCATTCCAGAAACGGAACCATTCGTAAATTTCGGACACGTACGGTCTCTCTATGTAGTCCCGCATCACTTGCGCAGAAAACCTTTCCAACGTGATGTGGACCCGCATCCTCCTGTGCCGTCCCGTATAGCATCGAAATGTGGGCCCGCCCCGGTGTGTGCGAAACATCCGCATCGAAAATGAAGCCCGCACCCCATGCCACGATACAAGTCCAGTACTGGTGCAGCTTCCCCGCCCGTTGGAACGGAGGCCGGCGCCCGAAGGGAGAAAATTTCGCCGGTGGCGTCAGCCGGAGCGCCTGTTTGAGCGACCGCAGGGAGCGAGTTGCGCGTAGGGTAGTGACCGGCAAAATTTTCAGGCCGGAGTGATGGGGCGGCTGCCCTTTCTTTTGCTTCGTTTTCTTTCCGTCAGGCACGGAAAGAAAATGAAGGGACCATGGAATCGCATTCCAAAAATGGAAACAGTCGTGTGTTTCGGACACGTACGGCCTTTCTATGTGGTCCCGCATCGCCTGTGCAGAAAACTTTTCCAACGTGATGTGGGTCCGCATCCTCATGTACCGTTCCGTACAGCAGCGAGATGTGGGTCCGCTCCGGTGTCTGCGAACCGCCCGCGTCGCAATGAACGCCCCGCCCCGACAGCTTCGGAAAAGAAATTTCATCGTCCTGCGTCCGTCCCGCAGGAGGACGCGCCGTTCTCCTGCCTGCACCCGCACCATGTGAGCCGCCGCGGCTCACGGAAATTTTCCTCCGCAGAGAGGAGCCTGCGGAGGGGCGAAAGCCCCTTCCCGCGCTGTGCTATAATAGGACAAACACAGAGGCAGGGAGGGCCGTATGGAAAGACAGAAACGGATCGCGCTCGTCAATGACATCACCGGCTTCGGGCGCTGCTCGGTGACGGTGGAGCTGCCGCTCATCTCCGCGCTGAAGGTGCAGGCCTGCCCGCTGCCCACGGCGGTGCTCTCGGTGCACACGGGCTTCCCGTCGCACTACATCGACGACTATACCGCCCGTATGCGCCCGTACATGGAGAGCTGGAAAGAGAACGGCCTCACTTTCGACGGCATCGCCACGGGGTTCATCGGCTCGGCGGCGCAGATCGGCATCGTGATCGACTTCATCGAACTGTTCCGCACGGCGGAGACGAAGGTCATGGTGGACCCCGTGATGGGGGATAACGGCCGGCTCTATGCGTCGTACACGCCGGAGATGTGCCGGGAGATGCGGCGGCTCCTCCACTATGCGGATCTGGTGACGCCGAATCTCACCGAGGCGTGCGAGCTGCTGGAGCAGCCCTATCCGGAAGGCGGCCGGGTGTCGGACGGCGAGCTCTTCCGCATGGTGCAGGCGCTGTCTGCGGCGGGGCCGTCGCAGGTGGTCATCACCGGCCTCTGCGAGGGCGGCGTCATCCGGAATTTCATCTACGAGCGGGGCCGGGAGCCGGAGATCCTCCGGCGGCCGAAGATCGGCATCGACCGGTCCGGCACGGGAGACGCCTTCGCGGCGATCGTGGCGGCGTCGCTCGTCCGGGGAGAGTCGCTTCCCGCGGCGGTGGCGAAGGCGGCGGATTTCATCAGCCGCGTGCTGGCGTACATGGAGCCCCTGGACGTGCCGTGGAACTGGGGGCTGGCGTTCGAGGAATTTCTGACCGAATTGCGGTGAGCGCGGGATGCGCGAAGGAGGAGACAGATATGGCGATGATCGTTTATGCAGCCGATCACGGGAAATATATGACGCTCGCGGAGAGTTTCCGCCGGCAGCCGGAAGGCAAACGGAATGTGTACATCAATCTGACGAACCGCTGCACGTGCAACTGCACGTTCTGCCTGCGGGGGCTGAAACATATGGGAGAGGAGGAGACCCTCTGGCTCCACGGCCATGAGCCGTCGGTCGAGGACGTGAAGGCGGAGCTGGCCGGCGTGCCGTGGGACAAGGTGGACGAGGTGGTCTTCTGCGGATTCGGCGAGCCCACGGAGCGGCTGGACGACATGGTGCAGCTCCTCCGGTACATCCGGGAGACGCATCCGGAGGTCCGCACGCGGGTGAATACGAACGGCCTGTCGGACCTGGCTTACGGGCGGGACACGTCCGGCGATTTCGACGGGCTTCTCGACACGGTGTCCATCAGCCTGAACGCGTCCAATGCGGAGCGGTATCTGGCGCTCACTCGGAGCCGCTTCGGCATCGGGTCTTTCGAGGCGATGCTCACGTTCGCCGAGCACTGCAAGGCCCATGTGCCCCATGTGGTGCTCACCGTGGTGGACCACGTGGAGAGCGAAGAAGAGATCGCGAAATGCCGGAAACTCTGCGAAGAGCGGGGGCTCACGCTCCGCGTCCGGCCTTACGAGGCGAATTGAGAGAAGGGCTGCGCTGCTCACGGCGGCGCGGCCTTTTCTGTTTCCGCGTATGATACAATGAGAGGAAAAGCGCCAGGAGGCGCGTGCGAGGAGGAGAGCGTATGAGTTCGGAATGGCTGGCGGTCATCGGCATCGTCGCGCTGGGGGTGTACCTGTACTGCCTGTACACGGAGCACCGCGGCGCGCCGTCTCTGCCGCTGCGGCCGGATCGGGACTGGCGGGCGGACGCGCTCGGCGGGCTGCTGGAGGACATCTGCGACGCCGGGGACGGGCCGGAGACCATCTATATTTTCTTCGACGCGGAGAAAGAAGAGTTCCGCTGGTCGTGCAACGCGTTCCGCCTGGCGGGAGAGATCGAGCTGTGCACCATCGCGCCGGGCGGCGTGACGAAGCTCGCCGAGAGCCGCGCCGCCTGCGGGACGCTCCGGGGCATGGCGGAAGCCATCCTCGCGGCGTATGCGAAGAAACACGGGTCGGTATGAGGCGCGCCATGGACGAAGAACGGCTGCAGAAACAGTTCGGTTTCCTCCGCGAGATCGACAAAGAGAAATTCATCACCCGTCAGACCTATCTCACCGGGGCCCGGCGGCAGGAGAACGACGCGGAGCACGCCTGGCACATCGCGGTGATGGCGGTGCTCCTCAGCGAGTACGCCAATGAGCCGGTGGACGTGCTGCACGTGGTGTCCATGCTGCTCATCCACGATCTGGTGGAGATCGACGCGGGCGACACCTACGCCTATGCGGGCGTGCCCGCGGACGAGCAGCACGAGAAAGAGGCCCGCGGCGCGGACCGGATCTTCGGGCTGCTCCCGGCGGATCAGGCGGAGAAGCTCCGCGCCCTCTGGGACGAATTCGAGGCGGGGGAGACGGCGGAAGCGCGCTTCGCCCATACGCTGGACAACCTTCAGCCCATGATGCAGAACCACATGACCGGCGGGCAGATGTGGCGGGAGCGGGGCATCGCGCTCTCGCAGGTGCTCCGGCGGAACGCGAAGACCGCCGGCGGCTCGGAGGCGCTCTGGGATTACGCGCAGGCCCATTTCCTCGCGCCCCATCTGGGAAAAGAGCTGAAAGACGACCGGACCTGACGGCCCGGTTTTCCTTTTTTCCCATGACGGAGAGGCAAGGGAAACGGGCACAGCTATAGAAAAGAAGAATATGGCTCTTTCGATATGGGAATGGCTTGACAAGAAAAAAACGCCGCGATAGAATGAACACATCAACCAATGAAGAAAACGTACAAATGCGATGAACGAGACATGCGGAAGCTGACAAGCCTCTTCAGAGAGCCGATGACAGGTGCAAATCGGCGTGGCCCGGCGGACAGATATCACTCGCGAGCACTTTTTCTGAACCGAGTAGGAAAAGGCGGAACGTTCCCGTTACGAACAGGGCCTCAAGTATAATGTAGGGTGGTACCGCGCAGACAGCGCCCCTATCTTCAGTCAGGGACTGGGGATAGGATTTTTTAGTATCAGCCGGAAAGGCCCGGAGAGTAAGAAATCAGGGTGGCACCGCGCAAAGCGCCCCTGTCCTCGCAATGAGGGCGGGGCGCTTTTTTGTACGGATTGGCGGGATGCTTCAGCGATGCTGAAGGAATCATTTGCAGAAAGAGGGAAAGACTATGCAGAAAAAATGGATGAAAACCCTGGCAGCCGCAGGCGCGGCGCTGATGCTCGCAGGCGCATTCGCAGGCTGCGGCGGCGGAGAAAAGAAAGCGGACGCGGCTCCGGCTGACGGCAAGAGCGCGAAGATCGGCTTCATCACCGCCTACACCGGCCCCGGCGCGGCGTACGGCGTAGCGATGAAGGAAGGCGTCGACCTCGCTGTGGAAGAAATCAACAGCAACCCGAATACGAAAGTCAAGATCGACCTCTACACCTATGACACGAAGCTCGTGAAGAACGAAGCCATCAACGCCATGAAGAAAGCCATCGAACAGGACAAGGTCCTCGCCATCGAAGGCCCGATGACCACCGGTGAAATGATGGCGGCCGGCCCGATCGCCCAGCAGTCCGGCGTCGTCGCCTTCGGCACCGGCACCACCGGCCCCGGCATCACCGACATCGGCGACTACATCTTCCGCAACGCGATCCCCGGCGCGATGAACATCCCGCAGATCGTAGAAAAGAGCCATGCGAAACTGGGCTACAAGAAGATCGCCATCATGTACTCCAACAACAATGACCAGATGGTGGGCGAACACCAGTATTACCTCGACGCCTGCAAGAAGCTCGGCCTCGACGTGGTCGCTGACGTGACCTTCGCGGATAAAGACACGGACTTCTCTGCCCAGCTCACCCAGATCCAGGCGGCCAATCCGGACGTCATCGCCATCGCAGGGCTCTATCAGGAAGGCGCTCTCATCGTGAAGAAAGCCCGCGAAATGGGCCTGAATCAGCCGATCCTCGCAGGCAACGGCTTCAACAGCCCGGAATACATCAAGCAGGCCGGCGAAGCAGCGGACGGCACCCTCGTCGCTACGCCGTGGAACCCGGAACGCCAGACCGAAAAGGCCCAGAACTTCCGCAAAGCCTATGTGGCGAAGTACGGCCATGAACCGGATCAGTTCGCAGCGCAGGCGTACGACGCGATGTACACCATCCACGCCGCTGTGGAGCAGTCCGGCACCACCACCGACCGCAAGAAATTCCGCGACACCCTCGCGCAGATCAAAGACTTTGAAGGCGCGACCGGCACCTTTGCTTTCGACGAACACCGCGATCCGAAGATGGATCTGTCCGTCCTCGAAGTCAAAGGCGGCAAGTGGGTCCCCTTCGCCTGATCGGCGGGCGGCCTGACGGAGCGGGACAGACACCCGCCGCGGGACGGAAAATTCGCAATTTCGCCTGAAGTATGATATCATGCTGAAAAAAGATGCAGCTTAGCCTTGGAGCTGTGTCTTTTTTTATGGCCGTTTCCCGCGGAAGGGCGTTTTCCTTTTGTAAGAAATTTTTGCGGATGGAAAGGATTTCTACTTTTCCGCATGGAAGCATGAAAAATTTCGGCTGATGGCTTGACATTTGGGAGATTTCCTGTAAAATGAGTATCAACTCAAAGCAACCAAATGCGGTGAGCGGGTACAAGTGATTTCCTTCACGCAGCAGAGAGCCGGCGGGCGGTGAAAGCCGGTGCAGGGGAAATGACGATTCTCTCCCGTGAGCAGCCTTCCTGAAATCCAAGTAGGGGAGGACGGCCGGTCTCCGTTACAGACACTCCTGTAAGTACAATCCAGGGTGGTACCGCGCATGTCGCCCCTGTCTCGTCATGAGGCAGGGGCTTTTCTGTGGAAGCCCGGAGCGTGCCGCAGGGCGGAGAGATAAATAGGGTGGTACCGCGCACAGCGCCCCTGTTTCCCGGAAAGGGAGACAGGGGATTTTTTTATGGGATTCGAGAGGAGATACCGATGAGCAGAGCATGGAAGAAATGGGCGGCAGCGGCAGGCGCCGCAGTCATGATCGCAGGAGCCTTCGCAGGATGCGGCGGCGAAGAAAAGAAAGCGGGCGCAGCACCGGCCGAGGGCAGCAGCGCGAAAGTGGGATTCATCACGGCCTGCACCGGCCCCGGCGCGGCGTACGGCATTTCCCAGAAAGAAGCGGTGGATATGGCCGTGGAGGAGATCAACAGCGACCCCGCCACGAAAGTGAAGCTGGACATGATCACCTATGACACGAAGCTCGTGAAGACCGAGGCCATCAACGCCATGAAGAAGGCCATCGAGCAGGACAAGGTGCTGGCGGTCATCGGGCCGATGACGACGGGTGAATTCTTCGCCGCCGGCCCCATCGCGCAGCAGGCGGGCGTCACCGTCTTCGGCATCTCCCTCACGGCGGACGGCGTCACCGAAGTGGGCGACTACATCTTCCGCAACGCCGTGCCGGGCAAGCTGGCCATCCCGATCACGGTGAAGAAAGCCCACGACAAGCTGGGATTCAAGACTGTGGCCGTCATGTACTCCCACAACAACGACATGCTGGTGAGCGAGAACAAGATCTACCAGAAGCTCTTCCCTGAAATGGGTGTGGAGATCGTCGCGACTGAATCCTTCGCGGATAAAGACACGGACTTCTCCGCGCAGCTCACGAAGATCCAGGCGGCCAATCCCGACGTCATCGCCATTGCCGGCTTCTATCAGGAAGGATCGCTCATCGTGAAGAAAGCCCGCGAGATGGGCATGAACCAGCCCATCATCGGCAACAACGGCTTCAACAGCCCGGAATACATCAAGCAGGCCGGCCCGGCGGCGGACGGCACGCTGGTGGCCACGCCGTGGAACCCGGACCGCAAGAGCGAAAAAGCCCAGGCCTTCCGGAAAGCCTTCAAAGAAAAATACGGCCATGAACCGGACCAGTTCGCCGCGCAGGCCTACGACGGCGTGTACATGATGCATGAAGCCATCGAGGCCTCCGGCACCACCACCGACCGCAAGAAACTGCGCGACACGCTGGCCACGATCAAAGGCTTCGAAGGCGTGACGGGGAAATTCGAATTCGATCAGGACCGGAACCCGAAGATGGACATGGACGTGCTGGAAGTCAAGAACGGCCAGTGGGTCCCCTTCGCATAAAAAGTGTAAAAATAAAAGACGCGGCGCGCCGCGTCTTTTTCGTTGCCCGTTTCTGCTTGGGCCTGCACGTCGGCACAAGGGAGCCGCAACGCGGCGACACAAACTTTCCCCGGGCATGAGGAGAAAGGAATCCTTCTCTATGGGGTTCCGCATCGGTGTGAGAGAAACGTTCGCATCGAAAATGAAGCCCGCACCCTATGCACGATAACGGATAAACACTGGTGCAGCATCCCCGCCCGTTTCGTTGGAGGCCGACCCCGGAGGGAGAAAATTTCGCCGGTGGCGTCAGCGGTCGGCCTGTTTGAGCGAGCAAAGCGAGCAAGCTCTCCGGAGGGTAGTGACCGGCGAAATTTTCAGGCCGGAGTGACGGGGCGGCTGCCCTTTCTTTTGCTTCGTTTTCTTTCCGCCAGGCACGGAAAGAAAATGAAGGGACCATGGAATCGCATTCCTGAAATAGAAAGAGTCGTAAATGAGAGACACGCACGGATTTCCTATGTGGGGTCGCATCGCCTGCGCAGAAAAAATTTTATTGGGATGTGGGTCTGCATCCATGTGTGCGAAACATCCGCATCGTACATGAAGCCCGCACCCTATGCACGATAACGGGTGAGCACTGGTTCAGCATCCCCGCCCGTTCCGTTGGAGGCCGCCCCCGCAGGGGGAAGCTGGGCACCGTCTCAGCGTGAAGACGGGACGCCGTGTCTGAGCGACCGAAGGGAGCGAGTTGCGGCCCGTCAGCTGAGACGGTGTGCAGCTTAGGCCGGAAACGCGCGGCGGCGCCCCCTTTCTTGGCCGACATTCTTTCCGAGCGGTCGGAAAGAATGTCGGGGACCATGGAATCGTATTCCAAAAATAGAATCATTCGTAAATGACCGGATACGTACGGTCTCGTGATGTGCGTCCGCACCGCATGCGCAAAAAGTTTTTCAAAGCATGGGGTCCGCTCCTGTGTTTCTCAATACGTCAGCATGCGGGAAGGGCATTCGGAAAAATGTACGACATAGAAAAGAGCTGGTGCAGCATCCCCGCCTGTTTCATTGGAGCCCGGCCCCGAAGGGGAGAGATTGGGCGAACCGGAGCGCCCGGACGGGACGACTGTCTGAGCGAGCAGAGCGAGCGAGTTTCGTTCCGTCAGCGGAGGATCGCCCAATCTCAGGGCGGAAATGCCTGGCGGCGTTTTCTTCCTTTGCTGACTTTCCATTCTTTTTCGGAAAAGAAGGAAAGTCGGAGACCATGGAGCTCGTGCTCCAAAAATGGATAGACATAAGGATGGAGCCGTCGGGGTGCCTCGCGTGAAGGAAAAATTATCGCGCAGGCCGGCGTCCGCGCCGCGTTTTCCCGGCGCGCTTTCGCCGGCTTTCCCCGCAGCGGGCAGGCGGAAAAGGAGATGCGCCTTGCCATCTGCCGGGCCGTATGCTACCATGAAGGCAGCAAGTTTTATATACGGCCTGATGCTGGGCTGCAATGCTATGCATGGATGATGATGCCGGGAGAGCGCCCGCTGGGGCCGCCGAAGGGGCTGAAACTCTCAGGTAAAAGGACCGGTATCTGACAATCCTCTGGAGAGTCCGGAAAGGACACCGAAGAAGCACGCCGGACCGCCGGCCGATCTTTCAGGTCAAAGGACAGAGGCGCACTGTGATTTTGCAGTGCGCTTTTTTTGTTACTGCCGCGGGCAGGAAGCGCACTGATTGCACGGAACGGCCGCGCCGTTCCGCCGGAAAGGGAGGAATGACATGGATAAGAAAACGCCGCTGTACGACAGACATGTGGCGCTGAAAGGGAAGATGGTGCCTTTCGGCGGCTACATCATGCCGGTACAGTATGATCAGGGCATCATCGCCGAACACATGGCGGTGCGCACGAAAGCGGGGCTTTTCGACGTATCGCACATGGGCGAAGTGATTTTTGAAGGGCCGGGGGCGCTCGCCACGCTGAACCACCTGCTCACGAACGACTACACGAGCCTCGCCGTGGGCCGCGTGCGCTACGGCGTGATGTGCCAGGAAGACGGCGGCTGCCTGGACGACCTCATCGTGTACCGTCTGGGCGAAGAGAAATATCTGGTGGTCGTCAACGCGGCGAACCACGACAAGGATGTGGCGCACATGCGTCCGAATCTCCTGCCTGACACGACCTTCACGGACATTTCCGACGAGACGGGCCTGCTCGCTCTGCAGGGACCGGAGAGCAAGGCCATCATCACGAAACTCCTCGAAGGCGGCGAGCTGCCGGAGAAATATTACAGCTCTTCCCAGCATGTGCAGCTCGCGGGCATCGACTGCCTCGTCTCCCGCACGGGCTACACCGGGGAATTTGGCTACGAGATCTTCTGCCCGGCGGACCGGGCGGCGGACCTGTGGGACGCGATCCTCGCAGCAGGCGCGGACCACGGCATCCTGCCCTGCGGCCTCGGCGCGCGGGACACGCTCCGCCTCGAAGCGGCCATGCCGCTCTACGGCCATGAAATGGACGAGACGGTGAATCCGCTCGAGACGGGCCTCGACTTCGGCGTGAAGATGAACAAGCCGGACTTCATCGGCAAGGCGGGCATCGAAGCGCATCCCATCACGCGGGAGCGCATCGGCCTCAAGGTGACCGGCCGGGGCATCGTGCGCGAAGGGGAAGACCTCTACGCGGGCGGCGAGAAGATCGGCCATACCACGTCGGGCACCTTCTGCCCGTACCTCAAGGGCGCCTACGCCATGGCGCTCGTCACGAAAGGCAAAGTTTCCGTGGGCGACACGGTGGAAGCGGATGTGCGCGGCCGGAAAGTGGCCTGCGAAGTGGTGCCGCTGCCTTTCTACAAACGGTAAGCATTAATCATCTCCAAATCATAGATAAGAAATATAAGGAGGACTATCATGGAATTTCCGAAGAATCTCACCTATGCCAAGACGCATGAATGGCTCAAGAAAGACGGCGACCTCGTGGAGATCGGCCTCACCGACTACGCGCAGGACCAGCTCGGCGACATCGTATTCGTCAATCTTCCCGAAGTGGGCGACGAAGTGACCATGGGCGAATCCTTCGCCGACGTGGAATCCGTCAAGGCCGTATCCGACATCTACAGCCCGGTCACCGGCGTGGTGGCGGAGATCAACGAAGCGCTCCTGGACGCTCCGGAAACGGTGAACGGCGCTCCCTACGACGCGTGGTTCATCAAGGTGAAAGACGTCTCCGAAGAAGAGGAACTGCTCGACGCGGACGCTTACGAAGCGCTCTGCAAAGAAGGCGGGGAGGCCTGAGATGGGCAGCTATGTGCCTTCTTCCGCGGAGGAGAGAAAGAGCATGCTCGCCGCGGTGGGCGCAGAGACGCTGGACGATCTCTACGCCGCCGTGCCGGAATCGGTCTATCTGAAATCGCCGGTCATCCCGGCGGGGAAATCCGAGATGGAGGTCATCTCGGAGCTCTCCGCCATGGCGGCGAAAGACACGGTTTATCAGAGCATTTTCCGCGGGGCCGGGGCGTACCATCACTACATCCCGTCCATCGTGAAGAACGTCATCAATAAGGAAGCCTTCCGCACGACCTATACGCCCTACCAGGCGGAGATCAGCCAGGGCATCCTCCAGTCCATCTTCGAGTACCAGACCATGATCTGCGAGCTCACCGGCATGGACGTGTCCAATGCGTCCGTCTACGACGGCGCGTCCGCCGCGGCGGAATCCATCTTCATGTGCCAGGCGCGGAAGAAGACGAAGGCCGTCGTGGCCGGCACCGCCCATCCGGAAGTGATCGAGACCATCGAGACCTACTGCCGGAGCCGCGGCGTGCCGGTGGCGGTCGTCCCGGCGAAAGACGGTCAGATCGACAAAGAGGCCCTCGCCGAAGCGCTCACGGACGATGCGGCGTGCCTCTATTTCCAGCAGCCGAACTACTTCGGCGTGATGGAAGACAGCGAAGCGCTCATCGCCATGGCCCATGAGAAGAAAGCCCTCGCCGTGATGGGCGTGAACCCCATCGCCCTAGGCCTCATGAAGACGCCGGGCGAGCTCGGCGCGGACATCGCCGTGGGCGAAGGCCAGCCGCTCGGCCTGCCTCTGTCCTTCGGCGGCCCGTACCTCGGCTTCATGGCCGCGACGGAAAAACTGATGCGGAAGCTCCCCGGGCGCATCGTGGGCGAGACCACCGACGCCCGCGGCGGCCGCTGCTTCGTGCTGACCCTCCAGGCGCGCGAACAGCATATCCGCCGGGAGAAAGCGTCGTCCAATATCTGCTCGAACGAAGCGCTCTGCGCGATGACCGCCGGGGCGTACCTCACCGCCATGGGTCCGGAAGGCCTCGCGCAGGCGGCGAAGCTCTGCCTCTCGAAAGCGCACTACCTTGCGGGCGAACTGGCGAAGATCGGCTACGGGCAGGCGTACGACAAGCCTTTCTTCCATGAATTCGTGACGAAGACCCCCATCCCGGCGGCGGACGTGGAGAAGAAACTCGCCGCCAGAGGCATCCTGAGCGGGCTCCCCATCGGAGAGCACGAGATGCTCTGGTGCGCGACGGAAATGAATACGAAAGCCCAGATGGACGAAGTCATTGCTGTGCTGAAAGGAGAGGAATGAAATGGAGCTGATTTTTGAAAGAAGCCGTCACGGCCACAAAATGGCTCTGCTTCCCGCCTGCGACGTGCCGGAAGCCGCTCCGGATTTCCCGCTCCGCAGCGAAGCGCCGAAGCTCCCCGAAGTGAGCGAGGTGGAGATGAGCCGCCACTACTCGGCGCTGGAACAGCAGGCTTTCGGCGTGAACGACGGATTCTATCCGCTCGGCTCGTGCACGATGAAGTACAATCCCGCCGTGAACGAGACGGCGGCGGGCCTGCCGGGATTCACGGAACTGCATCCGCTCCAGCCGGAAGCGACCGTGCAGGGCGCGCTCGAAGCGATGTATGCGGCGCAGCGCCTGCTGGCGGACATCACCGGCATGGACGAAGTGACGCTCCAGCCGGCAGCGGGGGCGCACGGCGAATACACAGGCCTGCTCCTCATCCGCGCCTACCATGAAGCGCGCGGCGACCACGGCCGCACGAAGATCATCGTCCCCGACTCGGCGCACGGCACGAACCCGGCGTCCGCGGCGATGGCGGGCTACTCCGTCGTCCCCGTGAAGTCGAACGAAGCGGGCGGCGTCGATCTGGACGCGCTCCGCGCGGCGGTCGGCCCCGACACGGCGGGCCTCATGCTGACGAATCCGAATACCCTCGGCCTCTTCGACCCGGATATCCTCGAGATCACGCAGATCGTCCACGACGCGGGCGGCCTCTGCTACTACGACGGCGCGAACCTGAACGCGGTCGTGGGCCGCGCCCGTCCGGGCGACATGGGCTTCGACTGCGTCCATGTGAACCTGCACAAGACCTTCTCCACGCCTCACGGCGGCGGCGGCCCCGGGTCCGGACCGGTGGGCTGCAAGGCGTTCCTCGCGGACTACCTGCCCCATCCGATCGTGGCGAAGGACGAGGGCGGCTACCATTTCGTGAAGCCGGCCCATTCCTTCGGCCGGGTGCGCATGTTCTACGGCAACTTCCTCGTGGCCGTGCGCGCGCTCACGTACATCCTCACCCTCGGCGGCGACGGACTGGCCGAAGCGTCCGGCATGGCGGTGCTCAATGCGAACTACCTCATGACCCGCCTGAAAGACGCCATCGACATCGCCTATCCGGGCACGTGCATGCACGAATTCGTCATGACCCTCGAGAAATACAAGGAAGAGACCGGCGTATCCGCCCTCGACGTGGCGAAGCGCCTCCTCGACTACGGCATCCATCCGCCGACCATGTATTTCCCGCTCATCGTCCATGAAGCGCTCATGGCCGAACCAACGGAGACCGAGAGTAAAGAGACGCTCGACCATGCGGCGGACGTCTTCTGCCGGATCTTCGCGGAAGGCCGGGAAAATCCGGAAAGCCTGCACACCGCGCCGCACGACACGGCCATCGGCCGCCCGGACGAAGTCACCGCAGCCCGCCATCCGAAGCTGCGCTATGTGTGGGAGAAATAATGGCTGACACGCTGTTCCTCTTCGACAACCGCGGGGAGAGCCGGAATCCGTACCGGAACCTCGCCGTCGAGGAATACCTCACCCGCCATGCGCCGGCGGGGAGCGTCACGCTCTACCTCTGGCAGAACCGGAAGACCGTCGTCATCGGGCGGAACCAGAACGCCTGGGGCGAATGCCGGGCGGAAGCGCTCGAACGGGATGGAGGCCGCCTCGCGCGGCGCCTCTCCGGCGGCGGGGCGGTATACCACGATGACGGGAACCTGAACTTCACCTTCTGCGCGCCCGACGGTACGTACGACGAAGCGCGCCAGGCCGGCGTGATCGCCCGCGCGGCGGCGGCCTTCGGCATTTATGTGGAGAAGACCGGCCGGAACGACCTCACGGCAGACGGGCGGAAATTCTCCGGCAACGCCTACTGGCATGCGGACGGACAGAATTTCCACCACGGCACGATCCTCATCGACGCGGACATGGGCGCGCTCGCCCGCTACCTCGACACCGCCTCGTCGAAGCTCCATGCGAAAGGCGTGAAGTCCGTCCCGTCGAAAGTGGTGAACCTGTCCGAGCTGAATCCGGCCGTCACAGTGGACGCCTTCGCCGCGGCCATGAAGGACGCCTTCGTCGCGGAATACGGCGGAGCGCCTGCCGTCCTCACCGGGGCGGACATGGACGCGGACGAGCTGGCGGAGCGGGAAGCGTTCTTCGCCTCCTGGGCGTGGCGGTACGGGCGGAAGATCCCCTTCACCGGCGCCTGGTCCGGGCAGTTCCCGTGGGGATTCCTGCGCCTCTACATCCGGGCGGACGGCGGCGTCATTACCGATGCGTCCGTCGATTCCGACGGCATGGCCTCCGAAGTCATCGCGGCCATCCCGGAAGCGCTCCTCGGCGCGCGGTACAGCCGCGAGGCCATGGACGCCCGGATCTGCACCATCCCGGTGCGGACCCCGCTGGAAGAAGAAGTCATCGCCTCGGCAGCGGCCCTCATCCGCCGCGGAGACGAAGAGTGAACGAAACAGGGACGCCGCTTCGCAAGGGGCGGCGTTTTCTCATAAAAAAGGAGACTATCTATGAATTATGACCTCATCATCATCGGCGGCGGCCCCGGCGGCTACTCCTGCGCCCTCCGCGCCGTGCAGTACGGCCTCCGGACCGCGCTCATCGAGAAAGACCTCCTGGGCGGCACCTGCCTGAACCGCGGATGCATCCCCACGAAGACGCTCCTCTTCGCGGCGGGCCTCCTCACGAACATGAAGCAGGGCGCGAAATTCGGCGTCGCCGCGGACAATGTCCGCCCCGACTACGGCGCGCTCCGCGCGCGCTGCGCCGACGTGACCGGCCAGCTCCGCACGGGCCTCACCAAGCTGCTCAAACAGCGGAAGATCGACATCTACGCCGGCACAGGCCGCGTCACCGCGGCAGGCGAAGTGACCGTCGCCGGGGCGGAGGGCGACACCGTCCTCACCGCGGCAGACATCGTCCTCGCCACCGGCTCCGTCCCCGCCGTGCCGCCCATCCCCGGCGCGGACCTGCCCGGCGTCATGACCAGCGACGATATCCTCGCCGACCTGCCGGAACTCTCCCGCCTCGTCATCATCGGCGGCGGCGTCATCGGCACGGAATTCGCCGAAGTGTACCGCGCCCTCGGCACGGAAGTGACCATCGTCGAGGCGATGCCCCGCATCCTCCCGCCCATGAGTGCGGACCTGGCGCGGCACCTCGCGGCGGACTTCCGCAAAAAAGGCGTGAAAGTCATCACGAAAGCCTCCGTCACGGAGATCGCGCAGACGGCGGGCGGCCTCGCCGTGCGCTATGCCCTCGGGGACAAAGCGGAAGAAATCGAAGCGGACGGCGTGCTCATCGCCACCGGCCGCCGCGCCTCCGTCGCAGGGCTCACGCCCTTCACCTTCGAAGAAGATCGCCGCCGCGTCGTGGTGGACGAACACTGCCAGACCAGCGTGCCCCACGTCTACGCCATCGGCGACATCACCGCGGGCTTCCCGCAGCTCGCCCACACCGCGGAAGCGCAGGGCAAGATCGCCGCCGCCGCCATCGCGGGCCGGTCCTGCGGCATCCGCCTCGACCTCATCCCCTCCGTGGTCTACACCCGTCCGGAGATCGCCTCCGTGGGCGTCTCCGAGGACGATGCGAAAGCCTCCGGCCGGCCGTACCGCGTGGGCCGCGCCATGATGGGCGCGAACGCGAAGAGCCTCATCGCCGGCGAAGCGGGCTACATGAAGCTCATCGCCGACGGCGAAGGCCGCCTCATCGGCGCGGAATTCCAGTGTGAAGAAGCGTCGAACCTCGTGAGCGAAGCGACCCTCGCCATCGCCGCGGGCATGGGCGCGGAACAGTTCGCCTCCATCGTCCGGCCCCACCCGTCCGTGGAAGAGGCCATGGGCGAGACCGCCGAAGGCCTGCTCACCTTCGATAAATAAAATTTTTGGCATACAGCTCTCCGGGAAGGAGGGCTGTATTTTTTATGGAAATTTTTCCGGCGCGGGGCTCGCGAATGGGGACGTGTCTGCCCGTGGGGGGGCGGATGTACAGAAAGGGGCGTGCGTGCCCTCTCATGGGAAGGGGTACGGCCTCTCCAATGAGAGACCCGTCCCGTCTGAGGGAAACCGTTTTTTCCCCGTATGCAGGCTCGACACGCGCGCGGAATCGACGGAACCTATCATTTTATCCATAGATTTAATACTGAAAATATTGCAAATAGAAATCTCCAGTGCTATACTCGATGCATGGACAGGCGGAAAGGGCGCTTATCCGTAAAAAACAATACATTTCAAAACTTTATACGTACGGGGGGGGGGGTGAAGAACCCCTTTCGTCATACCTCCTCTCGTAACCCGTTTATGAGAGGAGGATTTTTTATGAAGAAAATGTATGCCGCTCTGCTCGCGGCAGCTATGATTACAGCAGGTGCTGGTTGGAACGTACAGGCATTTACTGAGCACTCAGATGGGGGTGCAAGCGCCTCTTATTTTCATGCTGAGGGTTCCGTAACAGGGAGCAGTGGCGATTTTACAAATAGCATCCATACGGATGGGACCGTTAGCTCGAATAAGGTTGAAGTTGAAAGCAACATCACTGCTGGAGGTGGTCATTTTCAAGTGCATTCTGATGGCAGTACAGATGTTAAAAATTTGACAGTAGAAGAGGGAATAACTACAAATAGTCTGCATGCACAGGGGTTGCGTATTGGTGGCATTGATGTAATGGCGGCAATTGATGAGCAAGGTAGAAAAATCAATAATTTGGGAAATGAAATAGATAATGTAGGCGCGATTTCTGCAGCTCTGGCTGGTCTGCATCCGCTCGATTATGACGGTACGGGTTCCAAGTTCCAGATTTCCGCGGCGATGGGTGCTTACGATGGTTCGCAGGCCATGGCCATTGGCGGATTCTATCATTTTAATGAAGATGTGCTACTGTCTCTTTCCGGCGCGACTTCTTTTGATGGCGACCACAAGACGGCGGGAAATATCGGCGTGACGTTCCGCGTCGGCCAGGGCAGCTCCGGCAAGAAAGTCAACTCCGACGACGTGCTGGCACAGCTCGAAGCGATGAACGAAAAGATCGCGGCTCTCGAAGCAGAGAACCAGAGCCTCTCCGAAAAAGTGGCGGCTCTCGAAGCTCCGGCACCGGCGGCCGAATAATTTCGCATATTCTCTTTTTCATACAACTCTACAGGAACCTCGAAAAGCAGGGCGCATGCCCTGCTTTTTGCATGCGCTGACGCATTGTCGATGAGAAGTTTTTATCATATGTAGGTCCGCTTTCGCATGAGGCGGCACGTCAGCACAAGGGAGCCGCAACGCAGCGACACAAAACTTTCCCGGGCATGAGAAGAAAGGCAGTCATCTCTATGTGGGTCCGCATCTGTGTAAGAGAAATGTTCGCGTCGAAAATGAAGCCCGCCCCCTGTGCACGATACAAGTCCAGCATTGGTGCAGCTTCCCCGCCCGTTCCGTTGGAGGCCGACCCCGAAGGGGGAAATTTTGAGAGCGCCGCCGTGAAGCGGCCGCGCCGTGTTTGAGCGAGCGCAGCGAGCGAGTTGCGCGGACGTAGGCGGGGGTCTCAAAATTTAGGCCGGAAACGCGCGGCGGCGCCCCCTTTCTTGGCCGACATTCTTTCCGGGCGGCCGGAAAGAATGTCGGGGACCATGGAATCGCATTCCAAAAATGGAAACAGTCGTGTGTTTCGGACACATACGGTCTCTCTATGTGGGCCCGCACCGCCTGTCTAAAAAGGGGCTTATCGTTATATGGGTCCGCCCCGGTGTGTGCGAAACGGAGGCACTGCCCATGCGCCCTGCCCCGAGAGCTTCGGGCAAGATTTTTTCCCGCCTGCGTCCGCCCCGCGTGCGAGGCCTCGGGGCACGCTGTTCATGAGGCGGGTGTCGGCCGGCATTTTTCTCCCTTCTGGTCGGCCCGGAGATGAAAAAGTATACATCTTTCCCTTTCTCCGGCTCGCGGGGGAAGTTTTTCTGTAAAAATTTCGTTGAAGTCTTGCGCAGAGGGGAGAATGTGTTATAATTTTTTCAACAAAAAACCGCATAGATCGCTGATGAAGACACGGATTTTGTCGAGATACGGCGCAGGGCCTGCGGGCACTGCGCTCTACGGCGCTCCTTCGGGGAGCGGAAACATGCACACGGCCGGAAGGAGGCGCTTCCGGACTGTATTTCCACCGGCTGCGGCCGGGCCGGACGCCTCTCGACGGGAATCCCGTGTTTTTTCTTTCCGTTTTTCTGCGCGGTTTGTTGCAATGTTATGCATGGAAATGTATAATTACAAAATCAGCCAAAGGGATCACAGCGTATGCGATGGAGCAACGGCGGCCGAAACTTTTCTCTGAAGGAGGAATGCATGTGAAAGTCAGTATTCTCGGCGCGACGGGATACACGGGCTCGGAGCTGCTCCGCATCCTTGCGGGGCATCCGCAGGCCGAGGTGGTGCACGTCACGTCGGAGAGCCACACCGGGGAGAAGATCCAGGATTTCTTCCCGCAGCTCCGCGGTTTCTACGATCTTACGCTGGAGAGTCTCGCCGATCTCCCCGCGATCGGGGCGGACAGCGATTTCGTATTCATCGGCATGCCGGCGGGGCACGCCATGGATATCGGCCGGGCGCTCGCGGATACGCCGGTGCGCATCATCGATCTGGGAGCGGATTACCGCTTCCACGACACGGCGGTGTACGAGGCGTGGTACCACCTGCCGCACACGGATAAAAATGCGGACCGGGCCTACGGGCTGGCCGAGCTGTACCGGGACGACATCCGGCAGGCGAAGATCATCGGGAACGCGGGGTGCTTCACCACGGCGAGCATCCTCGCTCTCGCGCCGCTGGCGGAGCGCCATCTGATCGACCTCACGTCCATCATCTGCGACGCGGCGTCGGGCGTGTCCGGCGCGGGCCGGTCGCCGAAGATCGGGAATCATTTCCCCGAGCTGTACGACAATTTCAAGGCGTATAATGTGGCGCACCACCGCCACACGCCGGAGATCGAGCAGGCGCTGTCCGATGTGTCCGGCGAGGCGGTGACGATCAATTTCACGCCGCATCTGGTGCCCATGGCGCGGGGGATCCTCTCCACGTGCTACGCGGATCTCGCGGAGGGCGTGACGGCGGACGATGTGGACGCGGCCTTCGCGGAGCGCTACGGGAAGGAGCATTTCATCCGGCTCCTGGGCCGCGGGGCGTACCCGGAGACGAAGTATGTGCGGGGATCGAATTTCTGCGACCTCGGCTGGCACATCGACGACCGGACGCGCCGGGTGATCGTGCTCTCCGCCATCGACAATCTGGTGAAGGGCGCCGCCGGTCAGGCCGTGCAGAATTTCAATATCGCCTGCGGGTTCGATGAGACGCTGGGTCTCACCGCCGCTCCGATGTATCCGTGATGCACAGAGGGGGAATGGCAATGTATACGATGAAGGACGCTGCGGAAGGCGTCACCTATCCGAAAGGTTTCCAGGCCTGCGGGGTCCGGGCGGGCCTCAAGAGGAGCGGCAAGCTCGATATGGCCATGATTTATTCCGACGCGCGGTGCTCCGCGGCGGGGACGTTCACCCAGAACGCGGTGGCGGCGGCTCCGGTGTGGGTGTCGAAGGAGATCCTCGCCGACGGCCACGCGCAGGCGGTGGTGGTGAATTCGGGCTGCGCCAATGCGTGCACCGGCGAGCAGGGCATGAAGGACGCCCGCGAGATGGCGCAGGTCACGGCGGAGAAGCTCGGCTGCAGCGCGGGTGACGTGGTGGTGGCGTCCACGGGCGTCATCGGCGCGCTCATGGACATGCCCCGCATCAAAGACGGCATCGAGATGTGCCGGCAGGCGCTGTATTACGACGGCAGCGAGGCGGCGAGCCGGGCCATCCTCACGACGGACACGGTGACGAAGTCCGCCGCGGCGGAGGCGGAGATCGGCGGGGTGCCGGTACGCTTCGGCGTCATCGCGAAAGGTTCCGGCATGATCCGTCCGAACATGGCGACCATGCTGTGCTTCATCACGACGGACGCGGCCATCGCGCCGGCGCTCCTCAATGAGGCGCTCCACGACGCGGTGTCCTATTCGTTCAACATGATCTCCGTGGACGGGGACATGAGCACGAACGACATGTGCGTGTGCCTGGCGAACGGCCTGGCGGGCAATGCGGAGATCGCGGAGAAGGGCGCGGATTACGACGCGTTCTACGAAGTGTTCCTGCACCTGTGCCAGGAGATGGCGAAGAAGATCGCCGCCGACGGCGAAGGGGCGACGAAGTTCCTCACCATCCACGTGACGGGCACGAAGACTTTCGCGGACGCGAAGCAGGTGGGCATGAGCGTGGCGAAATCCCCGCTGGCGAAGACGGCGTTCTTCGGGGAGGACCCGAACTGGGGCCGCGTGGTGGCCGCGGTGGGCTACTCGGAAGCGCCCATGGTGCCGGAGAAGACGAGCGTCGCTTTCGGCGGCATCCCGGTCTACAAGGCGGGGCTGCCGGTGCCTTTCGATGAAGCGGCGATGAAGAAGGTCATGAAGGCGCACGATATCGTCATCGACATCGACATGGGACTGGGCAGCGAGGAAGCGACGGTCTGGACCTGCGATTTCTCGTATGACTATGTGAAGATCAATGGGGAGTATCACACCTGATGGCAGAGAAGAAGAGAACGATGGAATCCGTCACGGCGGATATCCTCATGGAGGCTCTCCCGTACATCGAGGATTTCTACGGGAAGACGGTCGTCGTGAAGTACGGCGGCAACGCGATGATCAATGACAAGCTGAAGGAAAAAGTCATGGAGGACATCGCCCTCATGCGCTTCGTGGGCATCCATCCGGTCATCGTCCACGGCGGCGGGCCGGAGATCACCTGGTTCCTGAAGAAGATCGGCAAGGAGAGCTCCTTCGTCTCCGGCCTCCGCGTGACCGATGCGGAGACGGCGGAAGTGGCGGAGATGGTGCTGGACGGCAAGATCAATTCGGAGATCGTGAAGCGCATGAACCGCCGCGGCGTGCGCGCGGTGGGCCTCTCCGGCGAGGACGCGAACCTCATCCGCGCCCGGAAGAAGCTGGCGAAGGTCTACGACGACCCGGACTCCGCGCCGAAGGAAGTGGACATCGGCTATGTGGGCGAAGTGTCCGCCATCAATACGGACATCCTCCAGACGCTCATCGCCAATGATTACGTCCCGGTCATCGCCCCCATGGGCGTCGGCGTGGACGGCGAGAATTACAATATCAACGCGGACTACGTGGCGGCGAAGGTGGCGGGCGCGCTCAAGGCGGAGCGGCTCATCCTCCTCACGGACGTGGAAGGCGTGTACGAAGATTTCGACAATAAAGATTCCTTCATCTCCATCCTCCCGGCGGCGAAAGCGCGGGAATACATCAAGGACGGCACCATCAAGGGCGGCATGATCCCGAAGATCGAAGCGTGCCTCGAAGCGATGGACGAAGGCGTCGTGAAAGCGCATATCATCGACGGGCGGCTCCCGCATTCCCTCATCCTCGAGATGTTCACCGCCGAGGGCGTGGGCACGCAGGTCATCCGCTGACAGAAGGAGGCTCCCATGAAAGAAACCACCAAAGCGATCCTCGAGAAGGACCAGAAAGATTATCTCCCCGTCTTCGGCGGCCGGTACGGCATCGTCCTCGACCACGGGGAAGGCGTGAAAGTCTACGACAATGACGGGAAGGAATACACGGACTTCCTCGCGGGCATCGCCGTGAACGTGCTCGGCCACGGCTATCCGGCTCTCGTGGAGGCGGTCGCTTCCCAGGCGAAGAAGATGATCCACTGCTCGAATCTCTTCTATACGCAGGCCCAGGCCGACGCGGCGGAAAAACTCGTGGCGCTCTCCGGCCTCGGCAAGGCGTTCTTCGCGAACTCCGGCGCGGAAGCGAACGAAGGGGCCATCAAGGCGGCGCGGAAATACGGCCACATGACGGACCCGGACAAATCCCAGATTATCACCGCGTGGAACAGCTTCCACGGGCGGACGCTGGCGACCCTCACCGCCACCGGCCAGCCGCATTACCAGGAAGGCTGCGGGCCGCTCCCGGCGGGCTTCGACTACGTCCACTACAATGACATCAAAGAGCTGGAAAGCAAGATGAGCGGCAAGACCTGCGCGGTCATGCTCGAGACCATCCAGGGCGAAGGCGGCGTCTATCCGCCGAAGGGCGACTACCTGAAACAGGTGCGCGCGCTCTGCGACAAGTACGGCGCGCTCCTCATCTTCGACGAAGTGCAGGCCGGCATGGGCCGCAGCGGCACCTTCTTCGCCTACGAGACGTACGGCGTCGTGCCGGACATCGTCACCCTGGCGAAGGGGCTCGCAGGCGGCGTGCCCATCGGGGCGTTCCTCTGCACGGACGAAGTGGCGAAGGCCTTCAAGCCCGGCGACCACGGCACCACCTTCGGCGGCAACCCGCTGGCGTGCGCCGCGGCGAACGTGGTGATCGACACCATCTCCCAGCCGGCGTTCCTCGCGCACGTGAAAGAGATCAGCGCGTATTTCCGCGGGAAGCTGGACGGGCTCGCCGCGAAATATCCGCAGCTCGTGAAGGAGGTGCGCGGCCAGGGCCTGCTCCTCGGCATGGAGCTTACCCAGCCCGGCGCGGCCGCGGTGAACGACTGCCTCGCTCACGGCGTCATCATCAACTGCACCATGGGGAACGTGCTCCGCTTCGTGCCGCCGCTCATCATCACCGAGTCCGACGTGGACACGGTCATCGCGGCGCTGGACGGTGCGCTGTCCCGGTATTGATCATCCTGCGAAAGACGCTCCTCTCCGGAGGGGCGTTTTTGCGTGACGTATTCAGTTTATGCAGCAACGTGCATAAAAAGGACAGGAGAGGCAGGGCCGGAAGCGGGGAAATCGGAGAAAATACGGGAAATTTTGAAGCGCTGACCAAAAAAGTTCAAAAATGATATTGCATAAATATGAGCGCTGGCGTATAATTACAACATCGTTTTTGAAGAAAGTCCGGCGCGGCCGGCAGGAGGTCATATATGCTCAAAGGAAAAGATCTGCTCACCATTCACGATTTGTCACAGGAAGAACTCGCCGAGATCCTCGAAACCGCCGCGCGCCTCAAGATGGAACAGAAGGCGGGCATCCCTCATCCTATCCTCAAAGGGAAGACCCTCGCCATGATCTTCGAGAAGTCGTCCACCCGGACGCGCGTGTCCTTCGAGACGGGCATCTTCCAGCTCGGCGGGCAGGGGCTCTTCCTGTCCACGCGGGACATCCAGCTCGGCCGGGGCGAGCCGGTGAAGGACACGGCGCGCGTGCTCTCCCGCTACGTGGACGGCATCATGATCCGCACCTTCGCCCACAGCGAAGTGGAGGAATTTGCGGAATACGCCAGCGTCCCGGTCATCAACGCGCTGACGGACCTGCTCCATCCGTGCCAGGTGCTGACCGATCTCCTCACCATGCAGGAGTACAAGGGCAAGAACCTGAAGGGCCTGCACTTCGCCTACATCGGCGACGGCAACAACATGGCCAACTCCTATCTCTACGGCTGCGCGAAGGCGGGCATCCACTGCACCATCGCCTGCCCGAAGGGCTACGAGCCGGACGCTCAGGTGCTGGCGAACGCCCTCGAGGACGCGAAGGAAACCGGCGCGGAGCTCCGCATCGTGGAGGACCCGGCGGAGGCCGCGAAGGACGCGGACGTGCTCGCTACGGATACCTGGACGAGCATGGGCGAGGAAGCGGAGAAGGAAGTGCGGGAGAAAGTCTTCCAGGGCTACCAGATCAACAAAGACCTGCTGGCGCTGGCGGACAGGAAAGCCATCGTCCTGCACTGTCTGCCGGCGTACCGCGGCAAGGAGATCACCGAAGACGTGCTCGAAGGCTATGCGGACGTCATCTTCGACGAGGCGGAGAACCGTCTCCACACGCAGAAAGCCGTCATGGCGCTCACCATGTGCGATTGACCGATAGAAAAAACAAAAAGGAAGCCGCTCCCGAAAGGGAGCGGCTTCCTTTTGTATATAAAAAGCGCAGCGGGGGGAATAGGCCGCGCCTTTTACCGCAGATGGCCCGCGCCGGCTCAGCTCATGGCGTAGAGCTGGCGGTAGGGGCTTTTCGTATTGGGCGTGAGCGCGTAGAACCGGTGGGGCAGGAGGCGGCTCATGGGCACGCCGAAGGCCTCGCAGTACGCCTCCAGATGGGGGCGCAGCGCTTCGATCTCATCCGCCGTGAGGTCCTGCGGCACCACCTGGTCGGGCAGGTTCACCGGGATGTGGTCGGAGCGCACCACGATGCGCCCGCCGTGCATGCCCGTGCCGCAGAAATAGCCGTAGGGCGCGCGGTCTTCGCAGCCGAGGCCGAGCACGAGGATGAGCCCGCCCGCCTGGTATTCGCCGAGGAAGCTCCCTGCCGCGCCGCCCACGATGAGCACGGGGCTCTTGTCCCCGTAGGATTTTATGTGGATGCCCGCGCGATAGCCCACGTCTCCTTCGATGAGGATGGAGCCGCCCCGCATGGAGTAGCCCGTGGCGTCGCCGGCGCTGCCGTGGATGATGATCTTTCCTTCGTTCATGGTGTCGCCCGTGGCTTCCTGCACGTTGCCGTACACTTCGATGACGCCGCCGTCGAGGTACGCCCCGAGGGCGTTCCCGGGGACGCCGCGGATGGTGAGCGTGCGCCCCGCTTCGAGAGCGGTGCCGAGGAAGCGCTGGCCGAGGCAGTGATCCACCTCTACGGCGCCTTCCGCCTGCCGGATGAGCCGGGGAAGCTGGTGCGGGTCTGTAGTCTGTGCGTCGATTTTCAAATGGATCCCTCCTTATTCGCCGGCGTGCCGCACGCCGAGGATGCGCAGCTCCGCGTCGGTGAGCCCCACGCCGCGGAGCATGAGCCGGTTGCCCCGGAGCGCTTCGATGGAATTGATGCCCATGCCGCCCATGAGCTCCTTGATCTCGCGGGTCCACGCGGTGACGAGATTTACCAGATGGGCCTTCGCTTCGTCCGGATCGAGGCGGCGCACCAGTTCCGGGCGCTGGGTGCAGATGCCCCAGCTGCAGTTGCCCGTGTGGCAGCTGTGGCACATGTGGCAGCCCATGGCGATGAGGGCGGCCGTGCCGATGGCCACGGCGTCCGCGCCGAGGGCGATGGCCTTCACGATGTCGGCGCTGTTGCGGATGGTGCCGCTCGCCACGAGGCCCACGTGGTTGCGGATGCCTTCTTCCCGGAGGCGCGCGTCCACGGCGGCGAGGGCGAGTTCGATGGGGATGCCCACATTGTCCCGCGTCTGGGTGGGCGCGGCCCCGGTGCCGCCGCGCAGGCCGTCGATGACGATGATGTCCGCGCCGGACCGGGCGATGCCGCTGGCGATGGCCGCCACATTGTGCACGGCGGCGATCTTCACTAGGACGGGCTTCTCATAGCGGGTGGCTTCCTTCAGGGAGTACACGAGCTGCCGCAGGTCCTCGATGGAGTAGATGTCGTGATGGGGCGCGGGGGAGATGGCGTCGGTGCCCTCGGGGATCATGCGCGTGCGGGAGATGTCCCCCACGTTTTTCGCGCCCGCCAGATGGCCGCCGATGCCGGGCTTCGCCCCCTGGCCGATTTTGATCTCCACGGCCGCGCCCGCCTCGAGATAGCGGCGGTGCACGCCGAAGCGGCCCGACGCCACCTGGACGATGGTGTGCGCCCCGTAGCGGTAGAGGTCGGGATG
Source organism: Veillonellales bacterium (assembly GCA_944390485.1). Classification (GTDB taxonomy): domain Bacteria; phylum Bacillota; class Negativicutes; order Veillonellales; family Dialisteraceae; genus UBA1822. Next base: position 26,096 of record CALXPQ010000007.1, read on the forward strand.
GAGCCCGCCTTCTCCCGTATTGTAGAATGTGCCGAGCTCGGTGGCCGCCCGGGCCAGCGCTTCGTGGCAGGGGTAGCTGATGGCGCCGTAGCTCATGGCCGCGAAGAGGATGGGCGTCTCCAGCGTGAGATGGGGCGGCAGGTCGCTGATGAGGCGGCCGCTCCCGTCGCGGCGGATCTCCGCAGCGCTCCGGCCGAGGTAGGTGCGCGTCTCCATCGGTTCGCGCAGCGGGTCGATGGACGGGTTCGTCACCTGCGCCGCGTTGATGAGGAGCTTGTCCCAGTAGAGTGGGTAATTTTTCACCGTGCCCATGCCGGAGAGGAGCACGCCGCCGCTCTCCGCCTGGAGGGCGATCTCCCGCCGGTTCGCCGCGCTCCAGTTGCTGCTCTCGTTCACGGCCTGCCGGTTCGGGATGATCTTCAGCGCGCCCGTGGGGCAGGCGGCCACGCAGCGGTAGCAGTTCACGCAGCGCCGCTCGTCGGCGGCGAGCTTCTTCGTCCCTTTCACGAAGCGGTGCACGCCGTGGCCGCATTCCACGACGCACCGGCCGCAGGCGATGCATTTGTCCATGTCCCGCACCACTTCGAAGCGGGAAGGGAAAGTATTCATCAGAGACATCACGCACCCTCCTTTACGGTGAAAATGGCAGCTTCCCCGCCGCGGGGCGCCCACACGCGGTCCAGGTCCGGCCAGACGGCGCGGATGGCGCTCTCCTCGCTGGAGATGTACACGCGGCTCCCCGCCTCGCCGATGACCATGGAGCGCAGCTTCAGCCGGTCATTGAGCGCCATGAGGCCGCCGGTGAAGCCCACGAGGATGGAGAACGGTCCCGTGAGGAGCAGGCTGCCGAAGGCCTGCCGCAGGAAGGTGAGGCGCTCCCGCCGCTCCGGCTCCTGCTGGGCGATGGTCGTCCAGAACGGCGCGGCCATGACGTTCGCCGCTTCCTCCAGGGTGAGCCCGCGCCGGCGCACGAGGTAGTCGATGATGTAGGTGATGACCTCCGTGTCGGTCTGGAGCGTGCACTTGTAGCCGTACATCTCGATGAAGCGGCGGTTCGCGTCGTACGAGGAGATCTCCCCGTTGTGCACCACGGAATAATCCAGGAGCGCAAAGGGATGCGCGCCGCCCCACCAGCCGGGGGTGTTCGTGGGATAGCGGCCGTGCGCCGTCCAGGCGTAGCCTTCGTATTCGTCCAGGCGGTAGAATTCGCCCACGTCCTCCGGGTAGCCCACCGCCTTGAAAGCCCCCATGTTCTTGCCGCTGGAGAAGACGTGCGCGCCCTTCATCTGCGTATTGATGCGCGTGACGCACCGCACCACGTACTCCCGCTCGTCGAGCTGGCACCGGGCGAGCTTGTTGGGCAGCGGGGCCATGAAATAGCGCCAGATGAGCGGCGCGTCGGTCACCCGCGGATGGGGCGACGTGGGAATCTTCGACAGGTTCACGATGTCGAAATGTTTTTCCAGGAAGCGTTCGCACGTCTCCTTCGCGGAGCTGCCCGCGTAGAATATGTGGAACGCATAGAGATCTTTGTACTGGGGGTAGATGCCGTAGCCGGCAAAGCCGCCGCCCAGACCGTTGGACCGGTCGTGCATGACCGCGATGGCCCGGACCATGTCGCCGCCGCAGATGGTCCCGCCGCTCCGGTCGATGGCCCCGACGATGGCGCACCCCGAGGGGATCCGCACCTGTCCTTCTTTCTGCATACCTTGCACCTCCTGAGAGACTGCGGGCCTCGCCCGCATTTGTGGTCCTTTCCCATTTCTTCACGCGCGTCCGCCGCGGACGCATAGACCGCAGGAGCCGTCTATGAGGGGAAAGACCGGGACATGCATGGGCGCTGAAAAAGACGGGGCCGATGGGGGCCCCGCCTTCAGGAATCGGAAATGTGAAATTAGTCCCATTATACGGAAGGCATGGCGGATGGACAAATTCATTTCTTTCATGCGGTGAATAGATAAAAACTATAGCCGGAACAAAACGGCCGCCCGGGAAGGGAGCGGCCGTTTCTGCAGGTCAGGCGCGGTCCGGCGCGAGGGGGCCGTAGAAATACGAGGCGGTGGCGCCGCCGTCGATGAGGAAATCCGCGCCGGTGATGAAGGCGCCCCGGTCGCTCATGAGGAGCTCCGCCACATTCGCCACTTCGTCGGCGGTGCCGGGACGGCCGGCGGGGCAGCGGGCGAACATGTCCTTGTAGAACGCGCCGCGGGGGCCGTTGAATTCGTCGATGGCGAGCGGCGTGACGATGATGCCCGGGGAGATGGAGTTGATGCGTGCGCCGCGCGCGCCCCATTTCACTGCTTCGGCCATGACGCGCTTCTCGTTGCAGCGCTTCGCCATCTGGTAGGCGTGGAGCGTGTCGCGCAGGGCGTAGGGCTGGAGCAGGGGGAGAGCGAGGAGCTCTTCCGCGGGGGTCGTGGCGAGGAGCGCGTCTTCTTCCGCCGTGAGCTGGGGCATGCGGTGGCCGGACTGGCTGGAGATGGTGACGCCGCAGCCGCCGGGGGCGATGATCTGTCCCGCGTCTTCGAGCAGGGCCGCCGTGCCGTAGAGGTCCACTTTCAGGATGGCTTCCACCGGGGCCTGGCTGGGGGAGACGCCCGCGGCGTTCACGAGGAATTTCACCGGGCCGAGGGACCGGCCGGCATCGAGGAAGCGGCGGATGGAGGCCCGGTCGGAGAGGTCCATCTCCATGGGGCGGGCGTCGAAGCCCGCGTCGGTCATGATCTGCGCGATGGCTTCGGCGTGGGCGGGATTCTTGTCGCCGATGAGGATCTGTTTCCCGTGGCCCAGGCGGCGGGCGATGGCCATGCCGATCTGGCCCGCGCCGGCGAGGAGGAGTACGTCTTTTTCCATTTTTCTTTTCCTTTCTTTGTCGTGTCTGTCAATGGCCGCCGAAGACGGCGAAATGCATGGTGTCCAGCGCCGCGTCGATGCGGGCGATCTCGCCGGCGGTGAGCTGTACGTCCGCCGCGCCGAGGTTCTCCGCGAGGCGCTCCGGTTTCCGGCTGCCCGGGATGGGGATGAGATAGGGCTTCCTGCAGAGCATCCACGCGAGCGAGAGCTGCGCGGGCGTGGCGTGCTTTTCGTCCGCGAGGCGGCGGAGGAGCGCGAGCAGCCCCGAGGCGGCGCGGAACCCTTCTTCCGTGTACTGGGGCATGGCGCCGCGGTAGTCCGTCTCCGCGTCGAAATGGCTCTGCGGGGTGTAGCGGCCCGTGAGGAAGCCGTTCGCCATGGGGGAGAAGGCCACCCACGCGATGTGCAGTTCTTCCAGCACCGGGAAGAGCGGCTCGTGCCAGCGGGCCATCATGGAGTAGCGGTTCTGCACGGCGGCCACGGGGCACACCGCGTGCGCCCGGCGGAGATAGTCCTCGTTCGCTTCGGAGATGCCCCACGCGCGGATCTTTCCTTCGCGGATGAGACCGGCCATGGTGTCGGCCACCGCTTCCGGCGGGACGGCCGGGTCGATGCGGTGCTGGTAGTACAGGTCCACATAGTCCGTGCCCAGGCGGCGGAGGCTCCCTTCGAGAGAGGCACGGATGGTTTCCGGCCGGCTGTCCAGGAGGAGGCTCCGGTCTTTCCCGTGCTGCACGCCGCATTTCGTGGCGATGACCACGCGGTCCCGCACGGGTCGGAGCGCTTCGCCCACGACGGTCTCGTTGTACGCGACGGAGCCGTCGGGGTACAGGCCGGTGTAGCATTCTGCCGTGTCAAAAAAGGTGTAGCCCATGTCGTACGCCGCGCGGATGACCCGCACGCCCTCTTCCGGGGGCATGGGAGCGCCGGACGCGTGGGTGATGCCCATGCAGCCCATGCCCACGGGCGAGACGGCGATGCCCGAAGCGCCGAGCAGTCTCTGTTCCATTACGGTTCCTCCGTTTCGTTCACACAGCGGCGCGCCCATGCGGCGATCGCCGCTTCCTTGTCCTGCACTTCCGCGCCGTGGATAGCGAGGCCCGGCAGGAGCCGCGCTCCGGCGCAGACTTTCGTCAGGTCCCGCTCGCTCCGGCCCAGGCCGCTCCCTTCGTTCGTGCAGAAGGGGGCGACGGTCTTCCCCGTCCAGTCGTAATGGGCGAGGAAGGTGCGCACCGCCATGGGGAAGGTGCCCCACCAGTTCGGGTAGCCGATGAAGACGAGGTCGTACGTCTCGAGGTCATCTTTGTACGCCTTCACCGGCACCTTCCGGGAGAGGCGGAGCTCGGCCTGCGCTTCCACCGTGCAGGCGTAATAGTTGGACGGATAGGTCTTGTCCGGCACGATCTCGAAGCGGTCGCCGCCGGCGGCGCGCTGGACGGCCTCGGACGCGATGTCCGTGTTGCCCCGCTCGAGGAAGCACACGCGGCCGTTGCAGTAGTTGTTCCCTTTGCGGGAGAAATAGACTGTGAGGATCTTCATGAGGGAATCCCTCCTTTCTGTCCGTATTATAAAATCAGGAAATGCGATACATCAATTCCGATTTCAAGGGATATTCATAAGGGAATCTGATACGAAAAAAGCCCCCGGAGGGGCTTGAGGCCGGGCGGCTTACGGCCGGCGGCCGATGACGGCGGAGAGGCGGTCGGCGAAGGCTTCCGCCGGCGCGCGGGGCCGGTCTTTTTTCCAGAAGGCGCAGAAGGTCTGCGTCACCGGCGCGCCGCCGCGGGAGAGCGGGACGGCGGCGATGCCCGGCGGCGCTTCGAGGCGGGCGGGCCGGATGAGGAATCCCTGGCCGCCGGAGACGAGGAGCCGCGCTTCTTCAAGCGTCTCCGCAAAGAGGAAGGGGCTGCGGAGGCCCACGGCATGCTGCCAGTAGTCCGCTTCCTCCGCCTGCTGCGCGGGGCCGGCCAGGAGGATGCACGGCGTGTTTTTCAGCTCTTCCGGCGACACCTGCGGGAGCGCGGCGAAAGGGCTCCGGGCGGAGAGTTCCGCCGCGCAGGGGCTCACGGCGAGGACGCGGTTCACGTACAGGTCGGAGAAGGCCCGGCGCTGGTCGCTCACGGCGAGGTCGAGGCGGTCCGTGCGGAGCCAGGCGAAGAGTTCCTCGTGGCTGCCCTGCACCGCCTTCACCGCGGTCTCCGGAAAGTCCGCCGCAAAGGCGGCGAGCGCCTCGCCGAAGGGGCCGCCGGAGAGGCCGCGGAGCACGCCGATGCGGAGGGCCGGCGCGCCTCCCCGGGCCAGCGACGCCGCCGCGGCGCACAGGCGGTCGTAGTCGGCGATGAGCACGAGGCTCTTCCGGTAGAAATACTCGCCCGCCGGCGTGAGGGAAAAGCGGCGGTTCTGCCGCACGAGCAGCGGGAAGCCGAGTTCGTTCTCCAGCGCCTGCACCTGCTGGGACACGGCGGACTGGGAAAGGGTGAGCTCGTCCGCCGCGCGGGAGAAGGAGCCGCAGCGGACGACGCACTGGAAGGTGCGGATCTGTCGGATCATGGGGAGTCTCCTTTCTTTTCTCTCTGTATTGTACAGGCAGTACGGCCATGAAAAAAGCCCTCCGGAGAGGGCCGGCGCTCACAGGAGCGGGATGGGGAAGAGGAGCCGCGCCGCGTAGATGGTGAGCGTCATGGTGACGCACGACGCGAAGGTGCTCATCATGACGAGCTCCGTGGCGAAGTCCTCGTAATTGTGGAATTCCACCGCGTAGAGCACGGAGTTCACCGCGGAGGGCACGCAGGACATGATGAGAATGACCTGGCTCGTCACGTTGGAGAAGCCCGTGCCGAAGGCGTTCCACAGGAAGATGAGCACGGCGGCGACGACCGGGCCGCCGATGAGGCGGAGCCCGCAGCCGATCCAGGCGTCCACGTCGCCGAAGGAGATGCGGCTCCGGTGGATCTGCATGCCGAGCGCCATCATGACGATGGCCACGAGGGCGTTCGCGCAGTTCTGGAAGACCGGCCAGAGGGGCGTCACGGTCATGTCGAAGCCGACGTACTTGATGGTGAAGACCGCCGCGAGGGTGTAGAGCACGGGCATGTGGAAGATGACCCGCAGGGTGTCCATAGGGGAGAGCCGCCCCTTGCCCGCCTGGTAGAGGCCGAGCGTATTGAGCGTCATGTTCATCTGCACGAGCGTCATGGTGGACACGGCGAGAGCCTCCGCCAGGTACGGCGCGTTCCCTTCGCTCCCGTAGGGGGCGTTCGTGTAGATGAGCGCGATGAGGGCGACGCCGATATTGCCGTTGTTGGAAAACATGGTGCCGTTCTTGAAGGCTTCCGTCTTGCCCGGCGCAAAGCCGCGGAGCTTCCCGAAAAAGGCCCCCGCCGCGCCGAGGAGCGCCATCTGGACGCAGCAGAAGAGGAAGACGTTCACCAGATTCATGTCGAGCTCCGCCGAGTAGATGCTGTAGAAGATGAAGCACGGCAGGACGAGGTAGAAGGTGAGCTTCGTGAGGGACGCCACGTTCAGCTGGAAGCGGCGGTCCATGAGATAGCCGATGACCACGAAGAGGATGAGCGGCAGGATGTTGTCGGTGATGATGTGGAGAAATGCCATGGCTGCCTCCTTACAGGCCCGCAGGGTAGAGAATGCGCGCCGCGTAGATCACGCACGTCATGGTGATGATGCCCAGGAAGGTCGAGACGAGCACGGACTGCGCGGCGAACCAGGAATGGTTCCGGTATTCCGCGGCGTACATGACGATGGTGAAGCTCGGCGGGATGGATGCGGTGATGAGGAAGACCTGCGCCTCCACGGGGGAGAAGCAGCCCATCGCCTCGATGATGGCCCACGCGATGAGGGGCGCGGCGATGAGCTTCTGCGCGGCCGCCGCGAGGATGACCGGGCTGGGCCGGTGCAGGCGGGAGCGGTGCACGTGCGCGCCCACGATGATGGTGATCATCACGATGAAGGCTCCGGAGAAATGGTGGAGCACCGGCCAGACGAACGTCCCCTCGAGGGGCAGGCCCGTGTACTGCACGAAGAGACCCGCGAGCACCGCGTAGAGCGCGGGCATGCGCGCCGCGAAGGCGGCGAGGTTCCGGAGGGAGATGTGCTCCGCGTGGATCTGGCACGCGCCGAAGATGTTCACCGCGATGTTCATGAGGATGAGGAGGAGCACCACGCTGCCCCGCGCCTCGTCGAGCCACGGCGCCGAGCCGTCCGCCCCGAGGAAGGGCACGTGGCTGAAGATGAAGACCACGAGGACGATGCCGATATTGCCCGCGTTCGAATAGGTGCACACCGTCTGGTACACCGAGCGCCGCGGGCCGGTGATGCCGAGGAGGCGCGCCGTCAGCCGCGAGAGGAGCCACGCCGCGAGGAGCAGCACGATGAAGGCCGGCACGAGGACGACCGTGGACCAGTCGGGCGTATACTGCGCCATGCTGTAGAAGATGAAGCACGGCAGGATGACCCAGATGACGAGCTTGTTGTACGTATTCAGGTCGAGAGGGAAATGGGAATCCAGGAGATACCCTGCGCCGATGAAGAACAAGAGCGGCAGGATGTCGTAGCAGAGGATCTGCAGGATGTCCATGAAGAGCTCCTTTCCGCCGCGGGACGCGGCCGGGATTTTTTATTTATCCAGTATATCCGCCCGCCGCGGTTCACGCAACGGAGCGGGCGTCACAGCCGGAGCGCGCCGGCCTCGCCGGAAGCGGGGAAGAGATACCGCCACAGGCCCCAGCGGGTGAGAGCGTCCGCCGCGGCCGCATCGGGCCGGGAGAGGGACGCGCCCTCCCAGTACGCCGCCGCGGCGACGGTCTTCGTCTCCCGGTCCACGAGGAACTGGAGGCTCCGCCCGTCCCGGTCCCGGTAGGTGAGCGTGTAGTAGCGGAAGTCCGGCCGCCCTGCCGAACGGGGGAAGGCGTGGGTGTTCTCCGTGTACAGGCCCGTCCCCGGCTCGTTCTCGTACACGTCGGAGCGGCTGTACGGGTAGACCGGCCCGAAGGCGCGCACCGCCTCGGAGGCGGGAGCGCCCACGGAGACGCCGCCCGCCACGGGCGTGCCCCGCCCGAGGAAGAGCACGATGCGGAGCTGTCCCTTCGCGAGCGTGAAGGGCGGCAGCGGATCGTCCCCGGTCCCCACGGCGAAGAAGACGGACCGGTCCCGGGCGAGCCAGCCGGCGTCGCCGCCGATTTGCCGGTACGCCTGCCAGCGGCCGTCCGCCGTGCGGGCCTCATTGGCCGCGGGGGACGTGTCCGAGAAAGGCGCGGATAGCGCCGCGCTCTCCACATACGCCGCCGCCGGGCGGGGCAGCGCGAGGAGCGCCAGCGCGAAGAACGCCGCGCGAAGAAACTGTGTCATGAGATCTCCCTGCCCGGCTTCCTTTCCCGCGCCGGGCGGCGGAACGATTTTTTTCTATTGTAGCACAGCGGGCGGAAGGCGCCGCTCTTCATTGACAAGGCGGGGGCATTCAGATAGAATGAATAATATTAATATATGGAAGGGTGTCCGAGCGGTTGAAGGAGGCGGTCTTGAAAACCGTTAACTTCGTGAGAGGTTCATGGGTTCGAATCCCATCCCTTCCGCCACAACAGAGGGGCGGACGCGCCCCGCGGCGCTGCCTGGACGCAGCGTCTTTTCTTTTCGGGAGGTGACTTTATGACGATTGCAGGCAAAACGCTGCCGCCGGTCAAAAGCATACTTCAGCACGTGCTGGGCCTTCTCATCGGTTCGATGATCTACTCGGCCGGGCTGAACCTGTTCCTCGTGCCCAATGAGATCATCGACGGCGGCGTGGTCGGCGTGGGCCTCATCGCCACGGCGGTCACGGACATCCCCTTCAGCTTCTGGGTGGTCGTGCTGAACATTCCCTTCTTCTTCCTCGGGTACCGGAAGGTCGGGGCGAGCCTGGCGGCGTACGCCTCCGCGGCCGTCCTCATCCTCTCCTTCTGGAGCCCCGTCTTCGAGGCGATGGAGCCGGTCACGCGGGACCCCTTCCTGGCGACCATCTTCGGCGGCATGATCATCGGCATCGGCGTGGGCCTCGTCATCCGGAGCGGCGGCTCTCTCGACGGCACGGAGATCATGGCCATCTGGCTCGACCGGAAGACGGCCTTCTCCATCGGGGAGATTGTCATGTTCTTCAATATCTTCATCCTCGGGAGCGCGGGCTTCGTCTTCAGCTGGAACAGCGCCATGTACTCCCTCGTGGCGTACTTCATCTGCTCGAAGATGATCGACATCGTGTCGAACGGCCTGGACGAATCAAAGGGCGTCTTCATCGTCACGGAGAAATCCGATCAGGTGGCGGACGCGGTGATGAACCAGATGCACCGCGCGGTGACGCTCCTCCACGGCGAAGGGGGCTTCCTCAAGAATGACAAGGAGATCATCTACTGCGTGATCAGCCGCCTCGAAGTGACGCGGCTCAAGTACCTCACGCACGAGATCGATCCGCAGGCCTTCCTGTCCATCTTCGACGTGCGGGAAGTGCAGGGCGGATTCATGAAGCGCTCCCGGAAGCACTGAGCGCGGGGCGGGTTCCTTTTCCCTGCGCGGCGGGCATGTGCCCGCCTTTTTTGGTGCGCGCCTGCCCGGCGGCCGCGGACCGTGCCTATAACGACTGGCGGCGGCGGTTTTCCGTACGAAAAATGGTATAAAAGAAATCTATACCGTTTTTTTACCGATTCCTGAAATTCTCCTTGCATTGAGGCGATTTTTCTGTAAAATAAGCGATAGTGTGTTTACAGACTGCGCCGGCTGTCTCCGGACGCAGGGTCGTGGAAGGGAGAAAGGAAGACATATGGCAGACAAGACTCTGGAAGAACTGGAATTTGAGGAGACCGGCGTCACGCGGAAAGAACGCTGGAAAGTCATGTGGGCGTCCATCATCGGGTATGCGATGGATGGCCTCGACGTATTGATTCTGTCGTTTGCCATGGCGGCGATCGTTTCGGAATTCGGTCTGACGCTGGGCGAAGGCGGCCTCATCGCGACGTACACGATGATCGGCACGGTCCTCGGCGGCTACCTCTTCGGCATCATGGCGGACTATGTGGGCCGCGTCCACACCTTCGCGGTGACCATCATCCTGTTTTCCATCTTCACCGGCGCGTGCGCCTTCGCGGATTCGGCGACGCACCTGGAGATCTTCCGCTTCCTCGCGGGTCTCGGCCTCGGCGGGGAATACGGCATCGGCATGACGCTCGTGGCGGAGACCTGGCCGGCGGCGAAGCGCGCCCGGGCGACCGCGGGCGTGGCCATGGGCTGGCAGGCCGGCGCAGTGCTGGCGGCGGTGCTGGCGGCGGCGATCCTGCCGAGCTACGGCTGGCGCGGCCTCTTCCTCGTGGGCGTGGTCCCGGCGCTCCTCGCCGCATGGTCCCGCCACGGCATCAAGGAGCCCCCGATGTGGGTGAAGCGCAAGCAGCTGAAGAAAGAGCTGAAAGAGCGCCATGACCGGGGCGAGCCGCTCACGGCGGAAGAACTGCAGCAGCTGGAGAACACCCAGAAATTCCCGCTGCTCCTCCTCTTCAACAGCCCGCGCCGCATCATCACGACGCTGGCGCTCACGGTGATGACGAGCGTGCAGAACTTCGGCTACTACGGCATCATGGTCTGGCTGCCGATGATCCTCCTCCGCGAACACGGACTCACCACGAACTCCATGGCGGGCTGGATGATCGTCACGGTGGTGGGCATGATCTGCGGCATCTACGTCTTCGGCTGGCTCTGCGACCGCCTCGGCCGCAAGAAGCCGTACCTGCTCTTCTATGTGTGCTCCGCGGCGATGGTCTACGTATACGTCAACCTGGGCACCCCCATGGCGCTCCTCTTCGGCGGCGCGTTCCTGGGCTTCTTCTGCAACGGCATGATGGCGGGCTACGGCACGCTCCTCTCCGAGAGCTACACCACCGACGCCCGCTCCACGGCGCAGAACTTCATCTTCAATACGGGCCGCGCGGTGGGCGGCTTCGCGCCGGTCATCATCGGCACGATCGCCCAGGAGCAGGGCTTCGGCACGGCGTTCCTGCTGCTGTCCTGCGTCTACCTGGCGGCGGCGCTCAATGTGCTCTTCTTCGTCCGCGACACGAAGGGGACCGTCATCGAATAAGAAAACAGAGCGTGAGAGCAGAGGTCCCGCGGGGCCTCTGTTTTCTGCATCTTTCCGCACCGCGGGAAGATTGTACTTTTCCCCGGTTTGTGGTAAAATCTATCGTGCAGTCTGTAGCCAGACTGCCATTTCGCACGGGTTCAATATTATCGGCACAGCCGATTTAAGGAGGAATATGAGTTTATGAACGTAAAGGCAGAAGCACTGGACAAGCACAGAGTGACATTAACCATCGACGTCACCGCAGAAGAGGTACAGAAGGGATTCAAGCAGGCGGTGTCCCGCATCGCCAATCAGATCCGCCTCAAGGGCTTCCGTAAGGGCAAGGCGCCGCGCAAGGTGCTGGAAATGTACATCGGCAAGGAAGGCCTCGCCAGCGAAGCGGAAGACATCGTCGTGAATCAGGCCGTGCAGGAAGCGCTGAGAGAACAGAAGCTCATCCCGGTGACCACGCCTGAGGTGAAGACGGTCTCCTTCTCCGAGACGGAAGGCGCTTCTTTCACCGCCACGTTCGTGAAGCAGCCGGAAGTCAAACTCGGCGAATACAAAGGACTCACCGCGCCCCACGTCCATCCGGAGATCCCGGACGAAGCGGTCATGGCACAGCTCCAGAAGGCTGCGGAACAGGGCGCCCGCCTCGAAGTGAAGGAAGGCGCTGCGCTGGAAAAAGGCGACTATGCGATCATCGACTTCCAGGGCAAAGTGGACGGCAAGGCGTTCGAAGGCGGCGAAGGCAAGACCTATCCGCTGGAGATCGGCTCCCAGAGCTTCATCCCCGGCTTCGAAGATCAGCTCGTCGGCCATAAGGCGGGCGAAGACGTCCTCGTGAAGGTGACCTTCCCGGCGGACTACTTCGTCGCGGCGCTCGCAGGCAAGGAAGCGGAATTCTCCGTCCACATCAACGATGTGAAGCGCAAGATCATCCCCGAACTGAACGACGAATTCGCCAAGTCCGTCAGCAAGTACGACACGCTGGACGAACTGAAGGCGAGCCTGAAGCAGCAGATGCAGCTCCGCGCCTATCAGGATGCGGAAGAAGCGTACCACAACGCGCTGGTCGAACAGGCTGTGGCCAATGCGGAAGTGGACATCCCCGACGAAATGGTGGAACAGCGCATCGATGAGATGATCCAGGAAATGAAGCTGAACATCGAAGCGAACCATTCCACGCTCGAAGACTACCTGAAATCCATCAACAAGACGGAAGAGGATCTCCGCAAGGACTTCGCGGGCACCGCGAAAGAAACGGTCCGCCAGGGCCTCGTCCTCTCCGCCATCGCTGAGAAGGAAGACCTCCACGTCTCCGATCAGGACCTCTCCATGGAAGTCTACAGCATGGCGCAGCAGTTCGGCGCCGATCCGAGAGACGTCATCAAAATCATCAAAGAAGAAAACCGCGTAGGCATGCTCGTCGCTTCCGTGACCCGCAAGAAAGCCGCCGCCTTCATCTACGGCGCGGCGAAGCGGGAAGAGGAAAAGGCTGACGAAGCGCCCGCAGAAGAAGCTCCGAAGGCGGACGCTCCGGCGGAAGAAGCGAAAGCGGAAGACGCGGCGGACAAAGAATAAGTAAGCCGGCAGTGAAAGGGGTTGATCCCATGGCTTATGTACCGATCGTGGTCGAACAGACGGCCCGCGGAGAACGCTCCTACGATATCTATTCCAGACTCCTGAAAGACCGGATCATTTTCCTGGACGGACAGATCGACGATCACACCGCAAACGTGATCATCGCGCAGCTCCTGTTCCTCGAATCGGAGAATCCGGACAAGGACATCCACCTGTACATCAACAGTCCCGGCGGCGTCGTGACGGCCGGGATGGCGATCTACGATACGATGCAGTACATCCGCCCGGACGTATCCACCATCTGCATCGGCTCCTGCGCAAGCATGGCGGCGGTGCTCCTCACGTCGGGCGCGGCGGGCAAGCGCTTTGCCCTTCCGCATTCCAACGTGATGATCCATCAGCCGCTGGGCGGCGTGCAGGGCCAGGCGACAGAGATCGAGATCCACGCGCGGGAGATCCTCCGCCTCCGGGAGGAACTGAACGGCATTCTGTCTCTCCACAGCGGCCAGCCCATCGAGAAGATCCGGCAGGACACGGAGAGAGACAATTTCATGACAGCAGAGCAGGCGGTGCAGTACGGCCTCATCGACCGCATCCTCACCCGCAGCGAGCTGAAGAACGCATAAGGAGGGGCCTTGGACAGAAATAACCGCAATGCACCTCCGGTGTGCAGCTTCTGCGGACGCTCCGGCGACGAAGTGGAAAAGCTCATCGCCGGCCCGGGCGTCTACATCTGCAATGAATGCATCGAAGTCTGCCAGAATATCCTGAAAGAAGAGCTGCGCCAGGACCAGCGGAAGAAGCAGAAGGATTTCCATCTGCCGGTCCCGTCGGAGATCAAGGCGCATCTCGACCAGTACGTCATCGGGCAGGACGACGCGAAAGTCGCCCTTTCCGTGGCGGTATACAACCATTACAAGCGCATCCTGTCGCAGGAAGCGGGAGACGACGTGGAGCTCCAGAAGTCGAACATCGTCATGCTCGGCCCCACGGGGAGCGGCAAGACGCTCCTCGCGCAGACGCTGGCGCGCTTCCTCGACGTGCCCTTCGCCATTTCCGATGCGACGAGCCTCACCGAGGCGGGCTATGTGGGCGAGGACGTGGAAAACATCCTCCTCCGGCTCATCCAGGCGGCGGACTACGACATCGAGCGGGCCGAGCGGGGCATCATCTACATCGATGAGATCGACAAGATCGCCCGCAAGTCGGACAATCCCTCCATCACGCGGGACGTCTCCGGCGAAGGCGTGCAGCAGGCCCTCCTGAAGATCCTCGAAGGCACCGTGGCGAGCGTGCCCCCGCAGGGCGGCCGCAAGCATCCGAATCAGGAAATGATCCAGATCGACACGACGAACATCCTCTTCATCTGCGGCGGCGCGTTCGACGGCATCGACCGCGTGATCGAGCGGCGCATGACGAAGAATACCATCGGGTTCGGCGCGGACATCCACCGCAGCGAAGAGCGGCGCATGGGCGAGATCCTCCAGCAGGTCCAGCCGGAAGACCTCCTGAAATTCGGGCTCATCCCCGAATTCATCGGACGCCTCCCCGTGGTGGTGAGCCTCCATCCGCTGGACGAGGCGGCGCTCATCCGGATCCTCACGGAGCCGAAGAACGCGCTGGTGAAGCAGTACAAAAAGCTGCTCTCCATGGACCACGTGGACCTCACCTTCGACGACGCGGCCATCCGGGCCATCGCGAAGCAGGCCATCCAGCGCAATACGGGCGCGCGCGGCCTCCGGGCGATCATCGAGAAGATCATGCAGCGCGTCATGTACGAAGTGCCGGGCATGAAGGACGTGAAGTCCTGCCGCATCACCGAAGACGTGGTGCTGCACCGCGAGGAGCCCATCCTCACGCACGGCGCGCCGGACGAAGCGGCGGAAGCCCCGGTCCCGGCGGCGCAGCCTGAGACGGCGCAATAATCCAGAACCAAGAGAAGACTGTAGTGGAGCGATCCATTACAGTCTTTTTGCACCCCCGCAGGCGGGCGGCGGGCCCGTCCTATGCGCGGCGCTTCATCGATATTTACAGATATGGATATGTCATTCTCGCTGTGTTACAATACAATACAACGGAGGATTTCTATGACAGAATTGAATCAGAATACCAGTGAATTACATACATCGGAACAGCTGACCCTGCCCGTGGTGGCACTGCGGGACGTGGTCGTGTATCCGCACATGACGGTGAACCTGGACATCGGCCGGAAGGAATCGGTGGCCGCGGTGCGCCGCGCCGTCGACTCGGACCGGTACCTGGCCATGGTCATGCAGAAGGACCCGGCGGTGGAAGTGCCGCAGCCGGACGACCTGTACCGCGCGGGCACGGTGGTGAAGATCAAGCAGATGCTCCAGCTCCCCGGCGGCATCCTGCGCATCCTCGCGGAAGGCATCTCCCGCATCGAAGTGTGCCGGGTGGAGCGGAAGGACGGCTTCCTCTCCGCGTCGGTCCGGGACGTCCAGGAGACGGTGGGCTCCCGCGTGGAAATGGAAGCGTACCGCCGCGTCATCCTGAAAGGCTTCTTCCAGTGGCTCCACGAGACGAAGCAGAGCCTGCCCGACGAGCTCATGGAGCAGCTCAAGGCCATCGACGACGCGGGGCAGACCGCCGATTTCATCGCATCGCAGCTCCTCGTGACGCCGGCGGAGCGCCAGAAGGTGCTGGAGCTCTCCGACGTGATGGCCCGCCTGAAGCAGGTGAAAGCCCTCGTCGATACGGAAGTGGAGATCGGCGCGCTGGAAATGAAGCTCAATGAAGACGTGCGCCGCCGCATGGAGAAGGAGCAGCACGACTACTACCTGCGCCAGAAGATCAAGACCATCCACGACCAGCTCGGCGACCGCGCTACGGCGGAAGAGGAAGCGGCGGAATACCGGGAGAAGCTCGAGAAGAGCGCTGTCCCGGCGGAGTTGCGGGATAAGGTGGAGAAGGAGATCGCCCGGCTGGAGACCATGCCGCCCATGATGGCGGAATCCGCGGTCATCCGGAACTATCTGGACTGGATCTTCGAGATGCCCTGGGGCAGGGAGACGAAGGACAACTTGAATCTCCAGAAAGCGCAGCGCATGCTCGACGAGGACCACTATGGCCTGATGAAGGTGAAGGAGCGCATCCTCGAATATCTCGCGGTGCGCATCCTCGCGCCGAACGCGAAGGGGACCATCCTGTGCTTCGTGGGCCCGCCCGGCGTGGGCAAGACGAGCCTGGCGAAATCCATCGCCCGCGCCATGGGCCGCCGCTTCGGGCGCATCGCCCTGGGCGGCATCCACGACGAAGCGGAGATCCGCGGCCACCGGCGCACCTACATCGGTGCCATGCCGGGGCGCTTCATCGAGGCGATGTCCCAGGCGAAGTCCATGAATCCGGTGATCCTTCTCGATGAGATCGACAAGGTGGGCTCCGATTTCCGCGGCGACCCCGCGGCGGCGCTCCTGGAAGCGCTCGATCCGGAGCAGAACCGCACCTTCACGGACAACTACATGGACATGCCCTTCGACCTGTCTCACGTCTTCTTCATCGCCACGGCGAACACCGTGTCCACTATCCCCGCGGCCCTGCTGGACCGCATGGAGCTCATTTCGCTCTCGGGCTACACCGAGGACGAGAAGCTGGAGATCGCGAAGCGCTACCTCGTGCCGCGCCAGCGCGAGCGGAACGGCCTCACCGGCGAGGACATCCGCTTCCCCGCGCCGCTCCTGCGGAAGCTCATCCGCAGCTATACCCGCGAGGCGGGCGTGCGCGAGCTGGAGCGCACCATCGCTTCCCTGTGCCGCAAGGTGGGCAAGAAGATCGTCATGAATGACGACAAACTTCCCGCGCTCTCCGCGAAGACTGTGGAAGACTATCTGGGGCCGGTGAAGTTTCTCCCCATGGCGGAGATGCATCCGCCGACGGTGGGCCGCGTGAACGGCCTCGCCTGGACGGCGGCCGGCGGGGAGGTGCTCGACACGGAAGCAGTGGCCATCCGGGGCCACGGCAAGCTCATCCTCACGGGTCAGCTGGGCGACGTGATGAAGGAATCGGCGGAAGCCGCCTATACCTATGTCCGGAGCCGCGCGGAATCGCTGGGGCTCCCGGATGATTTCTACGAAAAGCTGGACATCCACATCCACCTGCCCGAAGGGGCCATCCCGAAAGACGGCCCGTCGGCGGGCATCACCATGGCGACGGCCATGGCTTCGGCCTTCACGAAGCGGAAGGTGCGGAGCGACACCGCCATGACCGGGGAGATCACCCTGAACGGCGATGTGCTCCCCATCGGCGGCGTGAAGGAAAAGGTGCTCGCCGCGGACCAGTTCGGCATCACGCAGGTGCTCCTGCCGGTGCAGAACCGGAAGGATCTGGATGAACTGCCGGAATCGGTGCGGGACAAACTGCACTTTGTATATGTGAAGCACATGGACCAGGTGCTGGAACATGCGCTGGTGAAAGACAATGGCTGAAATCAAGGAAATCGGGAAATTTCATATCTTCTCCGCGGCGTATCTGCGCTCGGCGGTGGGCCGCAGCCAGTACGTCTCGGACGGCCGTCCGGAGATCGCCTTCCTCGGCCGGTCGAACGTGGGGAAGTCTTCGCTCATCAATTCCCTCTGCGGGCAGCGGCGCCTGGCGCTGGTCTCCCGCGAGCCGGGCAAGACGAGGACCATCAATTATTTCTCCATCCAGTCCCGCCGGCAGGACGAGGCGGGCGAAGAGGAGCGCCAGGACTGGTACCTGGTGGACCTGCCGGGGTACGGCTTCGCGAAGACCGCCCAGCAGAGCCGCGACGCCTGGTCGGACTTCATCGCCGAGTATGTGGAGGGCTCGCCGGCCCTGTCCCTGCTGTGCCTGCTGATCGACCTGCGCCATCCGGGCCTCCCCATCGACAAAAAGGCCTACGAATGGCTCCGCGGGCTGAAGCGCCCCCTGCAGGTGATCGGCACGAAGGCGGACAAGCTGGGCAGCGGCGAGCGCGCGAAGAACCTGAAGGAAGTGGCGCGCCTCTTCCCGGCGGAGCGGCCGCCGCTGGCGTACTCCTCGCAGGACAACCGGGGGCGGGACGAGCTGCTCCGGATCATTGAACAGTATGTATGCGGGTGACCCATCATGAAACCATGGAAAGCGTTCCTTCTGGCGCTCGCCCTCCTCTGTGCCGCGCCGTCCGCCTCCTGGGCGTATAATGTATACGCGCCGAACTCGTGGGGCGCGGCGGGGACGGACACCTGGGAATATCAGGAAGTGTACCGCATGTGCGCGGAGGGGAAATCCCCGAAGTACGATGCGTCCTATTTCCAGGACGGGAGCCGGCTCAGCCGGTATGAGCTGGCCGGCGTGATGATCGATCTCATGGACAACGGGAAAGATCTCACGAACGGCGACTGGACGGAGCTGAACAAGATGCGCCGGTCCTACCGGAGAGAGCTGGAGGCGCGCGGCTGGCGCGGCGCCCCGAAGGAAAAGAAGAAACCGATCATCGAGATCCACGGCGACCTCCGCGTGCGCCACCAGAGCGGCGGCAACAGCGACAGCAATGACGACGCGCGGGCGCGGCTGGGCTTCACGTACCACGTGAATGACAACACCTCCATCCAGGCGGGGCACGTGGAAGAATTCGACTGACCAAAAAAAGCATCCCTTGCGGGATGCTTTTTTGCGTGGGCTGCGCGATCAGAACGCGGGGATGATGGCGCCCTTGTACTTCTCGGCGAGGAAGTCTTTCACTTTCTGGCTTTCGAGCGCTTTCACGAGCTTCTGGATCTCCGGACGGTTTTCATCGCCCTTGCGGACCGCCACGATATTCACATAGGGGGAATCCTTGCTTTCCGTGTAGATGACCAGGGACGGATCGAGCTTGGCCTGGAGAGCGAAGTTGATGTTGATGATGGCCGCGTCCGCGTCGGCGAGGGAGCGGGGGAGCTGCGGCGATTCCAGCTCGGAGAACTGGAGGTTCTTCGGGTTCTCCGCGATGTCGAGCGGGGTCGCCGTGATGGGCGCGCCGTCCTTCAGCTTGATGAGGCCCGCGGACTGGAGCACGAGGAGCGCGCGGCCGCCGTTGGTCGGGTCGTTCGGGATGGCGATGTGCGCGCCATCCGGCAGGTCTTTCAGATCCTTGTACTTGTCAGAGTAGACGGACATCGGTTCCAGATGGATGCCTGCCGCGGAGACGAGGTCCATGCCGCGCTCCTTGCAGAATTCGTCCAGGTACGGCTTGTGCTGGTAGTAGTTCGCGTCCAGCTCCTTGTCGTTCAGCGCCACGTTCGGCTGGACGTAGTCGTTGAATTCGACGATCTCCAGATTCACGCCTTCTTTCGCCAGGTCGTCCTTCACCGCCGCGAGGATCTCCCCGTGCGGGACGGGCGTGGCGCCCACCTTGAGCGTCACCGCCTTGCCGGCGTCCGCCTTTTCCGCCGGCGCTTTTTCCGACGAGCCGCAGGCGGAGAGCAGGCCGATCGTGAGGAGACCGGCGGAAGCGAGTGCGATCCATTTCAGACTTTTTTTCATTCCATAACCCCCTTGCATGTGACACCGCGCCGCAGAGCGGCAGCGGGCGGCAGAGCCGCACATAAATTTCCCTCATAGTACCATCAGTTCCCTGCGGTGTCAATGAAACGGCGCGGGATTTTGTCCCGCGGGACGGGCCCGTTTCTTTTTCCATGCACTTTCGATATAATAAAGAGGTACTGACTTTTCAATTTCTTTACATTTGCAGTTCATGGAAATGAGGCGCACCGATGGCCTGCCGAGATCTGAGCCGAATCATCCGCTTTCTGACCTGCGCGTCGCTCTTCCTGGCGCCGCTCGACGCGTTCCTGATGTACGTGCCGCTCGTGCCCGCCGTGCTCCTGGCCGTATGCGACCGGGCGCGGGGCGCGCGGCGCTGGCAGACGGGACCGATGGCGAAGGCGGCGGCAGGCTTTTTTGCGTGCTCGGCCTGCTCGGCGGCGCTCTCGTACGACCCGGCGTTCTCCTTCTTCAACTGGCTCTTCCTGCCCTGCATGTACGGCGCGCTCTACGTGCTGCTCGCCACGTACCTCGTCACCGAGTCGGACGAGCGGCGGCTCCTCGACGTATTCCTCGCCGGGGCGGCGTGCGTCGTGTGCTACGGCATCTTTCAGTTCGCCGACGTGCAGAACATGGCGAACACCATCGCCGCGCAGGACTGGGTGGACCCGGAGCGGTTCCCCCTGCTGTACCGGCGCATGTACTCCACGCTGGAAAATCCGAATCTCCTCGCGGGGTACCTGCTCATGATGATCGGCCTCTTCTGCCCCTTCGCGCTCATGGAGCGGCGGCGGGACCGGCGGCTCCTGCTGTGGGCGGTGCTCGTCCTGCTCGGGCTGTGCCTGCTCCTCACCTATTCCCGCGGGGCGTGGCTCAGCCTCCTCGCCATGGCGGCCGTGCTGGCCGTGCTGTACGACCGGCGCATCTGGCTCCTCTTCCTTCTCGTCCCCGCGGTGCTCCTCTTCTATCACGGGCAGATCACGGAGCGCTTCCTGTCCCTCTTCTCCGGAGAGGACACGTCCATCCTCCTGCGGATGGCCCTCTGGGAGAGCACGGAGGCGATGATCGCGGACCATCCCTTCGCGGGCATCGGGTGGGGCGCCTACTTCCTCGCGTACCCGGACTACAATTTCTTCATCCAGGACCCGTCCGTCGTTATTTACCACGCGCACAACATGTACCTCTCCATCGCGGCGGAGATCGGCCTGCCCGGGGCGCTGTGCTACTTCCTGCTCTTCTTCGGGCACGGGCTCCTCGCCGTCCGGCTCTACCGGACCGCGGCGTCCCCCTTCCGCCGGGCGGCGGGCCTCGGGGCGGCGCTCGCCGTGACGGGCATGGCGGTGTACGGCGTGGGGGACTACGTCCTCTTCAGCCGGGCGGTGTCCTTCTGCTTCTGGGGCATCTGCGCTTTCGCGGCGGTGTGCGCCGCCGGGCGGGACCGGGCGGCTGACAGCCGTAAAAATATAGAAACTATAACGAAAACTTTAAAAGCACCGGTTTGTCAAGACCATCCGGCGGGGGAGCCGGCAGAAAATGCCGGAAACAGATGATAGGATTTTTCTATAACCGGTGTTAGACATTTTTGTGACTCCCCGGCGGGATTCAGTGAAGAAGATATCTGAATTTGTGATATAATATTGTAGGTCAAAGAAGAATAAAAGGGCATCCATGCAGGAAACGGCGGGCTTTCCGCGAGTTGACATACCGGATGGCCTCAACTAAAATAGAAATATGGAAGGGCTATTCTTCTAATAATTCCGGCAAAGACTCTGTGGTTTCGACCGCGGGCTTTATAAAAAATTTATCTAATTTGTATTGTTTGGGAGGATGATAGTAATGATCGATACCAACGACAGCGAATTTCTGAGCAGAATTGAGGACAAATCCCTGCTTTCCAAAGTCTGCGATGCGAAAACGGCTGCGGCTATGATTCAGCCTGGCGACATCATCGGCATCTCCGGCTTCACGCCCTGCGGCTATCCGAAGATCACCATGCATGAACTGGCTGAAAGAATGAAGGAAAACCCCTTCAAGGTCGACGTCTGGACCGGCGCATCCACCGGTTCCCAGATCGATCAGGAGCTGGTCGAAGCTGACGGCGTGCGTCTCCGCACCCCGTACCAGACGAACGGCACGCTCCGCAAAGCGATCAACGTAGGCCAGCTCGGCTACATCGATCTCCATCTGAGCCATTCCGCACAGCAGTTCCGCGAAGGCTTCTTCATGAACGCCAAGGGCGAACGCGTCACCGGCCCGGATTTCGCAGTCATCGAAGCCTGCAAGATCACTCCGGAAGGCAACATCGTTCCGACCACCGCGATCGGCAACAGCCCGGTATTCGTGACCCAGGCGAAGAAAGTCATCATCGAAGTCAACACGACCCAGCCGGTAGCGCTCGAAGGCATGCACGACATTTACGAAATGCCGAACCCGCCTTTCCGCAAACCGATTCCGATCACCCATGCAGGCGACCGCATCGGCACCCCGTACATCCCGGTCGATCCGGACAAGATCGTCGCTATCGTTCCCTGCGATATGCCTGACGTCACCCGTCCGCTCGCAGCGCTGGACGACGACGCCATCGCCATGGGCGACAACCTCGTCGATTTCCTGAAGAACGAAGTGAAGCACGGCCGTCTGCCGGAAAACCTGCTGCCGCTCCAGTCCGGCGTAGGCAACGTGGCGAACGCCGTCATCAACGGCCTCGTCCGCTCCGACTTCATGAACCTCTCCGTTTACACGGAAGTCATCCAGGACGGCATGTTCGACCTGATCGACGCCGGCAAGATCGACATGATCTCCGGTACGTCCCTGTCCCCGTCCCCGGAAGGCCTGCAGCGCTTCTACAAGAACATTGAAAACTATCGTCAGAAGATCATTCTCCGTCCGGAAGAAATCTCCAACAACGGCGAAGTCGTACGCCGCATCGGCGTCATCGGCATGAACACCGCTCTGGAAATGGATATCTACGGCCACGTGAACTCCACGCATACCAGCGGCACGAAGATGATGAACGGCATCGGCGGTTCCGGCGACTTCGCCCGCAACGCGTACCTGTCCTGCTTCTTCTGCCACAGCACCACGAAGCACGGCGACATCTCCGCTGTCGTTCCGATGTGCTCCCATGTGGACCACACCGAACACGACACCCATGTGTTCATTTCCGAACAGGGCGTCGCAGATGTCCGCGGCCTGACCCCGAAGGAAAGAGCGAAAGTCATCATCAACAACGTCGCTCATCCGGACTACAGAGATCTCCTCATGGATTACTACGAAAGAGCATGCGCTGCCTGCGGCAACTCCCAGACCCCGCATCTCCTCAAGGAAGCGTTCTCCTTCCATGAAAGACTCGCTGAAACCGGCAGCATGAAGCTGAAGAAATAATCGGTTTCTCAATATCTGCTGATTCACTGCCTCTGGCAGTCAATCATATATAGCATCCAAAGGGCCCTGCCGCCGTGTGGAAGCGCAAGCGGTGCGGCGGCTGGAGATCCCCTGGGATCTATGCTTTGGAGCATTCGGAAGAACTGAGAATTAGAAGACAGGAAATGCGCAGTTCTCTTTGGCTGCTGAAGCTCCGGTATCAATTTTTAGGAGGAAGATGAACTTATGGCAAATGAATCCCTGAAAGCCAAACTCGAAAAGTACGAGGCAGATTGCAAAAAGGCTGAAGAAAAGTTCCCGGAAAGAGTAGGACTGAAACACAAGAAAGTCTACACTCCTCTCGATCTCGAAGGTTTCGACTATGAAACCGAACTGGGCCTCCCGGGCGAATATCCTTACACCCGTGGCGTACAGCCGACCATGTACCGCAGCCGTTTCTGGACCATGCGTATGTACGCTGGCTTCGCAACCGCTGAAGAATCCAACAAACGCTATCGCTACCTGATCGCTAACGGCGGCACCGGCCTCTCCGTTGCATTCGACCTCCCGACTCAGATCGGCTATGACTCTGACGACGTTATGGCTCAGGGCGAAATCGGCAAAGTAGGCGTTGCTATCGACACCCTGAAGGATATGGAAATCCTCTTCGATCAGATCGATCTCTCCAAGGTTTCCACCTCCATGACCATCAACGCTTCTGCATCCGTACTGCTCGCTATGTACATTGCAGTCGCTGAAAAACAGGGCGTACCGGCATCTGCTCTGCGCGGCACCATTCAGAACGATATCCTGAAAGAATACTCCGCACGCGGCACCTACATTTTCCCGGTTAAACCGTCCATGCGTCTGATCACCAACATTTTCGAATACTGCTCCAAGAACGTACCGAAGTGGAACACCATCTCCATTTCCGGCTACCACATCCGTGAAGCAGGCTCCACCGCTGCACAGGAAGTTGCATTCACCATCGCTGACGGCATCGCTTACATCGAAGCGGCTCTGAAAGCTGGCATGAAGATCGACGACTTCGCAGGCCGTCTGTCCTTCTTCTGGAACGCTCACAACAACGTCCTCGAAGAAGTTGCTAAGTTCCGTGCATCCCGTCGTCTGTGGGCCCGCATCCTGAAAGAACGTTTCGGCGCTCAGAATGCGAAATCCATGAAGCTGCGCTTCCACACCCAGACCGCAGGCTCCATGCTGACCGCTCAGCAGCCGAACAACAACATCGTTCGTGTAGCTCTCCAGGCAGCGGCAGCAGTCATGGGCGGCACCCAGTCCCTGCACACCAACTCCCGCGACGAAGCACTCGCTCTGCCGACCACGGAATCCGTAACGATCGCTCTGCGCACTCAGCAGATCATCGCTTATGAATCCGGCCTGGCTGACGTAGTCGATCCGCTCGGCGGCTCCTACTATGTAGAAGCGATGACCAACGCTATCGAAAAAGAAGCGATGGAATACATCAAGAAGATCGACGAAATGGGCGGCGCTGTCGAAGCAATCGAAAAAGGCTACATCCAGAAGGAAATTCAGGATTCCGCTTATGCTTGGCAGATGGCTGTTGAATCCGGCGAAAAGACCATTGTCGGCGTCAACAAGTTCCAGCAGGAAGAAAAACCGGTTGAAGGCCTGCTCCGCGTAGACGCTTCCGCTGGCGAATTCCAGAAGAAGAAACTCGCTCAGGTCAAAGCGGAACGTGACAACGCGAAAGTCGCTGAAGAACTGGCTAAACTCGAAAAGGCTGCTGCTGATGAAAGCGTCAACCTCATGCCGGTTATCCTCGACTGCGTACGTGCTTACTGCTCCCTCGGCGAAATCTGCGGCGTACTCCGCAAGGTATTCGGCGAATACAAACCGCATGTAACGCTCTAATTTAGAGATCATCTTTCTGGAGGTAATCAACAATGGCAGATAAGAAAATCAGAGTTCTCGTTGCAAAACCGGGCCTCGACGGACATGACCGCGGCGCGAAAGTCGTAGCTCGTGCTCTCCGTGATGCAGGCATGGAAGTTATTTACACCGGCCTTCGTCAGACCGTTGATCAGATCGTCGAAGCAGCTGACTCCGAAGACGTTGATGTTGTAGCACTGTCCCTTCTGTCCGGCGCTCACAACACCCTCTTCCCGGAAGTTGTTGAAGGCCTGAAGAAGAAAGGCATGAATGACGTCCTCGTTATCGGCGGCGGCGTTATCCCGGCTGCTGATATCCCCGGCCTCGAAGCGGCAGGCGTGAAAGCAATCTTCACCCCTGGCACCCCGACCAAGGACATCATCGACTTCATCAAAGCTAACGTCTGATTCTTAAGTCGGATCTGAGCTTTTAGCAAGTGGCGGGGCTGCCCTCGCGGCGGCCCCGTATCACTACTTTTACTCTTATGTAAAGGCGGTACCATCCATGGAATTTTCTATGAAAGATTTTTGGAATGGATCCAGACGTGCCTTGGCAAGAGCAATAACCATTGTGGAAAACGAACAGGATGGTTATGAGGAGATCATGAAAGAGATCTACCACCATACTGGTCGTGCACAGGTCATCGGTGTTACCGGTGCGCCTGGTGCGGGTAAGAGCACACTGTCGGACAATCTTGTAAAATTCTACCGCAAGATGGGCAAGACCGTCGGTGTTTGCGCTATCGACCCGACGAGTCCGTTCAGCGGCGGCGCCATCCTCGGCGACCGCATCCGCATGAATGATCTGACTTTGGATCAGGGTGTGTATATCCGCAGCATGGGTACGCGCGGCAGTCTGGGCGGTTTGTCCAGAAAGACGGCTGATGCAGTCAAATTGATGGATGCCTGGGGACTCGATGTCATCTTCATCGAAACTGTAGGCGTCGGTCAGTCTGAAGTCGATATCGTTAAAAATGCGGATACAACTCTCGTTGTGCTCGTACCTGGACTGGGCGACGATATTCAGGCAATCAAAGCAGGCATCCTCGAGATCGGCGACGTATTTACGATCAATAAATGCGACCGTGACGGCGCAGACCGCCTCAATGTGGAAATTGAGATGATGCTGGACCTGGGCGAGGCCCAGGATTGGAGACCTCCTATCGAGAGAACCATTGCCAATGAAGGCAAGGGGATCGAAGATGTTGTGAATGGCCTGAATGAACATCGCAAGTATCTTGAAGAATCCGGACTTCTCGAAGAACGGCGCCGCGAACGCGTCCGCACCGAGATGGCCGAGATGATTCATGATCGTATTTCCCGCCACGTGATGCAGGAAATCACGGAAACGGGCAAATTTGCTGACTACGTGGAACGCGTCTATGAACGGCAGACAGATCCGTACACAGTCGTTGATTCCATCGTGGGAAATATATTCAAATAATTCAAAGGAGGAATTATTATGGCATTCAAAGTTTTGTGCGTAGATCATGTCGGCATCGCAGTCAGCGACCTCGCTGGCAAAAAACAGATGATGAAAGACGTACTCGGCCTGGATCCGTATCTTCCGGATGAAACGGTTGAAGATCAGCACGTAACCACCAGCTTCTTCAAACCGTCCACCCAGAGCGAAGCCTGCGAACTCGAATTCCTGGGCTCCACCACGGAAGACGGCCCGATTGCACGCTTCATCGCCAAGAACGGCGGCCGCGACGGCTATCAGCATGTGGCTCTCCGCGTAGATGACATCACCGCTGCCCTGACCGAACTCCAGGAAAAAGGCGTAGCGCTGATCGACAAGAAATGGCGTGTCGGTGCTGGCGGCTGCCACATCGCTTTCATCCATCCGAAAGCAACCGGCGTTCTCATCGAACTGACCGAACGTCAGGGAGGCCCGTCTTTCTAATCTCCGCTGAAAGCAGACCGATTGGGAATATGCTATAAACCCTGCCGCCATCGACAGGGTTTACCCCTATGGGGGTATCAGATATTTTGGAGGTGTAAGAATGTATTCTGTTGAAGCAAGAATTGAACTTCTCCACAAGAACCTCGAACACGTCGAGGCTATGGGCGGGGAAAAACGTGTTGCAAAACAGCACGAAAAAGGCAAGCTGACCGCTCGCGAAAGACTCGATCTCCTTTTCGATAAAGGTTCTTTCGTAGAAGTTGATGCTTTCGTTAAATCCCGTTGCCACAACTTCGGCCAGGAGAAGAAAGATCTCCCGGGCGAAGGCGTAGTCACCGGCTACGGCACCATCGACGGCAGACTGGTATTCGCATTCGCTCAGGACTTCACCGTTGAAGGCGGCTCCCTCGGCGAAATGCACGCAGCCAAGATCGTTCACGTACAGGAACTGGCTCTGAAAGTCGGCGCTCCGTGCGTAGGCCTGAACGATTCCGGCGGCGCTCGTATCCAGGAAGCAGTAGATGCGCTCTCCGGCTACGGCAAGATTTTCTGGAACAACACCATTTCCTCCGGCGTCATCCCGCAGATCTCCGCGATCATGGGACCGTCCGCAGGCGGCGCGGTATACTCCCCGGCTCTGACCGACTTCATCTACATGGTGAACGGCACCAGCCAGATGTTCCTCACCGGCCCGGCAGTCGTTAAGTCTGTCACCGGCGAAGTCATCACGGCAGAAGCACTCGGCGGCGCAAAGACCCACAACACCATCTCCGGCGTTGCGCAGTTCCAGGCAGCTAACGATGAAGACTGCATCAAACAGATTCGCTATCTCCTCAGTTTCCTGCCGAGCAACAACATGGAAGATGCTCCGGTTGTTGAAACCACGGACGATCCGACCCGTACCGATGAAAAACTGAACACCCTTATGCCTGACAACCCGAATGCTCCGTACAACATGTACGACATCATCAAATCCGTTGTCGATAATGGTGAATACTACGATGTAGCCAAAGACTGGGCTAAGAACATCATCACCTGCTTCGCACGCATGGACGGCCAGACCGTCGGCATCATTGCGAACCAGCCGTCCTTCATGGCAGGCTGCCTCGACTACAATGCATCCGATAAAGCGGCCCGCTTCATCCGCTTCTGCGACTGCTTCAACATTCCGCTGCTGAACATCGTCGACGTTCCTGGCTTCCTGCCTGGCAAACAGCAGGAATATGCAGGCGTCATCCGTCACGGCGCGAAGATGCTGTTCGCATACTGCGAAGCTACCGTTCCGAAGGTGACCCTCATTGTCCGCAAAGCATACGGCGGTTCCTACATCGCTATGTGCTCTCGTGAACAGGGCGCTGACCAGGTATTCGCATGGCCGACCGCAGAAATCGCTGTCATGGGCCCGGCGGGTGCTGCCAACATCATCTTCAAGAAGGATCCCGAAAAAGAGAAACGCACTGAAGAATATGTTGAAGAATTCGCTACTCCTTACAAAGCAGCTGAACGCGGCTATGTTGATGCGGTCATTGAACCGAAGGATTCCCGTCCGTACATCATCAATGCTCTGTCTATGCTCGCAAGCAAGAGAGAACTTCATCCGGCCAAGAAACACGGCAATATTCCGCTGTAATCTGAAGACCGCTTGAATACAACAATATTTAGAAAGGATGGGGACAGATGGATATCTTAGTTTACATTACCGGCTTTACCGCGATCGTTGCAGTAATCTGCCTCGTAATGTTGATGAACCTGCGTTCCGCTGTCGCTCCTGCCGAAGGTGGATCTGCTCCTGCTAAAGCAGCTGCTCCTGCTCGGGCAGCAGCACCGGCCGCAGCTCCCGCACCGGCCGCAGCTCCCGCTGCCGCTGACAATGGCGCTATTGTTGCAGCCATCGCTGCAGCGATTGCCTGCATGGGCGGCGGCGAAGTAGTGTCCATTCGCCTTGCTCAGAAGAACAATGGTTGGACTACTGCAGCACGCATCGCTGGTGTGCAGCAGAACTTCTGATTTCAACATCAGAAATATAAATCTTAGGAGGAAAGACAATGAGAAAATTTACTGTAACGGTTAATGGCGTAGCTTACAATGTAGAAGTTAACGAAGGCGCAGCAGCAGCAGCTCCGGCAGCAGCACCGGCTCCGGTAGCAGCAGCTCCGGCTCCGGCTCCGGCTCCGGCGGCAGCTCCGGCTCCCGCTCCGGCACCGGCAGCAGCTCCGGCACCGGCTCCGGCAGCAGCAGCTCCGGTAGCAGCTGGCGAAACCTCTGTTGATTCCCCGATGCCGGGCAAGATCACCAGCATCTCCAAGAAAGTCGGCGACGCAGTCAACGAAGGCGACGAAGTCATGGTTCTCGAAGCTATGAAGATGGGTAACCCGATCATGGCTCCGTGCAGCGGCACGATCAAATCCATCGCTGTAACCATGGGCCAGTCCGTACAGGGCGGCGATCAGCTCTTCGTTGTTGGCTGATTCTTACAGACAGAAAGCAGTGCTTCGGCACTGCTTTTTTGTTTGCCGTTTTTCATGAGCGATCAGAAAGGGGCTGGGAAAGAAAATCCCGGGGAGTCCGGCTGATGGGCGGCAGAGGAAAGCCTTTCCCCGCATAAGGCGGGATAGGGAGGCCGGCCGGTAAGAAGAGCGGCTTTTCAAATGAAGGGGCAGGGGATAGAGAGTGAATGGGAATAGAGAGAAAGGGAAAAGAGAAGGCCGAGAGCCGGACAAACGGCAGGCAGTGAAACGGAGACGGACAATGAGCCCACGGCACTCCCGCGCAGGAACAGGCAGAGAGACTTTCCCTTTGCCTTCTGATACAATAAGGGAAAAGAGGCGAGATCCTGTGGGGAAACCAGGGATCGGGAAAGAGGTGTCTCATGAATCTGCTGAATCAATGCCAGCTCTGGACGGACCGGGGCGAAGACTGGAGAATCGTGGAGGCCGTGGAGGGCATCCCGGAAGCGGAGCGTACGCCTGAGCTGGTGAGCGAACTGGCGCGGGCGTACAACAATCTGGCCAATGGCGACCGGACGCTCTACGAGCGGGCGCTGTCCCTGCTGCTGCCGCTGGAAGAGACGCTGAAGGACGATTACCGCTGGAATTTCCGCGTGGGTTACGCCTATTATTATCTTGATGAAGAAGGACCGGCGCTCCGCCATTTCCGGAAAGCGCTCGCCGCGCGGCCCGGCGACGAAGAGGCGGGCCGGTTTGTCCGCGACTGCGGGCGGCGGCTCGTGGCGCCTCTTTTCGAGCGGCCCTTCCGTACGCGCGTGCGGGACATGTGGACGGATTTCCAGTCCCGCGAGGCGGACCTGCGGGCGCTCATCGACCGGCGCGGGGAGTCGGTCGCCGCAGAGGAACTTCTGAAGCTCGCCGCGTCGATTCTGGATCAGGCGATCCGCGGCGCGGCTTTCGCGGCGGGAAAAGACGGAGATCAGTACGTGCTGACGCTGTCTCCGGAAGGCGACCCGGTACAGCTCTGGAAAATCCTGTATGCGCTCCGTCAGGCACCGGAAGCTCTGCGCCCGCTGTGGCGTCTGGAAGCGGGCCTTCCCCGGAAGGACGGGGAGCTCCGTCTGGACAGGCAGGCCGTGCCGGGCGATGCGGCCTCCGTGCAGTGGGAGCGGACGGAGCGCGGGATTCATTTCCGTCTGTACGCGCCCGTGCTGGCGGGGAGAATGCCGGACGCGGCGCAGGCGGCGGGCGCGCTGCTTCTGTATCAGGCGCTGGGAGAAGTGGCGGCGATGCGCCTCATGGACGGGCTGGATGTATTGTCCGCGCCGCCGGAAGGGGAGGCCATGCCGCTGTCCCGGCTGGCCGGCGCACTTCGTGAGGAGGGGGAGGACCTTTCGCCGGATGGGGAAGCGTGTCTTGCGGCGCGCGCACAGGCCTACGGCGGTCATCCCATCCGGGACCGGGACACGGACTGGCGGCTCGATGTGACGGAGGGACACACGCGCTGTCCGGAAGCGGCGGCGGGCTACCTCTCCGGTGACGACCGCACCGTGGACGCGTTTCATCGGGACGGCATCGCGGCGGGATTCTTCGTGTGGCGGCCCGAGGACTGCCCGGCCGCGTACCGCACGGCAGAGAAAGTGCGCCGCGCGCTGGCGGCGTATGTGACGGAGAAGGCCGGGCCGGAGGCCGTCACGTGGACCGGCTGGGCGGACGGTCTCTACGCGGGGTATCTGGACTGTCTCGCCTGGGACCCGGAGCCGGTGCTCGATGCGGCGGAGGCCTTTTTCCGGCGGGAAGGATTCCGGCAGGGCGCTTTCCACACCTTCCGCCGCCGCGTGCCGACCGCGTATTTCCTGAAAGAGGCGGAGGCAATCGCGCCGGCTGCTCCGCGGAGGGCGATCCTGACGGAAGACGTGACGGAGCAGCTGCAGGCCTGTGTGGAGGAAACGGGCGGCTATTTCGCCCGCATGTTCCAGCTCCTGCAGGCCTGGCTCGTGAAAGGCATTTCCGAAGGGCGCTTCACGGAAGCGGAGGCGCGGGCCGACCGGGACACGGCGCTGTGGTACGCCTACGCCTGCTGCAATCTGGGCGATTATGAATGGTATTACCGCGCGGCGCAGTGGATGCCTGACTCGGAAGCGCAGGCGGCGGGCTGCGGCATGTGGTACTACCGCTACTCCGTGGCGCTCATGGGCTGCGGACGGCTCGAAGAGGCGCGGACCTACGCGGAGCGGGGCACCCGGGAAGAGCCCGATTACCCGTGGATCTGGCTGCAGGCGGCGAAACTGCGGAGCCACTTCGGAGACCGGGCGGGCGCGCTCGAAGCGGTGGAGCGGGGTCTCTTCCTCGTACCGGGTGATTACGAATTCCGCACGCTCCGGGCGGAGATCCTCCGCGGGGCCTCCCTCGAAGAGATGGAGTACCACTGGATCGACCCGGACAGCGACAAGGTCCTGCAGGACGGGCTCGATGAAGGCGCGGACGAGAAGCTCCGGGCTCTCTCGTGTCTCACCACCGACGAGGCGGCCCTGCGGGAGATCTGCGCGCTCTTCCCGGCGGAAGACGCCGAATGGGACGCGCCGTACTGCCGGTTTTTCTGCAAAGTCGCCGGGCATCCCGTCGATCTGGTCTTCTGCATGAACCGGGCGGGCCTGTCGAAACTGAAAATCGGCTGGCTGCGGCGGCTCCGGGAGGAAATGGACAGCGGGAAATGGCTCACCCGGTCCTGCGAGGGCGGCGACGAAGGCCTGCTCTCCGCGGTCATCGTGGGCCTCGACTACGGCGTGCGCCTGCGGTACATCCCCAGCAGGGGCGACGCGGTCTTCGACGCATCCCCGGACGGCACGCCCCGGAAAGCCGGAGAGACGGACGGAGACGGGAGCGCGGCGGTGCTCCTCCGCGGCAGGGCCTGGGATCAGGACGCGGTGGTGCGCGCGCTCGGCGCGGCGGGATTCGATGCGGAGGCCGACGGAGACGATGCGGTGATGGCCTCGGCAGGCGGCCTGACGGCCGTGCTCTGTTTCTATCCCCGGCCGTACGGGACCGCGGGCCTGCCGGCGCACCGGTCGCACGTGACGGCGGCCGTCGTGGGCAGCGGAGAGCCGGGCGCGGCGCGGCGCCTCCTCATGACGGCAGTCCTCGCCTGCGCGGTCCTGCCGGATGCAGCGGCCGTCCTCACCGGCGGCGTCTGCCTCACGCCGGAGGCCTACCGGGCGCAGGCGGACAATACCAATTTCTGAAAAGGCGGCGCTTCGGCGCTGTCTTTTTTTCGCGGGCGGCGGGATTTCTAATGGATTTCTCAAAACAAATTGACAGCCCCCGGAGCGCATGCTACAATGGAAAAAACCAATACAGAGGAACAGGTGCCCGCGAGGGCTCAATAGGGAAGCCGGTGGAAATCCGGCACGGTCCCGCCACTGTAAGGCAGAGCTGAACCACAGATGTCACTGGGAAACTGGGAAGACCGGGGAAGCGAGGAAGCCGAGTCAGGAGAACTGCCTGTTTGACATCCGCCATTTGGACCCACGAGCGATGGGAAGGGGAGTAATACGGTTCTCTTTTCCGCGTGGGAAAGAGCTTTTTTATTGGTTTGTACAATTTCACAGAAGAAAGCAGGCGCCCGCGAGGGCTTAATAGGGAAGCCGGTGGAAATCCGGCACGGTCCCGCCACTGTAACGCGGAGCGGCTCCAAAGATGCCACTGGGATACCGGGAAGGCTGGAGACGCGGGGAAGCGGAGTCAGGAGAACTGCCTGCCGGAATCACCGATAGACCTGCGAGCGATGGGGATGGTGGCTGACAGACGGATACGGCTGCGCCCTCGCGGTGCAGCCGATTCTGTTTGTATGATAAGAAATTGAAAATTACCTGACCGCCCGGATGATGAGGATCGTCCGTGCGGCGTCCTCGGAGGATGGTGACAGGGAACACCATTCTCCATGCGGTCCGAGGAAGGCGCGTCCGCGCTTTCCCGCATGATGGCATCCCCCGCGAGGGGTTCCTATATATCGGGCTTTTGGCCCGTCTCATTTTCCTCCGGAGACAGCGGGCGGCAGGGAAACGGCCGCTGCCTCCTCCCATCTTCCCGATTCGGAGCGCAGCTCCCCTTCCTTGAAACGGTCCTGACGGCCGTTTCTTTTTTTGTTGCGCCCGCCGCGCCGGATAGATTATGATAAAAGAAAATCACAGGCTGACAAGCAGAAAGGAAGATTCCATGAAACACATGACCTGGCCGCTCCTCCTCGCCGCCGCCCTCGCCGGCGGATGGGGCGCAGACGCGGCATACACGCTCCACATCGACGGACGGGACGGCATCGCCTCCGAAGCCGATCTCATGATTCCCCTCCGCGCGCCCGCGGAAGAACTGGGCTACACCGTCACCTGGAAAGACGGCACCACCGCCGTCACCCGGGACGGGACGGAGCTCCTCGTCCGCATCGGGGACGCTCATTATGCGCTCACCCATACCCAGAAAGACGGCGTCGTCATCGACAGCTCCGTCGACCTCGCCGCCGCGCCGTACCTGAAAGACGGCGTGACCTACGTGCCGGCGGATCTTTTCGCGCATCTCCTCGAGGAAGGACAGACCCTGACCCTCACGGGCGAGACCGTCGTGACCGGCGGCGGGGTAGCGGCCTCCGAGCCGGCAGAAACGGAAACGCCCGCGGAGACTGCCGAAGAAGAGACGGCGGAGACCGCGTCCGCATCGGAGACATCCGCTCCGGCAGAGAGCGCGGAACCGGCCGCGGAGACGCCGGCCGCCGCATCGACGGAATCCGCCGCGCTGGCCAATCCCTTCCAGGATTACGACACCCTCGCCGATGCGGAATCCGCCGCGGGCTTCTCCATGACGCTTCCCTCCATCGGTGCGAATTATAACAGCGTCGCCTACCGGGCCATCCCCGGCCAGCTCCTCGAAGTGGTCTACGGCAGCGACGGCGCGGAAACGCTCCGCCTCCGCAAGGGCGCGGACCTCTCCAACGTGAGCGGCGATTACAACACCTACCGCACCATCAAGACCATCCGCGTGGACGACGTGAACGTGCGCATGAAGGGCAGCGGCAACCGCATGAGCCTCGCCACCTGGGAGCGGGACGGTCATGCCTACGCGGCGATCGCCGCCGAGCCGCTCACCATCGCGGACATGATGGCCATCGCCAGAGAGACCGTCTGACAGAGGCCTCCGCCCGGCCGGTGCAGGCCGAAAGACCGCCCCGGTCTCAGGGCGCCGCTCGGCATCGAAACGGCCTGCGGTTCCATTTCTGAGCGGCGGGCTGCCCGCTCGTCGGGACCGCCGCGCTCTGTCCCTTGAAAATATCCGGGCCGCCGCGGACGGTCCGTAAAAGAAAATTCCTGTCTCTTCCAAAAGAGGCGGGAATTTTTTTGCGTGCATTTTAAGGAAATCCGCGCGGGCGCTGCATTTTTGCAGGGGTGGAGGATATTGAATTTATTTATAGGCTGCACCCGGAGAAAAGAATAACGGAAATGCATAAGCAGAAATCGAAAGGATTGTCAATTCTGCCGGGGCCGGCGTATAATACAGTCAGATTCCTGTTATTTTTTGTCGGATACGGCAATGTAAAAAGGAGGAAATATATGAAAAAGAGTTTGAAGCGGCAGGTCATGGCCGCGCTGGCAGCAACCGCTGTCCTGGGGGCAGTAGGGGGGGGTTCCGTCCTACGCATTTAACCCGAGCAGTATTTTGCCTTCAGACGCTGATTGGCAGAAGTTGGTCGATGAGGGCAAAGATCTGTATTTCTATGGCGTTCCCGGCGGCAATGTATATCTGGATAGCAATACAAAAGATTTACTTAGTGATGTTGATAAGGTAATCAATATTACTGTAATCCAGGAACAAATGGACAAAAGGGAAGAAGCTTTAACACAGCAATTTGAGAAGGAACATGGACATCTTCCCAATGGTACGGAAACTGATGATATGCTGGCAGCTGATGCAGAATATCAGGCTTTGGAAAAAAAGAAGAAGTTCCCGAATCTACTAGGCTTAGCGGGGATAGTTAAACCTGAAGTAGGTTCGGCTATTAATGCAATCATCCAGGTTAATTCAAAAACGGAGAGTGGCAGTGGTGAGCCTCCCCTTAATGAAGATACAACGCTGAATCTTAATGGATATAAAGATAAAGACTGGATGCGTTATTACGGTGCTGTTGGAGGAGATGCGGCACTCAATTTGGGCCTGACCGGTAGCATTGATATTAACGCAGATGTTAGCGGCTCGGGTTTATCCGTGGGACAAATAATTGGGAATGAGCCCCTTGAAGATGCTGTTGATATTCATAAAGAGTATCAGGAGGCAGCTGCAACAGTAATTAATCGTTATGGTAATGCTAATATTCAGGTTGGCAGCGATGATGGCAGCGTATCTGTCCTCGGCGGCATCGGCGGCAGCGCGGCTATGGCAGTCGGCAATATGACTGCCGATATGTCCGAAGCAGCACATAAAGAAGTTACAGTTAAGCTCGGCGACTTTAACCAAATGTTTACTGGAAATAGTATCACTGCCGATATCACCGCAAATCTGCAGAATGTGACGTTACAGGGCAATACGACGACCACTATCCACGGCAACGTAAATACCACAGTTCATCAAGACGCCAATGTGGTAGGCTGGATGAACGGCGGCCTCGCAGCGGCTGTTGGCGGAAATGCTACATCTACCGTGACAGGCAATACGGACATCACCATTGACGGGTCCGGCCGCCGGACGGATATCGGGAAAGAAACTCCGGATGATAATCCCTATGAGAAAGATTCGTTGACGCACGGACTGGATATGATGAAAACATCCGGCGTGAACGCCATCGGCGTGATCGGCGGCGGTGCGGCGGTGACCACCAACGGCGGAGTGGCGACGAGCACAGTTGGCACGGAGAACGGCGCAGAGGACAGCGATACGACGAACATCACCATCCGTAACGCCACCGTCATCGGAGCCATCGGCGGCGGCGCGGCAGCTTCCGTAGACGCGACCGGCGTACTGGAACAGGTCTACAAGCCGGGCGGTCAGGAACTCCAGCTGGGCAAGAACAATGGCGATGCGGATATCAATGGCGATCAGATAGATGCGTTCCTCGCGGAGAAGGGAGTTTTTACCGGAACCCTGGGCAGCCTGCTCAATAACGAATTGGTTCCCGATGACCTGACCATCACGGCCACGGAGGCCGTCAATGGCGGCACGGCGACTTCTACCGTGGAGAATGATACGAATATTTCCATCACCGGTACGAGCACGGCGGCTGGCGTCCTCGGCGGCGGCGCGGCCGTAGCGGCCCATACCTATACCATTCGTTCGGAGAAGGACGGGGCAGGCAAAATTCCGGATGGGTATTCGGTCAACGATGAATACGGCACTTCTGTGGCCAAGGCAGAAACAGGGAAATCCCATATCACCATTAATCTGGAAAAGCAGTTGGCAGATTGGGGCATAGATCCTGACGATGGCGTGACGAGCAAACAAGAAATGCTGGTGGCAGTCGAAAAGTTCGCCCGCCAGCTGACCGATTCTGGAGAACCGATGACGCCTGACGTGCTCAAAGAGTTCAGCAATCAGGGGGCGGCTATCGGCGTCTTCGGCGGCGGTGCGGCCATCGCTCAGAGCGGCAACCGTCAGTTCTTGGTAGGAGACCACAATTTGGATGATACCCTGAAAGGGCAGGGCGCCTATGCGACGGCTACGACGGATGGTGCAGAAATCAATCTGTTGAACGGTTATATTGCCGGCGTGATGGGCGGCGGTGTGGCTGGTACC
The DNA here is from genome assembly GCA_944390485.1 of Veillonellales bacterium. Lineage (GTDB taxonomy): Bacteria > Bacillota > Negativicutes > Veillonellales > Dialisteraceae > UBA1822. The sequence goes on from CALXPQ010000007.1 coordinate 62,507, forward strand.
ATCAACAATGCTACGGCAGCCGCGAATATGACTGGTACCGTGGATATTACTGTCGGCGGCAATTATGTAGATGATGACGGAGTGACGCAGAAAGGTGAGCCGGAAGTGGTCGGCGTCTTTGGCAACGGCCTTGCCTATTTCACGGGCAGCACAGCAACTCCCGGCGATGCAAACGGTGATACTATTGTCGATGATGATATGAATGATGATGGAGAAAAAGGAGACGTGGAAACCGTCTTCGCCCATCTGAAAGGCACGGCAACTGCTTCCGCTAAAGATACGAACATCAATGTCCGCGGCGGTACGGTGGACGGCGTCATCGGCGGCGGCATGGCCATCGACGACAGCGACGCGGCGCAGACGAACGCCATCGTGGAGACCTCCGGCAAAGCGACCATCAATGTAACCGACGGAACGGTGAAGACCGTCAATGCGTTTGCCGCATTGGGAGATGTTTTTGACGGAAATGCGGTTGATTCAAACACACAGCCGGGTATGGGGGCATATGTAGATGGCGTGAAAGCGGCAGCCGGTAACGCGGCCATCGCAGCCGGCGGCATCGCTCTCGGCGGCGGCGCGGAAGCAACGGTCGCCAACGCAGAAGTCAATATCGCAGGTGGTACCGTTTCCGGAGACGTATACGGCGGCGGCATCGCAGCCTATGGATACACGGAAACGGATGGCGAGACGAAAGGTTCTCATGTAGGTAACACCACCATCAACTTGCTGGATGGCGGCAAAGTGGAAGGCAACATCTATGCCGGCGGCGCGGCGGCCACGAAGACTTCTGGCGGCGCAACGGTTTATTCTGGCTATGACCAGGCCATTGCTACGGTCGATACGGCAACGGTGAACCTGGCCGGCGCAGATGTGACGGGCATCCTTTACGGTACCGGCACAGTGAATGCAGGTACGGAGAATGCGACCGTTTCGGAAAATGATGGCTCCATCGATAGCACGCTGAATCTCACTGGGGAAAATACCCTGTCTCTGGTCAATGGGGCAAGCAAGATCCAGAAATTTGATACGGTCTATGCGAAGGCAGGCAGCGTGACGAAGGTGGAAGGCCTGACGACCGGCAATACGACCGGCCTTATTGACGGAGGCACCGTCAAGGCAGAATCCGGTGCGTATCTGGATGTGTCGGCTCTCGGCGCAGATGGTCAGTATCTCATCGCGAACCATACCAATAAGGACAGCGCTTTCTGGGATGATTCCGCGCTCGTCTATGACCGCATGAGCGGCGTATATGCGACGACTGATGTCGGAGCGGATAACAGCAGCTATACGGTCAACTACGAAGCCGTTACGGAAGAAAATGTGGACGAAGCGGCGGGCAGCTTTGCAGAGAACCTCGGAGCAGAGGCGCTGCTGCCCACGCTGCGCGACGGGATGGGCAAAGGCTGGAACCCCGAAAACGGCCTCACCGAAGGCGGCGTGCAGTATATCCGCGACTGGATGAACAATGCGCCTGCGATGAACGCACAGTACGGCCGGGGCGTGATGATCGGCGAAGATGCGGCGGTCACCGGAAATACCGTCTCCATCGCCCGCGACATGGCGGACAACGTGATGCAGCGTCTCTCCTTCACGGACGACTACGTACAGGACGCCGGCTGGGTGAACAACGACGGCGGCATCTGGGCGAAGTACATCCACCGCAAGTATGAGACCGACAACATGGGCTCCTCCTTCGGCGGCATCCACTCCAGCACGGACTACGACGGCGCGATCGTCGGTGTGGACTTCGCGAAGCACGGCAACTTCCAGAGCGGCGTGGCCTTCCATTACGGCTCCGGGGACGGCAACGGCCTCATCAGCCGCAACGACTACGACGCATGGGGCTTCACCCTGTACGGCAGCCTGAAAGATGAAGAAGCCGGGACGAACCTCATGGCGGACGTGGGTTACGTGACGAGCGACAACGACATCGACGGCACCGTGAACGGCAAGAGCCTGAGCGCGGACCGCGACGTGGACGCCTGGACCATCGGCCTGCGGGGCGAGAAAGAATATGTCTTCGGTCAGAACCAGCTCGTGCCGTATGTGGGACTGCGCTACATGAGCGTGAATCCGGCTCGGTACAGCGTGTACTATGACGGAGCGAAAGCGTTCAACGCAGACGCGGACAACCAGAACCTGTGGCTGCTCCCGATCGGCGTGAGCTTCCGGAACGAGACCGTGACGGACGGCGGCTGGCGGATCACGCCGAAACTGGACCTGTCCTACATCTGGGCGTTCGGCGATACGGATACGGACATGACTCTCGACATGGGCGGCGTCGGCAGCGGCCTCTACTACGACGTGATGGACGACAACAGCTGGCTGGCGTCCCTGGGCGTGGAAGCGACGAAAGACGTATGGAGCTTCGGCGTAGGGTACGGCTACCAGAAGGGCGATGACACGAAGAACAAGACCTGGTTCGTGAACGCGAGCTACGCATTCTGATACGGACAGAAGAAAAAGGGATACGCGAAAGCGTACCCTTTTTTCGTTTGCTCGTTTTTGGGGGCAATTCGGTGACGGACGTGATGGCTCATGGACCTGCGGGCCCACATAGTCTATCCGTACGTGTCAAATCATTTACGAATGGTTCCGTTTTAGGAGCACGAGCTCCATGGTCGTGTCACTTTCCTTCTTCCCCCGGGAAGAATGGAAAGTAACCAAAGGAAGAAGCGGCCGGCCAGGCGAAAAAGG
>CALXPQ010000008.1 GCA_944390485.1 Veillonellales bacterium
GGGACAGTACAAACTGCAAGACGCGGCAGGCCGCCCCGCCTGCTGCGGCTCTGAGGAGCCGCACCGGCCCTTTTTCTTAATGGCCGGGCGCAAATTCGGCGCTCCGGTTGAGAGCGCCTGAGGAGAAGGGCGGCACAGATTAAAAAGCCGCCCCGCTGGAACTGCCCGGCTTCGGGGCCGGGCTCAGGCGAGGGGATGAGCCGTATTCCCGTCCGCGGGGAAAGGAGTGTCCGCAAGCGGACTGTTCCGCCGTGCTGCGCACGGGCGTAAAGGGGAAAGAGGAATCCGGCTGCGCCGGAAATTTACGCGGCGCGTTGCGCCTGCGTATGGGAAAGAGGAAAGCCCGGCAGAGCCGGGCCCTGTCCGCCGCGTTTCGCGCGAGCGTATGAGGAGCAGCATTGGCAGGATTAACCTTTGTGCGTGATTTAGAAAATTTTTTATCGTATGTGGGTCCGCTCCTGCATGAGGTTGTACGTCAGCACAAGGGAGCGTGCTGGCACGCGACACAAACCTTCCCCGGGCATGAAGAAAAAGCGGTCGTCTCCATGTGGTTCTGCATCTGTGTATGAGAAACGTTCACGTCGGAAATGAAGCCCGCATCCTGTGCACGAAGCAAGTTTAGCATTGGTTCAGCTTCCCCGCCCCTTTGAACGGAGGCCGGTGCCCGAAGGGAGAAAATTTCGCCGGTGGCGTCAGCCGCAGCGCCTGTTTGAGCGACCGCAGGGAGCGAGTTGCGCGGAGGGTAGTGACCGGCGAAATTTTCAGGCCGCAGTGACGGGGCGGCATTTTCTTCCTTTGGCGACTTTCCATTCTTTTTTGGAAAAGAAGGAAAGTCGCAGACCATGGAATCGTATTCCAGAAATGGAAACGGTCGTACATGAGAAATACATACGGCATCTCTATGTGGACCTGCCCCCGGTGTGCGCGAAACATTCGCGTCGAAAATGAAACCCGCACCTCATGCACGATAACGGGCGAGCATTGGTCCAGCATCCCCGCCCGTTCCGTTGGAGGCCGACCCCGGAGGGGGAAGCTGGGCACCGGCTCAGCGTGAAGACGGGACGCCGTGTTTGAGCGACCGGAGGGAGCGAGTTGCGGCCCGTTAGCTGAGACGGTGATCAGCTTAGGCCGGAAACGCGCGGCGGCGCCCCCTTTCTTGGCCGACATTCTTTCCGGGCGGCGGGAAAGAATGTCGGAGGCCATGGAATCGTATTCCTAAAACGGACTCATTCGTAAATGACTGGACACGTACGGTCTCGCCATGTGGGTCTGCATCGCCTGCGAAGGAAAAATTTTATTGTGATGTGGGGATGCCCTGATGTTTACGAAACATTCGCATCGAAAATGAAGTCCGCCCCTCATGCACGATATCAGTTGAGTACTGGTGCAGCTCCCCGCCCCTTTGAACGGAGGCCGGTGCCGCAGGGGAAAGATTTGACGGCTCGGAGCGCCCGGACGGAATGACTGTCTGAGCGAGCGCAGCGAGCGAGTTTCATTCCGTCAGCGGAGGGCCGTCAAATCTTAGGCCGGAGTGACGGGGCGGCCGTTTGGCCCTTTGCTTACTTTCCGCCTTGTCGGGACAAGGGGGAAAGTAAGGGACCATGGAATCTTATTCCCCAAATGGATTCATTCGTAAATGAGAGGCACATACGGACTCTCTATGTGGGTCCGCACCAGTGTGGCCGGACACGTAAGGCATCGCAGATGTGGATCTGCTTCGACAGCTTCGATAGAGGCAGACGGCCCCATCTGTATCTGCCCCGCCTGCGTAGCAAAGCTGGCCGACGCATAAGAGCCTGCTTTTGCCTGACAGTCCTGCGTGGCCCCGAAAATGAGCCCGGCTCCGACAGCTTCGGAAACGTTATCCGCCTGCCTGTGCTTTCCGGCGGGCAGACGCAAAAAAAACAGGCCTCCCAAATCGGGAAGCCTGTTTTCGTGTGCCTTAGAAGCGGTAATTCACGCCGATGCCCACGCCGTCTTCGTTGCTTACGTCGTCGCGGTCATAGTAGGTGTAGTTGATGTCCAGATCGAAGGACGGGGCGAGGTCGTAGAGGACGCCCACTTTCGCTTCGTATTCCACGCTGGAGACTTTGAGGCCCGCATAGGCGTCGAGGCGGTCCGCCAGATTGGTCATGCCTTCCACGAGTCCGAAGGTCTTCGAGCCGTGGTCGTTGTAGTCGCGGCTGCCGAGGCCGAGGTACATGTGGCCGAGGCGGTATTTCGCGTAGACGTCGGTCTCGTTGTCGCGGTTGATCCAGTCGCGGTATTCCGCGCCGACGACGAGGCGGTTCAGCGGGGAGAATTCCAGATACATGTTGTGGATGCCGTCGGCTGCGCTGTTGTAGGAGTAGCCGATGTTGCCGCCGAGGGCGGGGACGTAGGTGACGGGTGCCGCCTGCGCGGTGTACGCGCCGCCGGCAAGGGCCGCGGCTGCGGCGAGGAGAATCAGTTTTTTCATGGGGATGCACCCTCCTTTTGCTCACGTTCTGATTTTTTCCATTATATCATTTTCCGGCGGGCGGAAACAATGATTTTTCGGCGCGGCGAAGAAATCCGCAAAACAAAACCGCCCTTCCGGAGAAGAGCGGTGACAGGGGCCGTGCGGTCTCACAGGGTGAGGGCGCGGGCGAAATGTTCTTTCAGCACTTTGATGGACGCTTCGAATTCCGCCTGTTCTTCGTCGGTGAGATGGATGCGGATGATGTCTTCCACGCCTTTCGCGCCGACTTTGACGGGGACGGAGGCGAAGGTGTCCTTCACGCCGTACAGGTCGTCCAGGTAGACGGAGCACGGGAGGATCTTGTGCTCGTCGTGGAGGATGGCGCGCACGAGTTCTGCCGTGGCGGAGGAGACGCCGAATTCGGTGCAGCCTTTGCCGTCGTTTTCAAAGTAGCCGCCGCGGTGGACTTTTTCGAGCACGTCGGCCTTGCTGTCCATGTGGTATTTCTCCGGTTCTTCCGCAAGGAGTTCGTCCAGGGGCTTGCCCGCGACGTACACATGGCTCCAGGGGATCATGCTGCTGTCGCCGTGTTCGCCGAGAAGGTAGGCCGTGACGGAGCGGCGGTTCACATTGAGCTGGCTGGCGAGCTGCATCTGGAGGCGCGCCGAGTCGAGGGCGGTGCCGGAGCCGATGATGCGGTCTTTCGGCCAGTCGAGTTTGTACTGGAGGTATTCGGCGATGATGTCGCACGGATTGGAAATGGAAATGATGATGCCGTCGAAGCCGGAGGCCGCGATGAGCGGGACGATGTCCTTCGTGGTGGCGATGGCGTCGTCCATCATGTCGAGGCGGGTCTGTCCGGGCTGGCGGGTCTTGCCGCTCGCGTTGATGAGGATGTCCGCGTCTTTCATATCTGCCACGGTGCCGCTGTAGGCGACGACGTGGTGAGGCATGTAGGAGACGGCGTCCATGATGTCCATGGCTTCGCCGGCCGCTTTTTTCTCCTTGATATCGTAGAAGACGAATTCGTCGGCCAGGCCCTGCGTGGCGAGGCTGAGTGCTACGTGAGGTCCGACGTTCCCTGCTCCGATGATGCCGATTTTTCTTGTTTTGATTGCCATACTGCTATGCTCCTTTTCTTCCCCTTATGGGATGATTTCTTTTCATTATACGCCCGCTTTCTGGGTCTGGCTATGGGAAAGGCGGACTTTTCGGAAATTTTACAGCCGCGAGGCATGAAAAAAAGCCTCCGGAGAGGCTGTCACTGGAAATACGCGGCCAGTTTCTTCCACAGGAGGGAGGAGAGGGCCGCCACGGCCGCGCCTTTCACGAGGTTGAAGGGGACGACGGCCAGGAGGATGTAGTCGGAGAGGGAGGCGGCGGGAGAGCCGGCGGCGCGGGCCATGGCGAGGAGCTGCGCTTCGTCGATGTGAAAGGCGGCGAAGTAGAGCGGGAGCAGCACGGCCGCATTGAGGAAAGCGGCGGCCGCCGTCATGGAGAGGACCGCGGCGGTGAAGCCGAAAGCGCGGCCCCACGGCGCGGCGCATCGGAAGGCGGCGAGGTACACGAGGGAGACGAGGAAGTTGCAGATCTCGCCGATGCCGAGGCTCTCGGAGACGAAGAGGTGGATGATGTCCTTCACGGCGGTGATGAAGACCGCCGCGGGCAGCCCCATGGAGAAGAGGCCGATCACGGCGGGCACGTCGCTCATGTCGATCTTCATGAAGGGCGGCACGAAGGGCACGGGGATCTCCGCGTAGGTGAGGATGACGCCCACCGCGGCGAGCACGCCCGCCATGGGGAGGGAGAGCGGATGGAGCGGCGTCATTCGGCGGCGCTCTCTTCGATGATGGGCGGCGATTCGAGGAAGGTCACGTCCGGATTGCGCTGAGCGAGCCAGCCGGCCTGCCATTCGTTCGGCAGGAGGTACACCGGGCGGTCTTTCCGGTCGCGCACGGTGAGGGCGCTGTCGAGGCCGGTGAGAGCGTCGGGTTCCACGTTCCCCTTCGTCCACCGGGCGGCGGTGAAGGAGAGCGGCTCCAGCCGGACTTCCACGTTGTATTCGTTCTCCAGCCGGTACTTCATGACTTCGAACTGGAGCTGGCCCACCGCGCCGATGATGAAGGACTCCATCACGTAGGGCTGGGTGTAGACCTGGATGGCCCCTTCCTGCGCGAGCTGGCCCACGCCGCGGAGGAACTGCTTGCGCTTCATGGAGGATTTCGGCGAGAGGCGGGCGAAGAGCTCCGGCGGGAAGACCGGGAAGTCGCTGTAGGTGACGGGGTGCTTCTTCTCGCACACGGTGTCGCCCACGCCGAGCTCGCCCGTGTCGAAGACGCCGATGATGTCGCCGGGATAGGCTTTCTCCACGATGGTGCGCTCCGTGGCGAGGAACTGCTGCGGCTGGGAGAGGCGGATGGTGTCGCCGCTCTGGCGGTGGAGCACGGAGAGGCCTTTCTCGAAGACGCCGGAGCAGATGCGCAGGAAAGCCACGCGGTCGTGGTGCTTCGGGTCCATGTTCGCCTGGATCTTGAAGACGAAGGCGGAGAATGCCGGGTCTTCCGGCGCGATGGAGCCTTCGAGGGTCTTCCGCGTCTGCGGCGGCGGCGCGAGTTCGAGGAATTTTTCCAGGAAGGTCTGCACGCCGAAGTTCGTCATGGCGCTGCCGAAGAACATGGGCGTGAGCTCGCCCCGGGCGACCTTGTCCGCGTCGAAGGGATCGCCCGCTTCATTCAGGAGGTCCAGGTCGTCCAGGAGGGACTGGATCTCTTCGTCGGTGAGGAGGGAGCGGACCGCTTCGTCGTCGAGCCGGCCGGAGACAACTTCCAGCTTCTTCGTGCCGTGGGCACTGTCGCGGATGAAGACGTGCGCCGTCTCCGTGGTGCGGTCGTAGATGCCGGTGTAGCTGCCGTTCACGCCGATGGGCCAGTTCATGGGGCAGGAGCGGATGCCCAGCACGTCTTCGATGTCCGCCATGAGGTCGAAGGGATTCTTGCCGAAATGGTCGATCTTGTTCACGAAGGTGAAGATCGGGATGCCCCGGTCGGAGCAGACCTTGAAGAGCTTCTTCGTCTGCGCTTCCACGCCTTTCGCCACGTCGATGACCATGACCGCGCTGTCCACGGCCATGAGGGTGCGGTACGTGTCTTCGGAGAAGTCCGCGTGCCCCGGGGTGTCGAGGATGTTCACGCGGCAGCCCCCGTAGTCAAAGGCGAGCACGGAGCTCGTCACGGAGATGCCGCGCTGCTTTTCGATCTCCATCCAGTCGGACACGGCATAGCGGGCGGTCTTGCGCGCCTTTACCGAGCCGGCGAGATGGATGGCTCCGCCGTAGAGGAGCAGTTTTTCCGTGAGCGTCGTCTTGCCCGCGTCCGGGTGGGAGATGATGGCAAAGGTGCGGCGCCGTTTGATTTCTTCCAGATCTGTCATGATTCACCTCAAAGATTTACGTCAGAACATACCCTCTTATTATACCGAAAAAGGGGAGGAAATACCACGGCGGCGGGCAGGGCGGGGCAGCGGGCGCGCGCCGCCCTGCGGGAGGGAGGCGGCGGCCGGGAAATTTCCGCGCGGGAGGGCCGGCTGATGCGCTTTTATGCTATAATTTATTAATAGAATCTTTTTTCAGAGGGGAGCGCAGTGCGGCATGGCCAGACGGAAGGGCAGAAAGGTATGGGACGGGATCAGCCGGGAGGAGTGGCTCTCGCTTTTCGCGGACCCGGAGGTCATGACGGATCTGGTGATGCGCATCTTCCGCGCGCTCTACCACGCCCCGCGCCATGAGGACAGCGCGAAGCACATCGCCGCCGCCATGGAGATCGAGTACCGGGCGCTTAACGCGGCCGTGGGCTGGGCGGGGACGAAGATCCGCGCCCGGTGGGACGCGGCGCACCCCGCGCCGGCCGCGGAGGACGGTACGGAAGCGGAGCCGGCGGGACCGGCGCGCGCCCCGTGGGAATACGTCTTCGACGGCGCGGAAGAGGAAGACGGCACGTACCTCTGGATATTGAAGCCCGCCGCGGCGGAAGCCTGGCGCGAGCTGGAGGAGGCGGACTGGCCGGAGAAGGGCGAGCTCCGGGAGATCCTCTCGGAGGACGCGTCGTCCTTCGGCCGCGAGGGGAGCCTCTTCGCCGAAGCGCCCCACGAGACGGTGCGGCGCATCCGCGGGCTCCTCGAGGAGGAGCGGCTCTTCCGCCGGCGGGCGCTGGCCGGCGGGGCGCGGTGCACCGTGTGCGGTATGGGGCGCATGCCGCTCCTCCGGGCGGTGCCCTACGGCGAAGGCGGCCGGAAGCACCGGGGGCTCCTCTTCTGCCCCACCCACGGCGCGCTCTTCGCGGCGCACCTCATCTCGTTCAGCCCGAAGGGGGCGCTCCTCATCTCCGACTCGCTCTCTCCGGCGGACCGGGAGGCGATGGGGCTCCGGGAGGGCATGACCGCGAAGAATCCGTTCAGCGGCCGGCGCATGGCGGTCCACCGCCGCATTTTTAACGCATCGAGGAGGAAAGAGAAATGATTTTGTCCGGCAGAGAAATCGCCCGGCACATGGGCCATGAAATCATCATCGAACCGTTCAATCCGAAGCAGGTGAATCCGAACAGCTACAACCTGACGCTCGCCGACGAGCTGATGGTGTACGACGACCCGGTGCTGGACATGAAAAAAAGGAATACCGGCCATATCCTGAAGATACCGGCGGAGGGGTACCTCCTCCAGCCGAACACGCTCTACCTCGGACGCACCCGCGAGTACACGAAGACGGACTGCTTCGTGCCCATGCTGGAGGGGCGCTCGTCCATCGGCCGGCTGGGGCTTTTCATCCATGTTACCGCGGGTTTCGGCGACGTGGGCTTCGCCGGATACTGGACGCTGGAGATGTTCTGCGTGCAGCCGATCCGCATCTACGCGGGGGTGGAAATCTGCCAGATCTACTTCCATACGGTGCTCGGCGAGGCGGACAAATATACGCACGGAAAGTATCAGAACAACGAAGGAATCCAGCCGAGCCTGCTTTACAAAGATTTCGAAAAATAGTATGATAAAAACAACTTCATAAACCGGCCGAGCGCAAAGAAGTGCAGCAGACGAGCATGACCCGCGGGTATGCCCCTGTTGCTTTTTTTATTTCCGGAAACGGCGCCGCCGGCGGGAGGGCACACATCCTGAAAAGAACAGAAGGGGGTATTTTCTATGAACAAGATGATGAAACGGGTCATGCTGGCAGGCCTCGCCTGCGTTGCAGGCGCAGCGATCCTGACGGGCTGCGGCGGCTCTTCTTCCGGCGGCGCATCCGGCGGCAAACAGTTCCTCAATATCGCCACGGGCGGCACGTCCGGCACGTACTATCCGCTGGGCGGCGCTCTGGCCGAACTGCTGAACAAGAATATCCAGGGCATGAACGCCAGCGCGCAGGCGACCGGCGCGGCCGTAGCGAATATCAACATGCTGAAAGACGGCTCCGTAGACCTGGCTTTCGTCCAGAACGATATCGCCTACTATGCGGAGAACGGCACCGAGATGTTCAAGGACAATAAGATCGACACCCTCCGCGGCATCGCGGCGCTCTATCCGGAGACCATCCAGTTCGTCACCACGGCGGACACGGGCATCACCTCCGTCTCCCAGCTGAAAGGCAAGCGCGTAGCGGTGGGCGCTTCCGGCTCCGGCTCCGAAGCGAACGCCCGCCAGATCCTCGCGGCGTACGGCATCACCTATGAAGACATCGAACCGCAGTACCTCTCCTTCGGCGAAGCGGTAGACGCCCTGAAGGACGGCAACGTCGACGCGGGCGTGGTCGTAGCGGGCTTCCCGACGGCGGCCATCCAGGACCTGGGCGCGAGCAAATCCGCCGTGGTCCTCGACATCGACAAAGCGACCGCGGACAAGCTGAAAGAACAGTATCCGTACTACAACGCCATCACCATTCCGGCGGGCACCTATCCGGGACAGGAAAAGGACGTGAACACGGTCTGCGTGAAGTGCCTCCTCATCGGTACGGACAAGATCAATGACGACATGGGCGGCCAGATCGCAAAGATCCTCTACACGAACCTCGACCGCATGACCGCGGCGCACTCCGTAGGCAAGCTCATCACGAAAGACACCGCTCTCGAAGGCATGTCCATCAAGATGAACGCCGGCGCGGAAAAATTCCTGAAATCCTGATCGCACAACTGCACAGACAGAACGTAAACATTTCCAATGGCGGAAAGGAGAGTGAGCGGACTCCGTTTGCGGCGAATAACCGGCGGAGTCCGTTCCTGCATCCATGGAATTCCTGAAAACACACAGACTGTTCACCGCCGCGGCGGCGCTTCTCCTGGCGGCTGCGGCATGGTTCCTCACGAGACCCTTCCTCTTCGGGCAGACGAAAGAGGGCTTCCTCTTCATCGACCGTGCGGACCCGGGCACGCCCGTGGTCATGTCGTACATGCACTCGGCCATGCGCACGCCCATCGAGGAGACGCTCCTCGTGGACGAGGAGGCGGACGGATTCATCCTGAAGCGGCTCCGGTACCGCACCTACGGGGCGGGCCTGCCGTACCTCGCCAGCGAAGGCCGCTACCGCGAGGAAGACGGGTGGTTCATCCTGGACGATATGGACCGGCGCTTCCCGGACATTTCCATCCGGAACGGCGTCATCAATAACGGGTCTCTCACGGTGGGGAAGACGGTCTACCATCTCCCCGATCTGATGCCCCTCGGCAGCGAGCTCCATCTCTACGTGGCGCCGCTGTACAAAGGGTACTGGATGAAGAAAGAAATGCGTTAGGAGTTGAATACTTTGGACGAACTCAAAAAGAACGGAGCTTCTCCGGGGCCGGACGCGCCGGAAGAAGAGCTCAGCGAGGAACTGAAGCAGAAGCTCAAGGAGCTCGATAAAGAATCGAACACCATGGAGTACACCGGCCTGTGGGGCAAGATCATCGCGGCGATCTGCATCTGCTTCTCCCTGTTCCAGATCTACACCGGTTTCTTCGGCGTCATGGACGCGATGCTCCAGCGCGCCGTGCATCTGTCCTTCGGCATCTCGCTGGTCTACCTCCTCTGCCCGACGAAGCGGTCCTGGGTGAAGGGGGGCAGCGTCCATCCGCTGGACCTCTTCCTGGCGGTGCTGGCCATCATCCCGCCGGTATACATCCTGCTCAATTATCAGGACCTCATCCTGCGCGCGGGCACCGTGACGCCTGCTGACGTGGCCATCGGCACGCTGGGCATCGTCATGGTCATCGAGGCGGCCCGACGCATCGTAGGGCTCCCCATCGTCGTGGTGGTGCTCTGCTTCATCGCCTACGGCTTCCTCGGGCCGTACATGCCGGGGGCCATCGCGCACCGCGGCCTCAATCTCGACCAGATGGTGGGGCACCTCTTCTTCACCACCGAAGGCGTCTTCGGCATTCCCATGGGCGTGTCCTCCACCTTCATTTTCCTCTTCATCCTCTTCGGGGCGTACCTCGAGAAGACGGGGCTGGGGAAATTCTTCATTGACATCTCGAACGCCATCGCCGGCTGGGCGTCCGGCGGTCCGGCGAAGGTGGCCGTCATCTCCAGCGCCCTCGAAGGCACCATCTCCGGCAGCTCGGTGGCGAACGTCGTGGGGTCCGGCTCCTTCACCATCCCGATGATGAAGAAGCTCGGCTACAGCAAGGACTTCGCCGGCGCCGTCGAAGCGGCGGCCTCCACGGGCGGCCAGATCATGCCGCCGATCATGGGCGCGGCGGCCTTCCTCATGGCGGAATTCGTGGGCATCCCCTACATGGAAGTCGTGAAGGCGGCGGTCATCCCGGCCATCCTGTACTTCTTCGGCGTCTTCCTGGGCGTCCACTTCGAAGCGAAGCGGGAAAACCTGAAAGGCACCCCGCGGAGCCTCCTGCCTCCCTTCGGCGCGATCCTGAAGGAAGAAGGCCACCTGGTGATCCCGCTGATCGCCATCATCGGCCTGCTCTCCTCCGGCTACACCCCGATGCGCGCCGCGCTCGCGGGCATCGTCATCTCCATCGCGGCAGCCATGCTCCGGGCGAACACGCGCATGTCCTTCATGGACATCGTGGACGGCCTCATCAAGGGCGCGCGGGGCGCGCTGGGCGTTCTCATCGCCTGCGCCGCGGCGGGCATCATCATCGGCATCGTCACGAAGACCGGCATCGGCCTGAAGCTCGCGTCCGCGCTGGTGGATCTGTCGAACGGCTCCTTCCTGCTGCTGCTCTTCTGCACCATGATCACCTCGCTCATCCTCGGCATGGGCGTGCCCACCACGGCAAACTACGTCATCACCTCCACCATCGCCGCGCCGGCGCTGATCTCTCTCGGCGTGCCGATCCTCGCGGCGCACATGTTCGTTTTCTACTTCGGCATCATCGCCGACATCACCCCGCCGGTGGCCCTCGCGGCCTTCGCAGGGGCGGCCATCTCCGGCGGCAATCCCATCAAGACCGGCATCAATGCGTCCAAGCTGGGCATCGCGGCCTTCATCATTCCGTACATGTTCGTCCTGTCGCCGGCCATGCTCGGCATCGATGCGACCTTCGGCAGCGTCGTGGCGACGACTCTCACGGCCGTCGTCGGCATGGTGGGCGTGAGCGCCGCCATGATCGGCTTCTTCGTGACGAAGGCCTGGTGGATCGAGCGCCTCGCGCTCCTCGCGGGCGGCCTGATGCTCATCGACCCGGGCATGATGACCGACGTGATCGGCACGGGCCTCCTCATCCTTGTGGGCGTCTTCCAGTATGCCCGCCGGAAGAAAAACGCGGCGATCGCCTGACGGGTCCCGTCATTTCATTCCTCCGAAACAGCTCCGCTTTCCTGCGGGGCTGTTTTTCTGTGCAATAGCTCGGTTATAAGGAAAATTGATAAAATGCCGCGGGACCATTAGAATATAGAATAAAAAGGAAAGGAGGCGCGTCATGCTCAATTTCCGGGCCAAAACGTTTCTCTGTGCGTGCAAGCACATGAATTTCACCAACGCCGCGTCGGAGCTGGGGATCTCCCAGCCGGCGGTGTCCCAGCATATCCGCCGCCTCGAGGAGGACTACGGGGTGAAGCTCTTCCGCTTCGAAGGAAAGAAGCTCCGCCTCACCGCCGAAGGAGAGCTCATGCTCGCCGCGGTGCAGACCATGAACAACGACGAGCACATCCTGCGCCAGCGCATCGAAGCCATGCAGCAGGGGCGGAAGATGTACTGCTTCGGCGCGACCCACACCATCGGGGACTACCTCATCACGGACAAGCTCGCGGAATTCCTCCGGGACAATCCGGACAGCAATGTGGACATCTACATCGCGGACACGGAGAAGCTCCTGAAGGACATCGACGAAGGGCACATCGACTTCGCCATCGTGGAGGGCTTCTTCGACCACTCCCGCTATGAAACGCTGCCTTTCTCCACGGAGAATCTCCTCTGCGTGTGCGGCGCGGACTACGACATCCCCGGGGAGATTGCCACAGAGGAGCTCTTCCATCACCGCATCATCACCCGCGAGCCGGGCGCGGGAGCGCGGGAGCTGCTCGACCGGGCGCTCGCCACCATCAACAGCTCCGTGGACTCCTTCGAGAGCCACGTCATCGTGGGCTCGCCCTACGCCATGAAGGCGCTGGCCCGGCGGAACTGCGGCCTCGCCTTCCTCTACGAAAGCTCCGTCGCGGAAGAGCTCGCCGCGGGCCGGCTCCGGCAGGTGCGCGTGCGCGACTTCGAGCCCCAGTACCGCTTCACCTTCCTGTGGAAATCGGGGAGCATGTACAAAGACGATTTCCTCCGCATGTACCGCCGCCTCATCGGGGAGAAGGTCCCCGCGGCGGGCGTGAAGACCATCCTCTGAGGAGCGTGCCATGAAAAAGATCTGCATCATCACCACCGGCGGAACCATCGCCATGAAAGAAGACCGGGCAGCGGGCGGCCTTGTGCCCGCCGTCTCCGGGGCCGACCTGGCCGCCTCCGCCCGGGGCATCACGGACTGGGCGGACATCGCCGTGAAGGAATTTTCCAATATCCCCAGCGAATTCATGACGCCGGAGCGCATGATGGACCTGGCCCGCGCCATCGACGGCATGGCGGAGGAGGCGGACGGCTTCGTCGTCACCCACGGCACGGACACCATGGAGGAGACCGCCTTCCTGCTGGAGACCGTGCTCCATACGGAGAAGCCCGTGGTGCTCACGGGGGCCATGCGCGGCGCGTCCGACCTCTCCGCCGACGGCCCGGCGAATCTCCTGGACGCGGTGAAGACCGCCGTCTCGCCCGGCGCGGCGGGGAAGGGCGTGCTCGTCGTCATGGGCGGGCGCGTGCACGCCGCGCGGTACGTGGAGAAAATGCACGCCACGCTCCCCGAGGCGTTCCGGTCGCCTCAGTGGGGCCCCGCGGGCACCGTTTACGCGGACCGCGTCGTCTGGGCGGGCGCGCCCGAGCGGAAAGCGCGGCTCCACCCGGCGCGTCTCGCGTCTCATGTATGGCTCGTGAAATGCGCCGCCGGCACGGAGGCGGACATCTTTCATGCGGCCATTGCCGCCGGTGCGGACGGCCTCGTCGTGGAGGGATTCGGCTGCGGAAACGTGCCCCGCGGCGCGGACGCGGGCATCCGGGACGCCATCGCCGCGGGCCTCGCCGTGGTGCTCGTCTCCCGCACTGCCGCGGGGAGCGTCGCCCGGGAATACGCCTACGACGGCGGCGCGGGCTCGCTCGAAGACGCGGGAGCCGTCCTCGGCGGGAGCCTCTCCGGCCAGAAGGCGCGCCTCCTCCTCATGGCCGCGCTGGGCGCAGGCTGCTCCCGGGAGGAGATGCGGACGCTCTTCCGGGACTGAACGGAAAAATTTTCGGAAATGACTTGACAGAATCGGAGATAGCCCGTATACTGTTAAAGTATCATTCATACGAACTGAATACAGCGCGGCGAAAGCCGACAGAATCATCCATCTGGAGAGGTGTCCGAGTGGTTGAAGGTGCATGATTGGAAATCATGTTGACGGCGAATACCGTCACGGGGGTTCGAATCCCCCTCTCTCCGCCAGAATTGATGAGCCCGTCGAATGCGGCGGGCTTTTTATTTTGCTTTTTTCGTCCATGTAGACGAGAGAAAGCTTGTATTTGATGAGGCATTGCACACAGTTTTCTCCATGAGCGGACGGAAAAATTTAGAAGGGAAAAGGCAATTGACGGGGATTGCAGGGTGATATGGTCCGGAGATGAGAAAAGGTGCCGCGGCGGTGTATTTCATGGTATAATCAAAATAATTACATATACTCAAAGAGGAGCAGGGATCAGATCTCGCGCTCCTCTTTTGGTTTCTGAAAGGAGAACTTATGAAGAAGACCATCAGCCTCATCCAGATGGATGTGAAACTCGGCGTACCGGAGGAGAATTTCGCGCACGCGCTGGCGCTCCTGGAAGACGCCGTGAAAAGCGGGCCGGATATCCTCGTCCTGCCGGAGACGGTGAATACGGGCTTTTTCCCCACGCCGGCGGAGGCGCTCGCCGCGGCGGCGGACGACGGCGGCGCACGCACGCGGGAGCTCTTCGGCGGATTCGCCAAGGCGCACGGGGTGAACCTCGTGGCGGGGTCGTCCGCCGTGAAGGAAGGCGGGAAGATCTACAACCGGGCGTACGTCTTCGACCGGACCGGCGCGGTTATCGCCAGCTATGACAAGATCCACGGCTTCAGCCCGTCCGGCGAGCCGGAGTATTTCGAGGGCGGGGACCACACCGTGCATTTTGCGCTGGACGGCATCCCCTGCTCCATGGCGGTGTGTTACGACGTGCGCTTCCCCGAGCTCATCCGCACGGAGGCTCTCGCGGGCGTGGATCTTTTCTTCCTGCCCGCCGCATGGCCTCTCGTGCGGAAGGACCACTGGGTGACGCTCGCGAAGGCGCGGGCCATTGAGAATCAGATGTATGTCTGCGCCGTCAATGAATGCGGATGGGCCGGCGAAGCGAAGTATGCGGGCCATTCCCTGCTCCTTTCTCCGTGGGGCGAGGAGCTCTGTCATCTGGGCGAAGACGAAGAGATCGCCGCCGGCACGATCGACACGGACGTCATCGCCGGCATCCGAACGGGCATCAATGTTTTCCGCGACCGCCGGCCGGAAATGTATCATATTTAAAAGGAGGGAAATAAAATGGATTTTAAAATCGAATCAAAAGCAGGGACTTCCGTCATTTCTGCGGAGATCAAAAATCTGATGGTTGTCGGATTTTCCGGGAAAGATGTGGAGAAAACCATGGAGCATATTCATGAGCTGGAAAAAGAAGGGGTCAAATGCCCCTCTGAAGTACCGGTTCCATATCAGTGCGATCCGCAGATCATTACGAGAAAACCGGTGATCGATGTAATCGGGGCGAAAACGAGCGGAGAAGCGGAGTATCTCATTCTCTGCCATGACGGGAAATTTTATATCGGCATTGGCAGCGATCACACAGATCGGGACATGGAAGCGGTGAGCATCCATAAATCGAAGCAGGTCTGCCTCAAACCGTGCTCAGAAACGTTCTGGGAATATGAAGAAGTAAAAGATCATTTGCCGCAGCTTCGACTGGTATCGACGCAGATCGTAGATGGGAAGGAAATCGAATACCAGAATGGGGTGGCGGGAGACCTGCTGCCGTTTGACATTATCATTGAAAAAGTACAGAAGGAGATTCCTCTGGAAGACTGCCTGATTTATACCGGTACAGTACCGCTTTTGAATGGATTCCGGTTCGGCGAGCAGTTTACCGCCCGTCTCATCGATGATGTGCTGGGCCGCGAATTGGCTATCACGTATGGGGTCCATGTGATTGACGAGCATTGATTCTTTACGGTCTGCTATGAACGGAGGCGGCAAATGATTACTGCACAGATTATCATGGTGCTGACCCTGATTGTCATGATCACCGGGAAAGCGCCCCTCTATATTACCGCAGTCGTAGGCGGCGTCCTGTCTGCTCTGGCCGCCGGGTTCCCACTGGCCGGGTCTGATCCAAATGCCATTTCGAAAATTCTCATCGCGGCGCTGAATCCGGTTATTGTAGATATGCTGGGGGTACTGCTCTTTATCGGTATTATGCAGACCTGCGGCTATATGGACGTCATTATCTGGAATATCATGGACTTTGGCCGGAGATACGGCGGTGCGCCGGGAATTGCTACGGCAGCAGGGCTGGCGGCGTCGCTTCTCGGAGCGCTCACCGCATTCACCCAGCCGGTCATTACGGCAACGATTGCAGGCCCGGCTGCCGTGAAACTGGGCTTGTCGCCGAATAAGACGTCCGGCATCATTTCTCTGGCGAATACGGTGGCCAATTCCTGCGGATTCACGCATCCGACTATGCTGGCGATCCTGGCTGTGACCGGCGTACATTTCGGACTCATCAATGCCTGGGCATTTGCGGGGTCCATCTGGATTTATATTTTTGCTTACTGGCGGGCACGGAGAGAAATGATCCGGGACGGTCTGCCGATCAATCCGCCGGGACAGGCACTGGATAAACTGCCGGAAGGGTCTCCGTCCTTCAAAAAAGCGATTTTCCCGTTTATCGTATTGTGCGTAGCTTTCTTTTCCGGAGTTCCCGTTTTCCTCGTGGGGATGGGGACCGGTATCCTTATTATTTTCATGACGCGCATGACACTGGCACAGGGTGAGAAGGCCATGATCAGCGGCGTCAGCCAGATTTCCATCCCGATTGTGGCAATTGTCAGCCTGATGTTCATGTCGAATGTCATCAACCGCATCGGACTGGTGGAACTCATTGCAGAATATGCGGTGCCGTATATTGCCATGGCGCCGATTCAGATCCTGTTCCTGATCTCTGCTGTGGCCGGGACCATTACCCAGTCGAATGCCGCTTCTGCTCCGATCGTACTGCCCTTTACACAGGTCGTGATGAATATGGGGTGTGATCCGCTGGCGGTCAGCTTTGCGGCCATCACCGGCTGTGCGATCATGCAGCTTTTCCTGACCGGCGGTGCACTCACAGCGCTTCCGGTAGTGGCGGGCGTCATCCCCGGCACGGTGCAGGAAATAGCGAACCGCTGGCAGCGGCCGGCCATGCTGGTGGGGGCAGCGGTATGTTTCGTACTGACATTCATTTTGTAAATTTTGTTTTCCGAATCCCTCCTCTGCGGGGGATTTTTTCTTTTGGGGCGGCTGTGCTACAATCATAGGAAAACTTGACAGTGTACAGGAGGACATATGGAGGAGCGGAAACAGGTCATCATCAGCAAGCGGGCGGAGCTCGCCGCGCGGGGCGGGCATCCGTGGATCTACGGGTCGGAGATCGAGGAGGCGGAGCCGGGCATCGAGCCGGGGGACATCGTGCGCGTGCTGTCGAAGAAGGGGAAATTCGTGGGCAGCGGCTTTTATAATCCGCACTCGAAGATCACCGTGCGGCTCCTGTCGGAGAATGCGAACGACCGCGCGTTCGACCGGGCGTTCTGGAAGCGCCGCGCGGCGTACGCGGTGGATTACCGCCTGCAGGTGATGCGCCCGGAGGACCGGGACTGCTGCCGGCTCGTCTTCGGCGAGGCGGACCAGATGCCGGGGCTCACCGCGGACCGCTTCGGGGACGTGCTGTCCGTGCAGATCCTGTCGCTCGGCATGGAGCGGCGGAAGGCGGACGTGCTGGACAGCCTCATCGAAGTGCTCCGCGAGCGGGGCCTGCCCGTGGCGTGCGTGTACGAGCGGAATGACGTGAAGATCCGGGAGCTGGAAGGCATGGAGGAGGGAAAGGGCTTCTACCGGTCGGCCCTCCTCGACCCGGCGGCGGAGAAGACACTCGTGGAGATCGTGGAGAACGGCATCCGCTACGAGGTGGACGTGGAGCACGGCCAGAAGACGGGCTTTTTCCTCGACCAGAAATTCAACCGCCTCGCCGCGGCAGGCATCGCCCGCGGGCGGCACGTGCTGGACTGCTTCACCCACACGGGGGCGTTCGCGCTGAACGCGGCGAAGGGCGGCGCGACGTCGGTGACGGCGCTTGATATCTCCGCGGAGGCGGTGGCCATGGCGGCGCGCAATGCGGCGCGGAACGGCCTCGCAGTGGAGGCGGTGCAGGCAGATGTGTTCGACTACCTGACGGAGCTGGACCGCACGAAGGACCATCGGTACGACTACATCATCCTCGACCCGCCGGCCTTCACGAAGTCGAGCGAGACGCGGCGCGCGGCTTTCCGGGGGTACAAGGAGATCAATTACCGCGCCATGAAGATCCTGCCCCGGGGCGGGTATCTGGCCACGTGCTCGTGCTCCCATTTCATGAGTGAGGAGCTCTTCGTGAAGATGCTGAAGGAAGCGGCCCGCGATGCGGGGGTGACGCTCCGGCAGATCGAGCGCCGCCAGCAGGCGCCGGATCATCCCATCGTGCTGACGGTGCCGGAGACGCAGTATCTGAAATTCTTCCTGTTCCAGGTGGTTTGAGGCAATCAAAAGGCCCGGTCTCGTGAGAGGCCGGGCTTTTCGTCTGTCCGGGGTTATTGTTTCTGGTCGAGGATGGCCGCTTTGCGCTGGTCGAGGTATTCTCTGAGATTGAGCACGCGCACGGCGGTCCAGTTCCCGTTCACGTCTTTCTCGAGGAGGACTTTCCAGGTGAAATCCCGGTCGAGTTCTCCGTCGTGGAGCTTGACGCTCGCCGTGGCTTTGCCGTCTTTCTCCTGCACGTCGAAGATGTCCGTGAGGGAGAGCGCCGCGGAGCCCACGTAGGTCTTCGCCGTGTCCACGAGGGGCGTGAGGAGGGACGGGTTCGCCTGCGCGTCCGGGCGGAATTCCCGCTCGGTGGCGCGGATCATCGCGTCCACGAGGGGCTTCTTCAGCGCGCGCATGAGGCCGGCGGCGAGGCGGTGGTCGTCCGTGTCGGAGCGGAGCGCGTCGTCGGTGAGGTCGTCGATGGCCGCGCCGTACACCCGGTCCAGATCGACCCGCTCGCGGAAGAGCTGGTAGTCTTTCCGGGTGACCGCCTGGTAGATCTCGCCCGCCGCGTACTGCGGGGTGCGCATCCAGTAGAACCAGTAGAATCCGCCTGCCGCCGCGAGGACGAGGAGCAGGACGGGGATGCATTTTTTCCAGAATGAGCTGCGTGCCATGCCGTATTCCTTTCCGGGCGCGGTACAGCGCGCCGTTCCTTATTCTTTGTAGGTGTCGAAGAGGGCTTTCTGCTGGGTGAATTCCATCATGCCGTAGACGCCGCCTTCCCGGCCGAGGCCGGACTGCTTGTAGCCGCCGAAGGGGGCCGCGGTGTCGCGGGGGCTGTCGTTGATGTAGACGTTGCCCGCCTGGATCTGCTTCGCGGCGGCGACGGCTTCGTCTTTCGGGCCGTACACGGCGGCGTTCAGGCCGTAGGCGGTGTCGTTCGCGAGGCGGATCGCTTCTTCTATCGTATCATAGGTGAAGACGCAAAGCACGGGGCCGAAGATCTCGTCTTTCGCGATGGTCATGTCCGGGGTGACGTCCGTGAAGATGGTGGGCGCCACGTAGTAGCCGTGCGTCGGCTCGTCCGGCACGCCACCCAGGAGGACATGGGCGCCGTCCGCGATGCCCTGCTCGATGTAGCTGCGGATCTTCCGGTACTGCGCCATGGACGCCACGGGGCCGACTTTCACGGAATGGTCGCGGGGGTCGCCCATGGGGTACTCCGCGGCGATGCGCACCAGCGTCTCTTCAATCTTCGCCCGGTCAGAGGCGGGGATGATGAGACGGGAGAGGGCGGTGCAGGTCTGGCCGGAATTGAGGAAGATGGAATTGAAGCAGCTCCGCACGGCGTCGTCGTAATTCTCCATGGGGAGGAAGATGTCCGGCGACTTGCCGCCCAGCTCGAGGGAGATGCGCTTCACGGAGGCGAGCGCCCGCTGTGCTACCTGGATGCCGCCTTTCGTGGAGCCGGTGAAGGAGATCATATCGATCAGCGGATGGGAGGCCATGGCGTCGCCCACTTCGCCGCCCCGGCCGGTGACCATATTGAAGACGCCTTTCGGGAAGCCCGCCCGGGCGAAGGCGTCTGCCATGAGGTAGCACGAGAGGGGCGTGTGCTGTGAAGGCTTCAGCACCACCGTATTGCCCATGAGGAGCGCGGGGACGACTTTCTGCACCACCTGGCCCAGCGGGTAATTCCACGGGGTGATGCACCCCACCACGCCCACCGGCTCGCGGTACACCGTGGAGAGGGGCATCTTCTCCACCATGGGCACCTGGGGCGCGAGGTCGATGTAGGAGCGCACCCGCGTGTACTGGTACTCGCAGTGGGACGATTTCGCGAAAGACCAGGGCGCGCCGAGCTCGCGCATCTCCAGCTCGATGATGTCTTCTTCCTGCGAGCGGAAGATATCGAGGAACTGCTCCATGAGCGCGATGCGGTCCGCGAGGGGCCGGGCCGCCCAGGCGGGGAAGGCCTCATGCGCCGCGCGGGCTGCCTGGTCCACGTCGGCCGGGCCGCCGCGGGGCACGCGGGCGAAGACTTCCATCGCGGCGGGGTCTTCCACTTCGATCCATTCGCCGGTCGAGCCGGGGACCCATTCGCCGCCGATATACAGTTTTTCAAAGTCCATAGTCTTACCTCCTTTGCATGGATGCTGCCCCTATTGTAGGAGCTTTTCCCCGGCCGGACAAGGCGCTGGGACGGAAATTTTTCCGCCGGGCAGCGGGAGGATTTTTCCCTTCTGCTATAATAAAAAAGAGCTGATCGCTCAGGAAACAGAAAAGAACGCCCTCGCAGTGCAGGGCAGGAAGAGAGGATATATGGGACTTCTGGATGAAACGATCGCCGCAATTGGCCCGCTCGATGCGGGCGCGATGGACCGGGCGCGGGCGCGGTGGCAGCAGCTGTATCTCGGCATGGGCCGGCTGGGCAGCATGGAGGACATGGTCGTCCAGTACGCCGGCGTCACGGGCAGCGAAGAAGTAGAGCTGCCGAAGCGGTGCATGGTCATCGCCAGCGCGGATCACGGCGTGGCGCGGCACAATATTTCCGCCTATCCCGTGTCCACCACGGTGGGCATGACGCGGAACTACCTCGTGTCGAAAGGGGCCGGGGCGAACGCCATGGCGGCGTACTGCAATGCGGACATGGTGGTGGTGGACATGGGCATCGCCCACGACATGAGCGACGTGCCGGGCCTGCTCGACCGAAAGATCGCCTGGGGGACCGACGATTTCAGCGAAGGGCCGGCCATGAGCCGGGAGGACGCGGTCCGCGCCATCGAGACGGGCATCGAGATCGCCGACGAGAAGGTGCGCGCCGGGTACCGGGCGTTCCTCGTGGGCGAGATGGGCATCTCCAATACGGCGTCCGCGGCGTGCATCATCGGCGCGTTCAACGGGTGGAACGCCGTGGAGGTGACGGGCCGGGGGACGAACATTTCCGACGAGCGTCTCCGCCGCAAGATCGAGCTGGTGCAGCAGGCGCTGGACGTGAACCAGCCGAATCCCGCAGACGGGCTCGACGTGCTGGCGAAGGTGGGGGGCTTCGAGTTCGGCTGCCTCGTGGGCGTCATGCTCGGCGCGGCGGCGGGCCATGCCCTCACGGTGATCGACGGCTTCAATACGACGGCGTGCGCCTTCGTCGCGCGGGCCCTCGCGCCGGAGTCGGTGCACTACCTCATGGCGTCGCACCGCTCGCGGGAGCAGGCCCACAAGAAAGCGCTCGCGGCGCTGGGCCTGTCGGAATACGTGGATCTGGGATTCCGCCTGGGCGAGGCGTCCGGCGCGGCGATCCAGATGAAGATGCTCGATACGGCGCTCCTCGTGTACATGGACTGCGCCACGGAAGAAGAAATCGAGGGGGTGAAGGCATGAAACCGATCGAAGCGCTCCATCAGGACATCATGGAGGCGTGCCGCCTCTACGTGGACAATCTCACGAAGCCCCTCGGCTCGCTGGGCCGCCTGGAAGACATGGCGGTGCGGCTGGCGGGCATCTTCGGCGAAGTGAAGCCGCAGACCCTGCCGAAGGCGGTAGTCATCTTCTGCGGGGACTCCGCCGTGGACGGAGAGAAGAACGAGACAAAGGGCTTCAAGAGCTACAATGAAGCGGCGCTCGTCGCGCAGGGCTACGGCCCGGTGAACGCCGCGGCCCGCCAGATCGGCGCGGCGGTGTACGTCATCGACGTGGGCCTCGAGAAGGAATCGGCGGCCATCCCGGGCGTTCTCGTGCAGAAAGCGGTGCGCGGCACCCACCGGGGCAGCCCGGCCATGACGGAAGACGCGGCGGCGAAGGCCATCCAGGTGGGCATGAGCGTGGCGAAGACCCTCGCCGGGGAAGGCGTGCGCGCCGCCGGCCTCGGGAACATTGGGGAGCGGTCCATGCTCTCCGCTCTCGCCGTGACCGCGGCCATCCTGAAAGACGACCTCACCGCGGCGTCCGAGCGGCAGGGCCTGCGGCTCCACCTGGCCTCCCTCGGAGATTTCGCCGAGGACCCGTGCGGCGTGCTCGCGCAGGTGGGCTCCGCGGAGATCGCGGCGCTCTTCGGCTTCATTGTACAGGCCGCGCGGGAAGGCATGGCGGTGGTCTTCGACAACGCGGTCACCGGGGCAGCGGCCCTCGGCGCGGTCACGGTCTATCCGGAGATCCGGGACTACCTTTTCCCGTCCGCCGTGTACGACGAGCCGGTCCACCAGATGCAGCTCGAGAAGCTCGGCATGGAGGGCTACCTCCACTACCATTTCACGGAAAACGAAGGATTCGGCTCGGCGCTGGGCCTGTCGCTCCTCGACGCGTCCCTGTGCATGCTGAACCTCATGGCCACCTTCGGCGCAGGCGGCGTGGATGTGGCCGAAGACGGGCCGGGCAAAGGCCGCCAGAGAGAGGATGTGAGATGAGATGAAAGCGCTCTTTATCCGCTGCTACGGCGTGCTCACGCCGGATATGCTGACCGGCGGGCTCATCGACATGGGGGTGCCTCCGGCGTACCTCCATGCGCGCCTCAAGGAAGCCGGCGCGCCCGATGCCTTCATCGAGAAAGCGAACGCGAAGGCGCAGTTCGGCGCGCACTATTTCCATCTCCCCGGCGGCGGTCCCGTCACGGCGGCAGACCTCGCCGCGGACTGGGAGGCGCTCTGCCAGGCGTCCGGCGCGTCTTTCGCGGACCGGGGGCGGCGGGTGATCGCCCTCCTCGGGGGCGGCAGTGAGGATCTTTCTCCGCTCCGCGTGCGGAGGACAGACGCGCGGTCCCTTTTCTGCTTCCTCGCGGGGGCGGAGTACCTCGAGGCGAAAGCCTTCTTCACCTGTCCCTTCGAGCTGGGGAAAGGCACGGACGCGGGGGCGGCCCTTACGGAGAAACTTCTCGTGCGGGCGGGCTCCACGGCGGGGCTCCCCATTTCCGCGGACGGCATCACGCCCTTCGCGGCGGCCATGCTGGAAGGGCTCTCCGAAGATTTCACGCCCATGGACGGGCGCTTCCTCCTGGACCGCACCGCCTACGGCAGCGCCAGCAGCGAATCCCCCGACGGGGACAATACGGCCGCGCTCTACCTCGGGTACTTCACCCCGAGGCGCGCGTCCATCTTCAACCGGCAGATGAAAGTCTTCGGCACGGAAGACGAAGTGTTCTGAAAGGAAAAAGGGCAGGCCGCGGCCTGTCTTTTTTCGCGCTTGCATAAACGGGGGATATCCGGTATAATACATTCACGTCATCTCTTACGGGATGAGCGTGGACCGGGCGGATGCCTGTTTACAGAACTCTGAGGAAAACAAAATGAGTTCTTGACAGAGCGGATGCCGTGTGGTAAACTATCCAACGTGGCCGCTGGACCGGCCGGGCAGATGAGAAGGAATTCAAAAATCTGCTTGACAAATCCAGACACAATGATATAATAATATCGTTGTTGCTTGCGGAAGTAGCTCAGTGGTAGAGCACCACCTTGCCAAGGTGGGGGTCGCGGGTTCGAGTCCCGTTTTCCGCTCCACTGTTATTAAGGCTTGAAAGGGCTTTAATATATATTCCTGAATAGCTCAGTCGGTAGAGCAATCGGCTGTTAACCGATCGGTCGTAGGTTCGAGTCCTACTTCAGGAGCCATAGGGGTATCGCCAAGCGGTAAGGCAACGGACTCTGACTCCGTCATGCGTAGGTTCGAATCCTACTACCCCTGCCACATGATCCATTAGCTCAGTCGGTAGAGCACTTGACTTTTAATCAAGGTGTCCCGCGTTCGAGTCGCGGATGGATCACCATACATGGCCTGTTCGTCAAGTGGTTAAGACACCGCCCTTTCACGGCGGGTTCGGGGGTTCGAATCCCCCACAGGTCACCAAATCTTTTTTTATGGGCGATTAGCTCAGCTGGGAGAGCGCCTGCCTTACAAGCAGGATGTCAGCAGTTCGATCCTGTTATCGCCCACCAACAGATGGCCCGGTGGTGTAGTGGTCTAACATGCCGCCCTGTCACGGCGGAGATCGTCAGTTCAAATCTGATCCGGGTCGCCAATTTCATATGCCTCGGTAGCTCAGTTGGTAGAGCAAAGGACTGAAAATCCTTGTGTCCACGGTTCGATTCCGTGCTGAGGCACCATATGCGGCTGTGGCGGAATGGCAGACGCGCTACTTTGAGGGGGTAGTGACCGTTAGGTCGTGTGAGTTCAAGTCTCACCAGCCGCACCACCATTTTTTCTTCTGTGGTGCAAAACAATTTCATATGCGGTCGTGGCGGAACTGGCAGACGCGCTATCTTCAGGCGGTAGTGGGGTTACCCGTGAGAGTTCAAATCTCTCCGACCGCACCACAAAACAATAGAGGCATTCTCGGGAATGTCTTTTTTTTATGCCCATGTGCGGGGAGAGACGCGGGCGGGGCGTTGCAATTTTTGCCCGCGGCGGGTATAATACAATCATTCCATGCGGCTGTGGCGGAATGGCAGACGCGCTACTTTGAGGGGGTAGTGACCGTTAGGTCGTGTGAGTTCAAGTCTCACCAGCCGCACCACAGAGGCTCCATCTTCGGATGGGGCTTTTTTCGTGTTCGTTGCTGATAGCTAATGGGTTCTAATTATTTATTTCCTTTGCTCATTATGAAAGTACTTATTTTCATAATTGGGGGGGGCAAACGACCTTTAAGCTAAGAGGACAACGGAAGAAAAATTAGAATAAATACAAAAAAGAGCGGAGTGACTTGTCTTATTTCGTTTAAACGAATATAATATAATTGGTTTATTTTACGCATTCATAGTAATTATGAGGTGTAACAATTGAATGGATATATAACGGTTCAAGAAGCTGCTGAAAAATGGGGCGTAACCCCACGGCAGGTCCAGATATTGTGCAAAGAGAGTCGTGTCATAGGCGCAATGCGAATGAGCCGCATCTGGATTATCCCGGAAAACGCTGAGAAGCCGACAAGTAATAAACGAGGACAAGGTGGAGAAAGAAATGATCATTCAAAGCACTCTGTATCAAAAACAGAATATTGATTTATCTTCTGCTCCTTGGATGATGCATGAGTTTTTTGCTGGCAGCGGTCTTGTTGCGTATGGACTAAGAGGAATGTTTGCGCCAGTCTGGGCAAACGATATCAGCGAGCAGAAAGCGGCTGTTTACGAGGCTAATTTCGGGTGCGAACGGTTTATTCTGGATGATATCAAGAATATCAAAGGTATCGACCTGCCTTTTGCCCACCTTTCATGGGCCAGCTTTCCCTGTCAGGATTTATCTCTGGCTGGTACGCTCGGAGGAATCCATGCGTCCCGTAGCGGTTTAGTTTGGGAATGGTTGCGCGTATTAGACGAGATAGACGATAAACCGAAGATACTCTTGTTGGAAAATGTAGCTGGATTACTTTCGACAAACGGCGGCAACAATTATCGGGCTCTTCATATGGCGCTCGTTGAACGAGGATATCATTGCGGGGCGGTTTTGCTGAACGCTTCCTATTTTGTTCCACAGTCTAGGCCGAGAGTATTTATCATCGCTGTGCAGAAGGATTGTCCAATCCCAGAGGAATTAGTGGGTAACGGGCCGTGTTGGTTGCATAATAATGCTGCAACGCAGTTGGGCCGCGAACTGTCAGGATGGATTTGGTGGTATACGGAAAAACCTCCGCATCGTGTTGTAGCCCTCAAAGATATTGTTGAGGATGATGCAACTTTTGATAAAGACGACGTTTTGAAATTGGTCCCTGAACGGCATTGGGCAAAATTGCGTGCGCATGACACTATGTACGTTACAGGTTATCGTCGGACGCGAAACGGAAAACAACAGTTGGAATTGCGCTTCGATGGAATTGCCGGTTGTTTGCGGACGCCGGAAGGTGGGAGCAGCAAACAGTATCTGGTTGTCAAAAAGAACGGCCAAGTGCACGCTCGTCTTTTAACTGTGCGCGAAACGGCCAGACTGATGGGAGCGCCGGATAGTTTTAAACTTCCCGGAAGCGATAACGACGGATATAAAGCGATGGGTGACGCTGTGGTCGCGCCAGTCGCGCGGTTTATAGGAGAACGTTTCCTAATCAAAATTGCGGAGGCGATATACGATGATTAGTTCAGAGGAACGCTTGAAAGCATTTCAAACTGAAAACCATATTACTACAAAGGGGCCTCTCTCTTTGGTTGTGCAGTTTACGCGTATGGTGAGAGATAAGGCTTTTCCGTTGAACCCTAGCGACTTTCAGACAAGTAGCAAAGGACAGGTCGCTGGGCTTGGCGGTGCCAACTTGAAAAAAATTTTAAAAGAGCACGGCATTACCCAGCAACTATCTTCTGAGGGAGGGAGAACCAGTAGAGGCAGTATGGGCCTGATGATTAAATATGTAGATTTTTTGAATGTATGGAACGCGGAAGAAGCGGTAGATTTCTCTGTAGTCGAAGACTTTTGGGCCGAACAAGTGCGCGAATACTTTAGAAATCAGCCGTTTATCTTGAACGCTGATACATCTAAAACAATCGGCGCGAACTTGGATGATCTGTTCAATCAAGCGAAAAAACGTCAAAAGCAGAATCCCGGCACACAGTATCTTGGTATGGTGTTGCAACACCTAGTCGCAGCAAAACTCTGCTTAATTCTACCGGAAGGTTCATTTGAAATCCACGGGGCATCCGTAGCCGACGGGCCCACAGATCGCAACGGCGATTTTGTCATTGGCAATACTGTCATTCACTGTACAACTATGCCTGGTGCGTTGTTGATTGAAAAATGTAAGGCAAATCTTCGTGCTGGTTGCCATCCTGTCATTATTACGATTTTCGAGCGCGTACATACTGCTCTCAATCTTGCTGAGGACGCCGGCTTGGCCGGTCGCGTCGAAGTGTGGGACATTCAGCAGTTCTTGTCCGCTAACGTTTACGAACATAGTCTCTTTGATGAGGCCAAGAGAAATTCCACTCTTTCTGGAATTATTGATCGATACAACAAAATTGTATTAGAGGCGGAAACCGATCCCAGCCTTCGTATAGAGTTTGAAGCTAGGTGATTTGCTATGGCGGATGTTTTCGATGCAGAAAAACGCTCTGACATTATGCGTCGGGTCAAGTCAAAAAAGAACAAGTCCACCGAACTACGGCTAATTGAAGTATTTAAGCAGAATGGGATTACAGGTTGGCGAAGAAATTACCCGGTAAAAGGCCATCCAGATTTTGTTTTTCTGAAGGAAAAGATTGCCGTTTTTGTGGATGGTTGCTTCTGGCACGGGCACGACTGCCGGAACACGCATCCCGTTGATCATCAGGAATATTGGCAGAAAAAGCGCGAGCGAAACATGAAGCACGACAAAGAAGTAACGGCTATGTTCGAGGCGCGTGGCTGGATAGTGTTGCGGATTTGGGAGTGCGAATTGAAGAAGAAAAATGCAGATATTCTTCTGACTAAAATGCACAATGCTAAATTAATAAAGCGCGCTTAAGCGCAGGAGGAGGTGAATTTAATGAACTATTCGCCACTGCGATATCCCGGAGGGAAAAGTAAAATTGCTCCTCTTATCAAGTTAATTATCCAAAATCTTGAACAATCTAGTGTTACATATATAGAACCGTTTGCGGGTGGTGCGGGGGTCGCGCTAAGTTTGCTTCTTGAAGGCGTTGTTGAACGAGTTGTAATAAATGATTATGACAAGGCAATTTACTCATTTTGGAGAGCGTTAAAAGAAAATCCAGAGACATTAATAGAATTAGTCCAGCATACCCCGCTTACAATTAAAGAGTGGCGTAGGCAGAAAGAAATTTACTCTACACAAAATAAACGATATTCAGTAGAGTTAGGCTTTTCTGCTTTTTATCTCAATCGTACAAATAGGTCTGGAATATTGAGTGCTGGGCCTATAGGCGGATACGAACAAAATGGCAATTATACAATGGCAGCTCGATTTAATCGGGATACATTAGTGCAGCGAATTCAAAATATAGTTGCCCACAGGAGTCAAATTATGATTTATAATAAAGAAATTCGCAGTTTTATCCAAAAGATAATGCCACGTTATATTGAAAATGCCTTTGTTTATTTTGATCCTCCGTATTATATAAATGGACAACGGCTTTACAAGAACTCCTTTTCCGCAACAGATCATGCCGGTATTGCAAAGTGTATTATGGAGGGAGCAAATTGTCCATGGATCATCACATATGACAATGTCCCAGAGCTGAAAAAAATTTATGCAGGTTTTCCACAAAGATGTTACTCTTTGAATTACAGTGCTGCAAATAAAGGGAAGGGAACTGAACTTATCATTTTTAGATCACCACAATTAATACCAAAAGAAGAAGCTATTCAAAAATGCATGAGGAATTTTCAATTGATATAAGAAGGGTGAGCGATTATGTACAAGGAGATAAAAATAAATGATTTTCGGCTTTTCCATAACCAGACAATACTTCTTGGCAAGTATCTTACCGTGTTAAGTGGCAGGAATTCCACTGGAAAGTCCACCATATTAGGGATGATTGCTAACTCCGGAGAGTTGAAAAAGAAAGATGGTATAACCTACTCATCTCGTCAATTTCGGGCAGAATTCAGTGAACTATTCAAAGGAAGCCACAAATATGATAGAACTGGAGCAGACAAGTTTACAATCACGTTAAGTGATGAGAACGGAAATGAAACAGATTATCGTAGTTTCAGAACTGCATGGCAGACAAAGGATAGTTACCGCAAAAAACCACAAGCATTCGAGAACAATATCGATAAAAGCCAAGCTAAAAGCAAAGCAAAGATTCAAGGCAAAGAGAAAAAGGATGATGGAGGGCGGTTTAGAGTTATTCCATTCAAGAAATTAGAAGATGGGAAAAAAACCGAAGCAAAGTTTAATTATCCTGTTTTATACTTAGGGTTGTCTCGGCTGTTTCCTATTGGCGAGTCGCAAGATGGTTCTATTTCAACCAGAGGAATTGCGTTTAAATCAAATGAACATAAAGCATGGTTTATTAGCAAGTATACAAGTATTTTGTCAATGCAAAGTGAACTGAAAGAAATAACAAACTATTCGATTGCGGAAACCGATAAAAAGAGCGGAATAGGCGTTAGTACCGACCAATATGATTATCTCACGAATTCATCTGGACAAGATAATTTAGGACAAATTCTTTTAGCCTTATTGTCCTTTAAAAGACTAAAGGAAGAAAGGGAGGATCAATGGAATGGCGGTATATTATTAATTGATGAAATAGATGCAACACTACATCCTGCCGCACAAAACAAGTTGATAAAACTATTTATTCAAGAAGCGCGGGAAATTGGAATTCAAATCGTAGTGACTACACATAGCCTGAGTCTTTTGAGAGATATTTGTAATAGAACCGCATATAATAGTCACGATGAATCAGTGAACAACAATATTGAGCTTTACTATTTTACAAATGCTAATCGACATTTAGAGATAAAACGCAATACTCCCTTCACTGAGATTGAAAGTGATTTAACGGTAAATTCTATTGTGCAGAACAGTAATAAAATCAAGCTATATTCTGAAGATGCAGAAGCACGGTGGTTCTTATCGAAGATAGTTAATGATTACTTGTCTTATGTTGATCTTCTCGATATTACTATAGGTTGCATGGAACTGCTTAATTTATATAAGGCGGATTTACAATATTTTGGAAATGCCCTGTTGGTGTTTGATGGTGACGTAACAAAGGCCCAACTCGATAAAGTCCCAGAACAAACTCGGCGCAATTTGGGAAACGTACTTTTACTGCCAGGTGAAAAACGGCCGGAACAAGTAATTTATGACTACCTCCTTTCTTTAGGTCCTGATCATGATTTCTGGACAGGGAGCGCTCGAAGTTTAGGATTTACATGGGACTATTTTAATGAGCACGGACCTCTTTCCGATGATTACAGAGAAGAATCTGAACGTGAACGGTATAAGAAATGGTTTATTGCACATCAACAGTATTTTGAAACCGCTCATTTAATGGACTACTGGATGCATGATCACCCTGACTTGGTGGCGGACTTTAGAGAACACTTTAAGGCATCACACAATCATATCGCAAAACGTATGATGACTTTTATGATTGAATAATTACAATTATATTTAATGTTGCATTCTAAACGGGGAAAAGCCTTTTTATCCATAAAAGACGGTCTGTTTTTTACCGATGCAAGTGTGGCGCAAACCACCCGCACCGCGTTTCCTCACCAGCCGCACCACAGAGGCTCCATCTTCGGATGGGGCTTTTTTTCGTGCAGAGGAGGCTTTTCTTCTCCGCCGTTTCCGGTACAATAGGGGAAAGCCGGCAGAGGTTTGCGGCCGGAGAGAAAAGGAAAGCCGTCCCGCGGGGACGGTGCGGGGACAGCCCGCAGGGAGGCATGCGATGACATACAGAGCGGTGGTCTTCGATATGGACGGGACGATTCTGGATACGCTGGAAGATATGAAGCGGAGCGTCAATGCGGCGCTGGCCGCAGAGGGATTCCCGCCGCGCACGCTGGATGAGGTGCGGCATTTCGTGGGGAACGGGAACCGCCGCCTCGTCGAGCGGGCCGTGCCGGAAGGGACGGAGGCGGACGCGGTGGAGCGCGTGTTCCGCGGCTTCCACGCCCAGTATCGGGCGCACTGCATGGACCATGCCCGCGTCTATCCGGGCATCCCCGCGCTGCTCGCGCGGCTCCGGGCGGCAGGCATCCGCACGGCGGTGGTGTCGAACAAGGCGGATTACGCGGTGAAGCTTCTGGCGGAGCGGTTTTTCCCGGGGCTTCTCGATGCGGCCGCAGGCGAAAAGGAAGGCGTGCGCCGCAAGCCCGCGCCGGACGGCGTGCTCGCGGTCCTCGCCGCGCTGGGCGTGCCGCCGGCGGAGGCGGTGTACGTGGGCGACTCCGAAGTGGACATCGAGACCGCGCGGAACGCGGGCCTGCCCTGCCTCTCCGTCACGTGGGGCTTCCGGCCGGAAGCGTACCTCATCAGACAGGGCGCCGGGCGGATTGTCCGCACGGCAGAGGAGCTCGGAGCACTGCTCCTTTGAAAAAAGCCATCAAAAAAGAGAGACACAGGGTCTCTCTTTTTTTGTGGATCGGATCAGAACCAGTCGCGTTCGCTGTTCCATTCGATGAATTCGCCGGTCTCCGCGTCCATCTCGAAATCGTATTCGTAGCCGTTGTAACGGACTTCACCTTCATAGGTGAGGCGGCCGTGATCGTGGTCGCGCTTCATGCGGAGATTCTGCTCCGTCGCGCCATCCACGCGGGCGAGGACTTTCGCGGCGGCTTCGTCATAGGACATGACAGCGCCGGCGGTGCGGTTCTGGCGGTAGCCGCGGCCGCGTCCGTGCGACTCGTAGTCCGCTTTCAGGATCTCGCCGGAGTCTTTGTCGATGTCGTAATCGTATTCCGTAGAGCCGGCATAGAATTCGACTTCATACACCGTGCGGCCCCAGTCCCAGTCTTCTCTCATGCGGATGTAGTCCACGTCAGCGGCGGAGACGCCCGCGTGCTCCAGTGCGATGGCTTTCGCCTGATCTGCCGTGACCGCCGCGCTGGCGATCGTCGCGCCGCCCATGGCAATGCCCAGTACCGCTGCCAGGCCGGCCGTCCATTTCATCATCTTGTTCATGTCAGTCCCTCCAGTGGTGTACTTCATAATCGTATTTCAGGATTTCGCCGGTGTCCTGCGAGATGTCGTAGTCATATTCCCGTGCGCCGGAGTAAAATTCGATCTCGTAGACGACGTGGCCGAAATCCCAGTCTTCCTTCACGCGGATGTGGTCGATATCCGCTTCCGTCAGGCCCGCGTGCCGGATGGCGATGTCTCTGGCCTGATCGGCGGTCACTGCCGCGTCGACCGAAGCGCCTCCGAGGAGCGTCAGCCCGAGGACCGCTGCGAGAGCGGCTGCCCATTTCATGTGTTTCTTCATCGTGTCACCTCCATGAGAATGCTTACTACTTTTTCCTTCAAATTAATTATATCAAAACTAAATAGAGAAATATAGATGAAAGACAAAAAGTTTTTCGTAAGAATCGGGACGGTTTCTAAAAGGCGTGAGAGAAAGGTAATGTAAAAATTACGTAAAAATCGATTTACAAAAAAAGACCGCGCCGTCTCGCCTGACGGGCGGGAGCGGGGCGAAAATTTTTTTATTTTTTCTTTTATAAGGGGATTGGTTTGACTTTTTTGCAGAAGGGGAGGAAAGCGCCGATCCGCCCGGTGCCTTTTCGGGATTTGGCAGAAAAGGACGGGACAAAATAAAACAGACGGGGTATAATAAGAAGTAAACTTTTTTGAATTGGAAACAGAGAAAGCAGGAGAGACGCAGGAATGAAAAGAGAAGACATCCGGAATATAGCCATTATTGCCCATGTCGACCACGGCAAGACGACGCTCGTCGATGCCATGCTGAAGCAGAGTCATATTTTCAGAGAAAATCAGAAAGTCGCTGAGCGCGTGATGGACTCGAACCCGCTGGAACGGGAACGGGGCATCACCATCCTCGCGAAGAATACGTCCGTCATGCATGACGGCGTGAAGATCAATATCGTCGACACTCCCGGGCACGCTGATTTCGGCGGAGAAGTAGAACGCATCCTGAACATGGTGGACGGCGTGCTGCTCCTCGTGGATTCTCATGAAGGTCCGATGCCGCAGACGAAGTACGTCCTGCGCAAGGCTCTCGAACATAAACTGAAACCGATCGTGGTCATCAACAAGATCGACCGTCCCGACGCGCGCATCGCCGACGTGGAAGGGGAGATCCTCGAACTCTTCATGGAGCTCGACGCCGATGACGATCAGCTCGATTTCCCGCTGATCTATGCATCCGCCCGCGCAGGCATCGCGAAATACAACATGAATGACGAGAGCAGCGACCTCACGCCGCTCTTTGAGACGATCCTGAAGTACTGCCCCGCGCCGGAAGGCGATCCGGACGGTCCGCTCCAGATCATGACGACCACGCTCGATGCGGACGACTACCTGGGCAAGGTGGCCATCGGCCGCATCACCCGCGGCACGGTCCGCGTGGGCCAGCAGGTGGTCATCACCGACGGCACGAACAGCCGGAATGACCGCGTGGGCCAGCTCTTCACCTGGCAGGGCATGAAGCGCACCCCCGCCGAGACCGCATCTATGGGCGACATCGTCGCCATGGCGGGCTTCAAGGACATCAATATCGGCGAGACCGTCGCCGACGCGCAGCAGCCGGAAGCGCTCCCGGCCATCCACATCGACGAACCGACCCTGTCCATGGTCTTCCACGTCAACAAGAGCCCCTTCGCCGGCCGGGAAGGCGACTATGTGACGAGCCGCCACATCCGCGCCCGCCTCATGAAGGAGATCGAGACGAACGTGGCGCTCCACGTGCGGGACGGCGAATCCTCCGATTCCTTCATCGTCTCCGGCCGCGGCGAACTGCATCTGTCCGTCCTCATCGAAATGATGCGCCGCGAAGGCTTCGAGCTGGAAATCTCCAAGCCGCAGGTCATCTACAAGGAGATCGACGGCAAGAAGTGCGAACCGATCGAACGCCTCACCGTGGAAGTGCCGCAGGAATTCATGGGCGCCGTCATGGAAGGCCTCGGACCGCGCCGTGCGGAGATGATCTCCATGGAAGAGCTGGCGGGCTACATGAAGATGGACTTCTCCATCCCGGCGCGCGGCCTCATCGGCTTCCGCAATGAAATGCTTACCACCACCCGCGGCACGGGCATCATGTACCACGTCTTCCAGGGGTACGAACCCTTCAAGGGCCCGATCCCGGAACGCACCCGCGGCTCTCTCGTGGCCTTTGAAAACGGCACGACCACCGCGTACGGCCTGAACAGCATCCTCGACCGGGGCGAGCTCTTCCTCGAACCGGGCGTGGAAGTGTACGAAGGCATGATCGTCGGCGAGAATGCCCGCGAGAACGACATGGACGTGAATCCGTGCAAGAAGAAGCACCTCACGAATACCCGCGCTGCCGCTTCGGACGACGCCATCCGCCTGCCTCCGTGCCGTCAGTTCACGCTGGAATCCGCGCTCGAATGGATCCGCGAAGACGAACTGGTGGAAGTCACGCCGAAGAGCCTGCGCATGCGCAAGGCGGTGCTCTCCCGCCAGCTGCGCTACAAGAACGCGAACGCCAAGAAAAATCAGCAGTAAGAAGACCGGCATCGGTATCTTCCTGTCAGCAGCCGAACGGGTACCCGGTCTCTTCGGGTACCTGTTTTTGTGTAATACGGGCGGAATGTCCCCGCGCATCCGGACATCCCGCGGAAAGAAGGGGGCGCCATGGGCAGTATGGGTGTCTGGGACACGGTGAAATTCTTTGTGCTCGGACTGTACAACCGCTTTATGAATGACGACGTAGGCGCGCTCGCCGCCGAGACGACCTACTATTTCATCCTCGGTCTGGTGCCGTTCATGATCTTCGTGGTCAATGCGGTGCTCTTCTTCATGGCACCGCAGATCGCCGTCATCATCCAGCTGCTCCAGTACCTGCCGCACGATCTGGCAGTCTCGCTGGAGGCGAACGTCTACCGCATCATCGAAGGGCGCAGCTCCATCTGGCTCTTCGCCGGTCTCGCCGCGGCCATCTGGTCCGGCGCGCAGGGCGTGGACGTGGTCATCCGCGCCACGGACAAAGCCATCAGCAATGACCGCAACCGCCAGAGCTGGTTCACCGTGAAGGCGAAATCCATCTTCTTCACGCTGCTCATTACCTTCGCCATGCTGCTCTCCCTCGGCATCACCGTCTTCGGGAATGCCGTGGTCTACGCGCTGGATTACTATTTCACCCTGCCGAGAGTCTTCCTCAGCACGTGGGACATGCTGAAATACACCATCCCCTTCGGGAATCTGGTGCTCACGCTGGCCGTCTTCTACCGGTACGCCACGCACCGGTACCGCACGAAATGGGTGCGCGCCGCAGCGGCGTCGGTGATTGTCACGGGCATCTGGCTCCTGCTCACCATGGGCTACAGCTACTACGTGCTGAACGTGGCTCACATGGGGCTCACGTACGGCTCCCTCATCGGCTTGGTGGTGCTCTTCATCTGGTTCCACCTGGCGGCCATGGTCATCATCATGGGAAGTGAATTCATCGCCACGTGGAAAGATTACGACCGCTACCAGCACCCGGTGCTGCGCGAGGCGGGCGGTGCCGCCGTGACGGACGCCATCCGCCGGGCCATCGCGGAAGAAGAGCCGCCGGTGCGGAAGAAAAAATAAATATACAGCCGGTCCGAAAGGGCCGGCTTTTTGCATGCCTGGAAAAGGCGCGCGAAAAAAGCTCTCCCGCGGGAGAGCTTCGTTCCGGTTACCGGGCGTCTTTCAAATGGGCGTTGAAGAAATCCACGATGATCTCCAGGATTTCCGGCTGCACCCAGTACACGCCGCCGTGGGCCGCGCCCTGCACCACATAGCGCGTGGAATCGACGCCCTTCGCACGGAGCGCCTGATGGAGGATCTCCGTCTGGCTCGGCGAGACCACCGTGTCCCGGTCGCCGTGCATGAGGAGGAAAGGCGGCGTCGTCTCGGAGATATAATGGAGCGGATTCGCCGCTTCCGCCTCTTCCGGATAGTCCTGCACGCCGCCGGCCCGTCCGTCGAAGACCGGGCTGCCCTTCAGCCAGAGTGCCTCCGTCGCGCCGGACGTGCGGTGGAGCGCCTGCACTTCGGGGGCGTAGTCCGCGCCGATGGACGTCAGATCGGACACGCCGTACAAATCGACCACGGCCTGCACCGCGCTCGACTGGTCCAGATGGTCCCCGGCGTCGAACCGGCGGGTCCCGCTGGTGGTGCCCGCCATGGCGGCGAGATAGCCGCCCGCCGACCCGCCGAAGATGCCGATGCGGTCAGGATCGATGCGGAACTGCTCCGCATGGGCGCGGAGGTAGCGCACCGCCGCCTTCACGTCCTGGAGCGGTTCGGGGAACGTCGCCGTGGGGGCCACGCGGTACTCGATGGAAGCCGTCACATAGCCCTCCTCCGCGAGGCGGAGCCGCTCCTGGATGTAGCTGTCCTTGTTGGCATTGATGAAGCCGCCGCCCGTGACGAAGACGATGGCCGGCATGGGCTCCTGTACCTGCGGGACGAGGAGATCCATCTTCATCGCCCGGTTCTCATAGCCGCGGGTGGGCACCTGTTCGAAGACGACGTCGGAAATGAGCTTGATCTGCGGACGCGTCACCGCGACGGAGAGCGGCTGGCTGTCCGCCGGGACGGACGGCGCGGCGAAAGCGGGGCAGGCGGCGCAGCAGCACGCCGCCAGAGCGAGGGCGAGAAGAGTACGTTTCATGGGGATCTCCTTTCTGGAAATGAGAGCGCAGCTCCCGGGATGGTTTGCTTCCATTATAGGCGCGGGGCCTCCGCCGCCGCAACCGGGCCGCCCGGGGAGAAGATTTTACGGAGGCCCTTGCGCAGAGCGGGGAATTTTCGCTAAGATAGTACCGTATCATGGATTTCCACAGGAGGCACTCTTGAAAACCTATTTCTTTTTCGATATCGACGGCACGCTCACCCAGCCTCTCACCACCGAAGTGCCGGAGAGCACGCGGGAAGCGCTCCGCCTGCTCCGGCAGAACGGCCATTTCACCGCGCTCGCCACGGGGCGCATCCAGGCGGACGCCTTCGCGGTAGCGCAGTCCGTGGGCATGACGTCCGCCGTGTCCGACGGCGGCGAATGCGTCACGCTGGACGGCCATGTGGAGTACCACAACGGGCTCCCGCTCGACCAGTGCGCGGAATTCCTGGACCGGCTCGACCGGCGCATCCATCCCTGGGCCGTCGCGCCGGACAATGCGCGGGTCCGCGTCTCGCAGGACGAGGCGTACGGCCGCGCCGTGAAAGATCATTACTACGAGACCGTCGTGGACCCGGCGCTGGACTATCGGAAACTCTCCACCATCTACAAGATCTTCTTCGCCTGTCAGCCCGGCGAGGAAAAAGCCGTGGATTTCTGCGGCCTCACCCACGTGTGGCTCAGCGGGGACACCATGCTCATCGAGCCCACGCACAAGGAAAAAGGCATCCGGTACATCATGGACAAATACGGCCTCTCCGACAGCCAGATCGTGGTCTTCGGCGACGGCATGAACGACCGCTCCATGTTCCGCCCGGAATGGATGAGCGTCGCCATGGGCAATGCGAAGCCCGCACTGAAAGAAAAAGCGAAATACATCACCGCCCGCGCCGACGAAGATGGCATCTGGAAAGCCTGCCGCCATTTCGGCTGGATTTGACAAGGCGGGCATTCTCTGGTATGATTCATACGTTGCCTGTGGGGGTATAGCTCAGCTGGGAGAGCGTCTGAATGGCATTCAGAAGGTCAGCGGTTCGATCCCGCTTATCTCCACCAGAAAAATCACCGGATGTCCGAGGGACGTCCGGTTTTTTGTCGTATGCAAAAGAAAAAGACAGGAAGAAATTTCCTGTCTTTTTTTTTCGTGTCACGCTTTCGGCACCGGGACGGCCTGTTTCAGATGGAAGGACCAGAGCCAGAGGGCGTCGACGGGTTTGCCGAAGATGCGCTCCGCGGCGGCGCCATAGATCTGGATCTGGCGGCGGTAGTGGTCCGCCAGCATCGCCCCGTCCGGCACGTGGTCCGTCTTGTAGTCGATGACGGTGAGGCGGCCTTCGTTCTCGAGGAGGCAGTCCATCGCGCCCTGCAGGAAGATCGTCTCGTCCGGCCCGCAGTCCGGGTAGAAATCCGAGGCGGGAAGGAGGAGGGAGAAGGGCATTTCCTTCCGGACGCGGGAGGCGGTGCGCATGAGGCCGCCCAGCGGGCTCCGGAGGAAGGCGAGGATGTCGTCGGTCGGGCGGCGGCCCCGGCTCGTGCCGAGGAGGATGCGCGCTTCGTCTTCGGTGAAGCGGCGGCGCTCCGCGAGGGCGCGGATGGCGTCGGCCACGGCGGCGGGATCGTCCGGGAGGCGGGCCAGGTCGAGCTGCTCCATGGCTTTGTGCATGAGCGTGCCGTAAGACGCGCCGGCATACCGGTCGGCCTCTTCGGCGAGGAAGGCCGGCGGCGCGGCGAAATCCGGCGGGAGCGGCCGCTTTTCCGGGATGGGCTCGGCGAGGACGCGGGAGGGCATGGCCTCTTCTTTTTCCGCTTCGGCGAGCTGGACCGCGGCGGTAGCGGTGAGCTTCGCCGGGGCGCGCACCGCGCCGGGCCGGCTGTAGGTCCACCGGAGCTGCCGATCCACCCACGCGGGCGCGGGGCCGGCAGGCGCGCGGAGGAAGGCTTCGGCCCGGCCCGCGCCGCCTTCGTCCGCCTCGTCGGCCTGCGCCGCGGCTTCCGGCGTCTCGCCCGGCGCGAGGTACTCTCCGATGCGGTGGAGGCGGAAGGTGAAGCGCGGCGCGGCATCGCCCGTCTCCGGCACGTACGCGGGCGCGCCGGACACATGGCTCCACAGCGCTTCCATGGAGCGGCTCCGCGCGGCGGCGGGCATGATCCAGTCGAGATAGGTCCGCGCGCCGGTGATGCGGTACGAAGGAAGCGGCGGCACAGCCGTCCCGTCACCGGCGAGGCCCTGCGTCCAGGACTGGAGGGCGGAGGCGGCGTCCCGCACCGCGCCGGTGATGATGAGCCGGTCCCGCGCGCGGGTCATGGCCACGTAGAGGAGGCGAGCCTCTTCGGCGAGGCTTTCCCGGCGGATGGCCTGCCGCACGGCGTACCAGTAGAGCGTGGGCCACCGGCAGAGGTGCTCCCGGTCGAAGCGGTGGAGGCCGAGGCCCATGTCCTTGTGCAGCACGGCGATCTGGTCGAGGTCCTTCTGGTTGAAGCGGGACCCCGTGCCGGCGAGGAAGACCACGGGAAATTCGAGGCCCTTGCTCTTGTGGATGGTCATGATGCGCACCGCGCCGGCATCCATGGGTGGGGCGGTCTTCTGGCGGAGCGGGCGGCCGCTGTCCGCGGTCTGCTGGAGGTAGGAGAGGAAGCGGTACAGCCCGCCGATGGCCTGTCCGTCCCACGCGCGGGCGGTCTCATAGAAGGAGAGGACGTGCGCCCGGCGGAAGGCGCTCTCCGGCAGGCCCGAGATGTACGAGAGGTAGTCCGTGTCGGCGAGGACGGCCTCGATGAGCGGGGCCGCGCCGGTCTGCCGGGAGAGGGCGCGCCACGACCGGTACAGCCGGAGGAAGCGCAGGGCCCGCATGGCTTCGCCCGGCGCGAGGAGGTCCGACGCGTGGTGGAGCGCGTCCCACAGGGAGTCCC
The DNA here is from genome assembly GCA_944390485.1 of Veillonellales bacterium. Taxonomy (GTDB): domain Bacteria; phylum Bacillota; class Negativicutes; order Veillonellales; family Dialisteraceae; genus UBA1822. The sequence continues at coordinate 38,926 of CALXPQ010000008.1, forward strand.
GGTCCGCCAGGCGCAGGCGGGCGAGAGATTCCTCGTCGAGGCCCGCGAGGGGCGACCGGAGCACCGCGGCGAGGGCCAGATCCTGCCGCGGGTTGTCGATGATCCGCAGCAGCGCCCAGAGGATCTGCACCTCGGTGGAAGCGAAGAAATCGTCGGTCTGGCTGCACGCGGCGGGGATGCCCTGCTCGCGGAGTGCTTTCAGGAAGAGCGGCGCTTTCCGGTCCACCGCGCGGAGGAGGATGACGATGTCCCCGTACCGGATGGGGCGGAAGGTGCCGTCTTTTTCCATGACCTCGGCGCCGGTCCGGAAGAAGTCCGCGATGCGCGCGGCGATCATGCGCGCTTCCAGATCGGTCTTGTCCAGATCTTCGCCGCTTTCTTCCTCCGTCTCGTCTTTATCCGCGAGGTCGAGGAGCTCGATGTCCACCGCGCCGCCCAAGTAGCCCGCGGGGGCCTCCGGCGCGGCGCGTCCCGGGTGGAGCGCTTCTGCTTCGCCGTAGTCGAGCTCGAGCGGGGTCCCGCCCGCCTCATCTTTCCGGAGAATCTGCCGGAAGAGGAAATTCACCGCGGCGAGCACGGCGGGGTCGCTCCGGAAATTCCGGTTCAGGTCGATGCGCCGCCCGCCCTCCGCGCCGGCGGGGAACGATTCGTATTTCGCCAGGAAGATGCTCGGGTCCGCCTGCCGGAAGCGGTAGATGCTCTGCTTGATGTCCCCCACGAGGAAGCGGTTCTGCCCGTCGGAGATGAGCGCCGTGATGAGCTCCTGCAGGTCGTTCGTGTCCTGGTATTCGTCCACCATGACTTCCCGGTATTTCTTCTGAAGGGCGAGGGCCGTCTCCGAGCGGACCAGGCGCTCCGGCGTGCTGTCGTCCGCGAGGAGGAGGCGAAGCACGAGGTGCTCCATGTCGTTGAATTCGAGGAGCCCTTCTTTTTTCTTCCGCGCTTCGTAGGCGGCGCTGAAATCGAGGAGCACCTCCGACAGTACGGAGACGATGGGACGGGCCGCGGCGAGGTCGGCCGCCCACTGCTCGTCAGGGATGGAGAAATAGGTCTGGGCGAGCTTCTTCACCTCGTCTTTCACGCCGTTCCGCAGGGTCTGGAGCTCCGCCTTCGCTTCGTCGAACGCGAGGGGGTCCGCCGCTTCGGCGCGCTTCACCGGCGGGAGTTTCCGGAAGACGTCCGCATTCAGCAGGCGGCGCCATCCCGCCCAGGTGCGGCCGTCGTCCCCGAGGAGGCTGGAGAGCGCGCTGTATTCTTCGGAAAGGCGCTCCCGATAGGGGTCGAAGGCCGGCTCCGCGTCCGCCAGCGCGGTGATGCGGCGGTATTTGTCCGTCCACGCGGCGGCGCTGTCCCGGAAAGACGCGAGGAGGCCCGCCGTCCAGGGGAAATCGTCGGGGGAGGTCCCGCCCTGCGGGTCGTAGGGCAGGGCGAGCCGGCGGAGGAACGTTTCCGGGAAGGCGAGCGACCGGGAGAAGCCGTAAATCTGGAGGATCGTCTCCCGGAGGCGCTGGTCCTGATAGCCCGCGGCGAAGAGGTCCGCGCAGTCCCGGAAGCGCGGGTCGTCCTTTTCATACCACCGGAGCAGCACGTCCGAGAGCACGTCGTCCTGGAGGAGGCGGCGCTCATTGTCGTCGGAGAGGATGCGGAAATCCGGGTCGAGGTCGAGCAGGTAGAAATACTGGCGCAGCACGGACTGGCAGAACGCGTCGATGGTGGAGATGGACGCGTTGCCTAGGAGCGTGAGCTGCCGCTGGAGCCGCTCGGCGCGGGCGGCGTTCGCTTCGGAGGGCGCGGATTCGAGGTCGCGGACCGCTCCGGCGAGCCGGTCGGACAGGGCGGCCCCGATGCGGCTCCGCATTTCCGCGGCGGCGCTCCGGGTGAAAGTGAGCACGAGGAAGGCGTTCACGTCCACCGGGGCCGCTTCGTCGGTGATGCGGCGGAGGATGCGCTCTACGAGGACGGCGGTCTTCCCGCTCCCCGCGGCGGCGGAGAGGAGCAGGCTCCCGCCCCGTGCGTCGAGCGCGTCTTCCTGCGCGGGGGTCCATTTCATGGCGCTCATGGCTGCGCCTCCTTTCCTTTGGCATCAGCCGCCCGGAGGGTCTCGCGCACGGCGGAGTCCGAGGCGGCCGGGATATCGTCATAGCTGTTTTCCCGGAGTTTCGGGTCGAAACGGCAGATGCTCCGGTAGGGGCACCACGCGCAGGGTGCGCGCCCCTTGTACCGCGCCGGGCGGATGGGGATGGCCCCGCTCCGGATGCCGGCGTAGAGTTCGGCGAGGCGCTGCCGCGCGAGGGCGAAGAGCGCCTTCATTTCTTCCATGGAGAGCACCGGCGAGCGCGCGGTATAGGCGCCGGTCTTCGTGAAGCTCACCGGGAGCACCGCGCCGTCCGTGCCGAGGCGGCCGTCCAGGGAGGAGAGGAAGTCCCCGTCCGCGAGGAAATACCCCGAGAGCGGCTTCGGAGGGGCAGCGGGGACGCCGCTCGCCGGGACGGGCACCGCGCGGGTGCCGCCCTGGAGGTAGATGTAGAGAATGGCCCCGGGGAGGAGGGAGGCGTCCCTGCTCTCCAGCACGGCCATGAGGTACGTGATGAGCTGGAGCCGGTACCCCGCGGCGATCTCCGCGAGCGTCAGGTCCGGCGTGCCCGTCTTGTAGTCGGCCACCACTGCCGCCCCGGCGGCCTGGTCCACGCGGTCCACGTGGCAGTCGATGAAGAAGCGGCTCTCTGCGTCCGCTTCCACCGTGAGGCGGAAATCCGCTTCCATGGCGATCGTGTCGGCGCGGCTGTTCCGGCTCCAGTCGCGGAACCGGCGGAGCGCCGCGCGGAACGTGCGGTCCAGGGCGCTTTTCGTGTACTGCGCCGCCGCGTCGGACAGGAGCGCCCCCAATTTCACCCGTGGAGCCACCCGGCCGGCGATGGCCGCGGAGATGCGGTCGATATCTTCGTCCGTGGCGTGGCGCCACTGTTTCTGCTGTTTCTTCATGTAGTCGCCGAAGCTGTGGAGCCCCGCGTGGAGGTAGCTCCCGTAGTCGCGGGCGTCCATGCGGCTCTGGTCCCGCTCGTCGAGGCGCAGGCCGTACCGGAGGAAGAACTGGTACGGGCACTGGCGGTACGTCTCGAGGCGCGTCACCGAAGTGCGCACGGGCTTCCGCTTCAGGAAGAGCTGCTGCACCACGTCCGGCGGGAGACGGGCCGGGATATTCCGGTATGAGAAGCCCCGTACCTTCTGCGAGAGGAGGCGCGCCGCGTCCGGATGGGCGAGCGCCCACCGGCGAAGGGCTTCCCACACCGAGCCCGGGCCGGGCAGGCCTTCCCGGAGCACCGCCGGCAGGAGCGAGAGGGACTGCTCCGCCGTGACGAGGAAGGACGGGTCCTCCGTGTCCGGCGTGGGCAGCGCCGCCCGCCGGCAGGCCGTGGTGTAGCCCAGCGCGCGGAGGCGGTCCACGCAGGGCGAGGGGGAGAGCGCGCTCCCGTCGTCGTCTGCCGCGGGCCAGGAAATATAGAGGGCCTGCCGCGCCCGGGTGAGCGCCAGATAGGTATAGAATTCCTCCTGATAGATGAGGGCCATCAGGTCGGGGCCCACGGTGAGTCCTTCGGACGCGCGGAGCGCGCGCTGCTCCGCTTCGGAGAGGAGGCCCGATTCCTCCACGCGGGCGGGGAAATCCCCTTCGCCTGCGCCGAGGAGGAAGACCGCCTCCCCTTCCATGGCGTAGCCCCGGTCCACCGTGGTGACCGTCACGTGGTCCAGCGTGGGCGGGATCATGGAGAACGTGAGCGACGACAGGCCGTCTTCCGCCATGGAGAGGAATTCTTCCGCGGGCACTTCGTCGTCCCCGGCGGCGCGGACCAGATCGTCCAGGAGGAGCAGGAGCTTCTTCCACACCTGGAGATGGGGCCGCTCCTTCGTCTCCGCGTAGGCCATCTCATCCCACCGGGCGAGCGTGTCCGGCACGCCCTCGTCCATGAGCCAGCGGTACAGCACGGCGCAGCGCTCGCGCACCGTCTTCGCCGCGCGCCATTCATCTTCGAGGGGGATGAGGAAATCGAGGAGCTGCCGGCGGAGGCGGTTCATCTCGTTCAGCTCGGTCAGCTCCTGCGGGGTCGGCAGGCCGTCGTCGTTTTCCAGATGGAACGGGCTGTGGAATTTCCATTCCGACTGCCACTGGGCGGGACGGATGCCTATGCGGAGCACGTAATTTTCCAGCCGGTCGATCTCTTCGGGACTGAACGCGTGGAGCAGGTCCGTCTTCAGGATCTGGAAGAGGAGTTCCCGCGTCCAGCCGCGCCACGGCCCGCGGTCCCCGGCGGCGAGGAAGCGGAGCACCGCGTCGGCGAGCACCACGAGGGGATGGTTCTTCATGGGCCGCCGCTGGTCGATGAAGGCGGGGATGTGGCACGCTTCGAAGCTCCGGCGCACGAGGTCCGTGTAGGCGTCGGCGTTGCGGAGCAGCACGAGGATATCCTTCCAGCGGAATCCCTTCTCCCTGACGAGGAGTGCGATGCGCCGCGCCGCGTCGTCCGCCTCGGTCTGCCGGGACGGCGCTTCCGTGACGTACACGCCCTGCTCGGGGAGCGTCCGTGTGGCAGCGGGCCAGCGGCAGGGCTTCGGGAAGGGCCGGAAGAACGACTCCGCCAGCTCCGCCACGCGGGGACAGGTGAAGCGGTGCGGCTCAGTGAGCGTGTCCGCCTCGTACTGCCCGGCCTCCCGGGCGAGCGCCGCCCACAGGCGGTACGGACGGTCGAAGAGCGTGTATTTCGCCGCTTCCTCCGGCGGGTCCATGGGGAGCGTCACCGTTACGTCCCGGGCGGTGCGCACGAGGGCGGACACGATGGCGAGCTCCTGCGGGATCATGCCGTTGAATCCGTCGATCCACACCGCGGCGTCCCGCAGCATGGCCGACTTCGGGATGTCCTCGGCGAGCTTGTCATACAGATTGCCCCGGTACTGGAAATGGCTCCGCAGGTACGCGTGGTACGACGAGAAGAGGAGCGACAGGTCGGCGAGCTTCCGGCCGAGCGGCGTGTCTCCCTCCGCCCGGGCCGCCGCGGCCAGATCCGGCTCCCGCACCTGGAACGAGTCAAGCTGATGGAAGAACGCCGTGAGCGATGCCGCGAAATGGGGCTGCTTCGACGCTTCCCGGAGCATGCGGAACTCCCCGCGATGCTCGATGAGGAGACGCCGCAGGATGAGCTGCTGCACCAGCGGGGAGAGCGCCTCGTTCGTGTCCTCGGCGAGCTCCTGGAAGACACGGTACGACAGGCGGGCGAAGCCGCACACCATCACGTCCGCGAAGCCGCCGCCGGGAAATGCCGCGGCGAGTATGGACTCCGCGCGGTACGTCGCCTGATCGGGGACGAGGAAGAGCGCCGTGCGGTCCGGCGCTTCCGTCATATATTCTGCGATCTCCGCGCAGCACCGGGCCGTCTTGCCCGTCCCCGCGCGGCCGAAAATGAAGTGGAGAGACATGAAAGACTCCTTTCCTGAAACAGTCATTTTCCTTATTATAAAGGGGAATGCCCGGAGGCGCACCGGAAAATCGGGCGGAATGCAAAGAAATTGAAAAAAGCAGGTTGACAGGACAGAAGCGGAGTGATATCATAATTTACGTCGCCGACAGGGCGGCAGACTTCTGAAAAGAAAATTTCAGAAAACCGCTTGACAGCAAGTCCCAGATTTGCTATCATGTCAAAGTCGCACCGAGCGGCTCGTTCTTTGAAAACTGAACAGTACAGCGAACTATATGCCG
>CALXPQ010000009.1 GCA_944390485.1 Veillonellales bacterium
CGGCATATAGTTCGCTGTACTGTTCAGTTTTCAAAGAACGAGCCGCTCGGTGCGACTTTGACATGATAGCAAATCTGTGACTTGCTGTCAAGTGGTTTTCTGAAAAATATTTTTTCAGGAACCAGGTCGTCGGGCTGACGACGTGAGTAATATTACCACGGCGGGGAGGGGCTCGTCAAGGAAATTGGGGTCTTTTTCTGTAAAGACAGTCGTCTGGCGGATAGAGGGTACTCTATTTCTATACATATACCGTTGGAGACACACTGGATAAGTCTTATGTACGGAGATCTCCTCATAGGGGATGATGACGGATATTCCCGCACTGTGCGGAGACAGGCGGGAGATTTTCTTTTCAGTAGCTATCGTAGCGAGTCTCCATGGAGGGCAGGGAACGGGGCTGCTCATGGGGATGCGGACCCACATGGAGAATCCGTACGTGTTTCTTATGTACGATTGTTTCCATTTCTGGAATGCGATTCCATGGTCTCCGACATTCTTTCCAGCCGCTCGGAAAGAATGTCGGCCAAGAAAGGGAGCGCCGCCGCGCGTTTCCGGCCTAAGCTGATCACCGTCTCAGCTAACGGGCCGCAACTCGCTCCCTCCGGTCGCTCAGACACGGCGTCCCGTCTTCACGCTGAGACGGTGCCCAGCTTCCCCCTGCGGGGTCGGCCTCCAACGGAACGGGCGGGGAGCTGGACCAATGTTAGACTTCATTGTACATACGGTGCGGGCTTCATGTTCGATGCGAGCGTTTCTCATACACCGGTGCGGGCCCACATAGAAAAAAATTCCTTACTTCTCATGGCCGGGGAAGTTTGGTGTCGCCGCTTCGCGGCTCCCTTGTACTGACGTACAATCTCATGCAAGAGCGGGCCCACATACGTTGGCGGCCTTTATTCTCAGGCCCGTGGAAATTTAGCGTCGCGTGCAAGCACGCTCCCCTGTAGCGATGTGCAGTCTCATATAAGAGCAGACCCACTGCGCATTTACTTTTCTATTTTCTTTTATAAGAATCACTGCCATAGAAAAAGCCGCCCGGCGAGGGCGGCTTTTTTTGCGCTCACAAGCCGGCGGCTTTTATGGATGCGGTGAAGGCGCGCCACTGGTCGGGGCGGGGATCGCCGTAGAGTTTTTCTGCGGCGGCGCGGGTGATGAGCCATGTCCGGCCGGCGCGGCGGCGTTCGCCGTCTCCGAGGCGGGCGGCGCGGTGGCCGGCGCCGGCGGCGGCGCTGCGCACGTCTTCGGCGCTGCGGCCCCAGAACTGGCCGGCTTCGGCAGTGGTGAAGACGAGGAGGAGCGGGTGGAGCGCCGCGTCTCCCGCGGACTCTCCGCCGTAGAAGCGGGCGGCGGCGGCTTTGTCGATGAGCCAGCCGGTGGGCGTATGCTTGGCGCCTGCGCCAAGGCGGCCCTGTTCGCAGTCGGCTTTCACGGCTTTTGCCGTCATGCCATGGATGTCGGCGATTTCTTTTTCGGTGCCGCAGGCGTCGAGGATGTCCGGGAAGCGCAGGGCCGCCGCGTCTTCCGGCATAGGGAAGGCCTCGGCGGGAAGCACGAAGAGGCCGGACGCAGCGGCGCAGACGGCGGCGCCGGCGGGGAGGCGGCGCCAGTCACGAAAGCTGCGGAGAGCGGCAGCGGTGCGGAGCGGATCGTCCAGCGCGGTCCAGGCGCGGGCTTCGCCGGGGACGGGGCGGAAATCTGCGGCCGGGCAGGCCGGGAGGAGACAGAGCGCGGGCCCGCAGGCGAGGACGGCCCCTTCCTGCGGCAGCCGGCCCAGCAGCCAGTCTTCGTAGAGGCGGGCGGCGTCCCGTTCTGTAATTCCGGTATAGAGCAGTCGATTCATGGCGGTCTCCTTTCTTTTTTATTTTTCTATTATCCCACGGTTCTCCCGCGGCCGCCAGAAAAAGGGGCATAAAAAAGAGCAGGCAGCCTGCTCTTTGCGATGGATCAGTCCCAGCCCTTCCGGTGCTCCTGCCGGCCCCAGATCCAGAGGGTAGCCGCGAGGAGGATGGCCCCGCCCAGGAAGAAGGCGGAGGAAAGGCCGAAGGCGTCGGCGGTGACGCCGCCCAGGAGCGGCCCCACGAAGTTGCCCAGGTTCATGCCGGTGGCCATGAGGCCGAAGGCGCTGCCCCGCATGCCCGCGTCGGTGCATTCGTTGACGCCGGCGGTGATGGCGATGGTGCCGCCCACGACGAAGATGCCGAAGAGGAACTGCGCCGCGGAGAAGGTCCAGATGTCCGGCGCGAGCCACTGGGCAAAGAAGGTGGCTGCCCCGCCGGCGAAGGACCAGAGGATGGCCGTATTCACGCCGCGGCGGGTGCAGAGCTTGCCCCAGAAGGGCGCGGCGATGACGCCGGCGATGCCCACCACGCCCACGATGATGCCGGAGAAGAGGTCCGCGTCGGCCGTGTCATGGGTGAGCTCCGCCACATAGAGGGCGAATATGGGATTGATGAGGATGATGGCCGCCTGATTGACGATCATGAGGCCCATGAGGCGGAGGAAGGTATGGTTGCCCGAGAGGATGCGGAAGAACGCCAGCATACCCACGTGCCGTTTCGCGTCCTGCTTCGGCTCGCGCACGAAGAAGAGGATGAGCAGGAAGCAGATGACGTACCCCACGCCGCCCACGAGGAAGGAGGTGCGCATGCCGAGGAAGTGAGCCAAGCTCCCGCCGAGGAAGGGGCCGATGACGCTCCCGGCGCTGCGCCCGGCCATGAGGAAGCTGATGGCTTCGGCGGAGTGGCTTCCGGCGATGGCGGAGAGCAGGGACTGGCAGATGGGGAAATACCCGAAGGAGAAGCCCTGGAACATGCGCACGCCGATGAACTGGAGCGGCGTGGTGACGATGGAGGCAATGAAGAAGGCCAGCGCGAGGCTTCCCGCGGCACGGAGGATCATCTTCTTGCAGCCCATGCGGTCGGAGAGCGCGCCCCAGATGGGCAGGACGATGGCGCCCATGAGGAAGGTGCTCGACGCAGCGAGCGACGTCCAGAGTTCTACGTTCTCCTGCGTCGCGCCGAGGTCGAGGAGGTAGAAGGACAGGAAAGGAAAGACCATCGTGCCGCCGCCGGAGACGCAGATGCCCCCGAGCGCGCAGATCCACACGGTCCGTTTCAGATAGGAATTGCCCATGATTCCGCCTCTTTCCACCGCTTCTTTGCGGCTTTGCCGTTCATTATGGCCGGATTTGCTTAGATTATGCGCCCGCCTCCGCGCGGTGTCAATGCGGATCCGCCCGTTTTTCCGAAGTGCGGCCGCTCCGGGCGCAAAAAAGAAGCGCCCCCGGAGGGACGCCCCTTTCGCACTGCGTGTCAGTCCGCGATGACGGAGAGCTGGATGGTGCTGGTGACCTGCGGGTGCACCCACACTTCGATCTCGTATTCGCCGGTCTGTTTGATCGGTTCCTTGATCTTGATGTTTTTCTTGTCGAGCTTGAAGCCGTACTTCTTCTCGAGGGTCTCGCTGATGTCCTTGGCGGTGACGCTGCCGAAGATGCGGCCGTCTTCGCCGACCTTCACGTGGATCTCCGCGTGGACTTTCTTCAGCTGAGACGCCATGACCACCGCTTCGTCCGCGGCGACCTTGGATTTGAATTCCTTGGATTCCTTCCGCTGCGCGGCGGTATTGAGGTTCGCCTTCGTCCCTTCCTGGCCGAGGCCCCGCTTGATGAGCACGTTGCGGCCGTAGCCGTCGGAGACTTCCACCACGTCGCCGCGTTTGCCCAGTTTCTTCACGTCCTGCAAAAGCACTACTTTCATTTATGATTCCTCCTTCAGCTGTTCACGGACCGCAGCGATGATCTTTTTCTCTGCGTCCTCTTTGTCCTGTTCTTTGATCTGCGCGCCGGAGACGGTCATGTGTCCGCCGCCGCCGATGGCTTCCATGACGAGCTGTACGTTAATTGTACCATCGCTCCGGGCGGATACGCCAATTTTCTTGTCCAGCGGGTAGAAAAGGATGCTGCACCGGATGCCCTCCACGTTCACGAGGAAATCCGCCACCTGCGCCGCGATGACCTGCGCCTGCGCGACGCCCGCCGGGCACTCCGCGATGGCGATGCATTTGTCGATGATCTTCATCTTCGCCATGATGGCCGACTTGATCTTCGTGGTCTCGATGTCCACGGCGAAGAGCTCCCGCACGAGTTTCGTGTCCGCGCCGCTCCGGCGAAGGAAGCTCGCCGCGTCGAAGGTGCGGATGCCGGTCTGGACGGCGAAATTCTTCGTATCCACCACGATGCCCGCGTAGAGACAGGAAGCGATGAGCTGGGGCAGCTCTTCGTCCGCGCCGTAATACTGCACGAGCTCCGCCACGAGCTCCGCCGTGGAGGAGGCGGACGGCTCCATGTAGGTGAGGAGCGTATTCGGGATGATGGTGCTGGACCGGCGGTGATGGTCGATGATGACCCGGCGGGAAGAGCGCTTCAGCACTTCCGGCGCGGCCACCATCTCCGGCACGTGGGTGTCCACCACGAAGACGAGGGTGCGGTCAGTGACGAGGTCTTTCGCGTCCCCTTCGTCGATGAGGAGCTCCGAGAGCGCTTCGTCGTCCTCGATGGCGCGGCGCATCTTCTTCGACGTCTCGGGGTATTTCGAGACGACCACGTGCACGTCCTTGCCGGAGGCCAGCGCCAGGTAGGCCACGCCCATGGCGCCGCCCAAGGCGTCGTAGTCTTCATTGGCGTGCCCCATGACGAGCACGCGGTCCGAGTCGCCGATGATCTCCCGCAGGGCCTGCGCCACCACGCGCACGCGCACGCGGGTCATGCTGCCGGTGGCCGGGGTCTTGCCGCCGAAGACTTTCACGTCCTCGCCGATGCGCACCACCGCCTGGTCGCCGCCGCGGCCGAGGGCCAGGTCGAGCGAGACCTGCGCCTCCTCCGCCTGCCGGGCGAAGGTGTCCTCGCTCTGCACGATGCCGATGGACACCGTCACGGGGATGCGGTTCACCGTCTTGATCTCGCGCACCTTGTCGAGGATCTCGAAATGGTTCTCCATGAGGGTCGCCAGCGAGGCCCGGGAGATGCACGCCGCGAAGTCCGCCGTGGCGTACTGCTTGATGAATCCGTCCAGCTGGGAAAATTCCCCGAGGATGCATTCGTCCACCTCGGAGAGGAGATTCGATTTCTCCACGTCCGTCATGTCCGCGGAGACTTCGGAAATATTGTCGATGCGGATGAGGCAGAAGACCGGCATGGCCTCTTCGCTCGCCTGGATGGCCTTCTCCATGTCGGTGCGGTCCATCAGGTAGAAGAGCATGTATGCGCTCTTGCCGTCCTCGCCGGCTTCGATGAATTTGTGGAACACCCGGAAGTACGCGCCCTTCACCGCGCAGTCGAACCATCCGGACTTGCCCCAGAGGCGCGCCGCATGGGTCCCCGGCAGGAGCCGGTCGATCTCGGTCTCCCCTTCCGCCTCGGCCTTCACCCACGTGCGGAAGATGTCGTTCGCCCAGACGAGGCGGCGCTTGTCGTTCACCATGGCGATGCCGAGGGGCAGGTTCTTCACGGCGTACACCGTGCCCGCCTCCACGCCGGCGGAGAGATCGTCCAGATATTTCATGAGGATCTTCTCCTGCTCCAGGTCGTTCTTCTTGATGAAGATGACGCACGCCATGTCGATGATGGCGAGGAGCACGCCGAGCACCCAGTTCTGGCTGACGAGGGCCAGCAGGGTCACGATGACCAGCACGCAGAAAAGTTTCTCATTCCTCTTCTGCACCCAGACTTTCTCCAGCATAGAGCCTCCCTGCCCGCGGCTTCCCGCGGGCCTTTCTTTCTCAGTGTCCTTATTATACTAAAAATCCGGGGAAATAGAAAACGGGGCCGGACGCGCGAAAACGGCGCCCGAAAGCGCCGTCTGTCATTGATAGTTCCGTTTTTCCCGGTAATGGAAGAGCATGTCGAAGAGGCCCATCACGACCACCACCTGCTGCATGAAGGGCAGGAAGAGGGAGCCCGCTACGAGGAACCACCGGAGTGTGCGGAAGACCGGGTACCGCACGGGGAGCCACCACGCGAAAGCGATGCCCTGGAGCCAGAACATGAAATTGCACACGAGCTGGAGGTTGTAGTTCACCGTGGTGATCCAGTTGTCCTCCGTGTAGACGAGGCCGATGCCGATGAAGACGAGGTAGGCGTAGACGGACCACATGGGGAGCTGCCAGCGGGAGAGCGGCGGCAGCGAGGGGATGTCCTTCAGCCCGAGGCGGCCGAAGATGTATCCGGAGAGGACCATCGCCGCCCAGGAGTAGATGACGCACACAGTCACGGCGATGAAGAGCACCGATTTCCGCAGCAGCTCGTAGGTGACGTTCATGCTCTCCTGCGCCGCGGCGAGGGTCTCCCCGCTGTAGAACTGGGGCAGGAGCTCTTCCGTGGACTGGCGGATGGACTCGAAGAAGCTCCCATCGAGGAGCGACGTGTCCACGCCGAGCACGAAGACGCCGAAGAGGATCTGGAGCGCGAAGGCGCAGAGTACGGCCGCCGCGCCCGCGAAGAGCGTCACCGCCGGGCGCACGCGCCGCCGGTAGCACCAGCCCAGCACGGTGCCCAGGCAGGCGAAGATGGCGCACACGAAGGCGCCGGAGAAGACCCCGAAGAAGACGGAGTCGAGGATGAGCGTGCCCGCGGTGACGATCACCGACCAGCGCGTGCCGTGCGTGAGGCCGATGTAGGCGATCGGCAGCGGGATGAGCAGGAAGATGACCGTGGAGAAGATGGGCATGTACAGCCCCAGCATGGACAGGACGACCGCGACGGCGGTACCCATGCCGGCGGCGACTACGGCGTTCGTGTCGCCCGGACGGAATGATTTCATGAGATTTCCTTTCTGTGGGAGAGCCTCCCCGTATATATTTTCTTCAATATATCAGAATGACCGGCAAAAAGAAAGACAGCCGCCTCCGGGGAAGCGGCCGTCTCCGGCGTCAGCGGACCTCCTGGATGATGGGGAGGATCATGGGACGCCGTTTCGTCTTGTCGTAGAAATATTTGCCCAGCGTGTCGCGGACCTGCGTCTTGATGGCATTCCACTCGGTCACATCGCCCGCCTCGCACCGGTCGAGCACGTTCTCCACGCGGTTCTTCGCGCCGGCGATGAGCTCTTCGCTGTCGCGGACGTACACGAAGCCGCGGGACACGATGTCCGGGCCGGCGAGCACGTGGTTCGAGCCCTTCTCGAGAGCGATTACCACGATGACCACGCCGTCATTGGAGAGCTGCTGGCGGTCGCGGATGACGATATTGCCCACGTCGCCCACGCCGAGGCCGTCCACGTAGACCGGCCCCGCGGTGACGCGGCCCGCCACGCGGCCCGACCGGGATGTGAATTCGAAGACCATGCCGTTCTCACCGACGAAGATGTTCTGTTTCTTCACGCCCATGCTCTCCGCGAGCTCCGCATGGCGGCAGAGCATGCGGTATTCCCCGTGGACGGGAATGAAGAATTTCGGCTGGATGAGGGCGTGCATCGTCTTCAGCTCTTCCTGCGAGCCGTGGCCGGACACGTGCACCCGCATGGACGTGGTGGAGATGACGTGCGCGCCCAGGCGCATGAGCTTGTCGATGGTGCGTCCCACGCTGGTCTCATTGCCCGGGATGGGGGACGCGGAGATGATGACCGTGTCGCCCGCGTGGACCTGCACCTGCCGGTGGTTGCCCTCCGCCATGCGGGAGAGCCCCGCCATCGGCTCGCCCTGGCTGCCCGTGGTGAGGATGCACAGCTGGTCGTCGCGGTAGCGGTTCATTTCCTCCGGCTCGATGAAGGTGCCCGCCGGCGCTTTCAGGTAGCCCAGCTCGAGGGCGATGTCCGTGACGTTCACCATGGACCGGCCGAAGACGCACACCTTGCGGCGGAAGGCCACCGCGGCGTCCACCGCCATCTGGATGCGGGACACGTTCGACGCGAAGGTCGCCAGGATGATGCGGCCCCGCGCGCCGGAGTAGGCTTTCATGAGCGAGTCCATCACCACCGCTTCGGACGGGGTGTAGCCCGGGCGCTCCGCGTTCGTGGAGTCCGCCATGAGGAGCAGCACGCCCCGCTGCCCGAGCTCGGCCAGCTTGTGCACGTCCATGAGGTGGCCGTCCACCGGCGTATGGTCGAATTTGAAGTCGCCCGTGTGGACCACCACGCCCACGGGGGTGCGGAAATAGATGCCGCACGAGTCGGGGATGGAGTGGCACACGTGGAAGAAGCCGAACTTGAAGCAGCCCGCCTTGTATTCCTTGCCCGTCTCGATGACGTTCAGCTCGTACTTGCCGATGCGCGCTTCGCGGAACTTCCCTTCGATGAGGCCGCAGGTGAGGCGCGCCGCGTAGATCGGCGCGTTCACTTCCTTCATCAGGTACGCCAGAGAGCCGATGTGGTCTTCGTGGCCGTGGGTAATGACGATGGCCCGCACTTTATCTTTATTTTCGATGACATAGCTGAAATCCGGGATGACGATGTCGATGCCGAGCATGTTCTCCTCCGGGAACGCCATGCCCGAGTCGAGGATGATGATGTCTTCGCCGTAGCGGACGATCGTCATGTTCTTGCCGATCTCGCCGAGACCGCCCAGGGGAATGATCTGTAATTTTTCCTTTGCCAAAATAAACCTCCCTTGCCGTCCGCCGCGCGCCGCCTCACAGTCGCACCAAGGCCCGCCGCGCCGGACAAAAAAATAAAAGCCGTACAATGGTCGCTACCGCTAATTATACCATATCCTTCCAAATCATTGGCCGCCGCGGAGGAGAAAGGGCGCAAAAAAAGAAGAGGCCATGCCTCTCCTCTGTCTGCCTGCTTTCTCACGCCGCCGCTTCTGCCGGCGCCTCCCGGCCCACATACGCCGCCACCGCCTTGGCCAGCGCCTCGCCGTACGTCCCCGGCGTGATGGCCATGGTGGTCGCCAGGCTCCGCATCTGCCGCGGCGCGCCCCGCTTGTAGAGCGTCCCGTGGTCGCTCGTGCGGACGCGGCCTGCGGCGAAGTCGATCACGTACGCCGTGACGTAGGTCTCCTTCAGGTTCGCCGTATCCGTGCGCACGAGCACGGACGCGGTGTCTGACGCCGCGTCGTAGGTGAGGCTGTCCGCATCGAAATAGAGCGTATCCTGGTCGGACTGGGAAAACTGCATCCACGCGCCGGGAATCTCCGGCGGCACATACTCCTCCGCCTGCGCCGCGCTCCCCAGCAGGAACACCGCCAGCACCACCATCAGGAATTTTTTCCACATCGTACTTTCCCCCTTTCACAGAGTTCTTTTCTTACAGTATACGACGGCCCGCGCGGGAACACAAAAAAAGACGGCCGCCGCCGTCTGTCCGCGCCGGCGCTCACCGCCGCACCGCGCGGAGCCGCTTCAGAAGCTCCGTGAAAAGCTCCACGTTGAGGTACGCGTAGCACCAGCTGTTGAAGACGAAGATGACCGCCGCCATGGCCGCGCCGGACAGGGAGAAGACCGCCCGCCCCGGATCCGGGTCGTAGCCGAGGACGCCCGCGAGGGGCTGCCAGATCCACTGGAGGAAGGAGATCATCCGCGAGAGGATGGACGTGAGCGCATCCGCGATGCCCAGCACGTAAATGGAGAACACGATCTTGTAGGACATCTCCACCAGGTAGGCCAGCGCCGTCAGGGCGATGACTCGGCCCCGCGGCCAGCCCCGGCGGAAGCCGTACCCCATGGCGAGGCCCAGCGCGCCCGCGTACACCGCCGTGGTGAGGCCGATCTCCGGCCCGCCGATCATCGTCACGAGGAGGATCACCGCCGCCGAGGCGCCCAGACCCCAGCGCATGCCGCTGAAATACGCCACCGCCGCGATGGGCGACGCCGCCACGAGCATCGTCACGAAGACGAGGAACGGGGCGACGAGCTTCAGCAGGACGAAGAGGGACGCGATGGCCGCCGCGGCGGCCGCCTCCGTGAGCCGTTTCGTCTTCCGTACCGATTCCGTCATGATTCCTTCCCGAAAGCGCGCACCAGCGCTTCCTTTTCTTCCTTCTTCCAGTGCTTGAGGCGCGCCTCCATGGACCGCGCGTCGTGGGCGTTCCCCCACTCGCGGTACCACACCAGCGTGACCGGCCGGCGGGAGCGGGTGTACTTCGCGCCGCGCCCTGCATTGTGCGCCGCCGTGCGCGCCTCCGCCGAGTCCGCCGCGCTGCCCGTGTAGAGCGAGCCGTCGCTGCACCGCACCATGTACGTGTACCACCGCCGGGCCTTCTCTTCCGCCATGCCGCGCCTCCTTCCGTATGTTATGTATTATACGCATTCCCCGGGCAAAAGAAAAATCCTCCCGGAGGAGGCCAGGAAAAAGGGGAACCAGACGTATCCGGTTCCCCCAGGCATCCTCCGCAGAGAAATGCCGCGATTCACACTTACAGTATACCATAAAATTCTTACTTCCGCCCATCCGAAAGCTGGATATCCGATTTGGAAATATAACGTTTCAGCTGCTCCAGTTTTTTGTCATCCTCTGTATAGATAACCCGTCGATAAATCGCCGTCGGTACAGCTCTACGAAAAGATCCGGCAATATCCTCAAAGCCAGCGACCAGCTTTTTCATATTGGTCTTTGATTCATGAATCATTTTCATCTGATAAACCAGCAATACCAGATAATCTGTTACCGTATCGAAGCGAAGAGATTCTACCCCTGTCGCATAAGAAACGACATGACTAAGCGGTGCAGCAATGCGGCTTTTCTTAAAGCGAGTATCAAAGACCACATCGTTATGCGCTACGGCATTTCTCAGATCTTTTGTCGCATAAATCAGGCGCTGCGGCATAACAGCCGCGGTATCATCGCTGCGGCGGATCCCCAGTTTTCCAGAAATCGCCTGTCGGCATTCCATATTGAGGCAGGAAACGAAATGTCCGAATTCTCCTAAGCTGAGCAGCTCAAAAATCGCCCATATGGGCAGACTTTTATCCTGACTCAGATAATGACTGGCGATTTTATTTTCATTCGCATAGGCATCTGTCTGGATTTTATAAATGCGATTGCGTAAATCCAGTCTTCTTTTCAGCGCTTTTTTAAAAGAACTTTCACTCCCATCGTATTTATTCTTTCGGGCAGTTTCCGAATCGGGGGCAAATCGTTTATAATCATCCAACGCTTTATAATAAACATCCTGAAAGTTCTCTGAATGTACTTTATCAATCAAAATTTCCAATACATAATTTTTAAATGCAGTTTCAATTTCCATGACGATCGGATAGAACAACCCCTTAAGCTGTGTGTCAAACCGATAAACAGCCATCAATTCATCAAAATTCCGATACGCTACATGCCGCCCCGGCGTACGTATATACCGATATCCCTTGTATCCATGATAATATCCAATATTCATCAGTTTTCGCTTCTGTGCGGAGCCGGAAATCTGTATTCCTTTTTCGTCCCGCAGATACCGCATCAATCCGTCAATGCTTTTGGGATGTTTTTTCATTGCGCAGCCATCCTTGTCATAAAAATTTGTTCTCCCATATTATACGCATTCCCCGGGCAAAAGAAAAATCCTCCCGGAGGAGGATCTATCAGTACCATTCGTTCAGCCAGTTCCGCAGGAGCGGGAAATTGCCGCGGAGGAAGCGGAGCGCTTCGTCCCTTGCGGCCCCGTCACCGGTAAACCACGCCGCCTCGCCGTACCGGAAGAGATCGTCCGCGGAGAGTGCGCCGAAGAGGAGGTGCGCCGCCCCCGCCGGGGTGAGGCGGAAAGAGGGCGCGCCGCCGGAGACTGCCGTCAAGCGTCCGTCCGCTGCCCGGAGGGTGTACGCCCCGGCGAGCTCCGGGAGCGTCCCGTCGTCCAGCCGGAAAGAGACCCCGCCCGACTCCGGCGCGGGCAGGCCGGTGAAGGCCGCCGCGGGGTCGGTCACGCGGGCCGTCATGTACGGGAAGGTGCGGTTCCGGATGTACGTATGCTCCGCGCCGTCCGCCCAGAAGAGGTACGACCGGTCGTCCAGCGGCTCGTACCACCGGCACAGGTCCACCGAGCCGATGTGCCCCGCCATGTACGCGTAAAGGCCGCGCCGCCCAGCTTCCGAGGCCCACGCCATTTCCGAGGCGGTGAGCGTCCGGCCGTCGATGCCGTAGAAGAGGTACCCCGCCGGGCCGTCTTCGTCGTACACCACGGCGATGTACCCTTCCCGAAGCTGGCCCTCGATGCGGCGCCGCCAGCCTGCTTCGCTCCGCACGGTGAAGCCGCTCCGGCCGGCGGTGTGCGCCCGGTAGATCCCCGCGAGGAGCGCCCAGTCGTCCGGGCCTTCCGCCGCGCCCGCCTTCACCGCCCGCCGGCCCAGCGCCGCGAGACGCGCCGGCTCCGCCTCCCGCTCCCACTGGTGCGCGTAGAACGCAAAGCCCAGCGGGTAGTAGAACGACGCGTCCGACGGCATGAGGATGTCCACCGGCTTCCCCGCCGCCCGGGACGCGCGGAAAGCCCCCGCGAGGAGCGCCCGCGCCAGGCCCCGGCCCCGCGCCGCGGGATGGGACGCCACGCCCACGATGTAGTCCGCGGGGACCGTCTTCCCCCGCACGGACAGCGTATACGGCCGCAGATGGAGCGCGCACGCCGCACGGCCGCCCTCCAGCCCGACGAGCGTCTCCTCCGGCCGGTACACCCGGCTGAAGTACCACTCGAAAAACGGGTCGCCGGGCCGCTCGAAACAGTAGCCCCACAGCGCGCGGCACGCCGCCTCGTCTGCCGCCGTCCCTCTCCGGATCTCCATACGCCCTCCTTACTCGGCCAGCATCACGTCGTATTTCTCCGCGAAGTGGTCCGGATTGTACTCCATCTTCGCCTGCCGGAGGCCGGGCAGTCCCAGATCCTCCTCGCGGTTCACGAATTCCGTCGTACTGAACTCCCGCAGGAGGAAATCCCGGTTGATCGCCTGATACAGCCCGCGGATCTCCGGATTCGCCTTTTCGAAATGGATGTGCGCCACCCGCTCATTGAGGAAGCTCCCCATGGTGAGCGCCTCGATGCGGCCGTAGATGCGGATCACCGCGCCCCGCATGCCGAGCGCGTCCCAGTTCGCAAAGGCCAGCCCGATGGCCTCCGCTTCTTCCTCGATGTCCCCGTGGCGGGCGAACCACTCCGCCAGCGCCGCCTTCGCCTCTTCCGCGTTCGCCGCGGTGATCGGCTCGTACACATAGTCGCTGTACTGGCGGAGGAAGCTGTTCAAATGGTTCTTCTTCATGCGGAACTTCTTCCCCGGGAGCGCGATCAGGTCCGCCGTGCGGTAGATGTACTCCCAGTTGTTCCGGTCCTCCACGAAGCGGAACGTCCCCGGCAGGAACTCTTTGATCCGCTCCACCACCCAGGGCGACGCCGCCTTGATCATGAAAGGCTTCCCCATCTCCGCCAAGTGGTCCCGGATGAGCGCGAGGCCGTGCGTGAACGACGCGCCGTCCCCTGCGAAGGGCGGCATGAAAAACGTCTGGTCCCCGTAGCCCGCGCGGATGAAGAGCACCCCGTCCTCCACGGCCCACATCGTATGATAGGCGTGCTGCCACAGGAAGAGCGTGTCGAACGAGCAGTCCGCCCGCTCGTAGTGATGCTCGCCGAAAAATCCGTTGATATAGTCTTTTTCCTCGATTCGGAATGGCCTGAACTCTATGATGTCCACTCTCCTTCTAAAATCTTCAATCTACCTGTATTGTACCATACCGGGGAACCCGCCCCGCCGCCGGGAGGGCAGGAGATGCGGAAACGGCCCGCTCGGGCTGTGCACTGCGAAAAGACACCTCTCCGCCCACTTTTCCTCGGAAATATCGCAATTTCTCCGCTTCCTCCCTGCCGAAACGGGGCGGAAATCCATGAAAATCTGGGACGGCGTCATTTGCCCACAGGGACGTCGCCTCTTTTTTCACAGGATTCACGGCCCGCCGGAAAGCCCCGCGGCGCGGTGAAAATCCCGGTCTTCGGCATCCCGGTGTGAAAAAAGTTATGAACAGTTATTCACAGAAAATTGTGTGCATTTCCAGTGCACACGCGGAGGATACCCGGATTTTACGAAATTTTTGCAGGGAGCGAACAGATTGGCCCCCTTTCAGGTGCATAACTGTGAATAAGTCTGTGAATTGTGTGGAAATCTTCCCGTCGGGACGCACAAATCACAGGCCTGCTTCCCGACCGGCTCTCCGGCCGCGCGCCGGTCTGTGCATAACTCCCGCTCATGCACCGGCCGCATTCCATGCATTGGCCGCCCTCTCCGCCGGCCTCTCACGCAGCAAAATCCCTCCTGCTGCCCTTCCGGCGGCAGCGCCGCTTCCGCGCGGTCCCGTCCGCGCCGAATGCACGGCTCCCGGCCCGCTGCCTCCCGAAAATCGGCCGCACCAGCTCATCATTACAGCCCGCAACCGGACGCATTCCTCTACCGCGCGGGGAAACACAGGCGTCCCTCATTAAAAAACTTTCCTCTGCCGCTGCATTTTTCCTTCTCCTGCCTTCGGCGCCGCGCCTCCGGGCACGCACTGTGCAATTCTGTTTAAACCTTCCATAAAACTTTAATCAACGATTTCCGCTCCCGATGGTATAATAGGAGCATCCCAATCCATCGCATACGATGGAAGAAAGAAGGCTTTTGCATGAAATCCGCATCTCTCGCCGCGCTCCTCTGCGCCGGCTGTCTCTTCACCTCTCCCGTATCCGCCGCGGAACCCGCGCCGGCGGACGCCGCTGCCTCAGCCAGCACAGACGCGCTGGAAGCGGACGCACCGGCCAGCGTCATCGGAAGCGCCGACGGGCCAACGGCCATCCTCGTCACGGACGCCGCGCCGCAGGACGACCCGGCGGCTCCCTCCGCGCCCGTTGCAGAAGCGGCCGGCTCCGCCGCGGACGCCATCGCCGAAGAAGAAGCCTCTGCGGTGCACTCCCATCCCGTGGAGATCCAGTTCGAATACATCGAGCACCGCTTCTACAAGAACCGCCACATCGACAACTACACGGTCCATCTCTATCAGGAGATGAAGCGGAACGGCACCGTCTCCTTCTGGCGCGGCCTCACCTTCACCCGGCCCACGGGCTACCTCACCGAAGACGACGGCTCCCACCGGGACAGCGACTCCTGGGGCATCGGCCCATCTTTCATGATCCGCTGGGAAAAGCCCGTCAGTGAGAAATGGTCCGTCGGCATCGACGGCACGGGCTCTCTCCTCGCGTACAACCACGCGTTCCCCGCCGGCGGCCGCGCCTTCGGCTTCCTATGGCGCGTCGGCCCCCGCGTCTCCTACTACCCGGACAAAGACTCCGCCATCCGCCTCGGCTGGTCCTACATGCACTGCTCGAACGGCTTCTCTTCCCACAACCCGGGCTACAACGGCGTAGGCTTCTCCCTCATGTACGCCCACAATTTCTGAAATTTCCCACGCAAAAAGACTGCCCTTTTCGGAGCAGTCTTTTCTTTTTGTCTTCATTCGTCCCAGCGGAGGAGGTAGCGCGTGCCGGCGGGCTCGACGCCGCTCATGACGGGATCGAGGCCTTTCCGGTGCGGCTCGTTGCGGCAGCGGAGGAAGAGGCCCCGCGCGCGGTCGGCCACGGCGTCGAAGGTCTCGCCGGTCCCGGTATCTTCCACGCGGCAGGGCGCGAAGCGCTCGTCGATGATCTGGAGCACCCGGTGGAGGCCGTAGCGGAAAGGCTCGCCCCGGTCGGTCGCCTGGTTGTACATGTTTTCGCCGTCCGCCCAGCCGGTGTAGCCGCGGCACACGGGCGAAGTGAGCGGATTCCACCCGCGGGCGGGCACGGACAGGTGATGCGGCGCATCCCAGCCGTATTCCTGCTTCGCGTTCTCATGGAAGATGCAGCGGATCCAGCGTGCGTCCATGGTCACGCCCCGCGGAGCGCGGCGAGGAGCTCGTCCACGTGGGTGGACGCCTTCACGTTCCGGTAAGCCGCGGTGAGATTGCCGTCTTCGTCGATGAGGAAGGTGGAGCGCTCGATGCCCATATATTTCCGGCCGTACATGCTCTTTTCCTTCATGACGCCGTACAGATGGCACACCGTCTCTTCCGTATCCGCCAGGAGCGGGAAGTTCAGCTCGTTCTTGTCGCGGAAATTGCAGTGACGGCGCACGCTGTCCCGGGAAACGCCGAGCACTTCATAGCCCAGCGCCCGGAAATCCTCCAGATGGTCGCGGAAAGCCCGCGCCTCTACGGTGCACCCGGAAGTGCTGTCTTTCGGATAGAAATACAGGATGACTTTCCGGCCGCGGTATTCGGAGAGGGAGATGTCCCGCCCGCCGTCCGAGGGAAGAGTGAAATCCGGCGCCGGCGCGCCGATCTGAAGTTCTGCCATACCAGTTGCCTCGCTTTCTTTTATCGAAAAAATTCCATATCCGCAGTGTAGCGCATCCGCCCCCATTTTGCAAGCCGGGCCGGCGGGCCCTGCCTGCCCCGCTCCCGGTTGGTCTCATCGCTGCCACGTACTCTTACTGGCTGAACCATCGATGAGCCTTCCGAGTCAAAAGCAGGAAAAAAGGACGAGCTGCAGCTCGTCCTTTTTTGTTCCCTTGGGGATATTTTCAATCTCTTGTGTCTTCATTATACATCTCATCGCACATTTTGCAAACGGCCCGCGGCCTCCGTGCCTTTGTGATTCTCTGTCGAAAAAAGGCGGGTCCGTCCCGCCTTTTCCCTTTCCCGGAGAGAATTTCATTCCTGCAAGGGATCCTTATTCTATTTCCTTCCCAAATCCGAAGTCTCACGACAGGAAGATCAGGCGGAGCGCCACGAGCATGAGCGCGCCGGCGAGGAGGAAGAGGATGGAGCGGCCTTTGACCTTCTTGGAGATTTTTGCCCCTTCCTGCGCGCCGAAGATGGCGCCGATGCCGAAGCAGATGGCGTAGCCCCAGAGGATGTGCTGCTCCCACTGGTGGCTCGCCACGCCGATGAGCGAGGAGATGGCCAGCACGAACTGGCTGGTGGCGGTCGCGATGTGCGGCGGGAAGCCGAGGAAGCCAATCATGGCCGGCACCTGGATGACGCCGCCGCCGATGCCGAAGGTGGACGAGATGAATCCGATGCCGAAGCTCACGCAGATGCCGAGAGGCATATTCACCTTCACGTCCTTCGGGTCCACGTTCACATCATACTTCGCCGCGGATTTCCGGGTGTTCTTCCAGATGATGACGAGAGCGATGAAGAGGAGCAGCAGGCCGAACGCCGTGCGGAAGGTGCTGCCCGTGAACCAGTTCGACCAGATGGCGCCGAGGATGGAGCCGGGGATGGTGGCCGCCGCGAAGGGGATGGCCGCGTCGAATTTGATCTTCTTCTGCTTATTGAAAGCCAGGCTCGCGGAAATGGCGTTGAAGAGGACGATGGCGAGCGACGTGCCGGCGATGGCCGTCGGGGGCCAGTCGAACATCCACAGGAAGAGCGGCACGAAGATAATGCCGCCGCCCGCGCCGATGAGCGTGCCGAAGACCGCCACCGCAAAGCCGATGACGATGTACAGGAGTGCCGAGAGGATGGTGATATCGCCGAAGATGTCCATAAAATCGCCTCACAAAATCGAAACGAATCATAACATTTCTGCCGGATCGGGCCGGCGGGATTTCAGATATCCTTTATTATATCGGGCGCGGAAAAAATTTGCCACAAAGCGCGCACAGGCGCAC
The DNA here is from genome assembly GCA_944390485.1 of Veillonellales bacterium. Classification (GTDB taxonomy): domain Bacteria; phylum Bacillota; class Negativicutes; order Veillonellales; family Dialisteraceae; genus UBA1822. The sequence goes on from CALXPQ010000009.1 coordinate 17,585, forward strand.
GCCTGAAAACGGGCGGACGCTCCCGTTTCCTCCGGATTTCTCCGCCATGCATGAGGGAAAGAAATAAATGGCCGCCGGAGATATGTGAAAAATATATAAATCCGCCGCCCCGCGCCGCGCGGTCCGATGTTCCCTCGGCAGATAGGAATTTTTTATTTTTTCTTATATAATAAAGCCACAAGAAATATCGACGTTTTTCGAAAAGGAGGAGCTATGCACAGCTATCATCTACTGGAGATCCTGGCCGTCGGATTCGGCATGGCGCTCGTCTTCGGCTATCTGGCACAGCGGCTGCGCCTGTCCCCCATCGTGGGGTATCTTGCGGCGGGCTTCCTCATCGGCCCGCTCACGCCGGGCTTCGTGGCTGACGCCGACCTGGCGAACAATCTCGCCGAGGCGGGGATCATCCTGCTCATGTTCGGCGTGGGACTGCATTTCAATACGGACGACCTCATGGAGGTGAAGGGCATCGCCATCCCCGGCGCGCTGGTGCAGTGCGCGGCCGCCACCTTCTTCGGTGTGCTCGCCGCCGCGGCGCTGGGCTATTCCGTCGCCGAAGGGGTCTTCCTCGGCCTCGGCCTGTCGGTGGCCAGCACGGTGGTGCTCCTGCGGGTGCTCACCGACAGCGGCCGCCTCGATTCGCACGCCGGCACCGTCGCCGTGGGCTGGCTCGTGGTAGAGGACATCTTCACCGTGCTCATGCTGGTACTCCTGCCCGCCATCGGCCCGTCGCTCGTCTCCGGGAGCGGCCTCTCCGCGGCGTCCCTCCTCTGGGCAGTGTGCATCGCCGGGCTGAAGCTGGTCGTGCTGTGGGTGCTCGTCATGACCGCCGGCAGCCGCGTCATGCCCTGGGCGCTGAAGCGCATCGTCCGGACGAAATCTCACGAGCTCTTCACCCTCACGGTGCTCTCCGTGGCCTTCCTCACGGCGCTCGCCGCGGCGTACATCTTCGACGCCTCCTTCGCGCTGGGCGCTTTCCTCGGCGGCATGGTGGTAGGAAAGAGCAAGGCCAGCCATCAGGCCGGCGCGGAGCTCATCCCCCTGCGGGACGCCTTTTCCGTGCTCTTCTTCCTCTCCGTAGGCATGCTCTTCCAGCCGTCCTTCCTCCTCGAGCAGCCGGGCATCGTCATCCTGTCCCTTCTCATCGTGCTCCTCGTGAAGCCCGCGGCCACCATCGGCATCGTGACGCTCCTCGGCGGCACGGCGGAGACCTCCTTCACCGTCGCGGCGGGCCTCGCGCAGGTGGGCGAATTTTCCTTCATCCTCGCCCAGACGGGCCTCTCCCTCGGCCTCATCTCGCAGGACATTTACAGCGTGCTCATCGTGTGCGCCCTCGCCTCCATCGCGCTGAATCCCTTCCTCATGAAAGCCGTCCCCGCCGCGCTCTCGGAAGCGAAGCGGGCCCCCTCTCTGTGGCGCTTCCTCAACGCGCGCAGCGAAGCGCGGAGCGCCTATCAGGAAGCGTCCGCCCGGCGCATCGCCCATGACCTTACCGAAGGACGCGAGACCGCCCTCATCGCGGGCTACGGCCCCACCGGACAGGCCGCGGCGGACGTCGTCGCCGCTCACGGCATCACGCCGGTCATTCTCGACATGAATCTCGATACCGTCACCCGCCTCGACCAGCAGGGCACCGCCGCTGTCTACGGGGACATCACGAAAGCCGAAGTGCTGCACGCGGCGGGCATCGCCCGGGCGTCCCGCTTCATCATCACCATCCCCTCCGCCGCGGCCGCCGCGGAAGCGGCCATCGCCGCCAAGCAGATCCATCCGGACCTCATCGTCTACGCCCGCACCCGCTTCCTGCAGGACGCACCCCTCCTGAAAGACGCCGGCGTGGATCACATCCTCTTCGAGGAAAGCGCCATCGCGGAGAAGCTGGCCGAATCCATCGAGCAGGACCTCGCCGCCGAGCCCCCCGCGCCGTCCCCGGCCTCCTGACACATAAAAAGAGCAGACCCCGCGCCTGCTCTTTTTTATGCCCGTTTTACGGAAAAGCGGCCGCCTCCGGGAAAATCCCGCCTGCCAGTCTCCCCAAAATACAGCGAAACCTTCTCATGCCCGCCGGTCCTGTATGAAACGCCGCAGCGGTGCGATTGGCTTTCCCGGTTTTCCTTCGGGCTGCGGCCCCATTCTTTTCTTTGCTCCTGTGCCGTTTCAGCCCGTTTCTTTCGCGGCCTGTCGGGCTTCGTGCCAAGCTGCTGCGCCGCCATTCCCCTCCCTTCGCAAAGGCGGCGCTTTCTTTTGCTGCCCGACAGAAAATGATTTTCTCCCACGCAAAAAGTGCGCCCGCGGAGGACGCACTTTGAGGGTTGGATCAGTCGAGGACTGCCTTGACGGCCATTTCTTCCTGCATGAGTTTCTTCTCTTTTTCGGAGAGGACTTTCACAGGCTGGGCCGGGATGATGCCGGCAGCGATGGCTGCGGCTTCTTCTTCGTTGGCCTTCTTCGTCTCTTCTTCGATCTCTTCTCTGGAGCGATAGTCCGGAGGCGTGTTCTTGAAGAGGCGGAACCAGCTGCGGACGGATTCCACGACGACGACCGCCACGAGGACGAACATCAGCGCGGAAATGACGGTCATGGTCGTCTTGCCGCCCGGGAGATAGCTGTTGAATACGTTCTGGTAGTCAGCCACTACGGTGATGATGGCCATGAAGAAGCAGGGGATCATGGTGACCCATGCATAGCGGCCGCGGCCGGAGTGGATGATGAAGGAAGTGACGATGGCGAGGACTGTGGTCGCCAGGAGCTGGTTGGATACGCCGAAGAGCGGCCAGATGACGCCGATGTCGCCCTGGAGGATGAGGTACATCCATGCACAGGTGATGGCGAAGGAGCAGATGACGATGCCCGGCTTCCAGCTGCGGTCGCCGAAGGGTTCATAGACTTTGCTCAGCAGTTCCTGGAGCAGGTAGCGGCCTACGCGGCAGCCTGCGTCGATGAGGGTCAGGATGAAGAGCGCTTCGAACATGATGCAGAAATGGTACCACAGACCCATGAGGTGATCCATGCCGGGAATCTGGGCGAAGATGTCCGCCATGCCGACGGCCAGGGATACCGCGCCGCCCGGGCGGTGCATCAGGTCTTCGCCGACCATCTGGGACAGGGCCGGCAGATCCTGCACCTGGAGGCCCAGCTTCGCGAAGGCGTCCGCGGAGGAGTTGATGGCGAAGTAGTCGCTCGGATGGAGGCTGCACGCGGCGATGAGCGCCATGACGGAGATGAAGGTCTCGGTGAGCATCGCGCCGTAGCCTACGGGCAGAGCCTGACGTTCATTCTCCAGCATCTTCGGCGTGGTGCCGGTGGAAATGATGCTGTGGAAGCCGGAGATGGCGCCGCAGGCGATGGTGATGAAGATGTACGGGAATACGGAGCCGGAGAGGACCGGGCCGCCGCCCCAGAGGAACTGGGAGAAAGCCGGCATGCGGATCTCGGGCGCCACGATGATGATGCCTACGGCGAGGAGCACGATGGTGCCGATTTTCATGTAGGTGGAGAGGTAGTCACGCGGAGCGAGGAGCAGCCAGATCGGGAGGACCGATGCGAGGAAGCCGTACACGCCGAGCATGATCTCGACCTGTTCCAGATCGTAGGTGAAAAGAGGAGCGAGCGCCGGGTTGTCGCGCACGTACGGGCCGCCGACGACCGCCGCCAGGATGAGGACGACGCCGAGGATGGTCGCTTCCTTGATCTGGCCGGGGCGGATGTACTTCGCGTAGATGCCGACGATGATCGCCGCCGGGATGGTCATGCTGACGGTGAAGAAGCCCCACGGACTGTTGTGCAGGGAGTTCGCCACGACGACGGCCATGCCGGCTTCCGTGACGATCAGGAGGAGCAGCATGACCCACAGCGCCGCGATGCCTGCAGTGTGGGAGACTTCCGTCTTCGCGATCTCCGCGAGGGACTTGCCCTGATGGCGGATGGACGCGACGAGCACCACCATGTCATGGACGGCGCCGGCGAAGACAGAGCCGAAAAGCAGCCACAGGAGGCCCGGCATGAAGCCGAACTGCGCCGCGATGACCGGGCCGACCAGCGGGCCCGCGCCGGCGATGGCTGCGAAATGATGTCCGAACACGACCCACTTGTTCGTCGGGACGTAGTCCTGCCCGTCTTCGAACTCGTATGCGGGCGTTCTTCTGTACTGGTTCAGCGTGAGCACCTTCGCGGCGATCCACGCACCGTACAGACGATAGGCCAGCATGAGGACGCAGACGGTAATGATGACGAGATACAAACCATTCATTACCATAGAATTTTCTCCCCTCAGTTGGATAAAATATGAATACAGCCATATTATAGGCGCATACGGTGCCATGGTCAAACCGCCGGCGGGCAATATAGTACACTATATATCAAATAAATGCATACGTTTTTCGTCCTATCCGCGGAAATTTCAGGAAAGCAGGAAATTCCCCTCTCTTTTCTCGGATTTTCATAAAAAAAACTCATGGAAGGCGGGAAGCCTCATGAGTTTTTTCTTTTTGCTATGCAAAATCCGCATAGCATTTTTTATTTCTGTCATTTCTGCATGAAAAAAGCGGTCCGTTCTCACCAGTCGACGTAGGTGAGGGCCTTTTCCAGCTCGTAGAAAGACTTCCCGTCCCAGAGCACGTCGTCCAGGAGATGGTCCAGGCAGTCGTCCGGGTCGTCCGATTCATAGTTGTAGACGAGCTCGAGGAACTCCTCGAAGGGCTCCTTCGTCCAGCGGTATTTCTCCACGGAGACGCGCCAGGTCCCGCGGCCCGCATGGCGGCGCAGGCCGGAGAAATGGTAGACGAAGCACTTGTGCCGGACGCAGCCGTCCGTGTCGACGAGCATATCCACGAAATCTTCTGTATTCATCCCTTTCATGGGGACACCTCCTGTCCGATTCGATTCATTCTTCCCGGTCCTTCGGGAGCGACAGCGCCGCCGCGAAGCCGGCGATGCCCGCGATCCAGAGGATCTGCAGCGCCGTCTGGAGCCCCCACAGGTCGGCCGCCCAGCCCACGATGGGGGCGAAGAGCCCGCCCAGCGTGGTGGTGAGCCCCAGCGTCACCCCGGAGGCGAAGCCCGCGTTCTTCGCGAGGTAAGTCTGCCCCAGCACCACGATGGGGCTGTAGGGCAGGAAGATCGCCGCGGCCGCGGGGAGGAGCAGCAGCGTCGCCGTGAGGAGGTCCGTGCTGTTCATGAGGAAGAACATCGCCGGGATCATCACGAGGAAGGAGCCGCGGATGATGGTGCGCATGCTGAAGCGGTCCGCCAGGAGGCCCCCGCCGTAGGTGAGGCACGCCCCGAGGGTGAAGAGGATGGAGAGCGCCGTGGAGCCCGCCGTCTCGTCCGCGCCGAGCACGTGGATCCAGTAGAGCGGGATGAACGTATTGCACAGGGTGAATCCCAGCGCCCGGGCGAGGATGATGACCGAGAGCTTGCCGAAAGACGTCCAGTCGTTCCGGCGGGCGGCGCCTCTCTTCTTCTCCGCCGCTTCCGACGCCGCGGCGATGCGGAGCGCCGCCGGCATGCAGAAGAAGATGCCCGCCGCGATGGCCGCGTTCACCGCGCCGAAGAGCGCCAGCCCCTCGATGCCGATCCAGTACGCGCAAGCCCCCGCCGCGGCCGGCCCGATGGCGAAGCCCGCGTTGCCGCCCACGGCGAAGGTGCCGAGCGCGCGCCCTTTCTCGCCGCCGGCGATGCGGTTCACCAGAAGCGCCCCCTCCGGATGGAAGAGCGAGCTCCCGAGACCGCACAGCATGGCCGCCGCGAAGAGTGAAGCGTAGGACGTGGAAAAGCCGATCCACACGAGGCTCGCCCCGGAGAGCACCGGCCCGAGCGGCACGAACCACGGCTTCGATACCTTGTCCGCGTAGTAGCCGAAGACCGGCTGGATGACCGAGGCCACCATCATATTCGCAAAGATGAGCGTCGCCGCCTCGCGGTACGACAGGTCGTACTGCATGATGAAGTACGGCAGGAGCGCCGGCACCGCGCCCTGGCACCAGTCCACGCCGAAGTGCCCCAGAGAAAAAAGATAGACGAGACGGTTCACGGCCGCACTCCCCCTTCTGCGTTTTCCCTTATTATACCAGAGACGCGCCGCCCCGCAGAAGGGCGCAGAAAAAGGGCTCCCGGAGGAGCCCCTGTCCATGAGCCTTATTTCTGCTGCGCGTTCTGCACGGCGAGCTCGCTGCATTCCTGCGTCCACTTCTCGAAGTCGCCGTTCTCGTGGCATTCCTTGATGATGCCGTTGATGAGCTGGAGGAAATCCTCGTTGCCCTTCGGCACCGCCACCGCCGCGGCGCTGTCTTTGCCTTCAAAGTACACGCCCGAGTCCGCGATCTCCGGATTCATGATGAGGTACTGCTGCGCCACCGCGCGCTGAGAGGGCACGCCCTCCACCTTGCCGTGCTGCAGCTCCATCAGCGCGTCGCCGATGCGGTCCAGCGAGACGATCTTCGCGTCTTTCAAGTATTCCTTCACCAGCGTCTCCTGCTGGGTGGATTTCTGCGCGGCGATGTCCTTGCCGTAGAAATCCTCCACCTTCGTGTACTTGCCCAGATCCGACTTGCGGATGAGCATGATGTTCTTGTCGCTCAGGTACGTGTCGGAGAAATCGACCGCCTTCTCGCGTTCCGGCGTGGGGGTGATGCCCGCGATGACGATATCCACCTTGTTCGCCGCCATGGACGAGAGGAGCGCCGAGAAATTCATGTCCTGCACTTCCAGTTTTACGCCCAGCTTGTCGGCGATCTTCTGCGCCAGGTTGATGTCGATGCCCGCCACAGTCTTCTCGCTCTTCGACGTATCGATGAATTCATAGGGAGGGAAGCCGGACGCCGTGCCGATGACGAGTTTGCCGCGCTCCTTGATCTGCTGCATGAGCGCGCCCCTCTGCGCGCCCCCTGCCTGCGCCTCGTCTTTCTTATCCCCGCTGCCGCCGCAGCCCGCCGCGAGCAGTATGCCCGCCGCAGCCGCTGCCGCCAGGAGAAGTTTTGCTGCCAGTGTCTTTTTCATACGCTTCCGTCCTTTCTCTCACTCAGCCCTGCATCTTTGCGTTGTCTACCGATTTCTGGATATATTCCTCTTCCCACTTCTTGAAGTTGCCGTTGTCCGTGTTCTCCTTGATGACCTCGTTGATCGCCTTCAGCAGGTCTTCGCTGCCCTTCTGGAGAGCCGCCGCGGAATTTTTCGTGCCGTTCTTGAAGTGCACCCCTTCGGCGAACATCAGGTCATCGTTGTAGACGAGGTACTGCTTGCCGCAGATGCCCTCTACCACGACGCCGTCCGCCTTGCCGTGCTTCAGCTCCAGCACCGCTTCCGGCACGTGGGCGAGGCCGACGATCTTCGCGTCCTTGATCTCAGCGTTGGCGAGGATCTCCTGCGTAGTGGACTTCTGCACCGCGATGTTCTTGCCGTAGAAATCCTCGAGGGACTTGTACTTGTCCGCGTCCGCCTTGCGGATGAGGATCATCTGCTCCGTGGGGAGATACACGTCGGAGAAATCCATGGTCTTGCGCCGTTCGTCCGTCGGGTTGATGCCCGAGATGGCGATATCCACCTTGCCGCTCGCCAGCGAAGACAGGAGAGACTGGAAATTCATGTCCTGAATCTCCAGCTTGACGCCCAGCTTGTCCGCCAGCGCCTTCGCCAGCTCCATGTCGATGCCGATGACCGTCTTCTCGCTCTTCGACGCGTCGATGAATTCATAGGGCGGGTAGCCGGACGCCGTGCCGACCACAATCTTGCCGCTCTCCTTGATCTTCTGCATGACCTTGCTCTGCTGCGCCGCCGCGCCGCTGTCCTTCTTCTCCCCGCTGCCGCCGCATCCGGCGAAAAGCATGACGCCCGCGATAGCCGCCGCGGCGAGAGCCGCTTTGCCCCACAGTTTTTTATTCATGATGAGCCTCCATTTCTCTGCTTTCATTGGAACGTATGCCAAATCTTAGCATATTTATTCAGCTCTGTCAATAAATATGCATGCAGGAAATCCGATTTCTTTTCCGCAGTCCCATGGACCGCCCGGAAAGGCCGGCTCCGCCGCGTCCCCGACGCTTCATGCGCCGCCGGCCTTTTATGCATCGCGCTGCATGGAAGGCGCCCATGAAAAAAGAGCAGCCCGCTCCTGCTGCTCTCTTTTTTATTTTCTATATATTATAAGCCCATCAGCTCTTTCACCGCCTGGATCACCCGGCGGCGCACCGCGTCTTCCGCGCCGGTATTCTTCACGGTGCGGTCCGCCGCGGCGCGGTAGGCGGCGATGCGCTCTTCGTAGAGCGTGAAGACTTTCTGCGGGCCTTCCGCGAGGAGCGGCCGCCCGGCGATGGCCACGTCCGCGGCGATGTCCTCCGGCGCGCGGTCCACGAGGAGGATGGCGCTGGTGGGCCGGAAGAGGGCGATGTTCACGGGGCGCTTCACGATGCCCCCGCCGGCGGCGATGACCGTGCCCTGCCGCCGGGCAAGGATGGCCGCGGCGTGCGTCTCGGCTTCGCGGAAGACCGCCTCGCTCCGCGCGAAGAGCTGAGGGATGGTGAGCCCCTCCAGCTCCTCGATGAAGTCGTCGCAGTCGATGAAGGGCAGGCCCAGCGCCTCCGCCGCCGCCCGGCCGAAGGTGCTCTTCCCGCTGCCCGGCATGCCGATGAGGACCACGTTCCTCACAGGAGGGCCTCCATCTCTGTGGCGATCTGGTCCGTAAGCGAAGCGGGGAGCGGCCGGCCGAGCCAGATCTCCTCCGCCGCGGCGGCCTGCGCGACGAGCATGTACAGGCCGTTCGCCCCGTCGGCCCCGCCGGCGCGCGCCTCCCGGAGGAGCATCGTCTCGCCGGGATTGTAGATGAGATCGATCACCTTCGGGAATTTCCGCGCCGTCTCCGCCGTGAGGGGCGACGCGTCCGTCTTCGGCCACATCCCGCAGGGCGTGCCATTCACCAGGAGGTACGCCCCCTCGCCCGCTTCGACGGCCTCATAGGAGACGAGCTCCGCCCCGCGCGCCGCCGCGAAGGCGCGAAACGCTTCATCAACCGCCTCCGGACGGCGGGACACGGCGAAGATGCGCCGCGCGCCCCGGTCGTGCAGGCACTGGATGACCGCCCGCGACGCGCCGCCCGTGCCGAGCACCACCGCGTCCCGTCCCGCCGGGTCCGCGCCGATGCGGTCCACCGTGCGGGAAAAGCCGATGTAGTCCGTATTATAACCCCGGCCCGCGCCGTCCTTCACCGCCACTGTATTCACCGCGCCGATGGCGGCCGCTTCGTCCGAAAGACCGGCGAGGAGCGGGATGACCTCTGTCTTGTACGGGATGGTCACATTGAATCCGTCCAGCTCCCGGAAGAGCGCCCGCACGCGCGCCGGCACCTCCCCGCGGGGGATCTCGATGAGATCGTACGTGCCGGAGAGGCCCTGCGCGGCGAGGAGCCGCCCGTGGATGGCCGGCGACAGGCTGTGGCCGAGCACTTCGCCGATGAGTCCCAGTTTCATAAGACGCCTCCTTTGTCCGACGCATAATTCCCGAGGATGCGGAAGTACGGGCACATGGACGCGAGCCCCGAGAGGGTGTGCGCGTTCGACGGGTCGTCCAGCCGCCCCATCACGTCGATGTGGAAGAAATACTCGAAGGGATGCCCATCCATGGGGCGGGATTCGAGATGGGTCATATTCATGCCGCCGTAGAAGAAATATCCCAGCACGTGGTACAGCGCGCCCGGCGTGTGATGCACCGCGATGATGAGGGTGATCTTGTCCGCCGTCTCGTCCGTCTCCATGGACGGCGCGATGATGAAGAAGCGCGTGAAGTTCCTCCGGTTCGTCTGGATGGACGGCGCGAGCACCGAGAGGCCATACAGGTCCGCCGCGAGCCGTCCCGCCACGGCCGCTTCGTCCTTCCGCCCGTCGGCGGCGACCTTCTCCGCGCTCTTCGACGTGCTGAAATAGGGCACCTTCTCCCAGCCGGGATGGGCCCGGAAGAAATCGCCGCTCTGGGCGAATCCCTGCGGGTGGGAGTAGACCGTGCGGATGTCCTCGAGCCGCGCCCCCGGCAGCCCCAGCAGGTGATGCTCGATGCGGATGCATTTCTCTCCGACGACGGCGCAGTCATACCGGCGGATGAGATCGTACACCTCCGTGATGCCTCCGGTGGAGGAATTTTCGATGGGCACCACGCCGTACCGGGCGCGCCCCTCCGCCACCGCGGCGGTCACGTCTTCGAAATGGTCGCAGTACGACGCCGCGGCCGCGCGGCCCGCGAAATACGACTGCATGGCCTGATCGCTGTAGGAGCCGGGCTGCCCGAAGCAGGCCACGGCCAGGGTATCTCCGCTCACAGCGCGCCTCCTTTCCACACGCGGCTCTCCAGCAGGATGTCCAGGAGCGTCCACGCCGCTGCCGCTTCGATGACCGGCACCGCCCGGGGCACGATGCACGGGTCGTGCCGCCCGCGGATCTCCAGCACCGCGTCCTCCCCGCGCTCCGCGTCCACCGTATGCTGCGCGCGGCCGATGGACGGCGTGGGCTTTATGACCGCCCGGAAAATCACCGGTGCGCCGTCCGTGATCCCCCCGGTGAGCCCGCCGTTGTGGTTCGAGACGGGCCGCACCCGGCCGTCCTCCATGCGCAGGGGATCGTTCGCCTCGCTCCCGCGCATCCCCGCGAGGGTGAACCCGTCGCCGAATTCCACGCCCTTCACCGCGGGCACGGAGAAGAGCATCTGCGAAAGGCGGCTCTCCACGGAGTCGAAGAGCGGGTCCCCCAGCCCCGGCGCGAGCCCTTCGGCCATGCATTCGATGACGCCGCCCACGGAGTCCGCCGCGTCCTTCGCCGCGAGGACGGCCGCCCGCAGGGGCGCTTCCTGCGCCTCGTCGAGGAGCGGCAGCTCCCGGTACGACAGCGCCTCGAGGGCCTCCCGCCCCACGCCGAGCGGCGGGAAAGGCCGGTCCCGCACGTCCGCGATGCGGAGGATGTGCGCGCCGACGGAGACGCCCGCCTGCCGGAGGAGCTGCTTCGCCACCGCCCCGGCGAAGACGAGCGGCGCGGTGAGCCGCCCGGAAAAATGACCGCCCCCGCGGTAGTCGTTCCATCCGCCGTAGCGCACGCGCCCCGCGTAGTCCGCATGGCCCGGCCGCATGAGCCGCCGGAGCGTGCTGTAGTCCTTCGAGTGTTGGTCCCCGTTGGCGATGCGCACGGCGAGCGGCGTCCCCGTGGTGTGCCCTTCGAACCAGCCGCTCTCCACGGTGAAGGCGTCCGCCTCCTTCCGCGCCGTGGCGAGGGCGCTCCGCCCGGGCGCGCGGCGGGCCATCTCCCGGCGCACCTCGTCCCAGTCGATGGCCGCCCCCGCGGGAAGCCCGTCCAGCACCGCCCCGATGGACGGCCCGTGGGATTCGCCGTAGATGGTGAGCGTGCACAGTCTTCCGATGGTATTCATGTCAGTCCCTTTCCTCCGCGAGCCCGCCGAGGCTCCGGAAATCCGCCCAGAAGGCGGGATACGATTTGGCGACGCACTCCGCGCCGCGGATGGTGAGCGGCCCCGTGCACCGCGCCGACACCGCGGCGAGCGCCATGGCCACGCGGTGGTCGTTCCACCCGTCCGCGGCGCCGCCCGAGAGACGCTCCACGCCGTCGATGACGAGGCCGTCCGGCTTCTCTTCGATGCGCGCGCCGAGTTTGCCGAGCTCCGCCGCCATGGCGTGGAGGCGGTCGCATTCCTTGAGCCGCACCCGCGCCGCATGGACGATCTCCGTCCGCCCGCGGGACACCGCGGCGAGCGCCGTCAGCACCGGCACGAGGTCCGGACAGTCCTCCGCGTCGATCACCGTGCCCGCCGTCTCCGAGGCCGACGCGGTGAGACCGTCCGGGCCGTCCGCGAGCGCCCCGCCCATGCGGACGAGGATATCCCGCACCACCCGGTCGCCCTGTTCGGAGGCCTCCGGCAGGCCCGCCGCCGTCACCGGCCCGCCGAGGAGGCCCGCTGCCAGCCAGAAGGCCCCCTGCGACCAGTCGCCCTCCACGGTGAAGCGCCCCGGCCGGTATGCCTGCCCGCCGGGGATGACCCACCGGCCCCGGGCGGGATTCTCCACATGGACCCCGTGCCGCGCCATGGCCGCCGTGGTCATGCGGATGTAGCTCTCCGACTCGATCTCCGTGGTGCTCACGAGCTCCGAATCTCCCGGCAGGAGCGGCAGCACGAAGAGCAGCCCCGAGAAGAACTGGGAGCTCACGTCCCCGGGCAGCTCGTACCGCCCCGGCGGGAGCGTCCCCTCCGCGGTGAGAGGCAGGCCGTCTGCCGCGGCCCAGCCCACGCCTTTCTCCCGGAAGATCCGGAAATACGGCGAGAGCGGCCGCTCGCCGAGCCGCCCTTCCCCGGTGTAAGTCACCTCATTGCCCGACAGGAGCCCGATGGGGATGAGGAAGCGCAGCGTCGAGCCGGACTCCCCGCAGGAGCAGACGACGGGCCCCGCCATTTTCCGCAGGCCCCCGGAGACGCGGTATGCCTGCCGCCCCGGGTACGCCGAGGGCACGGGCCCGATGGACGCGCCGAGCGCCGTCATGCACCGGATGGTCGCCTCGATGTCCTTCGAGGGGCTCACATTATCCACTATGCTCTCCCCCGGAGCGAGGGCCGCGCAGATGAGCTCCCGGTGGGTCATGCTCTTCGACGACGGGGCTTGCACGGTCCCCCGGAGCGCCCGCGGCGTGATGTGCATTTCCATATCAGCAGCCTCCTGTCCCCAGAAAATCGGCGACGTCCTCTCCGCGGACCGGGAAGAGCGCGCTCTCCCCGATGCGGCGAAGCACCACGAAAGTGATGTCTTTCCCGCGTTTCTTCTTGTCGTGCGCCATGTGCGGGAGGAGCGCCTCCATCGGAGCCGGCACCGAGACGGGCAGGCCGAGCGCCTGGAGCACCCGCTCGATGCGGTCCGCCGTGCCCGCCTCCGTGAGGCCCAGCGCCTCCGTGCGCCGCGTGAGAATCGCCATCCCCGCGGCCACCGCCTCGCCGTGGGTGTACGTCTCATACTGGTACTCCCGCTCGACGGCGTGCCCGATGGTGTGGCCGAAATTGAGGAGCATCCGCGCGCCTTCGTCCCTCACGTCCTCCTCTACGAGCGCCGCCTTGATGCGGCAGCACGCCCCGATGATCTCCGGCAGGGCCGCGAAGATGTCCTCATCCGACCGGAGCCCCTCGTAGAGGCGGAAGAGGGATTCGCTCCGGATGCAGCCGTATTTCACCGCCTCCGCCATGCCGTCGTGGATGTACCGCGGATCGAGCGTGCGCACCAGATCCGGGTCGATGAGCACCGCCCGCGGCTGGTAAAAGCTGCCCGCCAGATTCTTCCCGCTGGGCAGGTCCACCGCCACCTTGCCGCCCACACTGCTGTCGATCTGCGCGAGGATCGTCGTGGGCACCTGCACGAACGGCACGCCCCGGAGGTACACCGCCGCGGCGAATCCTCCCAGATCGCCCGGCACGCCGCCGGAGAGCGTCACCACCGCGTCGCTCCGCGTCATGCCGAAGGCGCTCATCGCCTCCAGCACCTCCCCGAGTACGGAGAGATTCTTGCTTCTCTCCCCGTGGGGCACCGCGATGCGCCGCACGCCGTACCCCGCGCCGCGGAGCACCGCCTCGAAGCGCTCCCCGTACAGCCCGTCCACCGTGTCATCCGTGATGACCGCGAGCTTCTCCGCCTGCGGGAGCGCCTGCCGCACGAGCGGCCCCATGCGGTCCGTCAGCCCCCTCTCGATCGTGATGTCGTACGAATCCTTTCCCAGTTCCACATGTATGCTGTCCATCGGCCAGACTCCTTTTCCTTCTTCCCGCGCTGTCCAGGAAATCCCGGAGCGCCTCTCTGTCTTCGGCGGCGAGCGCCCGGCGCAGCCGCGAAAGCGCCTCCTCGTACCGCGCCAGCTCCCGGAGCATGTTCTCCCGGTTCTCCAGGAAGAGATCCGCCCAGAGCGCCCCGTTGATGTCCGCGATGCGCGTCACGTCCCGGAAGCCTCCGGCGATGAAATACCGCGCCTCCCGGCGGAACGACGCGCTCTCCATCACCGCAGCGGCCGCCGCGTGAGGCAGGCCGCTCGTGTACGCCAGCATCCGATCGTGCGCTTCCGGCGTCGTCTCCTCGATGTGCGCCGCGCCGAGCGCCTCCGCCAGCCGCCGCACCAGCCGGAGCGACGAGGGCCGGTTCCGCGCGGACGGCACGAGGATATAATTCGCCCCGCGGAAGATTGCCGCCGACGACTGCCCGTAGCCTGCGCCCTCGCGCCCCGCCATGGGATGCGCCGAGACGAAATCCACATCCTCCGGGAGGAGCGCTTCGATGCGGGCGGCGCCGCCCCGCTTCACCCCCGCCGCGTCCGTGAGCACCGCCCCGCGGCGGAACGCCCCAGCGTGCGTCCTCACGAAATCCTCCGTCGCCGCTTCCGGCACGGCGAAGATCACCAGCTCCGCCTCCGCCAGATGCGCGGGGCCCGCTGCCGCGATGGCCCCGTCCCGGAGCGCCGCGGCCTCCGCCGCCTCCGTGCGGTCGATCCCGATCACCCGGAGCCCCAGCTCCGTGAGCCGCTTCGCGTATGAGCCGCCCATGAGCCCGAGGCCCACCACGGCGGCCGTCCTTACAAAAAATCCCGTTTCCATATGTCTCCCCTGCTTCCCTGCTCCATGAATTCTCTTGTTTATGCGGCGCGCTTCCCTGCTTCCATACTTTCCTGCCGCATGCCGTCTCTCACAGCTCCCGGCCCACGATCGGCGCGAGCGTGCGGAGCTTGCCCATCAGGTCCGCGAACATCGCCGGCGTGATGGACTGCGCCCCGTCGCACCAGGCGTGCTCCGGATCGTTGTGCACCTCCACCATGATGCCGTCCGCGCCGGCCGCCACCGCCGCCATCGCCATGGACTCCACCATCCACCGCTTGCCCGTGGCGTGGCTCGGGTCCACGATGATCGGCAGATGGCTCATCCGCTTGATTGCCGGGATCGCCGACAGGTCCAGCGTATTTCTCGTGGCCGTCTCGAACGTGCGGATGCCCCGCTCGCAGAGGATCACGTTGTGATTCCCCTCCGACATGATATACTCCGCGCTCATGAGCCATTCCTCCAGCGTGGCCGACATGCCCCGCTTCAGCAGTACCGGCACATTCAGCCGGCCCACCGCCTTCAGCAGGTCGAAATTCTGCATGTTCCGCGCGCCGATCTGGATGAGGTCCACGCCCTTCTCCAGGAAAAGCGGGATCTTGTCCATGCTCATCAGCTCCGTCACCACCGGCAGCTTCATCTTCTCCGCCGCATCGCACAGGAGATCCAGCCCCTTCTCGCCGAGCCCCTGGAACGAATACGGCGACGTGCGCGGCTTGAACGCGCCGCCCCGCAGCATGGACGCGCCCGCGGCCTTCACCGCTTCCGCCACGCCCGTGATCTGCTCCGGCGTCTCGATGGAACACGGCCCCGCGATGACCGCGAGTTTCCTGCCGCCCACCGGCACGCCCGACACGTCGATCACGCTGTCCTCCGGATGGAACGCCCGGCTCGCCCGCTTGTACGGCTCCTGCACGCGCATGACCTTCTCGATGCAGTCATAGCTCTGCAGCAGCTCCTCGTCCACCGCCGCCGTGTCGCCCACGAGGCCCAGGACCGTCTTCTGCGTCCCCACGATCTCGTCGATCTGGAGCCCCTTCGCCTTCAGACACTTGATGACGTGCTCCACGCTCTCCTTCGACGCTGTCGGTTTCATTACGATGATCATGATTCCATTCTCCCCTCTTCGTGTTGAAATGAAAAAAAGCAGACCCGCAATGGAGTCTGCTTCAAATCCCTGTGTGTGCTGTGGTTACAATGGGAGAGGCTGCCTGCCTCCATGAAGAAGAACGTCCCCTGCGGCGGTGTCGTATTCTGCGTAGCCAAAAAAGCCGGCGTAGTCAAAGCCCCGGCTAAAGTCATAAGCAAAATATACACTTGTCATCCGCGCAGATACAGAACGCTTCATGATGGTGCCTCTTTCCTGAATGTCTCACCGCTTATCCGATGAGTTAATTCATTTTATCCGGCCCCTTTTCGATTTGTCAATCCGTTTGCAGAAAGGATATGCACTTACCGCCGTATGCCTTTCCCTCATGCTTTATTCTCAAAATGATTTTGAAAAATTTCGATATTGCCCCTTCCTTTTTCACGTCCCATCCTGTATAATACAGACATAGAAAGATTTCGATATATAAAAATTTTCCACAAGGAGGACCCCATCATGAAACTGAACGACACCATCCTGAAAGCCCTGAACGAACAGGTCGTCAAAGAATTTTACTCCGCTTACCTCTATCGCTCCATGTCCAGCGATATGAAAGCCGCCGGCTACAAAGGCTACGCGCACTGGCTCATGAAACAGTATGAAGAAGAAGTAGAACACGGCGAAAAGATCATCGCCTACATCGAAGACCGCGACGGCACCATCGATTTCGGCCAGATCGACGCCGTAGCTTCCCGCTTCGACTGCCCGCTCGCCGTCGCCGAAGCGTCCCTCGCCCATGAACAGTACGTGAGCGAATCCATCCGCACCATCTTCAAAGCGGCCCGCGCCGAAGGCGACATCGAGACCGAACTCTTCCTCCAGTGGTTCGTCAATGAACAGGTCGAAGAAGAAGCGAACGCCACCGAAGTCAAAGCAGGCTTCGAAGCGGCCGGCGACTGCAAAGGTCTCCGCCACATGTTCGACGCTCAGCTCGGCAAGAGATAATCATCCCACACTCCCAAACCGGAAAAGCAGCCCGCGGGCTGCTTTTTTCGTGCCCAGAATCCGCCGCATATACCGGACCCGCACATCTTCATCCTATAAAACAAACGCAAGAAAAAAGACGAGCCTCCGCTCGTCTTTTTTCGTTCCCCGTGGGGACTTTCTCAAATTCCTGTGCCTTCATTATACGACGCACTGCCCTTTTGGCAAATAGAAAAAAGCGAGCCTCCACTCGCCTTGCATTCAGGCCTCTCCATGCCAAAACGCCCTTTCCTCGAACGTATGATACAATTGAATTATCCTCCCATAGAAAGGAGGTGTTCCGATTTGGGAGAATTATTTACCTAGATTTTTGGGCAGTTGCTTGCCCCGCTCCTCGTAGGTCTCATCGTCGCCACGCATTCCTACTGGCTCAATCATCGATGAAGCCTGCGGAGTAAAAAGCAGAAAAAAGGACGAGTTGCCGCTCGTCCTTTTTTTCGTTCCATTTTGGGGAACTATTTACCCTTTGTGTTTTTATTATACAACGCGCCGCCCGTTTTGCAAATGGAAAAAAGACAGCCCCTGCGCCGCCCGTTCCGTCCATGACAAGAGCCGCGCCCGCGGAGGCAGCGGGCTTCATTCCTTCCGTTCCACGTGAAACAAAATTTCTTCTTCGCCGTGAGAATCATCACGCAAAAAAGCCGCGTTCCTTTCGGGGAGCGCGGTTTTCTTGCATGAAAAAAACACCGGAGACCGGTGTTTTCGCTGTCTTATTCTTCGTCGGGCAGTTCGGCGTTGGTGTAGACTTCCTGCACGTCGTCCATGTCTTCCAGTTCGTCGATGAGGTGCTGCATGGTCTTGGCGGCGTCGCCTTCGAGGGCAACGGTGGTGTCGGGGACCATGGCGACTTCGGAGGCGGAGACGGCAATGCCTTCTTTGTCGAGGGCGTCGGAGACGGTCATGAAGTCTTCGGGGGAGGTGGTGATCTCGTAGGTGTCTTCGGTGACGGCTACGTCTTCCGCGCCTGCGTCGAGGGCGATCATCATGATGGTGTCTTCGTCGGCCGCTTCTTTATCGACGGTGATGGAGCCTTTTTTCTTGAACATCCAGGAGACGCATCCGGTGGCGCCGAGGCTGCCGCCGTGATGGGTGAAGGCGTGGCGGATGTCTGCGGCCATGCGGTTGCGGTTGTCGGTGTTGCATTCGGCGATGATGGCCGCGCCGCCCGGGCCGTAGCCTTCGTAGGTGACTTCGTCGAAGCCTACGCCGCCGGCCGCGCCGACGCCTTTGGCAATGGCTCTCTGGATATTTTCTTTCGGCACGTTGTTCTGCTTCGCCTTGGTGAGGGCGAGCTTGAGGCGCATATTGCCGACGGGATCACCGCCGCCCATGCGGGCCGCGATGGTGATTTCCTTGGAGATCTTGGTGGTGATCTTCGCGCGGATCGCGTCGGTCTTGCCTTTTTTCCGCTTGATGTTTTCCCATTTGGAATGTCCGGACATAGTATTCCTCCTTATTTCCCTTCCCACCATGCTTCGCCGAGCAGGCGGTCGAGGATGATCGCGGCGGCGCTTCTCACGCAGAGGTGATTGTAGCTGCCGCATCCGTAAATCGGTTCGAGTATGTAGTCGAATTCTTTCATCATTTCCCGGGTCATGCCGTACCCTGTCCCGAAGAGAATGAGCACCGGGCGGGTGCCTTCGTGGATCTCTTTCCGCATAAAGCGGTAGGAGACGGTGTTCGGGTAGACGCGGGCGTCGGTGGTGACGACGGCGGGTTTCTCGCCGCAGTCTTTCTCGATTCTCGCGATGGCGGAGGCGAGGTCGGGCACGAGGGCGGTCTCTTCGAAGGCTTCGCGGCGGTTCGGATTGTACCGGCTGCCGGCGCCTGTCTTCCAGTGGTCCATGATGAGGGAGGCCATGCGGCGCTGCGCTTCGACGGGATGGATGATGAAGTAGGTGCGCACATCGTAGGTCCTCGCGGTGCGCGCGATGTCATGGAGGTCATAGTTGGTGAGCGCCGTGGTGATGACTTCCATGTGCTTGTTGTAGATCGGATAGTGGATCAGTCCGATGTAGCAGGGAGCCATGTTCCTTCCTCTTTTCTGATCTCTTCGATGAGTTTCCTGTCTTCTTTCGTGAGGGTGAGCCGCGCCATCAGGTCGGGGCGGCATTTCATGGTGCGGCGGAGGGCTTCTTTCCGGCGCCACCGGGCGATGTTCGCATGGTGGCCGGAGAGGAGCACGTCGGGCACGCGCCAGCCGCGGTAGTCTGCGGGCTTGGTGTACTGGGGGTATTCGAGGATGGGCTCGTAGAAGGAGTCTCCTGTGGCGCTCCCCGCGTCGCCCAGCACGCCGGGCACCATGCGGGAGACGGCGTCGGCGATGACCATGGCGCCGAGTTCGCCGCCGGTCAGGACGTAGTCTCCGATGGAGATGAGTTCGTCGGCCAGGTGTTCTTCCACGCGGTGGTCGACGCCTTCGTAGTGCCCGCAGATGAGGACGAGATGGTCGTAGTCCCGGTAGAGCTGCTTGGCCTTGTCCTGCGTGAAGGGGGTACCCGCGGGGGAGAGGAAGATCACCCGGCTCCGCGGGGTCTTTTCGGGCAGAACGGATTCGCACGCTTCGAAGAGGGGCCCGCACATCATGAGCATGCCCGCGCCGCCGCCGCAAATGGTGTCGTCCACCTGACGGTGTTTGTTATGCGCGAAATCGCGGGGATTCGTCACGGCCATGTCGATGAGGCCGGCTTCGATCGCCCGCTTGATGATGCTCTGATGAAAAAAGGCTTCTATGAATTCAGGAAACAGAGACAGGATATCGATTTTCATGATTCAGTCTTCCCATTCCTGGAGGCGCACGGTCATCCGGCCGGCAGCAGGATCGACGGCGAGGACGCAGTCCGGGATGGCGGGGAGGAGAATGTCCTTGCCCGCATCGGGCCGGATGACGTACACGTCGTTCGCTCCGGTATGGATGATTTCCGTGATGACGCCGACTTTCGCGTCCGCTTCGTCGAAGGCGGTGAGGCCGGCGATCTGGAAATCGTAGTAGCGTCCTTCGTCCCGCGCGGGCATCTCGGACCGCGGCACTTCCGCCCGGGCCCCGATGAGGGTCTCGGCGGCGTTGCGGTCGTCCACGCCTTCGAGGTGAAGGATGTATATATTCTTATGCGGACGGACGGAGAGGAGACGGTAGTCTTTCCCTCCCAGTCGGATATGCCTGAGCTTTTTGAAATGCTCGGGCCAGTCCGTATCCGGCAGAATACGCAAATCACCCCGCACACCATGCGGGGCAACGATTTTTCCGACGGGTATCAGTGTATCGGATGCATTATTCACGGAAGGCGATGACCTTTCCGTCTTCTACGAGGATCTCCCCGCCTCTGACGGCGTTCATATCGTCGCCGACGTGGATGGTGACGACACGGTTCACCGGGCCGCGGGGCAGTTCTGCGCCGATGGCGAGTTTTTCCAGGTGTTCCTTGTCATCGGTGAGTTTTTTCTTCGCCTGGAGCATCTGGGCTTTCTGGGCTTCGATCTGCGCGCGGAGCGGTGCGACCGCCTGCACATTGATCTTGGCCTGTTCGTTCAGACGGGCGTTGCCTTCGAATTCGAGCTGAGCGATATCATGCTCGACGCGGCTGATATTCTGCTCGAGTTCGGCGAGCAGTCTCGTCTTCAGTGCTTCGGTCAGCTTGGATTTGAGCATGACCGGCACAAGAATGGTCATTTCGTCCATAGGACACCTCTCAGATAATATCGACAGCCACCCGGAGATTCTGCTTCAGCGCGCCTGCCTTGACCACAGTGCGGATCGCATTGGCGATCCGGCCCTGTCGGCCGATCACTTTTCCCATATCCTCAGGAGCGACATGGACCTGATAGATCTCCATGCCGCCCTTGCGGACTACGGTCACCGTGACGGCCTCCGGATTTTTCACCAGAGACCGCACGATCCATTCAACCAGTTCTTTCATAGCTTTGCCCTCTTATTTCTTGGACTCAGCGAACTTAGCCATGATGCCGTTGTTTTTCAGGATGGAACGAACGGTATCGGTCGGCTGTGCGCCCTTGGCCATCCAGCCGAGAATCTTTTCTTCATCGAGCTTGACGGGAGCGTCTTTCTTGACGGGGTCGTACCAGCCTACGGTATCGACCGGAGCGCCGCTGCGGGCTGCGCGCGCGTCGATGACGACGATGCGGTAGAAGGGAACCTTCTTCGCACCCATGCGGGTCAGACGAATCTTTAACATGTGTTTCACCTCCTTGGATTGATGATGGTTGGCCATGGGAAGGAATGCGCTTTCATTCCCACGGTCCTGTATGAGGGATCACAGCTTCGGAAGCATGCCTCCGGGGAAATGGAAGCCTTTCGGCATTTTCATGTTTTTCCCCTTCATCTTCTTCATCTGTTTCTTCATTTCTTTGAACTGCTTGAGCATGCGGTTCACTTCCTGGATGTGCGTGCCCGAGCCCATGGCGATGCGCTTGCGGCGGCTGCCGTTCAGGATGTCCGGATTGCGCCGTTCCGCGGGGGTCATGGAGAGGATGATCGCTTCGAGGTGCTTCATTTCCTTGCCGTCGAAGTCGATGTCCTTGAGCTGTTCTTTGTACTTGCCCATACCGGGGATCATCCCGAGGATGTTCTGCATGGAGCCAAGCTTCTTCACCTGACGCATCTGCTTCAGGAAATCGTCCAGGGTGAACTCGCCCTTCTTCATTTTGGTGACAGCGTCTTTCATGCTGTCCTGGTCCAGATTTCTCTGGGCCTGCTCGATGAGGGAGGCCAGGTCGCCCAGGTCGAGGATGCGGCCGGCCATGCGGTCCGGATAGAAATCTTCCAGCCCGCCGTCCAGTTTTTCGGACACGCCGATCATCTTGATGGGCTTGCCGGTGACGGACTTGATGGAGAGCGCCGCGCCGCCCCGGGCGTCGCCGTCCATCTTCGTGAGGATGGTCCCGTCGATGCCGAGGTCCGTGTCGAAGGCTTTCGCCGTGGTGACGGCGTCCTGCCCGGTCATGGAGTCGAGCACGAGGAGGATCTCATGGGGATGGACCGCTTCCTTGATGTTCCGCAGCTCGGCCATCAGCTTCTCGTCGATGGTGAGACGGCCTGCGGTATCGAGGATGAGCACGTCCTTATTGTACGCGCGCGCCGTGTCCACCGCGGCCTTTGCGATGCGGACGGGGTCGACATTCTGCGGCATGCGGTACACCGGCACGTCTACCTGCTCGCCCAGGACTTCCAGCTGCTTGATAGCGGCCGGACGGTACACGTCGCAGGCGACGAGCATGGGGTGCTTGCCGCGTTTTTTCATGAGGAGCGCGAGCTTGCCGGCGGTGGTGGTCTTGCCGGCGCCCTGCAGACCCACCAGCATGATGACCGTCATGCCCGTGGAGGACATGGTGATCTTGCTCTGGGTGCCCCCGAGGAGCTCAGTCAGCTCGTCCCGGACGATCTTGATGACCGTCTGGTCCGGCTTCAGGCTGCCGAAGACTTCTTCGCCAACGGCCTTCTCGCGGACATGGGCGATGAAATCCTTGGCCACCTTGAAATTGACGTCCGCCTCGAGGAGCGCCCGCCGCACTTCGCGGAGCGCGCCGTCGATATCGCTCTCGGAGAGCTTGCCGCGTCCGCGGAGATCCTTGAACGCATTCTGCAGCTTATCTCCTAAATTTTCAAAGGGCATCCAGTCACCTTCATTCGCTCAAAATCCGAAGCAGCGGGGCCGCCTCGTCCGCACGCTCCGGCGCGACCATCCGGGCCAGCGCTGCCGCCGCCTCTTTGCGCGCCGTCCGCGCCTCTTCCATGTGGAGCGCCGCTTCATAGGTCATGAGCTGCTCCTCCCCGTGGCGCATCGCGTCGTGCACGGCCTGCCGGGAAATATGAAAATGCTCGGCGATCTCCCCGAGCGTGAGATTCTCATTATAGTACAGATCGAGGCATTCTCTCTGCCGCGCCGTCAAGAGCGCGCCGTAGCAGTCGAGGAGTCCGCCTTTCCATACGATATTTTCAAGAGACATGCGATCACCAACGCGCTTTATTATATAAGAAAGCCGCCGGCCTGTCAAGCAGATTTCCTTTACACCGACCGGAAATCCCGCACGCAAAAAGCGCCGGCCTCCCGCAGGAAACCGGCGCTCCCTCCTCAGTCTTCCTGAGGTTCAAAAGCCGCCTTCGAAGCGCCGCAGATCGGGCATACCCAGTCGTCCGGGATGTCTTCGAACTTCGTGCCCGGAGCGATGCCGCCGTCCGGATCGCCCTTCGCTTCATCATAGATGTAGCCGCAGATGGTGCACACATACTTCTTCATGGTCATTCCTCCTTTATAGCAATATGCCGGAACCATTCATTGCCCTCATTATAGCATGAAACGTCCCTGCCCGCGGCAGGAAATTCCTCCGCCCGCAGCTCGTCCTTTTATAAAAATTTTCCCGCCGCAGACATAACGAAACAGCCGGTACCTCTCTCCATCTATACAGAAAATTTTCATTACAGGCAGGCTCACTACCTCCTGCACTGAGGCAGAGCCCTCTTTATAAAATGAATATAAAAGAAAGAGACAGTTCCTCCCCAGTCTCTTCCTTTCCTCACACAACGAAAAAGGACCCACATTCCTGTGAGTCCCTTCTCTCCTTTATCAGCAGCTTCCTATCCTCCCGGGCCGCTTCCAGCCAAGTACTTTCG
>CALXPQ010000010.1 GCA_944390485.1 Veillonellales bacterium
CGCCCCGCCGACAGGTCCTTTTTCGCCTGGCCGGCAACTTCTTCCTTTGCTACTTTCCATCCTTCTTTGGAGAAGAAGGAAAGTAGCGACCTTGGAATCGTATTCCTAAAACAGAACTATTCGTAAATGACCGAACACATACGGGACCGTAGTGTGGCACCCGCTTCTCTATGCACAGATACGTACAGCCTCTCTATATGAGCCCGCTCTCCCATGAGGCGACGCGTACAGCCTCTTCATGTGGGCCCGCCCGCTCCTTCATGAGCTGACACGTCGCACCTCGAAAATGAGCCCCGCTCCCCATGCGCCGGCACGGGCAGCCGCACTCATGCCTCCCGCCGCGGAGCGGCGATTCTTTCTATTTCCCGGTGCGTACGATATAATAAAAGGAAATGTCTTTATTTCTGTCCCGGAAAGGAAGAAGTTTCGTGAATCAGACGGACACCGCTGTGATCATCATCAATCCCACCGCCGGCCGGGAGCGCGCGCCGCGGTACCTCCCTCTCCTGCAGGAGGTGCTGGCCCGCCGCTACGCCCGCGTGGTCGTGCGGGAGACGGAAAAGGCCGGCGATGCGACGGCGTTTGCCCGCGAGGCGGCGGAGCGCCATGAAAACATCGTCTGCATGGGCGGCGACGGCACGATCAACGAGGTCATCAACGGCATGATGCAGGTGGACAGCCCGTCGGTCTTCGCGTTCATCCCCTTTGGCACGGTGAACGACCTCGCCCGGGCGCTCCACATCCCGCGCTCGCCCCGCGGGGCCATCCGCATGCTGGAGACGGCGGAGGAGACGAGGATCGACGTGGGCAAGGTGAACGGCCGGTATTTCATCAATATCGTCGCGGCGGGCCTCATCCCGGAGGCGGTGAGCCAGGTGTCCATCAAGGAGAAGACACTCTTCGGCTCGCTCGCCTATTTCATGAAAGGCATCCAGGCGCTGCCGCGGCAGAAGTCGTATCATTTCCTCATCGAGACGGAGGGCGGCATCGCCATCCGCATGGCGTCGCCTCTCATGGCGGCGATGCTCACGGACTCCGCGGGAAGCTTCCGCAACCTGCTCCCGCCGGAGGACCGGAACAAGGGCGTCATCAAGCTGGCGCTCTTCCGCGACCTGGACTGGCTGCGCCTGCTTCGGCAGGGGCCGCTGCTGCTGGCGGGGCTCCAGATGGGGACGGACCTCCTGTCGGTGATCAACGTGAAGAAGGCGCGCATCTCTCTCACGGACGGCGAGGAGCTCTGGACGAACGTGGACGGCGACCGGGGCCCGGCGTTCCCCCTCGACATCGAGATCCTGCCGGACCGGCTGCCCATCTTCGTGCCGGAGCGCCGGAAGAACGAATCGGCCCACGCGCCGTACGCCATGCAGTTCGTGCGGGATCATTTCCGCCGCGCCGTAGCGGAGCGCCTCGCGGCCATCCAGAATCTGTCGGACATCCACGACGCGGACGATTTTCCCGGACCGGACGCGGTGCGGAAGACGCTCTTCGACTACCTGCGGGAAGCGCAGCAGCGGGAGGAAGACAAGAAAGACTGAGACCAGATCTCCGGTCTTTTTTTGTGCCCGTTTCCGCGCACGCAAAAACCGTGACTGCCCGAAAGCAATCACGGTTTTCATCAGGATGCGCTGCTCCTGTTTCTTACGGCACGCTCCGGATCAGAGTCCGAGGATACCGAAGAAGACATAGCAGACCACAGCGCCGACAAGGGACATGGACAGACCCCAGAAGAGGAGGTTTCTGAAGAGGATGCCCTTCGCCTTGTCGTCTACCGCTGCGTTCGCGATGCACAGAGCACCGAGGGTGGACAGCGGGGAGGTATCGACCAGGTGTGCGCCGATGTTGATGGAGGATGCGAGACGGATCGCATGATCCGCATCGACGGTGCCTACCGCCTGCAGCAGGCCAGGAACCATGTTCAGGAACATCGGCATGACCACGCCGGAGGAGCTGGAGTATGCGGAAATCAGACCTGCGATGAAGCCGACAACGCCGTTGATCGTCGTGCCGTTGGACACGGTAGCGATCATGTCGACGAGGGCGTTCAGGCCGCCTGCCTTATCCATGACGTTGATCAGGACGGACATGCCGCAGACCATGACGATGACGCCCCAAGGCATCTTCTTGACGGCCGCGCCGTCATCCGCAATGTTGAACAGAATGAACGTGGTGCCGATGACGAATGCCATCATGCCGACGTCGAGTTTGAAGAAAATGACGCCAACGACCAGTACGAGCATGGTGAACAGGGTGTATTTCTGTTTCCAGTCGAAGGGTTCCGGCTTCGGAGCGATGGCGTCGATGTCGAAGTCCGCGCCGCCTTTGGCTCTGCCCATCCATGCGAGACCGCCGGTGAGGAAGAAGCCGCCGAAGTTGACGACGCCCTGTGCGATTTCAGAGTTCCAGTGAATCTTCCAGCCGAGTCCGGAGAGAGCTTCCTGAGGAATGCCCACCTGCGGAGCCCACTGGGCGATGATGCCGTTGGAAATGATGCCGGTCGGAGCGAACGGAGAGAACGCTGCGCCGTTTGCCGCACCGACGACCAGCAGGGTCATGCAGAACGGGGACAGGCCGATACGGCCGGCGATGGACATGCACATCGGAGCCATCAGAGCCGTGGTAGCGATGTTGCCGGGGCCGATGGTCGTGATGAACGTAACGAGAATGAAGAGAATGAAAGGAATCAGGCGGATGTTAGCCTTCGCCAGGCGTACGCAGACCGCCGAGAATTTTTCCATCGTGCCGTTGACTTCTGCTGCAGAGAACATGAAAGTCACGCCGACGAGGATCATGAACAGGCTGAGAGGCCAGCCTTTGTAGACGTCATTGATCTTCATGCCTGCGAACGCCATGCCGACGATGAGGCCGCCGGCGGTGCCGAGAATGCCTACGTTGCAGTCCCGGAAGCAGGAGAAGAGGACGATAGCCACCAGTACGACGATGGAGACCAGTGCCGGGGTCGAAATATCCATACGATTTACACCACCTTTTCAGGCAAAAGAGGTGTGCTCCCGCGCTCCCACGGAAGGAAGGCGGGGCGCGCCATGGGAATGCGGAATCCGCATTCCGGATTTTTCAGAAAAGCCGATTCCAGATCATTTGGCCGGGAAGAGCTTCGTCAGGAGCTTCGTCAAGAGGACGAAGACCCCGATGACGATGAACATCAGCGGCACGCATACGACCATCTGGAACAGGGCTGCATTGACTGCACTCATAACCTATCCCTCCTTAGTTGGACAGCAGCGGGATCATGCAGAGCACGAGGCCGCCGGCAACAACAGAGGCAATCTGACCAGCAACGTTGACGCCGATAGCATCCTGAACGATGAAGTTCGTCGGATCTTCTTTCAGTGCCATCTTAGCGATAACACGGCCGGACATCGGGAATGCGGAGATGCCGCACGCGCCGATCATCGGGTTGATCTTCTTCGAGAGGAAGAGGTTCAGGATCTTTGCGAAGATGACGCCGCCTGCCGTATCGAATACGAAAGCTACCGCGCCCAGGCACAGGATCTTGAATACGTCGAAGGTCAGGAAGTTTTCCGCCGTCATGGTGGAGCCTACGACCAGGCCGAGGAACAGGGTGACAAGGTTGGACAGGTCATCCTTCGCGCAGTCCGCGAGGTCGTCCGTGCAGCCGGAAACTTTCAGCAGGTTGCCGAACATGAGGGCGCCGATCAGCGGTACGGAAATCGGGGCCACGACGCCGGCGACCAGAACGATCATCAGCGGGAAGATGAACAGAGCGCGGTCGGACACCGGAGTCTCGCCGGTGAACGGCATGCGGATCTTGCGTTCATGATGCGTGGTGAGCAGCTTGATGATCGGGGGCTGAATGACAGGAACAAGAGACATGTAGCAGTATGCCGCTACAGACAACGGTCCAAGCATTTCCTGCGCATAACGGGATGCGACGAAAATAGTGGTCGGGCCGTCAGCCGCGCCGATGATGCCGATGGCGGCCGCCTGGTTGAACGGGAAGCCGAGGCATGCGGCGAGGAATGCGGTCATGAAGATACCGAACTGAGCAGCCGCTGCAAACAGCATGACGAAAGGCTTTCTCATGAGCGGGTCAAATTCGCACATCGCGCCGATGGCGATAAAAATCATGACAGGGAAAAGTTCGTTTGCAATGCCCGCTTTGTAAAGCACATACAGGAAGCCTTCGCTTCCGGGATCCTGGAGTACGGCGTAATGGCCAGGGATGTTCGCAAGGATACACCCGATGCCCATCGGGAACAGCAGGACAGGTTCGTAGTCATATCTGACGGCGAGGAACATCAGCACGAAGCCGACCACGAACATCGCGAGGATGCCGGGATCCGCCAAGCCATAGATGCCCTGGAAAAGCTCATCAAACAGACCGCTGTTCTGAGCCAAAGTGTCCATGATAAATCCTCCTTAAAAAATGGTTTTCTTTGCACGCTTCTCTCTCGTTCGCACAGGGAAAACGATGCGTATTTCCGAATGCATGAGATTGATGGACAATCCTGCGCGGGGAGCGGAGCGATACATGCCAGCCTTTTTCCCTTCTGTCCTCCTTTCCGGCTGAGGGATGCGGAAGGGCATGCGGAGCCCGCAGGTCCTTCCATGCCCTTATCCTAAATGCTAAACTTTCCTTCGTCAATACGAAATATTTTTGTTTATATAATATTGTAATTCTCTTTTTTCTCTAACATCTAAGTTTATGTTTTATCTTTCAGAAATATACTATTTTTATTCAGTACATTTTCTCTTATATTTTTAATTGATTATTTTGTTATGCTTTATTCATACATTTGGTGTAAAATAAGACTGTATTCTTGTCGCTGTATATTCCGCGCTGTAAAGGAGTTTGTATGAAGGAAGAAAAGATTTTTACGGACCGCTCCGAAATCCACCGCACCTACATGTGCATCTACGGCACGCTCGGCATCTGCCTCCTGGGCTACCTCGCCATGACCGTCCGGTACATCTGGAACACGCATCAGCTCCCGTGGCTGGACATCTTCACGGAAGTGCTCCTCTTCCTCTTCCTTGCCTCCACGGCGATGGCCCGCTCCACCTACGAGCTGCATGACAAAGAGCTCGTGGTGATCAGCTCGAGCCTCTTCCGCACGAGGAAGCTCGCCATCCCCTACAGCGCCATCGACGGTGCGTTCCATTTCAAAGTGGAGCCCATCAAGACCATCGCCTACCGGCACACGTATCGCATGTACGGCAGCATGGACAAACGCGAGATCTGGTCGCTCGTCTACAATATGCCCAACACGGACAAAGTCTCCCGCGTGCTCATGAAGGCGTCGGAAGAATTCTGGGAAGAATTCGAGAAGCGCCTCCCCGGACGCATCCGCGTCTCGCAGGAAGAAGTGCTGAAGCACGCCTACTACCACATCAGCGGCGCGGACCTGAAGAAGAACCGCAACCGCGCGAAGAAAGCCGCCGCGGCGGCGGAAGCGGCCGAAGCCGCGGAAGACGCTCGGACCATCGAGGCGGACGCACGCCCCGCCGACGCCTCGGCTCCTGCAGAACCGGCGGCCCCGCAGGAAACGCGGCCCGCCGCGCCGGACACGGACGCCGCAGAGACCCGCCCCGCTCCGGCCGCGGAGGAAGCGCCCGCACAGGAAGAAGCCGCCCGCCCGGCAGAAGAGGCGGACACGCCGGACACACCCGCTCCTGCGGAAAAAGCTTCCGAAGAAAAGAAATAAAAAATCACGACAATAAAAAACGGACCTTGACAGAAAGGTCCGTTTTTTTATTGTCTCTGTCATGCCCGGCCGCACGTGAGGGGCAGACAAGCGGCGGTCCCGCAGAATTTCCTTCATCCGCCGGACCGCCGTCCTGTCCGCTTTATAGATAGCTCACCACCGCGGGCGCGCCGTCCCACCGGGGCCGCGGACTGCCGCCCTCCGCGAAAGGCAGGCCCTCCTCCGCGGCGACGGCCGCCAGCTCTTCCCGGAGATGCGCCCAGTACGCACCGTTTCCCTTCCGGTAAATGTCCTCGTAGAGCGGAAGGAGCGCGGGACGCCGCGCCGCGATGTAAGCGAAAATCGTCCGTGCATAGGGACCGCGCAGATTCAGTCCGTCTACTTCGATGCAGCGGCACCGGTCCCGCACGCGGCGGATGATGGCGCGCACGTCCGTGATGCCCGGAAAAACCGGCGCGATGAAGCACCCCGTGACCACGCCCGCCTCGTGAAACGTCCGCATCGCCGCAAGCCGCCGCTCGATGGACGCCGCCCGGTCCATATCCCGCCGGAACGCTTCGTCCAGCGTATTCACCGACCACGTCACCTCCGCGCCGGGGAACGTGCGGATGAGGTCGAGGTCGCGCAGAACGAGATCGGACTTCGTCAGGATGGAGAGGCGGCACCCGCTTCCCTGCATGCTTTCCAGGAACGCCCGCGTGCGGCGGTACTTCGCCTCCGCCGGCTGGTACGGGTCCGTGACGGAGCTGAGCAGAATCCGCTTTCCCGCGTACGCCCCGGGGCGCTTCACGGGCTCCCAGTATTTCACGTCCACAAAGCTCCCCCACGGCCCGCCGTGCACGCTGTGCCGCGCCATGAACGACGCGAAGCAGTACCGGCAGGCGTGGGCGCACCCCACGTAGGGATTCACCGCGTAGTCCGCGCCGGGGAGCTTCGACTTCGTGAGAATCTGCCTGACCGGAACGACGCCGATGACTGGTTCCATATGTCCTCCTTGCCTTTTCTCTGTCTAAAAAGTATATTATGTCTGAAATTAGAATCAAGTACGCAGAATTTACGAACAAAGTACGGCGCACCGTACCGGAGGACCCCATGAATAAAGATATGACCTATGAAGAATACCTGCGGGACGTCAAAAAGGGCATCGTCACCGACCTGGGCAACTGCCCGGTGACGCCTCTGCTCGTCATGCTCCAGGGCAAATGGAAGACACAGATCCTTTACGAGCTCTGCATCCACGACACGGTGCGCTTCGGGCTGCTGAAAAAGGAGCTCCCCGGCATCACGAACACCATGCTCACGAGTTCTCTCCGGGAGCTCGAAGCGGACGGCTTCATCAACCGGGTGCAGTTCAATGAGATCCCGCCCCACGTGGAGTACTCCTTCACCGAACGGGGGCGGGACCTCATGCCCATTTTTTACGAAATCATGCGCTGGGGCTTCAAGCATGAAAACGATGTGACGCCCCGCATGACCCGGGCTCGGACAAAGGAAGAATGACGCGGTGTCGGAGACGGGACAAAGCACATGCCCATATAAAAAGACCTTGCTGTGAAGGTCTCTTTTATATAGGCTTTTTTTATTTTTCCGGCGGCGGGAACGCTTCCTGAAAGCACTCCTTCGCTGCTGCGGCAAGGGCTCGAGGGCTGTACACCGTGCCGCGGTATCCCGCAGTGCACGCAAAAACCGCAGCCGGTCCGGCTGCGGTCTATACAAAGGCAGGAAGGCGTTCGGCGATTTCCGCGCGACTCATTTCCCTCCGGCGGTGAGCGCGCCGAAGGCGGCTTTCACCCGGCTCCCCGCTGCGGCGATCTCCTCGCCGTGCAGGAAGTGCAGATACCGCACGAAGACGTACAGCACGATCCCCGCCGCGAGGACGGTCTCCGCTTCCGCCAGAACCGACAGCCCCTGCGGGAGTGCGAGGCCGGCCCCGCCGGCATAGGCGAGCGTCTGCTTCAGCGCGATGGCCGTGATGACGAAGGGAAAGGTGAACGCCGCGTAGCTCGGGTAGAACGGCAGGCGCAGCAGCGCGGGCATCTGCGACAGCACGGCGAAGTA
Organism: Veillonellales bacterium; assembly: GCA_944390485.1. Classification (GTDB taxonomy): domain Bacteria; phylum Bacillota; class Negativicutes; order Veillonellales; family Dialisteraceae; genus UBA1822. The sequence continues at coordinate 7,743 of CALXPQ010000010.1, forward strand.
GAGCAGCTGCGCCAGCACCTGCATGACGGCGATCATGACGAGAGATTTCTCCTCCACGCAGGCCAGATACCCCGCCAGCGACAGGCTCATGGGCGCTGCATAGATGCACAGCAGCGGTTTCGCCGGATCGGCGACGGCATGGCGGCTGCAGTAGCGCGCCGTGACGAGCGCGAACAGGACCATATACGCGGCGAATCCGAACCAGAAGATGGCCTCGCCCAGGGCGTGCCGGCCGAAGGCGGGCGCCGTCACCGAGGCGACGATGAGGCCCACATAGGCGATGAAGTACGTCGGGTAGACGTCCTGCAGGGCGAAGTTCATCAGGTAGCGCCGGGTAAACCAGACCATGAGCAGGACATGCCCGGCGACCGCGCCCCACCACAGGAGCTCCGCCGCGCCCGGGAAGAACGGAGCCAGATACGTGGCCAGCTGCATGAGCGCCATGAAAAATGTGGCGAAGACGCTGGCGAAAATGGAATTGCCGTTCAGGTCGTTCTTCATGACCTGCGGATGGACGAGGATCTTCCCCACCAGCAGCGCCCCCAGAAAGGCCGCGCCGAAACCGCAGGCGTATTTCAGCAACAGCGAATACGGAGCGAGCAGATTGCCGAGCGCGGCGAGGCCGAGCATGACCCCCGCCGTGGGAACGGGCACTTTTCGAAGCACGATCTATTCCTCCTTTTACTCACTTCACACGCATCGGACAGCGATGCGGTTTTGATTCTATCAGAAACGGGCCGCCTGCACAAGACATGGAAAAACCGCAGCCCGTAACAGGCTGCGGTCCATCCCTGCGGTTCAGGCAGCGGGATCAGCGGCCGAGCAGGCCGAACGCCACGTAGCAGACGACGCCGCCGACGATGGACATGGACAGCCCCCACAGGAGCAGATTGCGGAAGAGGATGCCCTTCGCCTTGTCGTCCACCGCCGCGTTCGCGATGCACAGCGCGCCGAGCGTGGACAGCGGAGAGGTATCGACCAGATGCGACCCGATATTGATGGACGAAGCCAGACGGATCGCGTGCTCCGCGTCGAACGTGCCTACCGCTTCGAGGAGCCCCGGCACCATGCTGAGGAACATGGGCATGATGACGCCGGAGGAGCTGGAGTACGCGGAGAGCAGGCCTGCGATGAAGCCGACCACGCCGGTGATGGTGATGCCGTTCGATACGACGGCGATCATGTCGATGAGCGCATTCAGGCCGCCTGCCTTATCCATGACGTTGATCAGGACGGACATGCCGCAGACCATCACGATGACGCCCCAGGGCATTTTCTTCACGGCTTCGCCGTCGTCCGCGATGTTGAAGAGGATGTAGGTCGTGCCGATGACGAACGCCATCATGCCTACGTCGAGTTTGAAGAAGATGACGCCCACGACCAGGACCACCATGGTGAGCAGGGTATACTTCTGTTTCCAGTTGAAGGGTTCCGGCTTCGGAGCGATGGAGTCGATATCGAAGTCCGCGCCGCCCTTGGCTTTCGCCATCCATGCGAGACCGCCGGTAAGGAAGAAGCCGCCGAAGTTGACGATGCTCTGTGCGATCTCAGAATTCCAGTGCACCTTCCAGCCGAGTCCGGAGAGCGCTTCCTGCGGAATGCCCACCTGCGGCGCCCAGCCTGCGATGAGACCGTTGGAGATGATGCCCGTCGGGGAGAAGGGCGAGAATGCCGCGCCGTTCGCCGCGCCGACGACCAGCAGGGTCATGCAGAAAGGCGACAGGCCGATGCGGCCTGCGATAGCCATGCACATCGGAGCCATCAGGGCCGTACTTGAAATAAAAAGCGGACCTCCGGTGCCGGGGTCCGTTGCTTGGAATGGGAATCGTTCCCTGCGCCTGAACCGGCCGCCGCCCATTCCCGCCAGCGCCTCTGTCCGCAGGGCGGCGCCGGCCGTACGGCGCGCCGCATCGATGTGAAAAACAAATTCTGAAAACCGGCGTGCTTTCCGCGCGTCCGCCTCTGCCTGTCAGATGCCGGGCATCCATGTACCCTGCTGACTGGTTTTGGGCATTGCCCGTTCATCATAGCAAACGGAAATGAGGGCTGTCAATCCAGAAAAGTAATATATCCGTCGTTTTGTTATAGTTTTATGTCATACCTGCACGTGAGCGCCGCGCTTCCCCGGCTCGCTTCATCGAAGAAGCCGAAGCTTTTTTTGCGTTCTCCGGCTCCCCGCCGGCAGCGCGCACAGGCCCGGCTGTCCACCCGATCCCCGTCCGCCGCCTGCTCCCTGCCCGGCGGGCCTCTTTCCCGTCCGCCCACGTCCTCTTTCTTACTTTTATTCTTATATAAAAGTAAAAATCCGCCTGCCTGTCTTCTCCTGCCTTCGGCTGCCGGCGATCTCGGGCCTTTTCCTCCGCTCTTCGGTTCTTCTTTTTCTTTCCGTCTGCCGAGCCGTCGCGTTTCCGTCCGCTCCTTCCCCTGCTCTTCTGCCTTCTCTCATCCCGCACCCTCTGCCGAGCCGGGACAGCATCCCGGACCGGCCCTTCCTCTCCCCGTCCCCATCGCCTCAGCCGCGCTTCCGGGCACGCAAAAAACCGTGACTGTCCGAAGACAATCACGGTTTTTCTGTTCAGTCGTTCAGGCTGTAAGAATTACAGACCGAAGATACCGAATGCGACATAGCAGACCACGCCGCCGACGATAGACATGGACAGACCCCAGAACAGAAGGTTTCTGAAGAGGACGCCCTTCGCCTTGTCGTCTACCGCCGCGTTCGCGATGCACAGAGCACCGAGGGTGGACAGCGGGGAGGTATCGACCAGGTGTGCGCCGATGTCGATGGAGGATGCGAGACGGATCGCATGATCCGCATCGACGGTGTTCACTGCTTCCAGCAGGCCAGGAACCATGTTCAGGAACATCGGCATGACCACGCCGGAGGAGCTGGAGTATGCGGAGATCAGACCTGCGATGAAGCCGACAACGCCGTTGATCGTCGTGCCGTTGGAGACAATGGCGATCATGTCGATGAGAGCGTTCAGGCCGCCTGCCTTATCCATGACGTTGATCAGGACAGACATACCGCAGACCATGACGATGACGCCCCACGGCATCTTCTTGACAGCCGCGCCGTCATCCGCAATGTTGAAGAGGATGTAGGTCGTGCCGATGACGAACGCCATCATGCCTACGTCGAGTTTGAAGAAAATGACGCCAACGACCAGCACGAGCATGGTGAACAGGGTGTATTTCTGTTTCCAGTCGAAGGGTTCCGGCTTCGGAGCGATGGAATCGATATCGAAGTCTGCGCTTGCTTTTGCCTTCGCCATCCAGGCGAGACCGCCGGTGAGGAAGAAGCCGCCGAAGTTAACGATGCCCTGTGCAATTTCAGAGTTCCAGTGAACTTTCCAGCCGAGTCCGGAGAGAGCTTCCTGAGGAATGCCCACCTGCGGAGCCCAGCTTGCGATGATGCCGTTGGAAATGATGCCGGTCGGAGCGAACGGAGAGAACGCTGCGCCGTTTGCCGCACCTACAACGAGCAGGGTCATGCAGAACGGGGACAGGCCGATACGGCCGGCGATGGACATGCACATCGGAGCCATCAGAGCCGTGGTAGCGATGTTGCCGGGGCCGATGGTCGTGATGAACGTAACGAGAATGAAGAGAATGAAAGGAATCAGGCGGATGTTAGCCTTCGCCAGGCGTACGCAGACCGCCGAGAATTTTTCCATCGTGCCGTTGACTTCTGCTGCAGAGAACATGAAAGTCACGCCGACGAGGATCATGAACAGGCTGAGAGGCCAGCCTTTGTAGACGTCATTGATCTTCATGCCTGCGAACACCATGCCGACGATCAGGCCGCCAGCGGTGCCGAGGATACCTACGTTGATATCCCGGAAGCAGGAGAAGAGGACGATTGCCACCAGTACGATGATGGAGGCAAGAGCCGGGGTCGAAATTTCCATATGATTACACCACCTTTAAAGGCAAAGAGGTGTGTTCCCGCGCTTCCCTCTGAGAAAGGCGGGAGCGCGCCCCGGGAATGCGGGCGCCTCACGGCCGCCGCACTCCGAATGTAAGTTCAAGAATCGTTTTCCGGATTATTTCGCCGGGAAAATCTTGGTCAGCAGCTTCGTCAGAAGAACGAAGATGCCGATGACGATGAACATCAGCGGTACGCAGATGACCATCTGGAAAAGTGCTGCACTAGTAGGACTCATATTCCGTTACCTCCTTATTTCGACAGCAGCGGGATCATGCAGACCACGAGGCCGCCGGCAACAACAGAGGCAATCTGACCAGCAACGTTGACGCCGATAGCATCCTGAACGATGAAGTTCGTCGGATCTTCTTTCAGTGCCATCTTAGCGATAACACGGCCGGACATCGGGAATGCGGAGATGCCGCACGCGCCGATCATCGGGTTGATCTTCTTCGAGAGGAAGAGGTTCAGGATCTTTGCGAAGATGACGCCGCCTGCCGTATCGAATACGAAAGCGACTGCGCCCAGGCACAGGATCTTGAATACGTCGAAGGTCAGGAAGTTTTCCGCCGTCATGGTGGAGCCTACGACCAGACCGAGGAACAGGGTGACGAGGTTGGACAGATCATCCTTCGCGCAGTTCGCGAGCTGATCGGTGCAGCCGGAAACTTTCAGCAGATTGCCAAACATGAGGGCGCCGATCAGCGGTACGGACATCGGTGCCACAATGCCTGCGACCATGACGATCATCAGCGGGAAGATGAACAGAGCGCGGTCGGAGACCGGAGTTTCGCCGGTGAACGGCATACGGATCTGACGTTCATGCTTCGTGGTGAGCAGCTTGATGATCGGAGGCTGGATAACCGGCACGAGGGACATGTAGCAGTATGCCGCTACGGACAACGGTCCAAGCATTTCCTGTGCATAACGGGATGCGACGAAAATGGTGGTCGGGCCGTCAGCCGCGCCGATGATGCCGATGGAAGCAGCCTGGTTGAACGGGAAGCCGATGCAGGCAGCGAGGAATGCGGTCATGAAGATACCGAACTGAGCTGCTGCCGCGAAGAACATGACGAAAGGCTTTCTCATGAGCGGGCTGAATTCGCACATCGCGCCGATGGCGATAAAGATCATGACAGGGAAAAGTTCGTTTGCGATGCCTGCTTTGTAGAGAACAAACAGGAAGCCTTCAGCGCCCGGATCCTGGAGCACTGCGTAGTGGCCCGGGATGTTGGCAAGGATACAGCCGACGCCCATCGGGAAGAGAAGCATCGGTTCGTAGTCGTATCTTACGGCGAGGAACATCAGGATGAAGCCGATGACGAACATCGCGAGGATGCCGGGATCAGCGACGCCGTAGATACCCTGGAAAAGCTCGTCGAACAGATGAGGGTTCTGAGCCAAAGTATCCATCATAGTAATAAATCCTCCTCTAAAACTGGAAATCTTGCGCGCCTGTTATAAACATGACTGTTCTGTGAACCGTATTTCCGTACTTTCTTTCAAATTCACAGCAGATCATGAAATAATCGGCCGCCTTTGTCGGTCTTCTCTGCATCCCTCCTTCTCGACCATAGAGTAGCGTGCCGGTGAGGACAGAACGCCCCATAGCACGATTTCATTGTAGGAGATGGGTATTTTCATGTCAACGCAGCCCACGGGCACCGGTCGGACGCCGTTTAGAAATGGCATTTGACAAACAGTTTTTAACATGTGTACAGTTTTTTAGATTTATACACGGAAAGTTATGATTTTTACGACTTTTCTTCTATGAAAAAGGGCATACAAAAAAGGCCCGAAACGACTTGAAGTACGTTTCGGGTCTTTGTGTCTCAGTTCTTCGCCTCAGAGCACCCTGCCTGAAGGATTACAGGCCGAGGATACCGAATGCGACATAGCAGACTACGCCGCCGACGAGGGACATGGACAGCCCCCACAGGAGCAGGTTGCGGAAGAGTACGCCCTTGTCTTCGGTGACTGCATTGGCAATGCAGAGTGCGCCGAGCGTGGACAGCGGGGAGGTATCTACCAGGTGTGCGCCGATGTCGATGGAGGATGCGAGACGAACTGCATGGTCCGCATCGACGGTGTTCACTGCTTCGAGCAGACCGGGCACCATGCTGAGGAACATCGGCATGATGACGCCGGAGGAGCTGGAGTATGCGGAGAGCAGGCCTGCGATGAAGCCGACGACGCCGGTGATGGTGGTGCCGTTGGAGATGATCGCGATGACGTCGATGAGAGCGTTCAGGCCGCCTGCCTTATCCATGACGTTGATCAGGACAGACATACCGCAGACCATGACGATGACGCCCCAGGGCATAGCCTTGACAGCCGCGCCGTCATCCGCAATGTTGAACAGAATGAACGTGGTGCCGATGACGAATGCCATCATGCCTACGTCGAGTTTGAAGAAGATAACGCCGCACACGAGGACGAGCATCGTGAAGAGCGTGTATTTCTGTTTCCAGTCGAAGGGTTCCGGCTTCGGAGCGATGGAATCGATATCGAAGTCCGCGCCGCTCTTTGCCTTCGCCATCCAAGCGAGACCGCCGGTGAGGAAGAAGCCGCCGAAGTTGACGACGCCCTGAACGATTTCAGAGTTCCAGTGGATCTTCCAGGCGATGCCGGAGAGAGCTTCCTGAGGAATGCCGACCTGCGGAGCCCACTGAGCGATGAGGCCGTTGGAGATGATGCCGGTCGGGGAGAACGGAGAAAGGGCTGCGCCGTTTGCCGCACCTACAACGAGCAGGGTCATGCAGAACGGGGACAGGCCGATACGGCCTGCGATAGCCATGCACATCGGAGCCATCAGAGCCGTGGAAGCGATGTTGCCGGGGCCGATGGTCGTGATGAACGTAACGAGAATGAAGAGAATGAAAGGAATCAGGCGGATGTTAGCCTTCGCCAGGCGAACGCAGACCGCCGAGAATTTTTCCATCGTGCCGTTGACCTGCGCTGCAGAGAACATGAAGGTCACGCCGACGAGGATCATGAACAGGCTGAGAGGCCAGCCTTTGTAGACATCATTGATTTTCATGCCTGCGAATACCATGCCGACGATCAGGCCGCCAGCGGTGCCGAGGATACCTACGTTGATATCCCGGAAGCAGGAGAAAAGGACGATTGCCACCAGTACGATGATGGAGGCAAGAGCCGGGGTTGAAATATCCATAAGATTACACCACCTTCTGGGTAAAGAGAGGTGTGTCCCCGCGCCCTGACGAGCGCAGGGGCGCGCCCCGGACCGGGACGGAGGGGCTGCCCCTCCCCCGGACCTGTAGCTTATTTAGCCGGGAAAATCTTGGTCAGCATTTTCGTCAGCACGACGAAGATGCCGATAACGATGAACATCAGCGGTACGCAGATGACCATCTGGAAAAGTGCTGCACTAGTCGGTTCCATTGTATGAATGACCTCCTTATTTGGACAGCAGCGGGATCATGCAGACGACGAGCCCGCCGGCAACAACAGAGGCGATCTGACCAGCGACGTTGACGCCGATAGCATCCTGAACGATGAAGTTCGTGGGATCGTCTTTCAGTGCCATCTTAGCGATAACACGGCCGGACATCGGGAATGCGGAGATGCCGCATGCGCCGATCATCGGGTTGATCTTCTTCGGCAGGAAGAGGTTCAGGATCTTTGCGAAGATGACGCCGCCTGCCGTATCGAATACGAAGGCTACAGCGCCCAGGCACAGGATCTTGAATACGTCGAAGGTCAGGAAGTTTTCCGCCGTCATGGTGGAGCCTACGACCAGACCGAGGAACAGGGTGACGAGGTTGGACAGATCATCCTTCGCGCAGTTCGCGAGCTGATCGGTGCAGCCGGAAACTTTCAGCAGATTGCCAAACATGAGGGCGCCGATCAGCGGTACGGACATCGGTGCCACAATGCCTGCGACCATGACGATCATCAGCGGGAAGATGAACAGAGCGCGGTCGGAGACCGGAGTTTCGCCGGTGAACGGCATACGGATCTGACGTTCATGCTTCGTGGTGAGCAGCTTGATGATCGGAGGCTGGATAACCGGCACGAGGGACATGTAGCAGTATGCCGCTACGGACAACGGTCCAAGCATTTCCTGTGCATAACGGGATGCGACGAAAATGGTGGTCGGGCCGTCAGCCGCGCCGATGATGCCGATGGAAGCAGCCTGGTTGAACGGGAAGCCGATGCAGGCAGCGAGGAATGCGGTCATGAAGATACCGAACTGAGCTGCTGCCGCGAAGAACATGACGAAAGGCTTTCTCATGAGCGGGCTGAATTCGCACATCGCGCCGATGGCGATAAAGATCATGACAGGGAAAAGTTCGTTTGCGATGCCTGCTTTGTAGAGAACAAACAGGAAGCCTTCAGCGCCCGGATCCTGGAGCACTGCGTAGTGGCCCGGGATGTTGGCAAGGATACAGCCGACGCCCATCGGGAAGAGAAGCATCGGTTCGTAGTCGTATCTTACGGCGAGGAACATCAGGATGAAGCCGATGACGAACATCGCGAGGATGCCGGGATCAGCGACGCCGTAGATACCCTGGAAAAGCTCGTCGAACAAATGAGGGTTCTGAGCCAAAGTATCCATCATGGTAATAAATCCTCCTCTAATCTTGGTTCTACATGTGTTATAAATTTACATGATTTGAAACTACTTATTATCGATTTCTCTCGCAAATATAAATCATGCAGTTTATAACTCTCTGTAAACAGCGGTCTTTTCTGCATCCCTCCTCCTTGACCATAGGATACGCAGTGATTGAATTCCGTAATTTCAATAACCACGTCCTCATTGTAAATGACGTGTACCTATCTGTCAACGCACGTGCCTGTTTATCGGGCTTTACCGGTTATAAGAACATTTAATAAGCGCCTCCGAATCATGTACGCGGGGACAGTTTCTCATAGAATGCAGTTTATGGATTCAGCCATAAAAAGAGGCCTTTGGCTTGCGCCGCCGGCCTGCCCCTGAAGGGTGTTTTCATATTTTTTATTTTATTTCCGATAGATTTACAAAATAATTTAGGAAAAATTTTTCTGTCGTAAGAAAAGGCGGCCGCCTCTTTTCGATGCCGCCGCCTCATGGATGGGCCTCTGTATCACTTTCCCAGCACGTCTTCCACCGATTCCCGGCAGAGCTCCACCGCTTTCTTCGCCGTCTCCCGGTCGAGCGTGAGCGGCGGATTGAAGTAGATCACGTCGCCCATGGGCCGGAGCACGAGGCCCCGCGCCATGGCCCGGCGGAAGATCTGCCACCCGATGCGCCGCGCCGGATCGAAGGGCTTCTTCGTCTCCCGGTCTTCTACGAGCTCCATGGCGTTGATGAGGCCGATATGGCGGATCTCTCCCATGTTCGGATGACGGCCGAGCGCCTTCTCCAGCTCTTCATGGAGGTACCGTCCCACGTCCGCGGCCTTCTCGAGGATATGGTCGCGCTTCAGGATGCGGAGCACGGCGAGCGCCGCCGCGCAGCCGATGGGATTGCCTGCGTAGGTGTGGCTGTGCACGAAGGCCTTGTGCTTGCCGTAGTCATCGTAGAACGCGTCGTAGATCCGGTCCGTGGTGATGGTGATGGACATGGGCAGGTATCCTCCGGTGAGCCCCTTGGAGGTGCAGAGGATATCCGGACTGATGCCGGCGTGCTCGATGGCAAAGAGCTTCCCCGTGCGGCCGAAGCCCGCGGCGATTTCGTCGTCGATGAGGAGGACGCCGTACTCGTCGCAGAGCTTCCGGAGCTCCCGGAGGTACTCCGCCGGATAGATGCGCATGCCCGCTGCCCCCTGGAGGATCGGCTCCACGATGACCGCGGCGGTCTCCTTCCCGTACGCCTCGAAGGCTTTTTCCGCGCTCTCGAAGCATTCGCACGCGCAGGTGTCCCGCGTCTTCCCGTAGGGACAGCGGAAGCAGTCCAGCCCGCCGAAGTGGATGTTGTGCATCATCATGGGCTGATAGATTTTCGCGTACATGTCCATGCCGCCCACGGAGAGCGCGCCGATGGTCTCGCCGTGGTAGGAGTCGGCGAGGCACATGAAGCGCTGCCGCTCGGGATGTCCGGTCTGGTAGTGATACTGGAAGGCCATCTTCAGCGCCGCCTCCACGGCGGACGACCCGTTGTCATGGAAGCTGAATTTCGTGAGCCCCGCCGGCAGGAGCGGCGCGAGCTCACGGCAGAGCTCGATGGCCGGACGGTGGGAGAAATTCGTGAAGATCACGTGCTCGAGCGTGTCCACCTGCTCTTTGATGGCCTGATTGATCTCCGGGTTGCAGTGGCCGAGCAGATTGCACCACCAGGAGCTGATGATGTCCAGGTAGGCTTTCCCGTCCGTGCCGTACAGGTAGAGCCCCTTCGCGTGGTCGATCACCACCGGAGGGAAGACCTCCGCGTCCTTCATCTGCTGCGCCGGGTGCCAGATGTATTTCTCGTCTTCTTTCTGCCAGTCGATGGATTCTTTCATGGGTGCGTCCTCCTTCTCACTCGTACAGCGCCGCGAGCCGCGCCGGGTCCGCGCCGATCACCGTGTCCCCGCGGCGGATCTTCGCCAGCACGGGGAGCCCCGTCATCTCTTCGATCATCTTCACATTGTCCTCTTCCATGACGCCGCCCTTCCAGTTGTTCAGGAGGACGCCCTTCGCGGGGAGGCCTTTCGCTTTCATGTAGAACGCAGTGAGCACCACGTGATTGATCGTGCCGAGCCCCGCGTCCGCCACGATGAGCGACGGCAGGCGAAGCCAGCGCACGATGTCCTCCAGATAGTACACCGCGGTCCCGTCGTGCCGGATGGGGCAGCAGATGCCGCCGCTCCCCTCCATGGTCACGTAGGGATATCTAGCCGCCACGCGGTCCCACGCCGCGAGGATCACGTCCTTCTCCACCGGATGGCCCTCGATGCGCGCCGCCAGATGGGGCGATACGGCATTCCTGTACAGGTAGGAGAGGAGCATGTCCTCCGGCTCCCCGATGCCGGCGAAGTGGTTCACGAAGCCCGCGTCGCTCTCCGCGACGGAGTCCGCCCCACTGATGGCCGCCTTGTAATAGCCCGCATCGTACCCCGCTTCGCGGAGCGTCTTCACGAGAAGCGCCGTCACGTAGGTCTTGCCGATGTCCGTATCCGTCCCCGTGATGAATAATCCTTTGCCCATGATCCATTCCCCTTTCCGATTCAGAAGTGCCGCCGGAGCAGCAAAAAAGGGCGCGCCGCGCCCCGATCAGCGGATGATGCCCTCCGCCCGCCAGAGCCGCCGCGCGAGCAGCGCCGCGAGGACGCACAGGCAGAGGTCCCCCGGCACGGCGAGCAGGAAGCAGTACAGCACCACCGGCCATATGCCGATGGGCGTGCCCAGATAGAAATTGTTGATGAGATACACGTAGACCATCCCGAAGAGATAGACTACGAGAAGCCCCGCGAAATTTGCCGCGAGGAGCCGCGGGAGCGAAGGCAGGCCCGCCGCCCCTTCGCGGATCTTTCCTGTGAGCCACGCGCCGGCGATGAATCCCGCCAGGTAGCCGAAGGTGGGCTGGAAGACGTACCCCGGCCCGCCGCCCTGCGTGAAGACCGGCACGCCGATGAGTCCCAGCGCCACGTAGAGCGCCACCGACGCCGCGCCCCGCCGGCTGCCGAGGATGAGCCCCGCCAGCGTGGTGAAGAGAAGCTGCAGCGTGAAAGGGCACACCGGCACGGGCACCCGGATGAAAGCCCCCACGGCGGTGAGCGCCGTAAACAGGCCGAAGAGCACCATGTCCCTCGTCCGATTCCTCATGATTCCCGCCGCTTCCTGATGCATCATCATCGCCTCATTTGTTTTCATCAAAATCCATTCAGGTTTACGTATACAACCATATAACAACTCTTATTTGCTGTCAATGTTTACATTTTATTTCTGTTGACATAGGAAGCGCTGCGTCCGTGCTATAATAAGAAAAAATTTTCAGAAAGAAGGTCGAACCTGTCATGTTATTTTTTGTAAACGATTACGGCGAAGGCGCGCACGAAGCGGTCCTCGCCCATCTGGCGGAAACGAACCGGGAGCATCTCACCGGCTACGGCAGCGACCCCTACACGGCCCGCGCGAAGGAAAAGATCCTCGCCGCCGCGGGCTGCCCGGACGGGGACGTGTACTTCCTCTCCGGCGGCACCCAGACGAACGAGACGGTCATCTCCGCATACCTCCGCACCTGGGAAGGGGCCGTGGCGTGCGAGACCGGCCACATCGCCGTGCACGAAGCGGGTGCCATCGAGCACAGCGGCCACAAAGTGCTCACCGTCCCCGCGCACGACGGCAAGATGGACGCGGCGGAGCTCGACGCGTACCTCGCGGCGTTCTTCACCGACGGCAATCACGAGCACATGGTCTTCCCCGGCCTCGTCTACCTCTCCTATCCCACCGAGTACGGCACGCTCTACACGAAAGACGAGCTCGCCGCCCTCTCTGCGGCCGCGCACAAGTACGGCCTGCCGCTCTACCTCGACGGCGCGCGCCTCGGCTACGGCCTCGCGAGCCCCGCGTGCGATCTGACGCTCCCCGACATCGCCGCCCTCGCGGACGTCTTCTACATCGGCGGCACGAAGGTGGGCGCCCTCTGCGGCGAAGCGGTGGTCTTCCCCCACGGCGCGCCGGCCCATTTCCTCACCCACGTGAAGCAGCACGGCGCGCTCATGGCGAAGGGCCGCCTCCTGGGCGTGCAGTTCGACGCGCTCTTCACGGACGGCCTGTACTTCTCCATCAGCCGCCATGCCATCGACATGGCCATGAAGCTGAAGCAGGTCTTCCTGGACAAAGGCTACCCGCTCTACATCGACTCCCCCACGAACCAGCAGTTCGTCATCCTCACGCAGGCCGAAGCGGAGGAAATCGCGGAATACGCGCAGTTCGAAGTGTGGGAACCGTGCGGCGGCGGCCGGATGGTGGTGCGCTTCGCCGTCTCCTGGGCGACGGAAGCCGCCGACATCGACGCGCTGGCGGCCATCCTGCCGGAAAAATAAAACGGACACGCAAAAATCCGCAGGGATTCCCTGCGGATTTTTTCATGCTTTCCTTCTTACCGGGCGCGGCCGGGAAAGAGCGTGCCCGCCGGACGGCCGGCGAGGAAATCGTACAGTCTCTCCGGCTTCCGCCCGTTCAGGATCACCGTATCGATCCCCTGCGCCATGGCGATCTCCGCCGCCTGCAGCTTCGTCCTCATGCCGCCTGTCCCGCGGCGGGACCCCGCGCCGCCCGCCAGATGCTTCACCGCCTCGTCTACGGTCTCCACGCGGGGCAGAAGCCGCGCGCCGGGGTGGAACCGCGGGTCCGCGTCGTACAGCCCGTCGATGTCCGAAAGGATGGCGAGCCGCCGCGCCCGGCACAGCACGGCCGTCACCGCGGACAGGCGGTCGTTGTCTCCGAAGAGCCGGTCTTCCGACTCGATCTCCGTATAGCTCACGGAGTCGTTCTCGTTCACCACGGGGATGACGCCCATGGAAAGGAGCGCGTCGAAGGTATTCGTCAGGTTTTCTTTCTTCTCCTCCTGTCCGATGTCCTCCGCGTTGAGCAGGATCTGGGCGATGGTCCTGTCGTACTCGCCGAAGAACCGGTCATACCAGTACATGAGGCGGCACTGCCCCACCGCGGCGGCCGCCTGTTTCATGCCCATAAGGCGCGGCCGCTCCGGCAGGCCCAGCCGGTTCGTCCCCACGGCGATCGCCCCGGACGAGACGAGGACGATCTCCATGCCCTGATTCCGCAGGTCCGACAGGACCTCCGCCAGGCGGCGGAGCGACCGGAAATCCGGCTTTCCCGCCGCATTCGTCACGGTGGACGTCCCCACCTTGACCACGAGCCGCTTTTCGTGAAGCTCCATGTCACACCTCCGCGAGGACCGGCTCATGGCCGGCGAACGGCAGGAAGACGCGCAGCACGTCTTCCGTGCGCAGTTTCAGATAGCCCGTCGTGGTCCCGTCGCTGCAGCCGTACCATTCTTCTTCCGCCACGGCCCGGTCGAAGACGACCTGCACGCGCTTTTCCCCGTCCAGCAGGACGGACAGGACCGTCGCCGCCCCGACGCGGGTGCCGAGCATCGCCTCCATCTCCTCCGCCGGCGCGAAGGACACGCGGGAAACGCCCAGCGCCCGGTCGAACGCGCGGGTGCGGAAGGGCTTGTCCCCCGCCGTGATGAACAGATAGTGCGCGTCCCGCTTCCGGCTGCACAGGAAAAGCGTCTTCACCATGCGCATCTGCAGCCGCTCATTGACCGCCGCGCAGTCCTCCATCGTGACGATCTCGTCCGTCTCCACCCGCTCGAAAGGGATCGCCAGCGCGGCCAGCGTCTCATAGACCCGCTGCTGGAGCGGCGACCGGTACCGGGCCGGCGCGTCGGTCCGGACTTCGCTCACATAACTCATCGTTTCCCGCCTTCTTTCTTGACGATTTCATGCTTTCAGTCTACCATGCAGGAAAGAAGCACAAAAGCGAATGTTTTTCATGATTTACATGAGGAAACCAGATGGAAAAGAAACGGGACATGGACACGAACCTGCAGAAGTACCGGGCCTTCCTCCTCGCGGTGGAGTGCGGCAGCTTCACCCGCGCGGCGGAGCGGCTCCACTACTCCCAGTCCGGCGTGAGCCGCATGATCGGCGACCTGGAGAAGGAGTGGCAGACCGCCCTGCTCGAGCGGGGCCGGGGTGGTGTGAAGCTCACCAGTGAAGGGCGGAAGCTCCTCCCGCACATCCAGCGGCTCTGCGCCGCCCACGAAGCGCTCCAGGCGGAAGTAGACGCGCTCGCCGGCCTCCGGTCGGGCCTCATCCGCATCGGCACGTTCTCCAGCACGGCCACGCACTGGGCGCCGAACATCATCCGCTCCTTCCAGTGCCGCTACCCCGGCATCGAATACGAACTGCTCCTCGGCGACTACGGCGAGATCGAAACATGGATCGATACGGGCCGCGTGGACTGCGGCTTCCTGCGCCTCCCCGCCCGGCTGCCGCTCGAGACGATCCCCCTCGCGGAGGACCCGCTCCTCGCCGTCCTGCCGGAAGATCATCCCCTCGCCCGCGGAGAGACGGTCTCCGCCGCCGCGCTCTGCGCCGAGCCGTTCCTCCTGCTGGAGAAGGGCGGCCGGGCAGAAGCGGCGGACGTCTTCGCCCGGTGCGGCGTCCGCCCGAACGTGCGGTTCACCACATGGGACGACTACGCCATCCTCTCCATGGTGGAAAGCGGGCTCGGCGTGAGCATCCTGCCGAAACTCATCCTGAAGCGCATCCCTTACCGTGTAGCCGTGCGTCCGCTGGACGTCCCCGCCAGCCGCACCATCGGCCTCGCGCTGCGGAGCCGCGCCCATGCGCCGGAAGCGGTCCGGCGTTTCCTCGACTACCTGTCCTTCCGCGATGCCCCGCCCGGCGGACCCGCTTCCGAATGAGCCCATGAAAAAAGACCCGGACGCTTTCTTTCCCTGCGTCCGGGTCTTTCTGTATGTACGATTCAATGGTCCAGCTCGGCCTGCGCCGCGGCGAGGAAGTCCCGCCAGCCCTGGAAATGGTACGGCGCGGTGCGGACGATCTCCGGCCAGTCCGCGCCGGAATAGCTGTCATAGAGGGCCGCGCAGCCGATGCCCGCGTTCTTCGCGGCGAGCACGCCCGAGAGGGAGTCCTCCAGGATGAAGCAGTCCTCCGGCGCGGCCCCGAGGCCGGCCATGACTTTCCGGTGCACTTCCGGGTCCGGCTTGATGGCCGACACGTCTTCCCGCGTGTAGAGGAAAGCCGCCCAGTCGTCGATGGGCGCTTCGGCGCGGAGATTTTTGTTCCGCTCCCGGTAGATCTCCATGTTCCGCCGCCGGGTGGTGGTGGCGATGCCGAGGACGAAGTCCCGCGCCCGGAGCCAGCGCACAGCGTCCGCCGCCCCGTCTTTGTAGCGCACTTCGCAGGTGAGCTTGTGTTCCGCGATCCGGTCGCGGAGGGCGAGGATCTCTTCCGGCGGAAGCGGCGAGCCGCAGAGCCGCCCCAGCTCGCGGCAGTACGCGAGGTACGGATTCGCCTCCGCCCGGAGCTCCCGGAGGAGGCGCTCCCGCTGCGGCCCGACCTCCGCCTGCGCGACGGCCCCGCCGCCGAGCGCCTCGATGAGCGCCGTGTCCACGGAGTCCCACACGCTGAGCGAGTCAATGAGCGTGCCGTCCAGATCACAGATGATATATTTTTTCCCTTTGAGCATGCGTTCTCCTTTCAAAAAAAGAGGCAGACTCCGGTCTGCCCCTTTTCTCTATCAGCCCTGCTGTTTCAATTCCTCCAGCGCCCGCGCCAGCTGGTCCGGGCAGGACGTGGTCTTGCCGCGGCAGGGGATGCCTTTCAGGCGGCGGATCACTTCGTCCGCGTCCATCCCCTCCACCAGATGGCAGATGCCCTGCGTATTGCCCGGACAGCCGCCGTCGAAAGAAACGTGATGCACCGTATTCCCGTCGAGCTCGATGTGGATGGCCCGGGAACACGTGCCGTGCGTGGTATAGTCGATCGTCTTCATGCTGCATTACCCCCTGAAATAGGCGACGCCCGCCGCAAAGAGCGGCTGGTATTTCTCGCCGGTGATGTTCTTCGCGATGTTCGCGCCGTACCGTTCGCTGTGGCCCATCTTGCCCAGCACGCGGCCGTCCGGGCTGGTGATGCCTTCGATGGCCCAGGCGGAGCCGTTCGGATTGAAACGGCTGTCGTAGGTGGGACGGCCTTCAAAATCGGTGTACTGGGTCGCGATCTGCCCGTTCGCCGCCCACTGGCGGATCTGCTCGTCGGAGGCGATGAAGCGGCCTTCGCCGTGGCTGATGGCGATGCTGTGCAGGTCGCCTTCATGGCAGAGCGCGAGCCACGGAGATTTCGTGGACACCACGCGGGTGGTGACGTACCGGGACAGGTGCCGGCCGATGGTATTGAAGGTGAGCGTCGGCGCGTCGCCGGTGAGCGGCTTGAATTCGCCGTATGGCACGAGGCCGAGCTTGATGAGCGCCTGGAAGCCGTTGCAGATGCCGAGCGCGAGGCCGTCGCGGTTATTGAGGAGGTCGCCCAGCGCGTGTTCGAGGAGCGGGTTCCGGAAGAGGGCGGCGATGAATTTGCCGCTGCCGTCCGGTTCGTCGCCCGCAGAGAAGCCGCCCGGGAACATGACGATCTGCGCCTGACCGATGCGGGCCGCCATCTCTTCGACGGACGCTTTCAGCTCCGCCTGATCGCGGTTCCGCACGATGAAGATATCCGCGTCCGCGCCGGCCCGTTCAAAGGCGCGCGCGCTGTCCACTTCGCAGTTCGTGCCGGGCATGACGGGGATGAAGACGCGGGGCCGCGCCGCATGGCCGCCGCGGAAGACCGCCGGCGCGCCGGTCCACGCGGGGAGCGCCGGCACTGTGCCGGGCAGGTCCGCCGCGCGGAGCGGGAAAATCGGGTCGAGGGTGGACTCGGCCGCCGCGAGGAGGTCCGCCACGGAGACGGTCTCGCCGCCGAGCACCATGTCCGTGCCGCCGAGCTCCGCGATGACCGTCACATGGCCGCGCTTCGCGTAGTCCGCGGCCAGCTCCTTCGTGGTCTCCGCGAGGACCGCACCGTAGCGGAGGCGGAAATATTCGGCCGGCGCGAGGGCGTCGTTGAAGACCGCGCCGAGGCCGCTGCCGAAAGCCATCTTCGCCGCGGTGACGGCGATGCCGCCGTGTCCCACGGCCTTCATGGAGGCGATGTGGCCTTTCTGCACTTCGCTGTAGAGGAAATCGCCGTGCGCCGCGAAGACGTCCGTGTCGGGCATGCCCGCGCCGTCATGGGGCACGTCGAAGAGGACGAGCGCGTGGCCCGCTTCTTTCCAGTCCTGGCTCACCGCTTCGGAGGCCTTGCCCGGAGCGACGGCGAAGGACACCAGCGTCGGCGGGACGTGGAGGTCGTTGAATGTGCCGCTCATGGAGTCCTTGCCGCCGATGGCGCCGAGGCCGAGCCGGCGCTGCATGGTGAACGCGCCGAGGAGGGCCGCCGCCGGCTTGCCCCAGCTCTTCGCATCGGTCAGTTTCTCGAAATATTCCTGGAGGGTGAGGTAGATCTTCCGCCAGTCCGCGCCGAGCGCCGCCACGCGCGCGCAGGACAGGAGCACCGCGTAGGCCGCGCCGTGGAAGGGGCTCCACACGGCCAGATCGGGATCGTAGCCGTGCGCCATGAAGCTCGCCGTGTCGGTCTCGCCGGTGCGGACGGGGAGCTTCGCCACCATGCCGTCGGACGGGGTCTTCTGGGTGCGGCCGCCGTAGGGCATGAGCACCGTCGCCGCGCCGATGGTGCCGTCGAAGCGTTCGCCGAGGCCCTGCTCGGAGGCGTTGTTCAGTTCTTTCATCGCGGAGAGCCACGCGTCCTTCACGGAAGCGACGGCCGGCAGGGCGAAGGGATCGGCCTCCGCCGGCGCGGCGATCTCCGCCTGCTTCGTCTGCATCACGCCGTTCGTGTCGAGGAAGGCGCGGCTGATGTCCACGATGGTGTCTCCTCTCCAGCGCATGGTGAGGCGGCCCTTGTCGGTGACGCGCGCCACCACAGTCGCTTCGAGGTTCTCTTCCGCCGCGTAGCGGATGAAGGCGTCCGCGTCCTCTGCGGCCACGACCACCGCCATGCGCTCCTGCGATTCGGAGATGGCCAGTTCCGTGCCGTCGAGGCCTTCGTATTTCTTCGGGAGCGTGTCCAGATCGATGTCCACACCGTCGGTGAGCTCGCCCACCGCGACGGACACGCCGCCCGCGCCGAAGTCATTGCTCCGCTTGATGAGGCGGGTCACTTCGCCGCGGCGGAAGAGGCACTGGATCTTGCGCTCGGTGAGCGGATTGCCCTTCTGGACCTCCGCACCGCAGGTCTCGATGGACTCCGTATTCAGCTCTTTCGAGGAGCCCGTAGCGCCGCCCATGCCGTCGCGCCCGGTGCGGCCGCCCACCATGATGACCACGTCGCCCGGCTGCGGCACGAGGCGGATGACGTTCGCCTGCGGCGCCGCCGCCACCACCGCGCCGATCTCCATGCGCTTCGCCACGAAGCCCGGATGGTAGTACTCCGTCACTTCCCCGGTAGCCAGACCGATCTGGTTGCCGTAGGAGCTGTAGCCCTTCGCCGCGGTCACGGTGAGGGACTTCTGCGGGAGCTTGCCCGGGAGCGTCTCCGACAGGGGCGTGCGGGGATCGCCCGCGCCGGTGACGCGCATGGCCTGGTATACGTACGCGCGGCCGGAGAGCGGATCGCGGATGCAGCCGCCGAGGCAGGTCGCCGCGCCGCCGAACGGCTCGATCTCCGTGGGGTGATTGTGCGTCTCGTTCTTGAAGAGGAGGAGCCAGTCTTCCTCTCCGCGGTCGGTGTCCACCTTCACCTTGATGGTGCAGGCGTTGATCTCTTCCGACTCATCCATTTCCTGCAGCTTTCCCGCCCGGCGGAGCGCCTTCACCGCCGCGGTGGCCATATCCATGAGCGTCACCGGGCGCTTCGTGTCCGCGCCGTAGAGCGCGGTGCGCGTTTCCCGGTAGTCCGCGAGCGCCGCCGCGATGGGCTGCGTGTAGGTCCCGCCGTCCACGGACACATCGGACAGCGCCGTGCCGAACGTGGTGTGGCGGCAGTGGTCGGACCAGTACGTATCGAAGACGCGGATCTCTGTCACGGTGGGATCGCGCTGCTCTTCCTTCTGGTAATAGGACTGGATGAACGCGAGGTCGTCGTAGCTCATGGCGAGGCCCATGTCCGCCATGAGGGCTTCGAGCCCCGCCCGGTCCAGCGCACGGAAGCCCTCCACGACGGGAACGGCCTTCGGCTCTTCATAAGGCAGGTCCAGCGTCTCCGCCGGCGCAAGCGACGCTTCGCGGGATTCCACAGGATTCACGAGGAATTTCAGCACCGCTTCGCGGTCGCCGTCCGCGAAATCCCCGGTGAGGACGTACACCAGTGCGCAGCGCACGTGGATGCCGTCTTTCCCGGTGAGGATGGCGAGGCACTGCTCCGCCGAATCGGCGCGCTGGTCGTACTGGCCGGGCAGGAATTCCACCGCCAGCACCATATCGCCCGCGGGCAGCTCCTCCTCCGTCGCGTCCACCGGCGGTTCAGAGAAGACGGTGATGCGCGCCTTCTCATACTCCTCCGCGGTCAGGCCTTCCACGTCGTAGCGGTGGTAGATCGCCGCGCCCCGGATGCGGTCCCCGAGAAATTCGGACAGCTCGGCGGCGAGACGCTCCTCCTCCTGGCGGAAGCCCTCTTTTTTCCGTACATATACACGTTTGATATCGGACACAGGAAACACTCCTCCCTATCTGCAATCGAACCGATGCCATGTTTAACCATCTATATCTTAACACAACAAAAATGAAAAGGGGACCGGACGCCGCGCCCGCGGGAAATTTCCGCCCGCCCTGCCGGCCGGGGAAAGCCTTCTGATTATTGACTATATTTATTATTGATAATAAAATAAAAGAAACCGGTTTCATCTGATTGCCACAGGCAGAAAGGAACACACGATGAAGACACAATGGACGCTCCTCCTCGCCGCGGCGCTCCTCGCGGGGACCTGCCTCACCGCGGACGCCGCGCCGCGCACGGTCTCCGTGACGGGCACGGGCACCGCCTCCGCAGAAGCGAACCAGGCGGAATTCACCGTCACGGTCGAGACCAGCGCCGACACCCAGCAGGCCGCGGTCGCGGAGAACGCCGCCCGCACACGGGCGCTCCGCACGGCCCTCCTCCAGACGGGCGCGCGGCTGGACCAGATCACCACGCAGAATTACACGGTCAATCCGATCTATACCTATGAAGACGGCCGCTCGCCGAAACGCGTCGGCTACCGCGCGGCGAACCAGATCCAGGTGCGCGTGCCCCAGACCTCGCTCACGGGCTTCCTCATTGACGCCGCCGCGGAGAACGGGGCCACACGCATCGACTCGCTCCAGTTCCGCAACACCGAAGCCGGGCCGTACCACACGCAGGCCATCGCTGCCGCGGCCGCCGACGCGCGCCGCCAGGCCGAAGCCCTCGCCGCCGCGCTCGGCGCGTCCCTCGGCCCCGTGCTCTCCGTCAGCGAGAGCGGCTCCGCCCCCGTCTACTATCCCCGCATGATGCTCATGAGCAAAGCCGCCGACGGTGCGGGCCGGGCCGTCACGCCCGTCGAAGGCGGCCCGCAGGAAGTGAGCGCCGTGCTCCAGGTTACCTATGAACTGATCTGAGGAGGCTCGCTATGAAAAAGACAGTCATCGCCCTCATGGCCGCAGGGCTCATCTTCACAGGCGGCCTCGCCGCGCAGGCTGAAGACGCGCCGCGCACCCTCACCGTCAGCGGCACCGGCTCCGTCACGGCCGCCGCGGATACGGCCACGCTCTACGTGGTCATCGAAAGCCGCGGCGCCACCGCCGCCGAAGCCGCCCGGGACAACGCGGACACCGCCGCCCGCGTGCGCAACGCGGTCATCGCCGCCGGCGCCTCCGACGAAGGATTCTCCACGGCGAACTACACCCTCTGGCCGGAATACGACGTGAAAGATCAGCAGACTATCCGCGCCTACAGCGCCCAGAACTCCATGAAAGTGGTCGTAAAGGACCTCGCCCGCACCGGACAGGTGACCGACGCGGCCATCGCCGCCGGAGCGGACCGCATCGGCTCGGTGGTCTTCTCCCTCGAAAACGAAGAGACCTGCCGCGCCGCCGCCATCCGCAGCGCCGCCGCCAGCGCCCGGAAAGAAGCGGACGCCATCGCCGCCGGACTCGGCTGCACCATCACGGGCGTGCTCTCCTCCACGGCCAGCACCACCCGAACCGCGCCGTACCGCGCGCTGATGTACAACGGCGACGCCACGGCGGAGACCGGCACCGAGCTCACGCCGGAGAAACAGGAAATCACGGCCAATGTGACCGTAGTCTACGAGATCGCATAAAGAAAATCCCGCGGGAAGGACTTCCTTCTCTGCGGGATTTTTTCATGCGATCATCCGGGGCAGTATTTCTCTGCAATCGGCGGGGCCGCCGAATTTTCCGCGCGCTGCGGGCGCAGGCGAGAAAAATTTGCATCGGGGCTGCCGGGACGGGGCTCATTTTCGATGAATACGTTTCGCATACACCGGCGCGGCCCCACATGACGATGAGCGCCTTTTTAGACAGGCGGTGCGGGGCCATATAGAGAGACCGTACGTGCTCACTCATGTACGACTGTTTCCATTTTTGGAATGGGATTCCAGGGTCCCCGACATTCTTTCCGACCGCTCGGAAAGAATGTCGGCCAAGAAAGGAAGCGCCGCCGCGCGTTTCCAGCCTAAATTTTGAGACCCCTGCCTACGTCCGCGCAACTCGCTCGCTGCGCTCGCTCAAACACGGCGCGGCCGCTTCACGGCGGCGCTCTCAAAATTTCCCCCTGCGGGGTCGGCCTCCAACGGAACGGGCGGGGAGCTGAACCAATTCTTACCTTATCCTGCATGGGATGCGTCCTTCATGCTCGCTGCATTTGTTTCTCATACACTGGTGCAGGCCCACATAGAAATGCCGTACGTGTTCACTCATTTACGACTATTTCCATTTTTGGAATAGGATTCCATGGTCCCTTCATTTTCTTTCCGTGCCTGACGGAAAGAAAACGAAGCAAAAGAAAGGGCAGCCGCCCCGTCACTCCGGCCTGAAAATTTCACCGGTCACTACCCTCCGCGCAACTCGCTCCCTGCGGTCGCTCAGACAAGCGCTCCGGCTGACGCCACCGGCGAAATTTTCTCCCTTCGGGCACCGGCCTCCGTTCAAAGGGGCGGGGAAGCTGCACCAGTACTGAACTTGTATCGTGCATGAAGTGCGGGCTTCATGTTCGATGCGAACGCTCCTCGCACACAGATGCAGGCCTACATAGAGACACTTACCTTTCTCTTCATGCCCGTAGAAGTTTTGTGTCGCGTGCAAGCACGCTCCCTTATGGCTCCGCACTTTCTCATGCGGGAGCGGACCCACATGCGTTGAATACTCTGTTTCTTCACACACAAGTCTATCCCCCTAATGTTTCTTCTCATACGCACGCGCGAAGCGCGGCGGACAGGGCCCGACTCTGCCGGGCTCTCTTCTTTCCTTTCATACGCAGGCGCAGCGCGCCGCGTAAAATTCCGGCGCAGCCGGACTCCTCTTTCCCCTTACGCCCGTGCGCAGCACGGCGGAAAAAGTCCGCTTGCGGACACTTTGTTCCCTGCGGACGGGAATACAGTCTCCCCACTCGCCCGAGCCCGGCCCCGAAGCCGGGCAGTTCCAGCGGGGCGGCTTCTTAATCTGTGCCGCCCTTCCGCTCAGGCGCTCCTCCCAAGAGCGCCGGGATTGCGCCCGGCCATTAAGAAAAAGACCGGTGCGGCTCCTCAGAGCCGCAGCAGGCGGGGCGGCCTGACGCGTCTTGCAGTTTGTACTGTCCCGGCATGGTTGTCTCCTTACGTATAAGCCGCATTTGAGAGGAAAGGGAATTACAAACTGAGCGGCAGGACGCCCCGCCGACAGGTCCTTTTTCGCCTGGCCGGCCGCTTCTTCCTTTGGTTACTTTCCATTCTTCCCGGGGGAAGAAGGAAAGTGACACGACTATGGAGTTCATGCTCCAAAAATAGAAACAGTCGTATGTTTTGGACACATACGGCATCGGAGTGTGGGGCCGCTTTCTCCATGAGCCGTCACGCATGCCCCTCTATGTGCGCCCGCCTCTGCATGAGCCGCTGCCCCGTTTCCCCAAACAAAAACACCCCGATGAATCTCTCCACCGGGATGTTTTTTCATGACATCTTATTTCGTAAAGGTGAGCGTCTCCCCGTCAGCCGGCATGCGGACGTCCGCTGCCCCTTCGGCGTCGAGGAGGAGCCGCAGAGACTGCCGCGTGAGGCAGGCGTGGGCCACGGTATCCATGTGCACCACCACGATCTGCGCCTGCGGCGCGGCGGCCTTCACGGCGAGGACGTCCTTGTCGTCCATGATGAGCCGGCCGTTGCCCTCGAGACGGGCGGCGCAGGCATTGAGCACGATCACGTCCGGCTTCACGCGGCGCAGGGTCTCCGCCACGCCGTCATACCACACGGTATCGCCGGCAGCGTAGAGGACGGGTTCGCCCGGCGCTTCGAGGAGGAAGCCGCACGACGGGCCGCAGGGCGTCTCCGTGCCGTGCCGCCCCGGCGTCTTCGTGAGGCGCACGCCCCGGAAGTCCGCGCCGCTCTCCGTCATGATGCGCACATCGGAGAAGCCGGACTTCGTGAAGACCGCGCCGTCGTCCGCGCTCTGCGTGAAGAGCGGCGTCTCATGGCAGAGCGGCGCGCCGACGGTGCCGTCCATGGCCATGTCCACGTGGTCGGGATGGAGGTGCGTCACGATGTACGCGTCCACGTCCGCGAGGACGGTTTCCTTCGGGAAAGGCAGGGCGCACATAGGCATGGGAATGTCCCACTGCTCCGGCACGACGGGGCGGAAGCCCATGGCCTCCATCTGGCGGAAGGTGCCGAGGCTGGCCTTCTCCGCGAGCCACGGGTCCACGAGGAAGACGGCGCCGCCGCAGGTGATTTTTACCATCGCATTGCGGATGAGCTGCAGTTTCATAGCGTATCTCCTTTTATAATTTCCAGAAAGCCGACTGGACCTTGCGGGCCGCTTCGATGCGCTGCGCCTGGTCGGCGGTGATGTCGTTGCCGTGCACGGGGTCGATGAAATCCTCGATGGGGTCGTTCACTTCGGTGGTCTCGCCGGAGAGCGCCTCGAGGGTGCGGAGCACGCAGAAGGGCATGTACACGCCCTGTCCGCCTTCCATGACGGCCACGAGCCGGCCGCCGCAATGGCGCTCGGCGATGCCCATGGCGATCTCCGTGAGGGCGCGGTACCCTTCGGCCGTGAGCTGCTGGCGGCCCAGCGGGTCGAAGATGTTCGACGCGTAACCCGCCACGACGAGGACGAGCTCCGGATCGTACTGGTCGGCGATGGGCTCGATCACATCTTTAAACGCTTTGATGTACGCCTTGTCGCCCGCGCCGGCGGTCATGGGGATGGCCACGTTGTACCCGAGGCCCGCGCCTTCGCCCGTGTGATACACGTCCACATCGGTGTCGCAGTTGATCGGCTGCATGCCGGTCTGATGGACCTCTGCATAGAGCACGTCCGGGCTGTCGTACCATGCCTGCTGGATGCCCATCTTGTAATGACAGTCGAAATCAAGGATGAGGATGCGCGAGAGGCCGTACTTCCGGCGGGCGTATTCCGCCATGATATTGAACGCGTTCACGATGCAGAAACCGTACGCGCTGTCCGACACCGCGTGCCCCGCCGGCGGCCGCTGGAGGCAGAAAGCGTTCTTCACATCGCCCCGCATGACCGCATCCATCGCTTCGAGGTCGCCGCCCACAGCGAGGCGGATGATGTCGTACGAGCCGGGCCCCATCCACGTCATCACGCCGGCCGGGCCGCCGATGCCTTCGCTGAGCGTCTTCAATGTTTCGATGTATTCCGGCGTATGGAATAAGCAGAGTTCCTCCTCCGCCGCCATGCGCGGCGCGATGGGCGCGAGCTTCGCCGCGAGGCCGCTCCGCACGAGGAGCCGGTACGTCGGGCGCAGCCGGTCCTTGCATTCATAATAATCATCCTGCTCCAGCCACTTATTGGCTGTCGCCGGGAAAACCAGCGCTCCCGCGCAGGGATTGTGCCAGTTGAATTCTTCGCTGTACATGAGACCGGTCCGTTTCATTTCTGTCATAAGTTTCTCCCTTCTGTTTTTCATTTTCTGGACATCCTGTAAATCTGATTGACACACTGTCTATAATCATTATAGACAGATGCTCCCCGAGAGGAAGCACAGTTTCCGGGAACTGTCCATTTCCTGTACATCTTTCGCGTTCTGTCCAGAAGGAGGTTTCCATGAACGAAAAACCGGACCGCCGCACGCTCTATACCCGCGCCGCCATCAAGGACGCATTTCTCGATCTCGTCGCGAAGGGCGGCTGGCGCCGCCTGTCTGTGACGCTCCTGTGCCGGAAGGCGAACATCGCCCGCGCCACCTTTTACCTTCACTACGCCAATCTGGACGAAGTGCTCACCGACGTGCTGATCGACGCCTTTCAGATCCGAGAGTGCAATCTTCTCTCTTATTTCAAGCAGCTTCGGCAGTCCATGGACGCAGGACCACTCACGGCGGAAACGTTTTTCCCGCTCTGCCAGCGCGCGGCGGAGTCGCCGAAGTACCGGGCGCTCCTCCTCGACCCGGACCTCCCCGGCCCCATCCTCGCCTTCCTCTACGACATAGCGAAAGACTCCATGGTGCCCGTCATCATGCATTACGCCTCCCTGTCCCGCCCTGAGGCGGAGGTCCTCTTCCGCTTCCTCCTGCAGGGGAGCTTCGCGGTGAATACCGCCCTCGGCTGGGAGCAGAACGACCGGTGGTACGCCATGCAGGACCTCATCCTCCGCTTCAAGGTAGGCGGCCTCGAAGCCCTGCAGAAAAGAAAAGCATAAATAAAAAAGCCTGCCCCGGAATCGGAGCAGGCCTTCTGCACGAAAAAAGCAGTCCGGCATGGCGCGGCAGACTGCTTTCTTCCTGTGGTGGGCGATAACAGGATCGAACTGCTGACATCCTGCTTGTAAGGCAGGCGCTCTCCCAGCTGAGCTAATCGCCCGTGGTGACCTGTGGGGGATTCGAACCCCCGAACCCGCCGTGAAAGGGCGGTGTCTTAACCACTTGACGAACAGGCCATTGGCTCCTGAAGTAGGACTCGAACCTACGACCGATCGGTTAACAGCCGATTGCTCTACCGACTGAGCTATTCAGGAATACAACATGAGTAATGATAGCAGAAAAGTTTTTTTCTGACAAGGCCTTTCCCCGGAGCGGCGCATTATTTTTTTATTAGAAACCGGCTGGCCCGCGCCATGCAAAAAGCGGCGCTTCCGCGCCGCCCTGCGTCCTTCACCGCCAGAGGACGATGTCCTCCTGGCTCCGCTTCGGGACGAAGTAGTCCCGGTCTTCATTGACGTAATAGTCCGTCTTCCCGTTCTCCGGCAGGTCCGTGATGACGCTCGCATGGTCCGGGTAGCCCAGCGAGAGCACGAGGCGGGGCTTCCACTCCGCGGGGATCTCCAGGAGCGCCGCGACCTTCGGGAAGTCCACCGCCCCCATGATGCAGCTCCCCACGCCGCCTTCGCAGGCGGTGAGCGTCATGGTGCGCACGGCGATGCCCATGTCCACGCCCGTGTAGGGCGTGTCGCGCCCTTCCGTGCAGACCACGATGAAGGCCGTGGGCTGCTCGCCTTCCTTCGGCGTGCCGATCTCCTTCGGGAGCTTCGCCGCCCAGTGGAGCATCGGCTGCATGGCCGCCACCAGCTCCGGATCGCGCACCACCACATAGCGGAGCGGCTGCTGGTTCATGGCGCTGTTCGAGATGCGCGCGTTCTCCACCATCAGCGCGAGGAGCTCCTGCGGCACCTCCTCCTGCGTGAAGCGCCGGTACGTGCGGCATGCCACCGCCAGTTCGGTCAGGGTCATGACGCGCCTCCTCAGTCTTCCAGCGGCACGGCCGCCACCACTTCGATCTCGCAGAGGCCGCCCGACGGCAGCGCCTTCACGGCAAAGCAGCTCCGCGCGGGCTTGCTCACGAAATATTTCGCGTACACCGCGTTGAACGCGGCGAAATCGGCGATGTCTGCGAGGAAGCACGTGGTCTTCACCACATCCTCCAGCGAGAGGCCCGCCGCGATGAGCACGGCCTCCACGTTCCGCGCGGCCTGCTCCGCCTGCGCCTCCACCGTGTCGCCGGCAAGCTTCCCCGTGGCGGGGTCGATGCCGAGCTGGCCCGAGCAGAAGACCAGCCCGCCCGTGCGGACGGCCTGAGAATACGGCCCGAGAGCGGCCGGCGCGTGATCCGAATGAATGATTTCCATAGGTCTGCCTCCTTTGCATACGACCGGTTTGTACTCCATGCCTCTACCTTAACACAGCCCGGCCGTTTTGTATATTTCCCCGCCTTGAACGGAAAATCTGAGAAGTGGTATACTGATTCTACTATCATAAAAATAAGGAGGCACCGCCCATGTCCTTTGCTCAAGTCAAATCCTATTTCGCGTCTCTCGGCCTCGAGGACCGCGTGATCGATCTGGCGGAATCGTCCGCCACGGTGGCGCTCGCCGCGCAGGCCCTCGGCTGCGAAGAAGCGCACATCGCCAAGACCCTGTCCTTCCTCCTCGGAGAGAAGCCCCTCATCGTCGTCACCGCCGGCGACGCGAAGATCGACAACCACAAATTCAAGGAGACTTTCCGCGCGAAGGCGAAGATGATCCCCGGCGCGGACTGCGAAGCCCTCATCGGCCACCGCCCGGGCGGCGTGTGCCCCTTCTGCCTGCCGGAAGGCGTGCCGGTCTACCTGGACGTCTCCCTCCGGCGCTTCGAAACCGTCTACCCCGCGGCGGGGACGGACCACAGCGCGGTGCGGCTCTCCCTCGCGGAACTCGAGACGGCTTCGAAGTCCCTCGGCTGGGTGGACGTGTGCAAGAACTGGCAGGCGGCGGAATGAATCCCATCGACTGGCTCTCCTTCACTGCCGCGGCGATCCTCCTCACCTTCATGCCCGGGCCGGACATCATGTACCTCCTCGCGAAAAGCCTCCGCTCCGGCTTCCGGCAGGGCGTGACCCTCGCCGCCGGGCTCGCCACGGGTCCCATCTTCCACACGACGCTCGTCGTGGTCGGCGTAGCCGCCTTCATCCAGAGCTCGCCCGCCGCCTTCCACACCCTCACCTATCTCGGCGCGGCGTACCTCCTCTACCTCGCGTGGGGCGCGTTCCGCTCGAAGCCGGAGCCCCTCGCCCTCCCCGGCGCGGAAGACGCATACAACAAAGGCGCGCTCTACCGGCGCGGCTTCATCATGAACGCGCTCAACCCGAAGGTGCTCCTCTTCTTCCTGGCGCTCCTGCCGCAGTTCGTGGACCCCGCCGCCGGCCTCTCCCCGTCGGCCCAGCTCGCCGTGCTCGGCGCGACCTTCGCCGTGCAGGCCTTCTGCTGCTTCTCCCTCGTCGCCTTCTGCGCGGGGAAGATCCGCGACCGCATCCTGGGCATCAAAAACTTCTCCCTCATCATGAGCCGCGTCGAAGGCGGCATCCTCACGGCCATCGCCGCCGGCCTCCTCTTTCTGTGAACGGACAAACGAAAACCTGCCTCCCGAAGGAGACAGGTCTTTTTTTATGCGCGCGTCACTGCGCGTCCTGCCATGCGCCCGCGTCGATGGCGATCCATCCCGCCGCGTACGGCGCGATCTCATACTGCTGGAAGAGGAAATACAGATGACCGTCCGCGCCGATGTAGAACTGCTCCGGCCACTCCGCCACGGTGCGCCACTCCGCGGGGAAGAGCGGAATCTTCCGCTCCGCCGCCTGCGCCTCGATCGCCGCGTTGATGCCCGCCGCGTCCGTCACCGCCGCATGAGCGAGCGCGTCCTTCCGGGTGATCCGCTCGCCGTTCTCATCGAAATTCATGCCGATCACCTGCGTCATGGGATGCGCCGCGCCTTTGAAATACGTGGACTCCAGCAGGACCAGGCTCACCACGCCGCCGTCCGTGCGGCCCGCTAGCCAGCTCAGCCAGCCCGTCACCTCGCCGTGAGCGCCGTGCTCCGCCAGCTGGTTTTCAAAACGGAGCCGCTCCCGCTCGAGCGCCGCGTTCACCCGCGCCCGCTGGAGCGCCGTGCCGCCCTTCCACACGGGGAGCTTCGCGTCGAACTTCTCGAAACTGCCCTCGGTCGTCACGGACACCTGCGCCGCGCCGTCCATCAGGCCCGGCTGCGGCGCGGCCACCGCTTCTCCGCCGCAGAGCACCGCCGCGGCGAGCGCCGCCGCCATCCAGAATCGTTTCATCATGGCCACCTCCCTGTCCCGCCGGAAGCGGGACAAATGCATTGCTTCGATCTTCTGTTTCCATTGTACAGGAAAACTTCCGCGCAAAACAGAAAAATCTTTTGTAATTTCATACAAAAACTTTTTATAGAAGAACTTTTTCTCACAGGTGAAAGAAATTTCGTGCGGCTCACGCCGTGAATGCAAAGAATCAGCCGACGATACCGACGGATATACGCCGCCTGCGGGGAAGCCGCGCCGGCGATGGTCGCTGTCTTGCATGAGGGGCGGGCTTCATGTTCGATACGGACGTTTCTCATACACTGGCGCGGTCCCCACATAAGCCAAAATTCTCTTTTACACAGTCGGCGCGGATTCACATAACGATGCCGTACGTGCTCACTCATTTACGACTTTTCCCATTTTTGGAATGGGATTCCATGGTCCCTTCATTTTCTTTCCGTGCCTGACGGAAAGAAAATGAAGCAAAAGAAAGGGCAGCCGCCCCGTCACTCCGGCCTGAAAATTTCACCGGTCACTACCCTCCGCGCAACTCGCTCCCTGCGGTCGCTCAGACAAGCGCTCCGGCTGACGCCACCGGCGAAATTTTCTCCCTTCGGGCACCGGCCTCCGTTCAAAGGGGCGGGGAAGCTGCACCAGTACTGAACTTGTATCGTGCATGAAGTGCGGGCTTCATGTTCGATGCGAACGCTCCTCGCACACAGATGCAGGCCTACATAGAGACACTTACCTTTCTCTTCATGCCCGTGGAAGTTTTGTGTCGCGTGCAAGCACGCTCCCTTGTGACTCCGTACATTCTCATGCAGGAGCGGACCCACATACGTTGAATGACTTGCTTTCTAACACGCAAAGGTTAATCCTGCCAATGTTGCTTCTCATACGCACGCGCGAAGCGCGGCGGACACAGCCCGGCCCTGCCGGGCTTTCTTCTTTCCCATACGCAGGCGCAAAGCGCCGCGTAAAATTCCGGCGGAGCCGGACTCCTCTTCCTTACGCTAGTGCGCAGCACGGCGGATATGTCCGCTTGCGGACACTTTGTTCCCTGCGGCCGGGAATACGGTTCATCCCCTCGCCTGAGCCCGGCCCCGAAGCCGGGCAGTTCCAGCGGGGCGGCTTTTGATTTGTGCCGCCCTTCTCCTCAGGCGCTCTCAGCCGGAGCGCCGGGATTGCGCCCGGCCATTAAGAAAAAGGACCGGTGCGGCTCCTCAGAGCCGCAGCAGGCGGGGCGGCCTGACGCGTCTTGCAGTTTGTACTGTCCCGGCATGATTGTCTCCCTATCGTTCAAGCCGCATTGGATGTGAAAGGGAATTACAAACTGAGCGGCAGG